>CAZCLA010000037.1:0-13727 GCA_964499285.1 uncultured Melioribacteraceae bacterium
TAAAATAAAAAAGCCGGTACAACTTCTACCGGCTTTTGTAACAATCGAAAATCTATTTTTATTTTATGGTGTTTATTATTTCGGGTAAAATTTCTCCGGCTCTGCCGAATAGAGATAGGTGTGCATAGCTGCTCATTTCGGTTCTTTCTATATTTACCTCAACCAGAAAAGAACCGCTGCTCTTTGCCGTCATCGGTATATAAGCGGCAGGATAAACAATTGCGCTTGTTCCTACCACGAAACAGATGTCTGATTCAGAAGCTGCCTTTTCGCCTGCTTGAAACTGATCTGCTGGAAGCATTTCACCAAACCATACAACATCGGGACGAATCAATCCACCGCAGTCGCATTTAACCGCACCCTTTTTTGAATCATCTATTTCAAGTTCATTGTACCATTGCTTGCAATTGATGCAGTAATTGCGCTCAATGTTTCCGTGCAGTTCGTAAATAGTTGTGCTTCCGGCTCTCCGGTGAAGGTTATCCACATTTTGAGTTACCACAGTAACATTTTCAAAATGTCTTTCAAACTCGGCAATTGCAAGATGTCCTTTGTTGGGCTGCGATTCTCTAACAATTTTTCTTCTGTGCTGATACCACTCCCAAACCATATCGGTGTTCCGCATAAACGCATCGAAGTTAGCAAGTTCTTCGGGACGTAGTTTGTTCCAGATTCCTTCTTTTCCCCGGAAAGTTGGAATCCCGCTTTCTGCCGAGATCCCGGCTCCCGTAAAAAACACAATTGATTTTGCTGCTTTTAATCGTTCAATAAACTTAGGATCGATTTCCATTATTCCAGCTCTGAGTTGACCTCTTTTAAAAGCTCACTGGCTTCGGTTTTTCTTGTTTCATCATCCTCGTCTTGAATCGGAGCTTCGAGAGCTTTTGTGAGCATCACTTTTGCTTCCTCGAACATATCCTCGCTCATAAGAGCGATTGCATAATCTACATAAATCATGACGTAGTTCGGTTTAATCTTTGCGGCTTTTTTGAACTCTTCCAATGCAATGTCAATATCGCCCCAGCCGAGTCCAATGACAGCTCTTGCGGGAGCCCATTTTTCACTTACCTTTGCATGTGTTCGAGCGAGCACGTAATGTGCAATTCCTTGAACATCCGGACCGCCCGTATTCAATTCAATTGCTTTTTCACAATCATCTTTTACTGAAGTAACAATTGAGCCTACAGAAAATACGCCTTTGAACAATGCGATTCTTCCGTTTGCTATTGCACGTCTCAAATAAGTTATTGATTCCTTAGGTGCAAGGTTAACGCTTTTATCGGCATACTCAAGAGCTTTTTCATATATTTTTATCTGCTCTTCTTCCTGGGTGTTTGTGCTGGCGGGCATATGCTCGCCGATGTCAACAAGAGTTCTGCTTAACCTCCACAATATTTCCCAATTATCAGGATGTGCTTCGTTTGCTTTCTCAAAAACTTCCAGCGCTTTTTGGTTGTCAAACTGAGAATAATAACCGTCTCCTTCCGTTATATATTCTTCAACAGTTTTTTGTGCAAAGATCACCGAAAATCCGAGCAGCAAAAATATGCTTACTATTTTTAGGAAAGTGTTTGTTTTCATAGTGCCCTCAAAATAATTAATCAAATAACGAAGTTTTAATCTCGTCGTTGTTTTCGTTTTTGTCAGGAAGTTTTAATGAAGTACCTGCAAGCGGAAGATAACGCGTCCAACCGGTTTCATTCTCTTTATCAATATTTACGGCGGATAGATATGCGTTCGTTTTTGCGCTTAGTTCATCTGCTTGATATAGTACTATCGCCTCCACGGTTTTCGGTTCAACCGGCGATGCGTATTCAAGTTTTCCTTGATGACTTAAGACCAAATGAATAAGTTGATTTTTTAGTTCCCCCGGGAAATTCTCAATTTTTCCTGCTTGAATTTCAATTTCGGTTGCGGCTATTACAATATGCCCGATAAGTTTCCCTTTATCTGTATAATCGAAAGAAGCATCGTCTTTTAACTCTTCGGTTTTCCCGAGATCGTGAAGAAGCGCTCCGGAAATAAGCAGATCTCGGTTTAAACTTTTATGGATTCCACACATGAGATCGCATATTTTTACAATTTCCAAAGTATGTTCAAGCAGCCCATGTAGATATGCATGATGCCAGGCTTTTCCCGCGGGCACTCTTGTATATTTTAAAAATCGTTCCTCAAGAAGAATTGTTGTGACTAGTTTATGCAAGTGCGGATTATCAACAGAGTTTATAACCGATTTAAGTTCTTGAACCATTTCGTTCAAATTTCGCTTGGAGCGCGGGATAAAATCGTCGGCAGAAACATCATCATTATCCTCTGTCGATCTAATCGATACTATGCGAAGCTGTTTTTGCGAGTTGAATTCTTCTACGGTTCCCGAAACTTTTACTACTTCGCCGACTTGTGCAGTCGTTAAAAATTTTTCGAAACCATCCCATACTTTTCCGTTTATAACGGAGGATTTATCTTTTAAGTCAATATCAAGATATCTTTTTCCTGTCTTGGTCTGTTTAATTTCCAGTTTAGCAAGAAGCAGAAAATGATCCAGCTTGTCGCCTATCTTAAGTTCGTTAATTGTGGTTTGAGATACCATAAAGCAGAACAAAGTTTGTTAATCAAATTGAATTTACTAAAAAATCTTAAAGAATTGTAAATAATTACTTTTTTTTCACAACACTTGAAATGGGAAGTTTAACTACAACCGAGCGTTTCAATAAATCAATAGAAACGCAGAGCATGTTCTCCTGGTTTTCATTTTTGAAAACCGTACCTTCAACTCCGGCAAAAGGACCCGACATTATTTTTACTTTATTTCCAACCTCTATCAAGTCGGCGACAAATGCTTTTGGTTTGTTCTCTAGAAAGAGTCTAAGATTCTCTATTTGCTCTTCCGGGATTATTGCAGGTTTTCCGGCAAAGCAGATTGTTTTAACAATTGAGCTGCTTTGCAGTGAACTGTAACGTTCCTTTTCGTTGGCAAAGATAAAGATATAACCTCTAAACAACGGTTCGGTCACTTTTTTTTTGCGGTCACTCCATTGTTTTACAGTAGTTATTTCGGGAAGATATGTTTCAATATCCTTTTCGCGCAAGTCTGATAGAGCTTTGTATTCGGAGCGTGGTTTTGTGTAAAGAGCATACCAGTTTTTATCTATAATTTTTTCCATAGTTAGAGGCGTGGTTTCAAAACACAACTTGTTTTATCACTTCCATCAATTTTGAATTTGAGATTGGTTTTTTGACGAATAAATCGACACCCAGATTTTTATACTCTTCCTTAACGTTTTTTTGAGTGTCTTCGTGCAGGACAATAACGGGAATAGGGTTGTGCGAGAACTTTTGTCTTATCGTATTGATTAACTGGTTGCCTTTCATCAACGGCATATCGTGTGCTGTAATTATTAAAGTAGGAATTGTGTGAGCAAGTTTTGAAATTGCTTCGTAGCCGTTTTCTGCGGTAACAATTTTGTGACCGGGAAAATCATTTTTGACAATGTTTAAAATGTCTTCTTTTTGCTTGGGGTTGTTCTCTACAATCAGCACAATATTTTTTGCTTCGGGAAGTGTTATATGAAATTCACTTCCTTCATTTTCTTGGGAGTAGAACCAAATTTGACCGCCGTGTTTGCCGATAATTTCCTTAACGAGAGTTAATCCGAGTCCGCTTCCTTTTTCTCCGTTAGTTCCGAGCAATGAAAACTTTTCATCAATCCTGAACATCTTAGCTTGGTTCTTTTCGGAAATTCCAACACCTTCGTCCTTAACAATTATTTCAACCATTCCTTCTTTAAACCTGTTGGCGGAAAGTGAAACTTGTTTTCCGTTAGGAGTAAATTTTATAGCATTGCTCAACAGGTTGGATATTGATTGCGACGTAAGTCTTTCGTCGGCATAAATAAAAATGTTGGGATCTGCTTCCATATGAATTTCGATATTCTTTCTTATTGCCGCTCCGGTTAAAACTGAAACGCAGTTCGAAAGCATACCCTTAAGATTAACTCTTGAAAGTTCTATATTTAACTTTCCAGTTTGGAGCTTTGACCAATCCAAAAGATAGTTTATCATCTGGAGCTGTGTTTTAGATGCTTCATAAATATACTCCAGATATTCGTTTTTTTCGTGATCTGTCAGTTCGTTTTCGTGAAGAAGAATTTCGCTGAAGCCCAGAAGACTTGTAAAAGGAGATCGCAGATCGTGAGAAACTATTGAAATAAATTTATCTTTCGAATTGTTTAAGTCTGCAAGTCTTTGTTTTTCTCTCTCGAGAATTATTTCATTTTCCTTAAATTCTGTTATATCAAAAGTTACACCTTTGAGATTGATTACTTTGCCGTTTTCGTCCCGATCGGTATAAACAGTTGATCTGAACCAAATTATATCCCCGGCTTTTGTAAGTGATCTGTAATCGAATTGAACGGCTTCGTCGTTATCTTCGCTCATCAATTCTGCGAACACAGCTTTTACTGATGGAAGATCGTCTTCATGAACAAGCGATAATATTCCTCCAGGCATAGTTATTAGGTCGGAATAAGAGTAGCCGGTGATTTTCTCAACAGAATCGGAATAAAAAATGAATTCGTTAGTCTCCGCATTTTTTACATACCAGAAGAAGTTTGAAAAACCTTCCTTCATTTGTGTTATTATTTCTGCGGAATCTTTTAATACAGGGTCGGATTCTTCGAGAAGTGAGAGCAGCTTCTTGTAGCATTTTTCGTCTTTAACAAGCTCTTTTAATTTTTTCTTATCGATTGTTGCCAAGTCACTTTTAAGTAATTGTTAATCAAATATAATGATAATTAAACTCATGTTCATTGCTCCGAATCCCGCGGAGCTTTGGTTGATATTCCTAGTTCTTCCATTTTTCTGTACAATGAGGAAAGCCCAATGTTCAGTGCTTTAGAGGCTTCTTCTTTATTGTACTCGTATTTTTTAATTACTTTTAGAATATGTTCTCTCTCAAATGATTTGAGAGCATCTTTAAGTGAATCGGGAAATCCATGTTCAACAACGTTGCCTCTTATGTGATCGGTCAAATCGGTAGGTTTAATAACATTATCTTCGGCAAAGATGATTGCCCGTTCAATTACATTTTCAAGTTCTCTTACTCCGCCTTTCCAATCGTAGCTCATTAGCAATTTCATTGTTTCATTATCAACACCTAATATTTTTCTTCCCATTTCGTTGCAGTATTTTTCGATAAAGTGATTAACAAGAAGCGGAACATCTTCACGTCTTTCATTAAGGGTGGGGAGTTTAATTTCGACAACGTTAAGTCTATAGAATAAATCTTCCCTAAATTCGCCGGCTTTTGTTTTTTCATAAAGGTTTTGATTTGTTGCTGCTATCAACCTGACGTTCGTTTCAACCGGCTTAGTTCCTCCAACAGGGAGAAATTGTTTGTCCTCCAGCACGCGAAGCAGTTTAACCTGAAGACTAAGCGGAAGATCGCCTATTTCATCAAGGAAAAGTGTTCCGCCGTCTGCAACTTTGAAAAGCCCAAGTTTATCTTCAGTTGCTCCGGTGAACGCTCCCTTTTTATGTCCGAATAGTTCGCTTTCAATAAGACTTTCCGAAATTGCGCCGCAGTTTATCGGCAGGAAAATATTATCCTTTCTCAAACTTTTATAATGTATAGCTTTCGCCACCAACTCTTTCCCCGTTCCACTTTTGCCGGAGATTAGGATTGTTGTATTAGTCGGAGCGGCTTGATCTATGAGTTTGAAGACTCGCTGCATCTGTTCGCTTTTTCCGATAATGTTTTGATAACCCGGTTCGGAAGAAACCCTTTGACGAAGTGCTCGATTTTCGGTCGAGAGTTTTTTGTAATCAATCAATCTTTTTATTCTAATTAAAAGATCATCAAACTCAACCGGCTTTATAAGGTAATCATAAGCTCCTTTTCTCAATGCCTCAATTGCGGTTTGAACGGAAGCATAGGCGGTCATAATCATGAAAAATGTATTTGGTGAAATTTCCGATGTGCTTTCGAGTAATTGCATCCCGTCTACATTGGGCATTTTTATATCGGATATAACAATATCGTAATCATTTTCTTTGATCATATTCAATGCTTCTTGACCATCTGCAGCCAAATCGCAGTTATATTTTTCTTCTTCAAGAATTAATTTTAGAGATTCTCTTATTGCTCTTTCGTCATCTGCTACAAGAATGCTTGCTGCCATCATTTCTCCTTGTTGATTGCACTAAATTCGTTATGAGGAATTTTAACAATAAACTTACTGTAATTTTCTTTTTCGCTCTCCACAATAATATCGCCCCCGAACCTTTTAATGATGCCGTAACTTACCGATAATCCAAGTCCTGTTCCTTTCCCAACGCCCTTTGTTGTGAAGAAGGGATCAAAAATTTTATTTATTATCTCTTCATCCATTCCAATACCGTTGTCCTTAATTTCGATAACAATAAACTTTTCATCCGAATAAGAATTAACCTCAATTATTCCGTTCCCCTCGGTGGCGTCGAGTGCGTTTATTAATATGTTAACAAAAACTTGAAGAAGTTGATCGGGGACAATTTTTGCCTCAGGCAGATCAGGATCCAAGTCGGATACAAAATCAACTTTTTTCACACGCTTATCATATTTAACAATTCCAAGCGCTGTTTTTATTACGTCGCCGACTTGCGTAACTGTTTCTTCATAACCCGGAGGACGTGAAAAGTCAACCAACTCTCTAACAATTTTTGAGATCCTATCAATGTTCTCTTTAATGTTTGCGAGTTGTGTAGTTATAAATTCATCGTCTGACTTACGCTGAAGTATTTGAACAAGAGAAGAAATAGAAGTGAGCGGATTTCCGATTTCATGAGCAACTCCCGCCGCCAACTGTCCGATCACGGCAAGTTTTTCGGATTGGTCAACCTGACGCTGAAGAGCTTTCACCTCGGTTACATCGTTAATAATTACGGAACGTCCTCTGTATTTACCGCCTTCCCCCGGAAGTCCGGTCACGGTAATATGAACGGGAAAAACCTTACCGTTTTTTGAACGTCTTTCGGTTTCGGTTATTTTAATGTGTCCCGTTTTAGAAACAACATCTCTTATCTTTTTCAGTTCATTCTTGTACTTCTTTTCGTCGGGCAGCAGCATTGATGAAGGCTTTCCTATTACTTCATCCTCCGTAAATCCGAACATGTTTTCGGCGCCTTTATTCCAAGCAATAAATTTTTCGTCCTCATCTATCACCATTATTGCCGAGTCGGAAGAATGCATTAGATTTTGAAGATATTTTTGATTTTGATCAAGCTTAACTGCAAGTCGGTCGCGGTCACGTTCCAATTCTTTCATCTGAGCTTCTTGATGCAGCATTCCGTAGCGGGCATAAAGCTGTTCAATTACTTCGTCCAAGAAACCAAGAAGTATCAGCGGATCGTACTTATGAGTTTTATCCTGTTCAAGGTAGGTAACAATTGCAAATCGTCCTTGACTGAAAATCGAACTAATCTGAAGTAAATTCAACTTAGATGAACTAAAAAGATTGTAAATATCAATCAAATATTGATCGGCTGCTTCATAATCTTCGGAATCAATAATTTCTTGAATTGTAATAAGACTGTTCTCGACAAATGTTTTAATTTGCGATTGCGAAAATTTTTTTCCGAACTGTTGTATTAATTTTTCCTGCCAGCTTTTTACTATCAAATCAAAGTATTTTGCAAGCAGTTCTTTTAATATTTTCTTCATCTCTTTAGGTTTATTACATCTTTTTTTAATTATAGAAATATATTTATGTAAAATGCACTCTATGAAACAAACAGCAATTATTTCTTAAAATTGAGAATGAAAGATAGTTATAGAAAAACTGATTCCAAAGAATCTTTAAAAACAATAATCCAAATGAAACCTATCATCCTGTTATTCTCATTGCATTCTCTCCTCTTTTTCAAAAATGAAAATAAACCGAGAAATTAAAGCTCTGCCGACACAATGATAAAGAGATACCTTTAATTAATCAGTTTTAAGCAAGAATTTGTAGATGGACAAAAATTTTATTTCTGGCATAGATTATGAAAATTCTGTTAATATCTTTTAATAATGAGATTCTCAATATGGGTTTTCTTAATAGAATCAAAACTTTTCAAGGCGGTGTTCATCCTGAAGAATACAAAGAACTTTCAGAAAATCTTCCTTTTGAAATTATGCCTGATCCTAAAAGAGTAATTGTTCCTCTTTCTCAGCACATTGGGACCCCGGCATCGGTTAATGTGAAGAAGAAGGATGATGTAAAAAAAGGGCAGCTTCTTGCTGATCAGGAAGGGTTCATTTCAAGTCCGATATACAGTCCGGTTTCCGGGAAAGTCATTGATATACATCTTGAACCTACTGCATCAGGATTCCCGCAAAATTCGATTGTGATAGATTCAGTTGAATCCGAAGAAGAAATAAAATTTGAACCGCTCGATCCGAAAATCATTACTCCTGAAGAAATAAGAGAAAGAGTAAGATTAGCGGGAATTGTTGGTCAAGGAGGTGCGGCATTTCCAACTTATGTTAAACTTACTCCTCCGGCAGATAAAAAAATCGATTGTGTCATTCTCAATGGCTGCGAGTGCGAACCCTACTTAACCCGTGACTACAGATATATGCTTGAACGATCCGAAGAACTTCTATCGGGATTGAAGTTAATAATGAAAGCATTGAGTGTAGAAAAAGGTGCAGTCGGAATTGAGGACAACAAACCCGAAGCAATTGAAAAACTTACCAAGCTCTGCGAAAATGAGGAGAACATTTCGGTTGTATCTCTCAAAACAAAATATCCTCAAGGCGCTGAAAAAATGCTGATAAAAGCAGTTTTGAAAAGAGAAGTTCCTCCGGGAAAACTTCCGCTTGATGTTGGAGTTGTGATACAAAATATCGGTACCGCACTCGCAATAAACGACGCTGTCTGTAAAGGCGAGCCTCAAATTACAGCAGCATTAACAGTATCTGGATTCGGTATCAATCAACCAAAAAATTTGATCGTTAAAGTCGGCACACCGCTAAACGATGTTCTCGATTACTGCGGCGGAGTGAGGGATGACGCGGTCAAAGTTGTTGTGGGCGGACCGATGATGGGCGTTGCTCAGTATGATTTTTCTGCCCCGATTATGAAAGCAACTTCAGGCATTCTTGTTCTTACCGAATCAGAAATTAACGCACACGAAGAAACACCATGCTTAAGATGCGGAAAATGTATTGAAGTTTGCCCGATTCATTTAACACCTACAAAACTTGCACGCTACTCGCAGTTGGAAAAACTTGATGAAGCCGAACAACTGGGAATTACAGTATGTATGGAATGTGGAACTTGTGCTTTTGTTTGTCCGGCAAACATTCCTCTTGTTCAGTGGATTCGTCTCGGCAAGAAAAGAGTTCTTCAAATACAAAAAGATAGAAAAGCTAGTTAGTCAATTAATAGAAAAAAGATGAATACAATAACGGCAAATCCTTCGTACAAACTTGAACTTGTAGCATCGCCTCACGTTCATTCAAGGTGGTCAACTAAACAAGCGATGTGGCTTGTGTTAGCGGCAATACTTCCCATGGTTGTATCGGCAATTTTATTCTTTGGTTTTTATCAATTGCTGATAATAATAGTAAGCGTGGGATTCTGTATAGGAACAGAAGCTGCAATAAAAGCGGTGAGAAAAAGAAAAGTTTCAATCGGTGACGGAAGTGCAGTAATTACCGGACTTCTCCTCGCTCTTATTCTTCCGCCGAACTTCTCGCTTTCTTCTACCGCTATCGGAGCTATTGTTTCTATTGGAATAGGTAAAGAAATTTTCGGTGGATTGGGCTACAACATTTTTAATCCCGCACTTGTCGGCAGAGCATTTTTGCAGGCAGCTTTCCCTGTACCGATGACAACATGGTCGCAGCCAAATTATGCTGTTGATTCAGTCTCTTCGGCAACGCCTCTTTCGGCAATAAAGTTCGACAAAGTTTCAACTGAATTATCAAACTTGTTTTTAGGCAATATCGGCGGATCGCTGGGAGAAACCTCCGCAATAGCGGTTCTGCTCGGTGGAATATTTTTAATTGCGATCGGTGTTGTCAATTGGAGAGTTCCTGTTTCAATGACGTTAGGAGTAATAATCTTCGGTGGAATTTTTTGGCTGATAGATCCGGTTGTATATCCAAATCCTTTGTTTCACATTTTTGCCGGCGGGTTTTTGGTCGGGGCTCTTTTTATGGCAACCGATTGGGTTACTTCTCCTCTTTACGGAAAAGGGATGTGGATATTCGGTGCTGGAATTGCACTTGTACTGGTTCTAATAAGATTATTCGGCGGACTTCCGGAAGGTGTTATGTATTCAATTCTTTTTATGAATGCATTTGTTCCACTTATCAATAGATATACGAAACCAAGAATTTTTGGGACAAAAAAATGAAACTCGTGATTAAGATGCTTGTAACTTTAACGATAGTCGGAGTGATCTCCGGAGCGCTGCTCTCTGAAATCAGCGGATGGGCTGAACCAAAAATTGAAGCACACCGCAAAGCAGAAACAGAAAAAGCAATTTTTGAGGTGCAGACTTCAGCGGAATCATACGAGGTGGTTGAAGGGATCGATTTTGAATGCTACAGGGTGTTCGATAAAAACAAAGAACAAACCGGGTATGCTTTGACTTATTCCGGAAGCGGTTTTCAAGGAAAAATCAGATTGATGATAGGAATGGATAATGCCCTCGAAAAAGTATTGGGATTAAAAATTCTCGAACAAGTTGAAACGCCGGGTCTCGGCACAAAAATAACCGAAGACGATTTCACAAATCAGTTTAAAGGATTAAGCGCAGTTCCAGGAATAGATTGGGTTAAAGGAGCTAGTCCATCCAAGTCAAACGAAATTCAAGCTATAACCGGTGCGACAATTTCTTCAAAAGCTGTTGTTTCGATAATGAACGACGGAATTGAAAAACTCCGAGCGGTTGACGGAGGTAAAAAATGAAAGCAAAAGTAAGTTTTGTTAAAGAATACACAAAAGGACTTTGGGAAAACAATGCTGTTTTCAAACAGGTGCTCGGGATGTGTCCGACACTTGCGGTTACTGTCTCGGCTATAAACGGAATTGCGATGGCACTTGCAACAACATTCGTGCTTGTTTTCTCGTCGATAATCATTTCTTCGGTGCGTAAGCTTATTCCATCACAAGTGAGGATTGCATCTTACATTTTGATAATCGCGACATTTGTTACAATTGTAGATCTCGTTATGAAAGCTCAGTTCCCGGATTTAAGTAAATCGTTGGGACCATACATTCCGCTTATTGTAGTTAACTGCTTAATCCTAGGAAGACAGGAAGCATTTTCTTCTAAAAACGGTGTGTTAAGATCAGCATTGGATGCACTTGGAATGGGCAGCGGATTTTTAATTGCATTGTTTATGCTTGGCGGTATAAGAGAAATTTTAGGATCGAGAACTTTGTTGGGATTTCAGATAATGCCCGGGTTTTATGAACCATGGCTGATTATGATTCTTCCTGCCGGAGCGTTTTTAACTCTCGGACTAATGATGGCATATTTTAATTCAATTGCTATTAGGAAAAAGAAAAAAGAGACCGATAAAATTATTGAGCAGTATAAAAAATCCAAAACTGCAAAAACAATTGAGGCGGGAGCGTAAAAAATGGAACTTATATTAATATTCTTCTCGGCAGCGATAGTAAACAATTTTGTGCTTGCTTATTTTCTTGGCATTTGTCCTTTCATCGGAGTGTCAAACAAAATATCCTCAGCGTTTTCGATGGGACTTGCAACAACATTCGTAATGGTTGTCGCGGCAATTGTAACTTGGCTTATTTACCACATGATTCTTGTCCCATTTAACATGGATTTTTTGCAGTATGTTTCTTTCATATTGGTTATCGCATCGTTGGTTCAATTTGTCGAAATGTTTGTGAAGAAGGTGAGTCAGCCGCTTTACCGCGCGCTTGGAATTTTTCTTCCTTTGATCACGACCAACTGTGCAATACTCGGTTTGGCTTTGTTTATTGTTTTAAGAGAATACAATTTTATTGAAGGAATTTTCTACGGAGTGGGAGCCGGTGTAGGCTTTACACTTGCAATCACAATTATGGCGGGAATTAGAGAAGAACTTGAATTAGCTGATATTCCCAAACCTTTGCAAGGTGCGCCAATAACATTAATAGTAGCCGGAATACTTGCCCTTGCGTTCATGGGTTTTTCAGGATTGATTTCAGTATAAAACGGATTGAAAAATGGAAACGACAATTATTATAGCAATTTTAACAATGGGCGGACTCGGTTTTATTTTTGCCGGGGGTCTCGCCTTTGCAGATAAAAAACTTAGGGTGGAAGAAAATCCGCTTATTGCAAAAATAAATGATGTTTTGCCCGGAGCAAACTGCGGTGCTTGCGGCAGAGCCGGCTGTTACGATTTCGCCGTAAATGTTGTCGAACGAACAATAGGGGTGAACGGATGTCCTGTCGGAGGTGACGAAACTGCAAGAGAGATTGCAGAGATTTTAGGCGTCGAAGCAGGTAGCACAACTAAGATGGTTCCAAGAATTTTGTGCCGCGGCGGTTCAAGCGAAGCTGTTACAAAAATGGCAGAGTACTTCGGACCTTTAAGCTGCTCGGCGATGGATTTGGTTGCCGGCGGAGATAAACTTTGCTTTTACGGATGTCTCGGCGGCGGCGATTGCGTTAAAGCATGTCCATTCGATGCGATGATAATGAACGACGACAACATTCCCGAAGTGATTGAAGAACTCTGCACTGGCTGCGGTATTTGCGTTAATGCTTGTCCGAGAGATATTATTGAGATGCACCCGATTGATAGACAAGTTTTTGTCTTCTGCAAAAATTTGGATGATCCGAAAAGAGCAAAAGATGTCTGCTCTGTGGCATGCATCGGTTGTGGAATTTGTGCACGAAAATCTGACGGCGGAATAGAGATGGTTAATAATCTTGCAGTAATAAATTACGATTTGCTCGACGAATCAAAAATCCCGTTCGATAAATGCCGTACTAATGCAATCGGATATTTGAATGGAAGAGAAAAACATTTAGTAGAAGTTAAAGCAGAAGAAGAGAATTAAAAAATTTGAGAAATATGAATTCGTTAAAATTAACCAGCACTTTTGAGTAAATAAAATAAGCGTTACTCAAGATTATAGTTCATCGAAATGCAAAAAGAAAAAATCATAGAAAAAGGAATCGTGCTTTCCGCTTCTGACGGAACAGCAAGAATTATGCTTGACGAATCGGGTAAATGCGAAGAGTGTTCCGCAAAAATATTCTGCAAACCCGCAGGAAGCATTGATGCAAAAATTCTGGAGGTTGAAGATTCTTACGGTGTGAAAGCCGGCGATAAAGTAGACATCGAAGTAATCGGGAGCGATATATTCAAGGCATCGGTGATGCTTTACGGAATCCCGATGATTATTTTAATTGTAGGAATACTTTTGGGGATGAGCATCTTCAGCGGTTTGTCATTAAAAGAACTTTTTGCGTTTTTGTTTGCTTCGGGATTAACTCTCGTCTATGCGGTTATTTTGCTGGTTTTAAACAAACTGAAACCTTTAAAACAAAATCTGCCTAAGATCACTTCTGTAACTAAAACCGTCAAGGACTTTCCTGCTCTTGGAGTTTTTTAGCTTTTTGAAATTCCGCTAAACTTAATTTTACAAAATTTCGCAATTTGCGGGAAACGGGTTTATTCCCATGTCCCTTCAATTCTTTAAGCACAAACACGTTATTCACCAATCTTA
>CAZCLA010000037.1:13827-19163 GCA_964499285.1 uncultured Melioribacteraceae bacterium
TTATTCCCATGTCCCTTCAATTCTTTAAGCACAAACACGTTATTCACCAATCTTACTTCCATGGTAGCAAGCTCATTCTCGTAAGCAATTTTGTAAAAATATGCCCTGCCAATCTTAACCGAATGTGTATAATCCCTAATGCAGTTATTCTGAATTTTACTCCACGAAATTTGTTCCTTCACCGTTCTTAATGGAACAATTTGATCCGAACCCTCAAAGGGCGGTTCGGGGAACCTCGACATTGCTTCTTTCTTTTTCTTATAGTCAAGCTGATTTGTTTTATCTAATTCCTTAAGGTTTTCTATCGTATCAATATTGGGAAATTTGATATTCACCTTCTTCGATCTTAATCTTATGTTTTCGAGAATCTTTATATTCTCTTCAAAACCTTCTGATTCTGTTAACTCAATAATCGTTTCTGGTTTTAGATTCAATGATAACTCAGCATAATATGAAAGCAGCGAAATCATATTAATATTTATCGTTTTTATGTGAAGCAGAAGTTTTTTAAGCGGAGTGTTTTCGTTCATATGTTTTGAGATAAAACGACAGGTATTTACAAGCTGATTCCTCGTTATGGATTCAAACTCTATCTTTGAAAGAAGTTTTCTCATTTCTTCAGTTGGTGCTATAAATGCCCATTCGAGAATTTTCCTCTGCTTTGAGTTAATTAATTTTTTGAGAAGCTCGCGCTCGGTATAAATTTTAAATGAACGGTTGATCTCTTCAAGTGTGATAATTAAGTAGGCGAGAACCGGGTTTGTTTTCAATATTGAAATATAGTCCTTACCAAGAATTGCTGCGGCATTGATCAGCTCCCAGTGGGAATCGCTAAATTTGGTTACCAGCTTAAACAACTCGCGTGGAATCGAGTTCAAGAATTGCGGAGGGAGATTTATTCTACAGCCATTAATTATTTTAATTCTGCTGTCGTTGTTACCGACGGAGCTATCCTCAAGGAAAGATTGTTTTAAAAGAACTGTTCCCTCAACAAGATTTATTTCCGGAGTTACTTTAAGCCAGATATCGTTTTCAATATCAGCCGAATATGCCTCCCAATGCGGATAAGATATAAAAATTAACTTCTGAAAAGTTTCCCTGTCCTCTATAAAGTGAATATGCTTCTCATCAAACCGGCTTAATATTTTTTGTGGGATAACGGACATTGACTTAACTGTTCTGGTGAAACAAACAATAAAATAAATTAATTCCGATTAACCAAGCATGATATTTCCTGATGAAAACCGGAAACCAAATATAAATTAATCCTAAACTATTTTTCACGGATATCAGAATTTTAGTTGAGAACTCCCGCTAAATTTTTATGACCGAAAGGCTTTTCCTCCCATGCACCAAATTTCACGTAACATTCCCTTAACATACTCTTAACATATTGTTAACGGGTGGATAATATTGAGTTAATATGCCGGAGATATATTTGCGCATCAATAAAATCAACAACCGAGAGAGAGAATAAATGAAACAGGAAAACAATTTTTCAAAAATGAAGCATCTTAAATTTATCATATCGGTTTTTTCGTTCACGCTTCTTTTAAGCACACACGTGGTGGGACAATCCGGCAAAATTACCGGTATGGTAGTTGACTCAGAGACCGGAGAAGCTGTAATCGGCTGCAACGTTCTTATTGAAGGAACAACAATGGGTGCTGCTGCGGATATAAACGGCACTTATTTAATCAACAATGTCCCGGAGGGAGTTTATTCTCTTCGGTTTTCCTCAATCGGTTACGCAAAAACGGTTGTGAGCGGCATTGAATTAAAATCTGATGAGATAATTAAAATAGACGTCGTTCTTAAAATTGAATCGATAGAAACAGAAGAGGTTTTAGTAACGGCAAAACTGATTGAAAATAGCGAGGCATCTCTTCTTGTAAAGAGACAGAGATCCGCATCAATAAGTGATGCAATCTCAGCAGAGGCTATTTCAAGAAGCGGAGGCAGCAACGCCGCGGATGCAATGTCTAAAGTTACCGGGGCATCTGTTGTAGGAGGCAAGTATGTTTACATACGTGGACTTGGAGACAGATACTCCAACACACAATTGAACGGAACCGATTTACCAAGTGCAGATCCCGATAAAAAATCGTTTAATCTAGATCTTTTTCCCTCAAACCTTCTAGATAATCTTGTAACAGTTAAATCTTTCACTCCCGATAAACCTGGTTCATTTACAGGTGGACTTGTTGATGTTACAACAAAAAATTATCCCGAAAGATTATCAATCGATTATTCTGCATCGGGTTCCTACAACTCCGCTACCGGCAACAATGATTTTCTTGTCTATTCCGGCGGAAGCAAAGATTGGCTTGGATACGACGACGGTTCAAGATCAATCCCGTCGGCTTTGGCAGATCCAAACATTTCTATTCCTTCACCGAATGAAGCAAGAAGAGATAGAGAACAAGCAATTAAACTTGATAGGTTGACAAAATCATTTAATCCCGAAATGGCCCCTTCAAAAAGTGCCGCACCGGTAAATTCAAGCTATTCATTTTCAGCGGGAGATCAAATAAGCCTTTTCGGAAGTCCCCTCGGATTCACAACAAGTTTAAGTTACAGCAGAAATTATAATTTTTATGATGACGGACAACTTGGAAGATGGCAGTTAAGCGGAAGCCCAAACGATGTTGACGGGTTGAACAATTATATGTTTCTTAACGATGTTAAGGCAAGCGATGAAGTCCTTTGGGGCAGCTTGGTTAATCTTGCATATAAACCCGCAGGTAATCACGATATCAATTTTAGATATTTATACACTCAAAGCGGCGAATCAACATCACGTTATCAATCGGGTGAATGGTCGGATCAACTTGGCAGTGATCCTGTTTACGAAACTCGCTCGCTGCTTTATACAGAGAGAAATCTTCAGACTTATCAATTCGGCGGTGAACACTTTTTTGAAGATCTGCTTGGCTCAACAATCGATTGGACGGCTTCTTTCTCTAATACAAAACAGGATGAACCCGATCTTAGATTTTTCAGCAGCGACTATGTTTTCGATGAGGCTAAAGACGAATATTATTACAGCATAAACAAAAACAGCTATAACGAACCGACACGTTTTTTCAGAAACTTAACTGAGAACAATCAAAACTTTAATCTGAATATATCTGTTCCCTTTAAACAATGGAGCAGTTTAAAATCTAAGTTCAAATTCGGCGGCTCTATTTCGGAAATTAACCGCGAATTCCGGGAAAGACGATTTGAACTGAGAAGAGGCACAGCAAATTATAGCGGCGTTCCGAATGATTATTTTTCTTCACAATCCGGAATTATCGATTCAACTAACGGAAGATACTTGTTCGGAAATTATATTTTTGATGCATCAACGCTGCGGAGCAATTACGACGGTTTGCATAATATAAATGCGGTCTATGCTATGCTCGAACTTCCGATTTTCAACGACTTAAAATTTATTGGCGGCGCTCGTTATGAAACAACAAAGATGGAAGTGACAAGTCAGGATACAAACTCGCAGAAAGCATTGCTCGATGATAAAGATCTTCTTCCCGCGGCAAGTGTGATTTATCAATTGACTGATAACATGAATATCAGAGCATCGTATGGAAGAACAATCGCTAGACCAAGCTTTAGAGAACTTGCTCCTTTCCGGTCGTTTGAATTTTTGGGTGATTTTATTTTTTCCGGTAATGCGGGTTTAGAAAGAACACTTGTCGATAATTTCGATATTCGCTGGGAATGGTTTACAAGACCGGGAGAACTTTATGCCGTAAGTTTTTTCTACAAGGATTTCTCAAACCCGATCGAACGTGCGTTTAACCAGACAACGGAACTTGTTAGTTATCAGAACGTTAACAGAGGCTACACTTACGGAGCTGAATTCGAGATAAGAAAAAAGCTAGATGTTATTTCCGATCTATTCAGCAACTTCTTTGTTAATATGAACTTCTCGCTTGTTAAATCCCAAGTAGATATTCCGGATGATGAATACAACATTCTTATACAACCGAATGATCCTAACGCAGAGAAGAACAGACCGTTGTTCGGGCAATCACCTTATATCGTAAATGTCGAGCTTGCATATGTCGATTATGAAAGCGGCACCTCGGCAGCAATTCTTTACAACATTTTCGGTGAAAGGTTAAGCGAAGTAACATTGGGTGTTACTCCCGACGTTTACGAACAACCTAGAGGAATGCTTGATTTTACCTTAAGTCAAAAAATCGACTACGGATTCGGAGTAAAATTTTCTGCCAAGAACATACTGAACTCGAAAATTGAAAAGACGATAAACTTTAACGATGCGGATTACGTATTTCACAGCTATACCCCGGGAAGGAATTTTTCGCTCGGCGTCAGCTATTCATTATAATTTTTATTCACAAAATATAAAGGATATAAAATGAAAAAAATTCTTACACTTCTTCTGCTACTCCCAGTACTTGCTTTCGGGCAGGTGGTAGTTATAAACGACGCATCTATTCAAGGCGGTCAAGGTGATGTTTTCTGGACTGCGGACAACGAGTATCATCTCGACGGTTTTGTGTATGTTGAAGAAGGAACAAATCTTCACATTGAAGCCGGGACTGTGATTAAAGGTCTCGAAACTCCTTCAACCGGGGATATTGCTTCTGCTCTTATAATTGCAAGAGGAGCAAAAATTTATGCAACCGGAACGGCAGATAATCCCATAATTTTTACAACCGAATATGATGATGTAACTTTACCGGATGACGGAACCGATCCCGGAGTGGACTACACAATAGATACCGGTTTATGGGGAGGTTTAGTTGTGCTCGGAAAATCAACATTGAATGTGGCGGAAGAAAAAGTTGTTGAAGGGCTTCCCGCTGACGAACCACGCGCACTTTACGGCGGAAATGATGATGCGGACGATTCGGGAGTGTTAAAATATATTTCAATCAGATACAGCGGAATAACTGTCGAGTCGAATAAAGAACTTCAAGGTCTAACGCTCGGTTGTGTCGGGAGCGGAACGACAGTCGAATATATTGAATCTTTTAACAGTGCTGACGACGGGTTTGAATTTTTTGGCGGAACGTTTAATTCAAAATATTTGGTGGCAGCATTCAACGAAGACGATTCCTTCGATTATGATCAAGGTTTCAGAGGTAAACACCAGTTTTGGTTTGCAATTCAATATACCGACAGAGGTGATCATATTGGTGAATGGGACGGCGGAGATGAAGGAGCTTTAACTAATGAACCATTGTCAAAGCCAATTATTTATAACGCTACATTCCTTGGAAGAGGCGCTGCAGCAAGCGGTGGTGATGACGCACTTCAATTTAAAGAATACGGCGGCGGAGAAGTTTATAACAGCATCATCTCAG
>CAZCLA010000037.1:19263-26630 GCA_964499285.1 uncultured Melioribacteraceae bacterium
GCACTTCAATTTAAAGAATACGGCGGCGGAGAAGTTTATAACAGCATCATCTCAGATTTTGACGATAAAGGTGTTGAAGTTGACAGCGGCGACGGACTTACAAGTTACTCGAGATTTCTTTCCGGTGAAATCAAATTGGAAAACAATATCTTGTTCAAAGATGAACCGTTTTCTCA
Source organism: uncultured Melioribacteraceae bacterium (assembly GCA_964499285.1). GTDB lineage: Bacteria > Bacteroidota > Ignavibacteria > Ignavibacteriales > Melioribacteraceae > JAGFIY01. The sequence continues at coordinate 19,440 of CAZCLA010000037.1, forward strand.
ATGGACTCCACAGCATTTTATGGCTCAGTACTTAAGCAATCAGGCAACAAACAATTTTGTTGAAGATCCGATGTTGATGGGATTGAGCAGGGAAGCGGATAACGGTCTCGATCCTCGCCCGGCTGAAGGAAGTCCTGCTTATACAAAACAGAAAAAATCTTACGATGATGATTTCTTCGATCAAGTTGATTTTATAGGTGCATTCGGAGCGGATATATGGATAAACGACTGGACAGCACTTTATCAAAATGGAATTACAAATCAAGTTATTACAAGCGTACAAGCCGAAGATGAACGAATAGTTCCAGCAGATTTCAAATTAAATCAAAACTACCCTAATCCGTTCAACCCTTCCACAACAATCGAATTTTCAATTCCTGAAGCATCGAATGTTAGAATAGCCGTGTATAATCTGCTTGGTCAGCAAGTTGCAGAAATTGTAAACGAAACGAAAAGTGCAGGCACACACAGTATTCAATGGAATGCATCAGATCTTTCTTCGGGAATGTATATATATAGTCTTGAAGCCAATGGAAATATAATTACGAAAAAAATGACCCTCTTAAAGTAAGTTACTCTCTCTCAATTAACTTGCTTGTTGGTGGCGGGTGTTTAAGACACCCGTTTTTTATTTTAAATCTTCCCATTTACCGGCAACATTTTTAACTTATGTTCATCTATATCTAATAGGAATAACAAAAAATTGTTGAGCGCCGGCAGACATATTATTCAGTTCACGCTAATATACAACAAGTATAAAAGCAAGGTTTATAATTATGTTCATAAAATGGTGAACGATATAATGCTTACGGAAGATATTGTGCAGACAGTTTTTATGAAACTCTATGAAAACATAAAGAGAATAAACGAACTCGATAAAATAGAAATCTGGATTTTTAAAACAGCACGAAACGAAATATTTATGCACTATCGTCAGAAAAAAACACATGTAGATAAATACGGCGTTCTTGATTCATCCGAATTGAAAATTGCAGACGAAAGCAACACAGTTGAAAATTTGGAAAGAAAGGAAATTAAATCGATTGTTCTTAACATTTTGAACACGCTTCCCGAGGAACAGAAAGAAGTATTTATGCTCAAAGAGTATGGGGGGATGAGCTATAAAGAAATTGCGGAGCTTACGGGGACGGATCCAAATTTGGTTAAGAGCAGGCTTTATAAAACAAGACAAAAAATATTCAGCGAACTTTCGAAAATTTATGAGCTTTAACAGGGAGTAATTATGTCCAGCGAAAATGTTTTTCAGCTAATTAATATGTATTTCGATAACGAACTAAACAGAAAAGAGGAAAAATCTCTTTTTAACCTGCTTGCAGAAAACCAGGAAGCGAGGGACTATTTCAAATCGATGCAGCTTATTTCCGAAGCGGTTGAGGATTCGAAGGAAGAATTTCCGTTAGACCTCGATCAGAAAATATTAACCGGTATTTTTAAGTCAGAAGAGAGAAAACCTCGACTTTCTTTTTTCAGAAATCCCGTCGCGCTATTGTCCTATTCGTTTTCAATAATTCTTCTTGTCATTGCTTTGTTGTTCTACGGGGAATCCCGCTCCTATCAAGAACAGCTTACAAATACAATTACACAAATAAATTATCAAAAAGAACAGATGGAACTTCTCCTTAACAGTTTGCCCGCTGCAGAAGTAATCGGAAGAGGAGAAGAACAAGTTATTATCAAATCAAGTCTCTGAGGTTAAAATGAAAAATTTATTATTATTATTTATTTCGCTTTTATTCCTATTCGGCTGTAATGAAAAGAAGAAAGAGGTTAAGGTAATACCGGATTATGAAGCAGTTTATCTATCTTCCGGCAGACTTGATGTTCCTGCATTTATTGGAGATCAAGTTGAGACAACGGTAGATCAAACCTCAATTAAAAGTGTGGAAAAATTTTCAAAAGAGATCAACGAACAAACGCTCTTTTATTTTGATGTGAATGTTTACATAAACGAGAGTGGAAGGGTTGATGCAGTTCAATTTAAAGAACGAACTCCGCCTAAAAGAGGCAGCCAAAAAATAAACCCGAAAAAGTATTTTGAACAGCTAAAAGATGATCTGGTTTATGCTATGAGTGATTGGACTTTTAATCCGGGTTTGATGAACGGAGCGCCGGTGAAAAGCAGTTTAGCTTTTACGGTTTCATTACTTGTTGATGAGAAGGGTACAGTAGAACAGAATATGATATCCGGGGAATTTCCTCCACCACCGCCGCCAAAGAAAATTTCAAAGGAAGATTACTTTGTTGCAGTTGAAGAGATGCCCGAACCTGTGGGCGGAATGCAAGCGGTTCAAATGCATATTAAATATCCAGAACTTGCCCGCAAAGCGGGAATACAGGGAAGGGTTTTCGTTAAGGCATATATTGATGAGAACGGAGATGTGAACAACGCCGAAATAATTAAAGGAATTGGCGGCGGGTGTGATGAAGTATCCATGGAAGCGGTTTATAAAACAAAATTCAAACCCGGAAAACAGCGGGGAGAAAATGTGAAAGTTCAGGTTACTATACCGATTGTATTCAAACTCGATGATAAAATAAGCAGTGAGGAAAATAAATGAGCAGATCGCTCATACAATTACTAATTCTATAATAACAACAAGGGGGGAGAAATGAAAAGAGCTGTATTCACATCCGCAATAATCCTTTTTTTAACGGCAACAATTTTTTCGCAACAAGAAAAGATTGATAAGCAGCCCTTTCCGAAGGGAGGAATGAAAGCTATAGCTGAAAATGTGGCTTATCCGTTAGAGGCAAAACAAGCCGGTATTGAAGGGAAGGTTATAGTTGAAGCAGTTATAGACATAAACGGAACTGTTATTACAACTAAAGTATTGAAGTCGGATAATTCAGTATTAAACGGCGCAGCAACAGCGGCTGTTAAAAAAACAAGCTTTACACCGGGATCTGTTGAGGGGAAGCCGGTTAAAGCAAGCGTGGCTGTGCCGATTATGTTTAAGTTGGATAACAAAAAACAGAAGTAAACTGTTGCAAGCCTTCGGGATGTTTTAATCCCGAAGGCTTGAAATAAAAATTAAAACTATAATACGAAATATTAAATTATTTCAACAAAATCATCTTCTTCGTATCGCTGAAATTACCGGATTCGATTCTGTAGTAATAAACTCCTGAAGTTAATCCTTTCGCGTTAAACTCAATTTCATAAATTCCAGGCTGCAAATACTCATTAACAAGAGCTATAATCTCTCTGCCAAGAATATCATAAACAACTAATTTTGTTGTTGTGGACGCAAATTTTGCGTCCGCTACGCTTGGTATTGTGAATTTTATTTTTGCTGTTGGATTAAATGGATTCGGATAATTATTGAATAATTTATACTCAGTTGGTAATCCGTCTTCGGTTTTTTTTGATAGTGTCATATTCTCTTGATTTTCGTTTACGCTTTCAGGATTTAATATTCTCTTTGCTTCAATTGCACTTATTGATTCCGGAAACTGAAATTGAAGTTGGTTGGCTATTTGAACTGCATTTTCATAATCATTTTTTATGATATGATATAAGAACTTTTCAAATAGAACGCTTTCTATTACTTCCAGTTTCGGATAATTACTGATAATTTCATCGAGTATTTGTAATTGGTTTTCGTAGTGCAAACAAGCATATAATAATCCCGCATATGCATATAGATTCATTTGTATTTTTGTATTGAATAATTCAAGTAAATATGAATTTAGTTCAGCGCTTTCTTCTAATAATAAGAAAGCTTTATATAAATAGTTTAAAGCCGTCAATGATTGATCCTCATCCGGCTTTTCCTCAATAATTCTCTTACAAAACTTAATAGTATTTTCATAATTACCGTTTAAGAGATTATTCAATGCTGCTCTGAGCAAAGCGCTAGAATTATCTTTTTCATTTGCAGTATAAAATTTAAGATCATCTTCATTTTTCATTGGTTGATTCAATTGCATTAAGTATGGATCAAAATCTACCGAGCTGGTAAAATCCGTATAAATTACCAATGATGGATTTTGAGTTCCCCAATAGTTGTTTTCTGCAACAATAGAACTGTAATTACTTGCCTTTAATGCATAATTACTATTCTCGTAAATATAATTGTATCCATAATAACCAGAGCTCGCAATCCCAAGTATAGGATCACTGTGGTTATAACAATAAACACCATAGCTATTGTTTATAATTACATTATTGCCGTGAGTTGAATAGTATCCGAACGTCGGATTGGAGTATTGCGATATTTTTACCCCATAAATTGAATTATCATGGATTTCATTTCTTAATAGACGTCCTTCTGAATACCTCAAAAAATCTATGCCGACATTATTATTATAAATCTCATTATCTGAAAACTCAACGGTTCCACCGCTATTATTGTTCCCCAATAATATTCCAGTTGTACAGTCGTGAATTTCACAATCTTGAACATATACCCATTCCGGTCTGCCCCATATAACAATTCCAGGCTTACCATTTTTAATTTCAGAGAAAGTTACCGCAAATTGTGCTCCTTCATTTACTTCAATAATTGAGTTGGAAGTTAGACTTTCTATGAAACCCGGAGATGAATTATTTTGATCAAAAATTATTGGATTTTCAGTTGTTCCTTCCGCGACCATTCTGTTGTTCACAACTACTTTACCCATATCTTTAAATTTAAGTTTTGCCCCGGGCTCTATTATTAGTTCACCATTTACAATTATTGAATCGCCAGCGGAAAAATATAGCTCTGAATTATTTCCAAGTGTTAAGGTTTTATTATTTGGAATAACTATGTTGCCTATAACTGACAGTTTTTTATTTAATTGCAAATCATCGGTTAACGTGAATCCTGTTAAGCCTATAAATGGTATATAATCCTCCTTATCATTTTGGTTTACATAATAATGCTTTGATATAGTAACTTGAAGTGGACGAATTGATGTATTAAAAGTGTATGATGTCTCATCAAATACTACTTCCTGATAATCATCAGAGGGCTCAACACTTACCACACTTATTAAACATTTATCATTTCCATTGGTGTTAACTGAAATTGAAGAGCCGTTGTCGGTTATTGAAATGTTTTCAAATTCTTGAGGCGTAGATCGCCAAAATTCAGTTTGAGGACAGCCTAATAAGTTTGTCGATAGTATTATGTAGTGAAAATCACCTTGACCCACATAATTGGATTTCCCTTTCCAAAAATGATATCCTATTTCAGACGAATATAAAGAATAATTAGTAGTAGCGAGCGATTTTAGCTGTGGATTAGGAAATTCTGAGTTTAGAAAATTATAAAAAAGTTGTATCGAATACCCTGATCCGAGACGTGTATTCCCTATCATCGAAGGACCGCCATATTCACCTAAAATGGTAAAACTTTCTCCCATATTATGGATATTTTCATAATCAGGCAATTCATCAAATGGCATAACTTCGCAGCCAACCGAATGAAGAAGCATTGGATAATTATTATTATTCAGTTGTTCTAATGAGCCCCCACTACCTGTAAAATATTCTGTTAACGAAGCTAAAGGGCTTTTTAATACGTGATCCCAGAAAGTAAGAATATAAAAATTTTTGGGTGTCCCATGTCCATTGAAAGAAAATAGGCCATATTTATTAGTATTTATTAAATCAACTATATCTGAACCGGTTGGACTTGTGGGATTTGGATCATCATAAGAAGGAATTTCTTCTTTAATAGTATTTGCAAAGTAAGGTGGGTAACGGCTGCTTATTCCACCTGCATAATTATCAGCTTGTGCAGCATCTGCTTGATCTAACAAATTTCGTGTTAGATAATCATAATCGCCGTTCCCGGGATTCAGTTCATAGATTAAAACTTTATTAACCCAGTTTGAGATGTTCGAAGCATCATTATTATTACAAAGCAATCTGCTCACATAAATTTCGTTGTAATAATCAAGATTATCTTCCTCCCTTTCACCATAAAATTCATCTCCATCAACTTCCCAATCTCCGTTAAAATCAGCAAAGTATAAATCTGCCGGCACCGCTGCTTCAAGCCCTGGTTCATTATTTGAAGTATTGCCATATCTTATAGGAACAGTATTATAATCCCCTGCTAGCAACGCAAACATTGTTCCACCTTGCGCATAGCTTTGCGATAGGTATTGCCTCACTTTACCGGCATCATCATAAATTCCGGAAATTAGATCACCGCTGTAATTACTGTAAATATCATCAACAGTTACTACGCCAATATCAAATCCTTTTTTTCTTTTCCAATCAACAAAATTATTAAAATAAGGTTCAAGTATTGCCGTGGTAATAATTACATATTCATAAAAGGGAATGCTTACTGTAGTTTCGTCTTTGTTCGGCTTATTTTTGGCATCCTCTATAAGTATCGTTCGCGTTTGATATGAAGATATATTTTCAGGGTTATCAACCAAATCGGCTAACTGGTTGTCTATCTTTACCTGGTTACGGGTAAATCTTTTCCCAGGTATAATAGTGTTATAAGAATGCTTACTTGTATTAACTGTAAATGAAATTGATGAATAATAGTAGAGTTGGTTTGTTGAAGGGTAATACTGAAAAGGCATTATCTCAAGAGTAATTATATGATTTGCTCCATCAAAAAATCCATCATTTACTAAACGTACCATTTCAGCAGGGTAAGGTTCGGATGAGTTGTAGATAACTTTATTAGGCTTTACAAAAGGCGCAGCCGGTTTATCGTCCCACGGATTATCTTCTTCCTGAACAGGAAAAACTAAAGATTCGAGAGCAAGTAACTGTGAGCTGTTTTTTGTTACCGTAAAGGAAATAGGTTTTTCATCATTGGGAATTATCAGCTTAACATACTTCACCGGTAGTTCCGGTGCCGATACCTCTAAATTCATTGTCTGTGTTCCAAGACTAATTTTTGTGTAATTATTATCATCTTCTCCTACGATAGTTTTTGTAGTCAATGCTTCCCATGATAGATCAATACTGTGCGTTACCTGGCTATAAGAAAAACTTAAAAAGCCGGTAAGAAGAAATAATATGAACAATTTTGTAAAACTATTTTTCATACTTGCACCTTTGTTTAATTTGTTATTTAGTTAAAACAATCTTTATGGTTTTTTGAAAGATTGGTTGATCTTTCGCCAAAGGGACTGCTTTCATTCTTACAAAGTAAACACCGGAACTAAGAGAGAAATCTTTTGAATTGATTGTTACTGAATAGCTGCCCGATG
>CAZCLA010000038.1:0-7315 GCA_964499285.1 uncultured Melioribacteraceae bacterium
GGGTTCGTAGTATATTGGCTTCCATTTGCACCGGATTGGGCAATTGCTTTTAAGTAACCTGGAGGAAATCCTTCTGCGCTTCCACCAAGAATTGAATCAGGAGAAGTGGGGAATCCACCCGGATAAGTCTGATTTGTTTCTACTGTACCCGACTCATATCTTCTATCAGGTTCATAATCATTTCCACCGGTAGTTCCACCTACTTTCGAGTTCCCACCACGACTATAAGTACTTGTGGTCCAGAGTCCTAATGTTCCACTGTTAGCAATCAAATTACCATCTACATCATGCTCTCTTCCATCGACTACTAGGGTTCCAAGTGTTCTCACAGGATTATTAGTAGTTATAGCAGCTAGAACTGATGCTGGAGTAAAACCGGAGGACGAAGGTTCAACAATTGCTTCCGCAGTATATTCCTCGTCAAAGTATACACCTCTGGCTCTAACTTTTATCAGGTTCGTGGTCCCAATAGTGGTATCCTTAACAACATAATACCCGGTTCCGTTAAACATAGATTTGCTTGTTACGTTCGGGACTCTGTAATCCGTGCTGTCAGCCAATTTTGAAATCTGCATTTGGACTACACTGTTAGCAATGTTCCTAGCCTGAGTTTTGCTGAAATACGTAATAGAACTCTCGAAGGCTGTATTTAGTCTCTCATTTGTTGATAAATTTGCCATTAAATAAAATGACATTGTACCAAACAAAATAATTATTAATGCTCGTCCCATAATTCACCTTATAGGTTTTTTGGTCTAATTGTTCTTGCCCAATCAATTCCTTGATAGACATTGTTAACCGGCTCAGCCGATTCTGTTCTTAAATTTACGTTTATTACTTTAATTCGGTTTCTAACAGCTTGTGAAGCAAGTGAAGCATAATTTAGTGTAGTTCCGATAGAATCAAGATAGGTGAATGTACAGTCAACAACTGGTATTAAAAGAGATCTGCTTCCGTTGTTTACTTTCCTATATAATGGTTTATCATAAGGGTTTGCTGTGTTTATTCTTTGTGAAATCGTGCCTACAATGTAGCTAACGGAATCAATTGAGCCGTTATTATCAAAATCGGAAAGAAAAGAAAGGTAATTAGAATCTGCTCTTGTTATTGCGTTATTCGCTACACCGTAGCCAATTTTATAGAGATCATACTCAATTACATCTGCGGAAGTGAGTGCATCGTTGTTTGACATGTTCGATAACAGCACTTCTGCAGTAACATCGTTAACGTTCTTGTTGAATTCAAGAACAATAAAAATAATTGCCGCAGCAATAGCCGTTGATCCGATTATGTCAATCAAATACGACATTTAATAACTCAAAATTTTATGAAGTGTTAATGTATCTGCCATGTAAATATTAGTGGTTTTAATATCAATTCTTTTGTTGAAAGTTCTCACATTTGATTTAGTATCAGGAGTATTGGCATTAACGTAATAAACTTCCGATCGCAGATTGAAAACACCGAGACGGGGAAGAGAATCGTTTCTTGCAAATCCATCAAAATCATCTATATCGTCAAATTGTGTTGAAATAATTTCACCGCTTTCTTTACCAAGATTTGGCGGCACTGTTAAATCGTTGGGAGAACTCACATTTGTGTTCACTGTATTTTCGTCAAAAGCACGGCTGGAAATTTCTTCAAGTAATGACTGTCCTAAACTGATTCCTGTAATCATCGCCTCATTATTAAGATTGTTGGATGTCTGTTCCAAGCTGTTTGTGTTAAAACTTAGAACAATTATACTTAACAGAATCATCCCGCCGATTATCAATAATCTTTCAGTCGATAACATACATCATATCTCTTTTTGTAAAATTTCTTCCCGATAATCTTATTATCGTAAATTTTTCTAATAATTTAAGTATTTTTTCAACAATAATTTTGCACAAAATCACAAAGGTAAAAGACCATGTTGAATCTGCTTTTTGTCTGTATGGGAAATATCTGCCGATCACCCTCCGCCGAAGCAGTTATGAACAAAATAATTGCAGAAAACGGGCTAAAAGAGAAGATTTTCTGCGACTCTGCCGGTACTATTGATTATCACGAGGGAGAAGAGGCAGATCCAAGAATGAAAGAACATGCAAAAAAACGTGGAATTTTCCTTATAAGTATAGCAAGAAAAATTATGCCAGAAGATATTGATAAATTCGACGTGATTCTCGCAATGGACAACGATAATTTGAGCTATATTAAGAATATGTTCAATAATGAGAAATATTCTAACAAAATCAAATTGATAACCGATTTTTGTTCACAAAATTGTTCAGCGAAAGAAGTTCCGGATCCTTACTACGGCGGTCCTGAAGCTTTTGAATACGTTTTGGACCTACTGGAAGATGCCTGTCATGGTTTGTTGGTTTATTTAAGAAAAACTTACTCGATATAACCTAAAATGCTGGATGTAATAGAAAAAATAAAAAATTCACTCGATATCGAAATATTAAACTCAAAGACAGTGAGTGGTGGTTGTATTGCCGATTCAAGAGTAATAGAGGATATTACCGGTCAGAAATACTTCTTGAAGAGATATGGCGAGGGATCGTCGATACATAATACTGAAGCAAACGGGTTAATTGAAATTCAAAAATGTGGTGAGATTCGTGTTCCAAAAGTGTTATTGATCGATGATAATTTTTTGCTGCTTGAGTTCATTAAATCTTCTTCAAGAATTAAAAACTTCTTTTATGATTTCGGCAAAAAATTCGCATCTTTACACAAGCATACTGCGGAAAAATTTGGTTTTTTTGAGGATAACTTTATTGGAAGCAATCCGCAGAAGAATTTACCACAACTAATTAAATGGTTAGATTTTTATGTAGAAAACCGCCTCAATTTTCAACTACATCTTGCAGAAAAAAATGGATATTTATCAGATGAGCTGCATAAATATTTTGATAAATTCATTAGTATTCTTCCATCATTACTACCGGAAAGTGATGAAAAACCTTCTCTTTTACACGGAGATTTGTGGGGAGGAAATTACATTATCGACGAGAAAGGTGAAGTTTGTTTAATTGATCCAGCAGTCTACTATGGAGATAGAGAAGCCGATTTAGCTATGACTAAACTTTTCGGTGGATTTGATAATCATTTTTATGAAGCATATAACGAAGAATATCCTCTCCGTCCCGGTTATTTGGAACGGGAGGATATTTACAAACTTTACCACGTGATGAATCACTTAAACCTTTTTGGAGGCGGTTATTATCATCAAACAATATCTATTCTAAAACAATATATTTGATTTATGCTCTCACTTTTTTGATTACATTTCTATCATACAAAAAGATTAAGAATGCTGTTGTAGCAGCAAGAATAGCAAAGATCAACCACATAATATCCGGACGCTGCATATCTCTTGCAAACGCGCCATACATTTGACCTGAAAGTATTCCTCCGAATAAGTTACCGAGAGCAACGCACCAGTAAAAGTATCCCATATAAAGAGCGACTTTGTCCGGAGGAGCAATTCTTCCTGTATATTCTTTTTGTTTGGGACTAGCCATCATTTCACCAAATGAAAATACCAAGATACCCGCAGCCACAACCCATCCTGTAGTTCCGAATATTAAAACTACAAAACTGATGATCGTAATTATTGTGCCGTAAAAAATTGTTGTGAAAGGTTTTAATCTTGTTACCAAATATGAAACCACAACTTGAAAAAGTACAATACCGCCGGCATTAATGTTTATAATATATTCAGGATTAAGTTGACCTGGCGTCACCATTCCGGCATTTAGGGAGTTGGCCCATGATGTCAGTCCTATTCCATCAAGAAATGAATAAAGAAAATTAAATAGGTCGGAAGTATCAGTAAAATCTCTAATGTAAAGTGGTAGTGTATAAAAAATTTGGTTGAACGATGTCCAGAAACCGGACATTAAAAGTAAAAACAGTGCGAATCTCCAATCACCAATCTTAAGCGGTTGAAGCAGCCAACTGTTGCTTTTCACAGTATTCTTCCGCAAGAAAAAATCATAAACTAAATTTAAAATCAGCCAAGCAATTGAAATGATTGTTATCTCAGTCCAAGTAATTGCTTCGGTTGAGGTAAACTTAGAACCAAGCACTAGTATTATCAACAGTCCAAACACGAGAGCAAAAAATCTTCCGTTGCCTAATACTTCAACCATATCAGAAAATACTTTTTTAAGTTTTCTCGGATTTGCCGATGCGCTTTCGGTTGTAGGTTCTTTGTAGAAGAGAGTCACAAAAATAAAATTGATTGCAATCCAACAAGATGAAGCGATGAATACATATTCCCAAGAAATCGCTCTCATTATTCCCGCAACCACCGGACCAAGAAAACCTCCAATATTTACCATCATATAAAAAATTCCAAAGCCCATAGATCCGGTTCGTTCGTCGGTAGTTTTGGAAATTGTTCCGACGATTACCGGCTTAAAAGTTCCGGCACCAAGGGCAACAAGCATAAAAGCAAGAAAGAAAGTTGGAAATGTATTGAATTGACCCAACAAGTAATAAGCCGGGACGAGAATTGCAAATGCTGAAAATAACAATTTTCTAAATCCATAACGATCGGCGAGTGCTCCTGATACCACAGGAAATAAATATAAAAAGAATGTTACTACACCCTGAAGAACACCTCTGTCCTCGTCCGTAAACCCGAGACCACCATCTTCTACGGCACCAGTAATATAAAGAGAAGAAACGGCGAAAAATCCGTACCATGCCATTCTCTCAAAAATTTCCATTGTGTTCGCTATCCAAAAGGTAAGCGGAAAATCCTTTAATCTTATTTTGACTGTACTCATTTAGCGGTTCTTTCCTATTGTTTGATAAAAATGCCCAAAGATAGTGGTCTATGCTTCTAAATTCAAGGAAATCCGACATTAACTTGAACGTTGTTGAATAAACTTAAGTCAACTATTATATTTAATCTCACGAATTATGAAAGGAATATTTTATGGACAGTAATGTTGTATTAACAACTGATTTTAACGATTTAACAGTATTTAAACGCGGTAAAGTTCGTGATATGTATGATTTAGAAGATCATTATTTAATGATTTCCACAGATAGAATTTCAGCATTTGATGTAATAATGGACGATGGTATTCCGGGCAAAGGAAAAGTTCTTACTCAGATTTCAAAATTTTGGTTCAATTTTGTGAAAGAGATTGTACCCAATCATGTTGTGGATACAGATGTAAGCCGATATCCGGAAATTTGTCATAAGTATTCAGATATTCTTGAGGGCAGATCAATGTTAGTAAAGAAAGCTGAATTAATTCCGATTGAATGTATTGTCCGCGGTTATATAAGCGGTTCAGGTTGGAAAGATTATCAAAAAACCGGAATGATATGCGGGATAGAATTGCCCGAAAATTTAGTTGAATCAGAAAAATTGCCAGAGCCGATTTTTACTCCATCTACAAAAGCTGATATTGGTGACCATGATGAAAACATTACGGAAGAAAAAGCAATTGAAATTATCGGTGAAGAAACATATAACAAGATAAAATCAATTGCACTTAAGGTTTATACTAAAGCCTCGGAGTATGCACTTGAGAAAGGAATTATTTTAGCCGATACAAAAATGGAATTCGGATTTTATGACGGAGAAATTATTTTAATCGATGAACTCTTAACTCCGGATTCATCACGATTCTGGCCCGCTGATAGTTATAAAAAGGGAAGTGCTCAGGACAGTTACGACAAGCAATACGTTCGGGACTATTTACTATCGGTAAATTTTAATAAGCAACCTCCACCGCCAAAATTACCCGATCAGGTTATCACAAATACAGCTAGAAAATATGAGGAGGCTTTGATAAAGCTGACAGGTGTATAATATTGCTTCCCAAAAAAATAAATATTGAAGACGGAAAATACCTTATGATTGTGTGGAAGGAAGGTGATAGAAGCAAAATTAAATTAAGCAATTTGAGGAGAGAATGTCCTTGTGCAGAATGTTTGACCGAAAGAGAAAAAGAAAGTAAATCATATATTCCATTGTACACAGTCGAACAATTGAAAATTACTGATCTTAAAATTATCGGCAAATATGCATTGTCAGTTACTTGGAGCGACGGACACAATCTTGGAATTTACGAATTCTCTAAACTTAAAATACTTTCCGAAGTGGTTTAAGAAATGGTTTTGCCAAATCAATTGACCGTACTACGAATAATATTAACGCCGATTTTTCTGTATCTATTTCTCTCTGGAGATGTTTTTTTACAGCAAATATCATTGGTGGTTTTCATTGTTGCTGCAATAACTGATTGGTACGACGGATGGCTCGCTCGCAAGTTTAACTATATCACCGAGTGGGGAAAGTTTATGGATCCGCTAGCAGATAAATTTTTAACATCGGCAGCATTTTTCGCCTTAGCCGCAATCGGAATATTGGAGTATTGGATGGTTTGGCTTATTGTTTTAAGAGATTTTTTTATTACAGGACTTCGTTCATATGCTGAATTTAAAGGTAAATCATTCCCAACAAGTTTAGCAGCAAAATGGAAGACATTTATTCAGATGATTTTCTTGTACTATTTACTGGTAATCATCACTCTCAAAACATTCGAAAGTCTCCAAACTAATTTCAGCACACTGTTTTCTGTTTTGTTGAATGAAACAATGATATATTTCGTTATGCTTGGAATTACTTTGTACACTTTGATAACGGCTGTTCTTTACATGTTTGATAACCGCCAATTAATCAAAAAATTATTTATTAAATGAAAATAAATTTTATTGAAAAGTTAATTGGGTCTGTATTTTTTACTGGCTATTTCTCGACTGCATCGGGCACGATTTCAAGTTTTGTGGCTTTGCTGATTTACTTGATCCCGGGATTTGAGAATCCTTTCATAATGTTGATTTCTATATCATTATTTTTCGTTTGGGGCGTGAATATAGCTACAAAATTTGAAGTAGTTTATGGAAAAGATCCACCTCAATGCACAATAGATGAAATGATCGGGACTTGGATAAGTCTTTTATTTATTCCAAAGACATTAGTATATATTTTGATTTCTTTTCTCTTATGGAGAGCGCTAGATATCTTAAAACCTTTTCCAGCGAATATGATTGAGAAATTCAAAGGCGGGTGGGGAATAATGCTTGATGATGTTGTATCTGCTCTTTATACCTTGTTAATTGTTTATTTAATAATAAATTTAAAGATTTTATGAAAGCACATATTATTACTATCGGTGATGAAATTCTAATCGGACAAACGCTTAACACTAACGCTGCATTTATTGGAGAACAGTTAAATTTAATATCCGTTGATGTTATTTCCTCCAGCGTTGTCGGAGACAGTGAAGATCTAATACTT
>CAZCLA010000038.1:7415-15114 GCA_964499285.1 uncultured Melioribacteraceae bacterium
CAAGGATTTAACAAAAATTGCAAAACAAACTCTTCTTATAATGACTACCGGAATTGCCGAATCTCATCTTTACGAAAAGTTGAGAGATCTTAATATACTTAAAGAAGGGGCAGCAATGGCTTACTTACCAAGCCAATTTGGAGTAAAGCTGAGATTGACCGTAACCGCCCCGAAACCCGATGAAGCAAAACATAAAATCACCGAGCTTGAACAGATTATTCGTTCAAAAATTGGAAGATACATTTACGGTAAAAATGAAGATGCAATTGAAAATGTTGTTGCAAAATCATTGATTGATAGAGGATTAAGACTTTCGGTTGCAGAATCATGCACCGGGGGTTTGATAGCAAATCGCTTAACAAATTTTGCGGGAAGCAGCAGATTTTTTGAAAGAGGAATTATTGCATACAGTAACGCAGCAAAGGTTGAACTTCTTAAAGTCGACGAGGATTTGATTCAAGAGAAAGGCGCTGTAAGTCTTGAAGTTTGTTTACAGATGGCTGAAGGTGTTCGCGCTATTAGCGGCGCTGATATAGGTTTGGCTACTACCGGGATTATGGGTCCAACCGGTGGAAGCGACAAGAAATCCGTGGGAACAGTCTTTATAGGAATTTGTGATGAAAAAGTTGTTACTGCGAGAGAATTTCATTTTGGTGACGATCGAATTTTAAATAAAGAAAGAACGTCACAAGCAGCAATTGAAATGTTGAGAAGAAATCTTCTCGGTATTCCATATGAAGGATAGATTATTCGTCGCTTTAGATATTCCGGAAGAGATACTTGATCAAATAATTAAAGTTCGTGACTCGATCTACACAGACTCCTCTCCTAAATGGGAAAAGAAACAGAAGTTGCACATTACCATAAAGTTTTTGGGTGAGGTTGAAAAGAATTTCTTGGATGAGATTGTTTCAGCATTAAACTCTTCAATAAAAATTAAAGTAAGTCTCCATCTAGAATTTGAAAAATTTGGTTTGTTTTATAGAGGGCAAAATCCTTCGATTCTTTGGTGCGGATTGAAAAAATCTAAGACTCTTTTTGAAATTGTTAAAAATATTGATTCGGAATTTCATAAATTGGGATTCAGAAAAGATTTCTTTAGATTTAAACCACATTTAACTCTTTTGAGAATTCGTGGCTATGAAAACATAAACTTGATTAAAAGATTTATTGATTACAAGTTAAATGGATTTTCATTTATTGCCGATAGAATTTCACTTTATAAGAGTGAGTTAAAACCAAGCGGTTCGGTTTATACGAGATTAGAAAGTTTTGAAATATAAATAAGGAGGAAAGATGTCAACAGAAAGAGAAGCAAAATTGAAGATGCTTGAAGATACTATTTACAGCATAGAAAAAACTTACGGCAAAGGTGCCATTATGAAGCTCGGCGACGGAGTGGTAAACAAAGTTGCCTCAATTTCTACAGGTTCAATTTCATTGGACTTTGCACTCGGAATAGGTGGGTTACCTCGGGGACGAATTGTCGAAATTTATGGCCCCGAATCATCCGGCAAAACTACAATTTGTCTGCACACTATTGCTGAAGCTCAAAAAGTAGGAGGACTTGCTGCCTTCATCGACGCTGAACATGCTCTCGATGTGAATTATGCAAAGCGGCTTCACGTGGACGTGAATAATCTTTTAATTTCGCAGCCGGATTATGGTGAGCAAGCTCTTGAAATAGTTGATACATTAATCAGAAGCAATGCATTGGATATAATTGTTGTTGACTCTGTTGCCGCACTTGTCCCGCGTAGTGAAATTGAAGGCGAAATGGGGGACGCTCAAATGGGAGTTCAGGCTAGACTTATGTCCCAAGCGCTTAGAAAAATTACCGGTGCTGTTTCACGCTCTAGAACTTGTGTGATTTTCACCAACCAGCTTAGAAGTAAAATAGGCGTCATGTTCGGTAGTCCTGAAACTACAACGGGAGGTAACGCACTTAAATTTTACTCTTCTGTCAGAATGGACATTAGAAGAATATCGGCAATAAAGAACGGTGAAGAAGTAATCGGGAACAGAACTAAAGTAAAAATTGTTAAGAGCAAGGTTGCACCGCCATTTAAGCAGGTTGAGTTTGATATTCTTTACAATGAAGGAATTTCAAAAGCCGGTGATCTAATTGATTTATCAGTGGACAAAGGAATTGTCAAAAAAAGCGGTGCATGGTTTACATACGGAGACGATCGATTTCAAGGAAGAGAACAA
The DNA here is from genome assembly GCA_964499285.1 of uncultured Melioribacteraceae bacterium. Classification (GTDB taxonomy): domain Bacteria; phylum Bacteroidota; class Ignavibacteria; order Ignavibacteriales; family Melioribacteraceae; genus JAGFIY01. Next base: position 9,627 of record CAZCLA010000038.1, read on the forward strand.
TTCAGAACAAAACTTCTTGAAGAACAAGAATTGTACACTAAGTTGGAAAAAGAAGTTAAACTTAATTTAGGTATGCTGGAAGAAGAAACCCCTGTTGAAGAAAATTCAAAGGAAGAAAAAGAAACAGGGGCAAAATCCAAAAAGAAATAAAATGCTTATAGAACGAATTGTCGCCAAAGGAAGAACTACCGAAATCATACTCCGAGACGGTTCTTCCTTTTTTATTAGCTCAGAATTGTTTGTTCAATCCGGATTAGCAATTGAACAAGATTTGAGCAGACAAGAAATCGAGTGGCTGAAACATCAGAACGATAAACGAACAGTGAAGCTATCCGCACTTTATTTCCTATCAAGAAGAGCACACTCACGATTCGAATTGGGATTGAAACTTAAAAAGAAAAAATATGATCCAAATATTATAGAAATTGTACTTGATGAATTGATTAGTGAAGCAATCCTTGATGATGAGAAGTTTGCAGAAATGTTTTTTTTAGAAAAGTTTGAAAAGAAAAGAAAGGGAATAAATATCATAAGAAAAGAACTGTTGGCAAAAGGAATTTCTAAAGATATTATAGATAATGTTATTAAAGATCATTATGATGAAGAACTAACAAAAATGAATATCAACTATCTAGCAGAAAAAAAAATCAAATCTCTTTCATACAAAAATTTAGAGCAATCTGAACTTCGAAACAAGGTAATTGATCATCTTCTTCGCAAAGGTTTTGAATATTCGGATATAAAATCAGTGCTGGAAAAAAACAACTTGAAATTTGATTTTTGAATTATTCGGGCTACTTGACTATTTTTCAATTCTATTTATAACTAAGCTTACGAAAAAATGATAAACACTATAGATTATTTTAACCTCGACAGACTTTACGAAAAAGAAGAAATATTTGTTCGCGATACCGTTCGAGAATTTGTTCAAGAAAAGATAAAACCTGTGATTGAAAAACATTATCTGGAAGGTACGTTCCCATTCGACTTAATTCCACAGCTTGCCGAGCTAGGAGTATTTGGGATAACCTTACCGCAAAAGTATGGTTGTGCGGAAATGAATAATATTGTATATGGACTTGTAATGCAGGAACTCGAACGAGGGGATAGCGGAGTAAGAAGTTTTGCTTCAGTTCAAAGCGGACTTGTTATGTATCCCATCTACGAATTCGGTTCCGAGGAGCAAAGGCAAGAGTGGCTTCCTTTGCTGGCAAGAGGTGAAAAGATTGGATGTTTCGGTTTAACCGAACCGGACTATGGTTCTAACCCCGGCGGAATGATTACCAGAGCGGAAAAAGTCGAAGGCGGATACGTTCTGAACGGTGCAAAAATGTGGATAACAAATGGAACAATTGCAGACATAGCAGTTGTTTGGGCAAAACTTGACGGTGAAATTTATGGGTTTCTTGTCGAAAAAGAATTCAAAGGCTTTTCGGCTCCCGAAATGAAAGGCAAACATTCATTGAGAGCTTCGATAACAAGCGAATTGATTTTTCAAGATGTTTTCGTTCCTGAAGCAAATCTGCTTCCGAGTTCAAAAGGATTAAAATCACCACTAAAATGTCTGAATCAAGCTAGATATGGAATTGCTTGGGGCGTCGTTGGTGCTTTGATTGATTGTTTTCATACTGCTCTTGATTATTCTAAATCAAGAATTCAATTCTCGAAACCAATTGCTGCTTATCAAATTACACAATCAAAACTTGCACAACTTGCAACGGAAATTACTAAAGCACAATTGATAAATTATCATCTCGCAAAATTGAAAGATGAAGGAATCGTTAAACACACACATATATCAATGGCGAAGAGGAATAACTGCGAGGTTGCACTTGACGGAGCAAGAATATGCAGAGAAATTTTAGGAGCAAACGGAATTTTAAATGAATATCCTGTAATGCGTCATGCTGCAAATTTGGAATCAGTTAAAACATACGAAGGAACACACGAAATGCATACACTTATAATCGGCGAAGATTTAACGGGCATTTCTGCATTTGACTAATGAATTTTGGAAATAAAAATGAAAAATGAAAAATTTGGTTTTGAAGGATTAACTTTTGATGATCTCTTACTATTGCCCGATAAGTCATCGGTTCTTCCTAGAGAAACTGATATTAGTTCAAGATTGACAAGAGAGATTACTCTTAACATTCCATTCTTATCCGCGGCAATGGATACTGTGACTGAATCGGAAATGGCAATCGCAATGGCTGCTCAGGGTGGAATTGGCATTATTCACAAGAACATGTCGATTGACGCTCAAGCTGAAGAGGTAGATAAAGTAAAACGTTCCGAAAGCGGAATGATTCATAACCCGATCACATTGACAGCCGATAAAACAGTTGCTGATGCACTAGAATTGATGGCAAAATATAAAATCTCCGGAATTCCGATCTGCGACAACAAAAACAAACTCATCGGCATTTTAACAAACCGCGATCTTCGTTTTGAGCCTAATCTTAAACTTCTGGTAAACGAAGTAATGACAAAAGAAAATTTAATAACTGCTCCCAAAGGTACAACTCTTGAACAAGCTGAAAAACTTTTGCAAAAATACAGAATAGAAAAACTTCCTGTTGTCGATAAAACCGGAACTCTTCGCGGGTTGATCACATTTAAAGACATTGCAAAAAAGAAAAAATTTCCAAATGCTTGCAAGGACGAACTTGGAAGGTTAAGAGTTGGTGCTGCTGTCGGAGTTACTAAAGATACAATCGAAAGAGTTGAAGCACTTGTAGAAGCTCATGCCGATGTGATAGTTGTTGATACGGCTCATGGTCATTCTGATGGAGTTATCAAGACAATTAAAGAAATAAGAAAAAATTTCAGAAATATTCAGCTTATTGCGGGAAATATTGTAACTGGTGAAGCCGCACTCGAACTGATAAAATGTGGAGTAGATGCAATAAAGGTAGGTATTGGTGCCGGATCGATTTGCACAACACGTGTTGTAGCAGGTGTTGGTGTACCGCAGATTACGTCCATAGTGAACGTATATAATGCGATTAAAACAAAAGATATTCCGATCATTGCAGATGGCGGTATCAAACAGACTGGCGATGTACCTAAAGCTATTGCTGCCGGTGCTGACACGGTTATGATCGGTGGAATGTTTGCCGGCGTTGACGAAACTCCGGGTGAAAAAGTACTGTTTGAGGGAAGAAGTTTTAAGGTTTACAGAGGAATGGGATCCATCGGTGCGATGAAGGAAGGAAGCAAGGACAGATATTTCCAGGATATGGAAGATGATATAAAAAAATTGGTACCTGAGGGTGTAGAAGGTCGTGTGCCTTATAAGGGACCGCTAGCCGATACAATTTATCAGTTTATTGGTGGTTTAAGAGCTTCAATGGGTTACTGTGGAGCTAAGGATATTAAATCGCTCAAAACAAAAGCCAAGTTTGTAAAAATATCTAATGCTGGTTTAAGAGAAAGTCATCCCCATGATGTTCAAATAACTAAAGAATCTCCAAACTATCATTCCAAATACAGAAACTAAACGAAAATATTATGTTCAAAGTCTTAGTTATTGCTTATTATTATCCACCGATGGGTTTAAGTGGAGTTCAGAGGACTCTGAAGTTTACAAAGTATATGAAAGAGTTCGATTGGGAACCAACTGTTATCACAACGGGTAGGACCGGTTATTATGCGCATGATTTGAGTTTGCTTCAAGAAGTTGAAAAGCATAAAATTAATGTTATTAGAACCGATGCTAAAGATATAAATTCGAGACTTGCTTCTAGGGGAACTGTAAAGATGCCCCGTGAATTTATAAGGAAGATTTTAAGTTTTATAAGCAAGCTTCTCTTTGTCCCGGATAATAAAATTAGTTGGGCTAAAAAAGCCTACAAAGTTGCATCAGAAGAACTCTCGAAAACTAATTACGATGCAATTTTCGTAACTCTTCCGCCTTTTTCGTCATTTCCGGAAGCTGTAAAACTTAAAGAAAAATTTAACATTCCGTTATTTGTCGATTACCGGGATTTGTGGGTTGGAAATCAATTTAATATATCTCCAACTCCATATCACAAGTACAAACATAAAAAACTCGAATATCATTCGTTAAGAATGGCCGATAAAGTGATTACAATTAACCGAAAGACGAAGGAGCACATTCTAACAAAATATCCCTTCCTTTCATTTGAGGATATAGTTATTCTACCTCACGGATTTGATCCTGAAGATTTCGAAAAAAATCCTTCCATTAAAAGAGAAAAAGATAAATTAGTTATTACCTATACTGGAATATTTTACGAAAAAATAACTCCTAAATATTTTCTTCAAGCATTTAAACAACTTTTACTTGAAAGACCGGATATTGCAAAATATATCGAGCTTCATTTTGTTGGACATTTTCGTAAAGAAAATCAAAAACTTGTGCGCAAACTGAAGATTCAAGAATATGTAAAGGATTTTGGGTATCTAAATCATTCAGATACTATTGTAAAGATTAATTCCTCAGATATTCTTTGGATGATGGTTGGTAGAGGGGAAAACTATTCTACAATAAGTACAGGTAAATTATTTGAATATTTTGGTACAAGTAAACCAATTATTGCTTGTGTCCCTGATGGAGCTGCTAAAGACGCAGCAAAGCAGTATGGCGCGTCGTTTATCGTTGATCCTGATGATATTGCTGGAATTAAACAAGTATTTATCGACATTTATAATTTGTATAAATCGAAGAATCTCCCATCACCTAATGAGGATTTTGTTGCACAGCATGACCGAAAAATGTTGACAGAAAAATTAACTAAAGAATTTCAATTTAAACTTAAGGAATTGGTTTGAACGTAGTGGTTATAGGTTCTGGCGGAAGGGAACATGCATTAGCTTACAAAATTTCGCAAAGTCCTCAATTGGATTCGCTTTTTATAATCCCCGGAAACCCCGGAACCGAATCTATCGGGAAAAACATAGCGATAGACATTTCGCAAAAAAATGAAATTTTGAATTTTTGCAAATCTCATGAGATTAAACTTGTTGTAATTGGGCCTGAACAGCCTCTTGTGGAGGGTCTTGCTGACTTTCTTAGAGCAAATGATGTTTCGGTTTTCGGTCCTAATTCTAATGCTGCAGAAATTGAAGGGAATAAAAGTTTCGCAAAAAATTTAATGAAACAGTATAATATTCCGACGGCATCATTTGAAATATTTAAAAACTCAGATAAAGAGTCGGCATTAAAATATTTACATAATTCATCATTCCCGGTTGTTATAAAAGCTTCCGGATTAGCCGCCGGCAAAGGAGTAATAATCTGTGAGAATTTCGATCAAGCCGCAACTACTATAAATAATTTATTTGAAAAAAACATTTTCGGAGAATCAGGACACACCATAGTAATAGAAGAATTCATGGAAGGGGAAGAAGCATCAATATTTGCTATAACTGATGGTGAAAGATTCCTGATCCTGCCATCAGCTCAAGATCATAAAAGAATTGGTGATGGAGATACTGGACTCAATACCGGCGGGATGGGAGC
>CAZCLA010000038.1:15214-25697 GCA_964499285.1 uncultured Melioribacteraceae bacterium
ACGGCAGTCTGGATACAAATTCTGTACATTACAATGGAGGAAGTTCTGTTTGTGTAGTAGCCGCTTCGGAAGGCTATCCCTCCACTTATGATAAAGGATTTGAGATTATGGGTTTGGACTCAAAATTTGAAGATGTTTACATATTTCATGCGGGAACGAAGAAGAAAGATAACAAAATTGTTACAAATGGTGGTCGAGTATTAGGTGTTACATCTTACATTAAGAAAAATGATCTAACTACTGCGAAACAAAAAGTTTACGATTCTATTAATAGAATACACTTTAATGGGATTGTTTTCAGAAAAGATATTGCAGATCGTGCGATAAAACAATAATCTTAATCAACCTGGAGGCCATTTCATTTGTCTGCCGCCCAAGAGGTGAAGATGCAAATGATATACTTCCTGCCCGCCGTTTTTGCCGCAATTAAATACTAATCTAAAACCATCCTCTGAAATTTTTTCTTCTTTCGCTATTTTGTTTGCTGCATCAATCATTTTTCCAACCAGAATACCGTGCTCCACAGAATTTACGTCAGAGATTTTAGGAATTTCCAGCTTTGGAATTATTAAAATATGAACAGGAGCCTGAGGATTGATATCTCGAAAAGCTAATATTTCTTCGGATTCAAATACTATTTCTGCGGGAATTTCTTTGTTTATAATTTTCGAGAATATTGTTGTTCCCATAGATTACCTCTCAATATTATACTTTTTCATTTTATTATATAAATGACTTCTCTGGATTTCAAGTACTTCGGCAGTTTTACTTATGTTCCAATTGTTTTCGTCAAGTTTTTTCAAAATATATGCTTTCTCAGCTTTCTCTTTGAAATCTTGAAAACTATTTGAAATTGTTAGTATATCATCGGAGGAGGATTTATTTTGCTGAGGGAGCATCACTTTAACATCATTTTCTTCGATTTGGTTTGAAGAAACCATTATTATCATTCTCTCAATCATATTTTTAAGTTCTCTTATATTTCCTGACCATTCATAAATCTTAAGTGCCTCTAACGCATCTTCAGAGAAATGTTTTAACGGAAAGTTATTTTTCGTACAGATTTGCTCCGTAAAATGTTTTACCAAAAGGGGAATGTCTTCCTTTCTCTCACGAAGAGGGGGGATGTGAATGGGGATCACGTTTAATCTATGATATAAGTCTTCGCGAAAATTTCCTTCTTCAATTGCCTTTTTAAGATCTTTATTTGTCGCTGATAGTATTCGTACATTTACATCAATTTTCTTTTCACCGCCAACAGGTTCAATTTTGCCTTCTTCTATTGCTTTTAAAACTTTCGCTTGAGCTTGCAAACTCATATCACCGATTTCATCAAGGAATAACGTACTCCCATCAGCTTGTTCAAATTTTCCGGTTCTGTCCTTTACGGCTCCCGTAAATGAGCCTTTTACATGACCAAAAAGTTCACTTTCAATTAATTCATTAGGAATCGCAGCGCAATTGACTTCAATCAAATCTTTGTTTCCACGGGAACTTAATCTGTGGATTTCTCTTGCAATTAATTCTTTTCCGGTCCCATTTTCACCAAAGATTAATACTCTTGCATCTGTTTTTGCAACCTTCTGAGCAGTTTCTAAAATACGTTTTATCTGATTTGAATCGCCGATAATTTCGTATTGGCTTTCATCCGTCTGTTTTAGTTTTAGATTTTCCTGCTGGAGTCTGCTGTATCCGACAGCATTTCTGACTGTTATAAGAAGTTTATCACGATCAATTGGTTTTTCAACAAAATCAAACGCACCAAGTTTTGTTGCTTTTACGGCATTTTCAATTGTAGAGTGGGCAGAAATCATAATTGTTTTGAGATTAAGATTCATCTCCGAGATTTTATTAAGTATTTCAAAACCTGTTAAGTCGGGAATTTGAATATCAAGAAGAACGGCATCAAATTCATTATCAATAATTTTTTGTAAGCCGGTTTTACCCGAGGTGGCATAATCAACCGAATAATTCTCATACTCCAAAATCATTTTAAGACTTTCGCAAATTTCGTTTTCGTCATCAATAATTAAAATATTTTTAGACACAAATAATTCCTATAATGTATATTATGTAAACTAATGTATTTCTTTAGAATTCCCCTAATTTCATCAAAATAAATATTATTACTAATAATAATGCAATGTATATTAGAAATAGATGGTTGCGTTTTTTTCGATTTGATGAACTTCTAAATCCAAGTTTTTTCTTACGTTTTTCTTTTTCGTCCTGATCGGGATTATAGTATCGAGGTTGGTAATCAAATATTCTATGTCTTGGTCGTTTGAATAACATATTTTTATGCGGAAATAACTTTTAATTTTTTTGGCAAAAGATCAATGTGAATGATGGCATTCGGTCCAGTCTCAAATGCTTCACCATCCGTATGAATAAAATTAGAATTTTTTATAACTATTTCAACGCTTTTAGTTTTATCCAAATTTGCCTCTTTAACTTTTTCCATCTTATTGATAAGTGCATATGGTAGTTTTCTAATAATCTTGGGTTTAGTGATATCGTGGACAAGACAAGTGTTGAAAATCTCGTCGTCAATCTGTGCTCCCGGAGTTAAGTAGAACCCTCCACCGCTGCTGTGTCCATTCCCTATTGCATAAAGAAACAATTTTGGCATCTTCACGAATTGACCGTTAAGTTTAATATCTGCTTCAAATGAATTAAAGAAACGAAGACTTTTTAGCACGGCGTAAATGTATGATGAAATGCCACTAAATTTTTTTTCATTTTGATTAATAAAAGCTACATATGCATCGAATCCGATGCCAATCCCATTTAAGAAAAAACCCGAATAATCCTTTGTGTCCGATTTAACCGAAAAGTAACCCACATCTGCAACAACGATTTTATGATCTTTTTTGAACAGTATATTAATGTTATCGAGATAATCTTTTTTAAAATTTATATTTGTTGAAAAATCATTTCCCGAACCAACGGGTAAAACTCCGAAGGTAGGGTTCTTTTCAAAGTCAATTCCGTTAATTATTTCGTTTAAAGTACCATCTCCACCTACAGAAATTATTATATCATCTTGCCTCTGATTTTCTTTAACAAGAATTGTTGCATGACCGGGAGATTCGGTTAGAAAAAGTCTATAATCAATTCCGGACTTTTCGGCTGCGTCTTTTAACTGTTGAAGAGATTTTCCCGCAAATCCTCGTCCTGCAGTTGGATTGACTATTATTAAGTATTTTTTCATTTAATCCACTTAATTGAATAATGCATTAACATATTCTTCGGGCACAAAAGTTTGGAGGTCATCAATCCCCTCTCCCATTCCTATATAACGAACCGGAATATTTTGCTCGGCGCAAATTTGGAAAATCATTCCGCCCTTTGCTGTACCGTCAAGCTTCGTTACAATCAACCCAGTAAGATTTACAAACTTAGAAAATTCTTTTGCCTGGACAATTGCATTTTGTCCGGTGTTTCCGTCAACTACTAAAAATGCTTCATTTGGTGCATAATCGATCACTTTAGATAGAACTTTATTAATTTTCTTAAGTTCTTCCATCAGATTATTCTTCGTATGTAGTCTTCCAGCGGTATCGATAATTACAACATCAGCTTGTGTGGTTTTTGCTTTTGTGATGGTTTCGAAAGCAACAGATGAAGGATCTGCACCATGTTCTCTTTGCACAAGCTGAACGCCAGCTCTTCTTGCCCAAATATCAAGCTGTTCGTTAGCTGCAGCTCTGAATGTATCAGCAGAGCCAATAATAACGTCCAAGCCGGCTTTTTTATAATTATGAGCAAGTTTTCCAATGGTTGTTGTTTTTCCAGCTCCATTAACACCGACAATAAGAATTACGTAAGGTTTGTATTTTTCAATTAGTTCATACTCTGTTTTATAATTTTGATGAAGTTCTAATGTCTTGGTCAACTCATGTTTTAATATTTCTATTACATTAACCGAGGAACGATCAATTTCACTTTTTAATGCTGCTCTTGTCTTGTCAATTACTTTTAAAGAAGTATCGACTCCAATATCGCTTGAAATTAAACTCTCTTCAAGATCTTCCAGAGTAGCATCGTCAAGTTTTGCTTTACCAGTTACTGTTTCATTGACCTTGGTAAATATTTTATTACGGGTTTTACTTAATCCGTTCTTAAGTTTATCGAAATCAAGATTTTTGAATAGTTTCATTCTTTTTCCATTTGATAGATTCGTATCCGCGGTAAGCATATGCCGCAACGGAAATAAAACACATTATTGTACTAAGATAAAACAGAAAATCATAAACAAAAGCTGAGTTCAAATCTTTATTGAATAATACAGCTAAAAAGAAAAGCATAATAGTAAACACCGTTGCCTTCCCTAATTTATTAGAAGGAAGTACCTTGCCTATCTTATTGCTAACATAGATTCCTCCGACAAAAATTATTAAATCACGAAGAATAATTATCCAGAAATAATATTCAGGTATAAGATTCGTTAAATAAAATTGTACAACAACAATTGCAATAACGATTTTATCCGCAAGAGGATCTACTATTTTTCCAAACTCGGTAATTTCATTAAACTTTCTTGCGAGATAACCATCCAGAATATCTGTTATGTATGCAAGAAAGAACAAACCAAACACTAAATATCTTAACTCAGGATTTACTGCAAACCTACCTGCATAAATAAATATTGGAATTGCCAAAAAAATCCTAAAAATACTTAGGTAATTTGATTTCGTGTGCAGTTCATTCCAATTTAATTTCATTTTATCACCGCAAATTTTTCCACCTTATAACTAATTTCGTTTCCGGATGAATCAGTGGCAATAACCTTGTAAATATAAATACCGCTGGGAATTATATCGCCGTTGTCATCTTTCAAATCCCAAGTAATTCCCCCATTGCCGTCATTTTCAACCAACTTGGTTACAAATTCTCCTGATAAAGTAAATATATAAATTTCAGCAAATTGTGTAAGATTAGCAAAAGTTAAACCGCTGGATAAATTCGATTTTTTTATAGGGTTTGGATACACATAAACATCATCGACATTTTCGCTGAAACTTTGTATTACAATCGAATTGCCTGCATTTGCAGTTATCAAAATATTGTTGGCTGAATAAACTTGATTTAGTTTTAAAATATAATTTTTACCAATTGACGAGACTGGATTTCTAGTTGAAATAACGATTGAATTAGGTTCTGCTGGAAATTCAATTTCGCTTACACTGTTTGACGGGATAAATTCATAGTTATCTGTAACTGAAAAAGATGTCGGGTCTATCTCCATATTAAATTCTATTTTAATTTTATTGCTTGTAAGAATATCAAACTTAGTTATAAAAAATTCTTGTTCGAAGATATCCTCATCAACATAAAAAGTTAAGACAGTTTCCTTAATCGGAGAGCCATACTTATCACGAAGTTCATCAGAGATTATTAGGTGATGTTCTCCCGATGAGAATTTTTCATTATAACTCATCAAATATGTCCGTTCATCTTTAGCTGTAATAGAATTTGGAATACCGTAACCACTGACATCGAAAGGTGTATAATTGAAAATGGTTATCGGCATCTCGCCATCAAAAATAACCTTTAGAGAATTTAATGTTTCCGATTCAGCAGAAACTGGTTTTGCTGGATTATGTATGAAAACTTCCGTTACCCTACTCATTTTTGATAAAGGGATTTCTTTATTTTCATCATATGATTGAACGGAGTAATATGCTCTTGTGCCGTTTGATATAATATCCTGATCCATAAATACAATATTATCCACCGAAGAAGAATCGATTTTTATTAAATTATTTTCATCGTATCCCTTATATAAATATGTTAATTGACCTTCTCCAACAACATTAATAACCACATTATCAAAAGTATCCACACAATAAGCAGATGAAATGCTCGGTGAGGGTGTTTGAATACTCTTACCGAATTCAATAAAATAATATCCGCTGGAATTCTGAACTGCCACTTCGTTGACATTGTTATTATCAACATCTCCAGTATAAATTGATTCTAAATTAATGCCTTCTTCATAAAAAACATTAATCATAGTATTTTCTTTAAAATCATATATGTAAAAGTAAGGAAAGATATTTATGATGAGTTCAGAATCATTATCGTTATCCAGATCATCGAATCCCAAAGTTTGATAAACTTTAGTAAAAAAAGGATCAGTGAATTCTGATGATTGGTCCAAGTAAATCTGCTCATGAACAATATTGATACGATTTCCCGAATAATTAAAAATTCTAAGAACGAAAAACGGAGCTATCGAGTTTCCTTTAAACAACACGGCAACTTCATCAACACCATCATTGTTTATGTCACCGGCTGCGATTGTGTTACCATGAAATGTAATTAGGTTCGAATGCAAGGAATCAACAAGAGTCACATTTTGATTTGAATAATCAAAAATCATCAAGTCACCATCAGAATCTACCGCCCAGATTTCCTTTTTACCGTCGCCGTTTCCATCTGCTGCAATTATATTCAGATAAAACTCATCACGAAAATCAATAGTGGAATTATCCGAGGACAAGTTAACCAACGAATCTTGTAAGGAGTTGTCTGTGATTAAATTCCCTGAATTATTTGTTTCCCAGATATAATAAACTTTGTTGTTTTGATTAGTGACTATTTCTAATTTCCCGTCATTATCAATATCCTGCACGAGAACCGGATAGAACGCACCCGAATTATTTTCATATTCAGTCTCAAATCTATACGAATGATCCATTTGTTTATCTACATAACCGTTTCTCAAAAATTTTGAGATCAAGTAATTGCTCTCTCTTCCAAAATTGTCGAATCCTACCGGAATGCGAGCGTATATTGAATCCTTTACTACAAAAGAATTATTTTCAAAACTTCTTAGCTGATAAAAAACTGAGTCAGATGAATAAAATTCTTGAAAAAAAATTCCTTTAGATTCAATTGAAAAATCTACTGGTTTATTGAATAGATTACCTCTTGGTAAGTAAAACTCTTTGTTGGTGAATGATGGATATGATTTTTCATTATTAGTGTTAATTAAAAAATCAATTTCTACGCTTGATTTCATACCGACTAAATTTTCTGCTTCAATTATTATTGAGTAGTCGGAATTCTGTTCTACAATTTCTTTCGGTACAAATCCATAATGATAGTTTTTTACAAAATGATTATTAATATTGAAGCCATCCATTGTAACATAACCCGATGAACTCGAAGAAGTATAATAAAGCTTTACGATACTTCTATCATCGGTGTAAGCTTCTGCTAAAACTGTTTTTACATCACCATAAATTATCGGAGCAATGGTTCCCAAATAAATATTGGGATGTGTAGTATCTTTATAAAAATTTACTCTTTCCTCTAGGGTAACTCCGTTATTTTGATTTAGAAGCAGCCTTAGAGTGTAACTCGTATCAGGAAGATTACTTAAATCAATTTGGGCAACATTAAGCCCTTTGTGTTGATATTGACTTTCAGATATATCAACCCAATTATTTGGCGAAATGCCGAAACCATAACTTAGTCTGTAACTTTCAAAGTAAGGTGATAAAACAGTAACATTAACATTTATGGAATCGTCGGATGTCGCAAAGTCCTGCGTTGGATAATTAATCTTAACTTCCGACTTGAGAGGAATCTGTAAAGCTTTTTCAATGTTTAATCTTCCGGCTCCTGATTTTATATCCCAACCACTCACATCGATATCATCACTTGTAGATTTTAAAATTTGTTTTACCTGTTCGTTTGAAAGAGTGTTATCGATTGAGAGCAAAAGCGCAGCCGCCCCGCTGACATGTGGAGCTGAAGCAGAAGTTCCTCCGGCGGTTCTGTAACCGTTATTTAAATCTGTGGAAATTATTGCTGTTCCCGGTGCTGTTAAATCAATTGTCGAACCAAAGTTCGATGAAGAACTAACAACATCATTCTGATTTGAGTTACCGACACTAATTACAAAATTATAACCCGATGGATAATGAGGTTCGTCACTTCCACTGTTCCCGCTGCTTCCTATGAGAACAACGCCATTATCATAAGCATATTGAAGAACATCTTTAAGTACACTGGAAAATTTATTATCACCAAAACTCATATTAATGATGTCGGCACCCATATTAACGGCATAGATTACTGCAGCCGCAACATCGTCTTCATCGCCTGTTCCGTTTGGATCAAATGCTCGTAGTATCATAATTTTTGTATTAGGAACCACACCGGCAATTCCAATTTCGTTATTCACGGAAGCACCGATTATTCCCGAAACAAAAGTTCCGTGAAAATGTTCATCAAACGGATCGTTATCCCAGTTAAGATAATCACCTCCGAGAGTATCAAAAGGAAATCCAGCTCGGTTCGTAAAATCCCAACCAATTACATCGTCAACATATCCGTTATTGTCATCATCAATACCATTTAAATCTTCTGGATCAAAAACTCCGTTTTGATTAAGATCTTCGGGATGATTAAACCAAATGCTCCCAGAAAGGTCGGGATGAAGATAGTCAACACCAGTATCAATAACAGCAATGACGATGTCTTCACTGCCTTTTGAAATATCCCATGCTCCGAATGTACTGACTTTTGATAAATTCCATTGCTGAGAAATCAAACTGTCATTCGGTAAAAAATCAACCTTGTACTCGTTTCCGATTTGAACATATTCAAAAATTGGGTCTTGCTCGAGGATATTTTTAATCTCTTCTGTGTGCTCCAGATCTAATCCCTCAAAATAGTAAATAGAATTAAGGCTTAGATTTTCATTTATTAATCGTTTACTAAATGATTTTATTTCAAGGGATTCAGCTTTATTATTTGATAATTTACTTTGTTCTAAAATTGATAAGTTGTATTTTTCAATCTCGTAAGAGCTTACATTTTGATTATATTTGAAAAAAAGCGTTGATTGTGCGTGGAGAGAGATTGAAATCAAAAACAAGAATAAAAGTTTAGACTTCATTTTCGTCTTTCGAGAAATTCGTATCAAATTTTACGGGGTAATTTCCAGAAAAACAAGCAGTACAGAACTCCTCCGGATCATGATCCACCATAGCACTTAAAAGTTCGTTGTGAGTTAGATATTCAAGGCTGTCAACATGTAAATGCTCCGCAATGGCCTTGATGTTTTTATCAAACTTATTTGCGATAAGTTCTTCTTTAGATGGAAAATCCATTCCATAATAGCATGGATAAGCAATCGGAGGAGAAGAAATTCTTAGATGAATCTCCTTAGGATTTGCTTCTCTAATAAGATTAACAAGTTGTTTTGAAGTAGTTCCTCGAACTATTGAATCATCAACCAAGACAACTGTTCGGTTTTCGAGTACACCTTTTACGGTATTGAATTTTATTCTTACACCGATTTCCCTGTTTTTCTGTCCGGGTTGAATAAAAGTCCGCCCAATGTAGTGACTTCGAATCAATCCAATTTCAAGTTTAGAAGGAATCCCTTTCTTTTCAAGTTGATTTTGATAACCAATTGCAGCAGTGTTTGAACTGTCCGGTACGCTGATAACTATTACTTTTTCACCATCATTATCAAGTACAGGATGGTTATCTGCTAATACCTTACCTAATTTCCTTCTGATTTTATCGACATTGCTTCCAAAAATTTTACTGTCCGGCCGACTAAAATATATGTACTCAAAAATACAGTGTTTCGTCTGTGACTTTTTCTCGAATGGGAAGTATGATTTAAAATTATTTGTATCCTGCACATTTTTATCAATTACCACTACTTCGCCTGGGAATACATCTCTTACAAATTGAGCTGCATTTATATCAAGCGCACATGATTCAGAAGTGATGATCCAGCTGCCATTCATTTTACCGATACAAAGCGGGCGAAAACCATTCGAGTCCCTAACACCAATTAATTTATCATCGGTCATAATTACGAGCGAGTAAGCACCTTCTATTTTATTTATTGCTTCAATGATTTGCTGCACTTGATCATCAAGACGGGATCTAGCGATAAGATGTAATATTACTTCGGTATCTGTCGCCGTTTGAAAAATTGCTCCTTCGTTAACGAGGTCATCTCTAAGTTTTTTAGCATTTGTCAGATTACCATTATGAGCAATCGCAAGATTGCCTTTCCTGTAATTTACTACAAATGGCTGAACATTCTTAACCGAATCTGATGAACCGGTGGTAGAATATCTGTTATGCCCGATAGCCATGCTGCCTTTTAGGATGGATTTAAAAATCGATGAATCTTGAAAAACCTCCGAAACGAGTCCGAAACCTTTCTCAATATTAAATTTTGGTCTTCCCGTTTCGTCCTGACAGCAGGAAACGATGCCGCTTGCCTCCTGTCCCCTATGCTGAAGCGCATGGAGTCCGTAATAAGTATTTACGGAAGCAGTTGAAGAACCAAATATTCCAAAAATGCCGCAATTACAAGTTGGTTTGTCGAGGTTTGTTTTAATTTCCATAATAAAATTTTGAGAAAGGCACAACGAATTGCGCATAAAATTTGTCGGAACGGCGGGATTTGAACCCGCGACCACCTGAACCCCATTCA
>CAZCLA010000039.1:0-25212 GCA_964499285.1 uncultured Melioribacteraceae bacterium
CCCGGATTTTTGGGTTCATAGTCTATCTCATAAACAATAGGGGGTGCATTGTTATAAACGACTTGATTTTCAACAGACTCATTTTTGATTATTACAAATTCCTGAAGTCCTCTTTTAACGTGCTGGTTGTTATAACCTGTGGTTGAGTATGAATTATCGAAATCGTCCATTGTAAAACCATAATCAAGTGTTCTGAAAACATCATCAACGGCATAAGGTCTTATTCTGTTGTAAAGTTCAATGATATGGTCACTCCACAATGAATGTTCATAAACATTTGTGTTATAAAATTCCATAAAATGAGTATAAAGGTCACGGTATGTATCTATCTGCATAATTCTTTCCGCAAGCGGGCGCGGACCTTCCTGCACTTTTGCGTATTCGTATATATCTATATTTGCCCAATCAAAATTCCACCATTCAATTCCGAATGTATTATCATAATCGTAAGGGATAAAATGAAACATATCAATTGCAGGTTCGTAATAGAGATAATAATTGTTCATCAACGACCAATAATCATCCCAGCTTCCTAAAAGTACGTTCATCGCAAAGTACTGCAGCACTTCTTTCACATCGATTATTGACTCAAGTGAATCCACAAAATCTTCGTCCGGAGTTTGTGTTATAGAAGTGATTAATCTTGCGAGTTGAGAAAAATCGAATTCCTCTTCGTTTGTTTTAAGTTCGTAAGGTCTAGTCTCACCGGCATAAGGATGATAGTTTGAAGGATCAGTTCCTCTAAATGTAAGGTCGGCAGGATTAAGGCATTTCCATAAATTACCGCTATCATCCGGAATTCTTTTTTCAATAAATTCTTCGTCGATATGTTCCACAGATATATAAAGTCCGTAGTATTCACCATTAACATATAAAGCTGCGTGAGCGGCTCTTGAGGAAATGATTCCAGTTTCGTTAAAAATATCCCAGCATAATTTACTTCTTATAATAGAAGGATCGTTGTGTTCGCCGTTTACGTTAAGTTTTTCGACTCCATAAAATTTTCTTCCTTTTATAAATTCATTGAAATCAACTTTGAAGGATTTTTTTGCCGAGTAGCGCGAAGTGTTTCCTCTTAAACGAATACCGACTGAATCCACAGTTTCGTCAATAAAGGCATTCTTAAAACGAACACTTCCAACGTGCATAGAATCGCTTTCAACATTATTGTACATCCATTCAAGTGCTTCCGGAGAAACAGTGATTTCAATTACTGCAACTTCCGAATCATCATAAACCATCCAGCTTTCGTCCTGTGCAAAAACTGATGTAGCAAAAAATATGATTACAAAAAATAAACTGTTTATAAATTTCATTTCATCCCCATTATTATGAAAACTTTTTTCCTTCTTTAATCATCTCAAATGCTTTCTTCAGCCGCCGATTTCTCGTTTCGGTTTTCTTGGCTTCAACTATCCAGCTTACATATTCTTTCTTATGAGTATAAGCAAATTTTGAAAAAGTATCCCAAACTGATTTATCCTTCTTAAGTAGCTTTTCAAAATCTTCCGGAACAACAACAACTCTAGGTTCTTTATCTTCAATAAGTTCTATCGTCACTTCTTCACCAATTTCTTTCCCAATTTTATTTCTTATCTCCTTTGTGATGCCCAAAAGATGTTTTCCTTTCATTGGAGCAATTGAACCTCTATAGTCCGCACATTCAATTTTAGCTTTTACTTTTACTCTTCCTTTGGTTCCAAATTCTTTTGGGACATCAATTGGAATTTCGACGGCAACTCCTCCGCGTATTACCGGAATAAGTTTTGCGCTAAATTTATATTTTTTCATTTCATACCCTTATTAATTTTTTTTCTTAAGCTGAACTAAAACCGCGCCAAACGCTGCTATTATAATCCCGATACCTTCTTTCAAAGTAATAGATTCTCCCAAAAATATCCAAGCCAAAAAGGCGATCTGGAACAACATTGTTCCGTTGATAATACTCGACTCAATCGCCGTCAATTTCTGAAGTGTTACGTTCCAAAGCGTAAACGCGAATGCTGTGTTGACAACGGCAAGCCAGATTAACAATAATATGTTTGTTATACTGATCGGTGGAATTCCCTCTGAAATTGTACCAGTCGCAAAAAGAATTATCGAACCGATGCCCATGCTTATTGTAGTAATAATCAGCGGTGATATATGTGCGGTTCTGTTAATATTTCTGCCTAATATTGCTGCACCCGCATTTGCAAGTACTCCTCCGCTCATAATAATAATTCCCAGAACCGGATTATGATCTTCGATTAAGGGCAGAAAATAAAACAGCACCCCTGCAAGAAACAATAAAGATCCGAACCATTGTCTAACCGAAGGAAATTCTTTTAGAAAAAATATTGCCAACACTGCGACAACAATTGGTGTAAAGTTCAACATTAAGCTTACAGTAACCGAAGGCAGTAGTGATAAACCCAAGAACTGTGCTCCTTGCGTAAGAGTGTAAAATACAATTCCTAACGAAATCAGATTTATCCAATCCTTCCGTGAAAATGATTTTACTTCTTCAAGTTTTTGTTTGGATAACGATATTACGAGGAGAACAACAAAAGCCAAGAAGTAGCGGAGTCCGGCGAACAGAATCGGCGGAATCTCGTCTAATCCAAGCTTTATTATCACAAACGAAGAAGACCATAGAAGCGTTACAAGAAGCGCTTGGAGAATCGGTTTAATATGTGCTCGATTCTCCATTTTTAGAAGTTAACAGACAATTGAGAACTAATTTTCATCAAACGGTTCTATTGTCTTGTGCGTTCCGTCGCAATAAGGTTTATTTGACGATTTACCGCACCGGCATAATGAAAATCTTTCCTTTGTTTCATATTCTTTTCCTTCAGAATTCATCAATTTTACTTTTCCGTTAACAAGAAGAGGTCCGTTTTTTCTAACAGTGATTTCTACGTTTTGTGCATCTTCCATTTAATCATCCTTTAAGTTTGTTCTACATAAAGACAATTTATATTCAATCACTCAGATTCTAATACTATATTCAAATCGGGAAAATTATTTTTTCAAATCACGCAGGGACTTTACCAATAATTTTCCAAATCCATTTGTGAAATTTATGTATTGACTCAACCGGTTCGGCATACATTAAAATACATTCTCCGTAAATACAATTCACACTGTTTTCTTCACAATATTTTATTGATTCTTTTGATTCAGAACCTTGCTGCAGCCAGATATTTTTTACGCCCGAATCGACTGCGTCTTTGACGGCTTCAATAGATTTTTCTTTCGGAACGAGAATAACTGCAGCATTGGCTGATTGAGGCAGTTCAGAATAATTTCGATAAATGGTTTCGCCGTTAACTTCTCCTCCATTTGGATTGATTCCGAAACATTCGATATCCTTTTTCTTTAGTTCGTTCATCACGGAATTAGAAAATCCTTTTCCGCTTCTTGAAAGTCCATAAAGTGCAATTTTATCGGAACTAAAGAATTGATTAAGTTGTGATGAAGTAATCATAGTTTTCTCGTATGTTATTTATCATTTGATATTTGTACAAAAATAACTTTTTTTCAATGAAAATAAATCTCATATAACAATTCGGAAGGAAAAATATGGCTTGGATTCTTCTATTTATTGCCGGTATTTTTGAAATAGGATGGGCAATTGGATTAAAATATACCGAAGGATTAACAAAGCTTTATCCATCAATTTATACGATTGCCGCAATGCTTCTTAGTTTTTATTTTCTTGCTGCTGCCGTGAAAACAATTCCTATTGGAACAGGATATGCTGTCTGGACGGGCATCGGTGCAGTTGGCACAACTATACTCGGCATAATTCTTTTTGATGAGCCTAAAAACATAATGAGGATATTGTGCATCTTTTTAATAATTATTGGGATAATCGGTCTTAAAATATTCTCTGCACAAAGCGATACCATTTGAAAATTTTGCTTTATTTAATAGATTTTTTTTCGATTATTAGTGATGAATATTAAATTAAATACATGATTGCACTGAAAAAACATATTGCACTGAGTATAATCCTTTTTTGCTTATTCAGCTTTAATAACTCAAGGATTTTTGCACAGGAGATTTTTTTCTCTGAATATTTGGACAGTTTAAAAGTAGATATAAGCATCTCGCAAGGTGTTGAGAAAGTTAATCTGCTTAATAAACTTTCAGTTGGATTAATAGATTACTCTCCTGACTCTGCCCTAACTTATTCCCGTTCATCTCTAAATGAAGCTGTTAAATTGGGATATCAAAAAGGGATGGCAGAAGCACTAAACAACATTGGGTTTATTCAATCAATTAAAGTTGAATTGGACGACGCACTTTCGAACCTGCAGAAATCACTTGAAATTTTTACTGAACTAAATGATTCTACGGGAATTGCAAAAGCGTTAAACAATCTGGGACTAGTTTTTTGGAAAAAGGAAGATTATACTCAAGCAAGGGAAAAGTATAAAGAATCGATTGGAATCAGCACTAAGACCAACGATCTTGAAGCAATGGGAAATTCTTATAATTACTTAGGTCTTATCTACTGGATTAAAAGTGACTATTCACTGGCGTTGGAATACTTTCACAATTCACTTGAAGTAAAAGAAAAATTAAACGATGAGTTTGGCAAAGCCATTACTTTGAACAATATTTCGCGAATTTATAATGAATTGAGTCAATTCGAAAAATCATTGAGTTATTCGGTTACCGCGCTGAACATCGGCAAAAATCTCAATAATGGATATGTGAAAGGGCGAGCTTATAACAATATGGGAAATAGTTACACTGGCTTGAATCAATACTCTCAAGCATTGGACTACCAGCAAAAATCTCTCGAAGAAAAAGAAAAAGTAAATGATAGTAGAGGTATTATCTATACATTATTCAATATCGGAGATATGTATTACAAATCCAAGGATTATCCAACGGCATTAGACTACTACCAACAAGCTTTGGAAAAAAACGAACGGATTAATGATTTACTCTTGCGTGCATCCATTTTCATTGCAATAGGTAATATTTATAATGAGATTGGAAACAAATCCGCAGCAATCAATTATTACAACCGCGGATTGGAGATATCCGAAAAACTTGGTTCAAAAGACAGGCTTATGGAAGTTTATTTAAGGTTGACTAACTATTATGAAGATCAAAAAGATTTTCAGAAAGCAAACTATTTTTTGAGAAATTACTATGCATTACGTGACACTATTTATGAAGAAATCAATCAGGAGAGAATAACAGAATTAACAACAAAGTACGAAGCTGCTCAAAAGGAACACGAGATTGAAGTTCTGAAACGTGAGCAAGCAATCCAAAACTTAAAGCTAGAAGACGAAGAAAGAATTACAACATATCTAACGATTATTTTAATATTCGCCCTATTCAGTGCAGTATTGATTTACAATAGATATCTTCTCAGAAGAAAGGCTAACAAAGAGCTTGAAAAAACAAATATGCAGCTACAAGAAGTAATTCAACAGCTTCGTGATTCGGAAATACAATTAAAAGAAATAAATAATACAAAGGATAAATTCTTCTCGATTATCGCGCATGATTTGAAAAACCCGTTTAATGCAATGATGGGTTTCAGCAATCTTCTAAAAAACGAGTACTCTTCTCTATCCAACGAAGAAAGATTAGAATACATCAACACGATAGGCGAGACTATAAATCAATCTTACAACCTCCTTGAAAATCTGCTTCAATGGGCAAGATCTCAAACAGGATCGTTGAAGGTTGAGAAAAAAGTTTTAAATGTAAAATCCATTATTGAAGATTCTACTAAAGAATTTTCTGAAATAGTACGAAAGAAAAATCTAAGAATTGTAAAAAATATATCTGACGATTTGATGATAGACGCTGATCCTTTCATGGTAAATTCGATACTAAGAAATCTCATTAATAATGCAATAAAATTCAGCCATCCTAAAAATGACATTGTAATCTCTGCCGCTAAAGGGAAAAACGGTTTTGTGGAAATTTCCGTTAAAGACAGCGGGATAGGAATGAGTGAAGCAGAGCTGAAAAAACTTTTCAGCATTGAATCGAACTTCAGTAAACCCGGAACTGCCAAGGAACAAGGAACTGGACTCGGGTTATTGATAAGTAAGGAGTTCATCGAAAAAAATAAGGGTGATATACGCGTAGAAAGTCATCTTGGTGAAGGCAGTAATTTCATAATCGAGCTGCCCGAAGCAAAGAACCTTCTTTGATATCGACAATTTTAATTTCAGATCTACCAATTAATTTCACTTCTTTTTTTTACTTTTACGGATATCAATTCATTTCATCATCGAGGTTACAATGAAGAGATTTTTTCTGATTCAGTTGCTGATAGTCACAGCAGTTTTAACATCTGCACAAGACTTTCCTCGGTTCGATAATTTTTTTGAGGATTCAACTCTACGAATCGATTACATACATACAGGCAATGCCGTTTCCGAAAAATTTGAAATACAGAATTTTATAAAGTACGGAATTTGGTCGGGCAGTAGAAAATATTTAATCGATAATTTTAACAACGGCACTTACCACGTTAAGGTTTACGATTCCAATACGGGTTCTGTTATTTACTCAAAAGGATTCGATAGTTTCTTTAAAGAATATCAAACTAGCAGCGAAGCAATAAGCGGACAGAGCAAATCGTTTGAAGAAGTCATATTAATACCTTTCCCTATCATTCCCGTAAAACTTGTAATCGAAAAAACTTCTGCTGAAAACGTTACACAAAAAATTTACAGCATTGATATAAATCCCGCTGAGATAAAAGCAGAAGACCTAAAAATTGATCATTCAACCACCACCGTCATAAAATCTTACTCCGGCGGCGATGCTCACTCGAAAGTGGACGTTGTCATTCTTGGCGAAGGATATACTAAGGATGAATCGAGCAAATTTGAAAAGGATATTACTCACTTTACGGAAATGTTTTTCAGTCTCGAACCTTACAACTCTATGCGGGAATATTTTAATATTTACGGGGTCCTGGTTCCATCCGAAGAAACAGGCATTGACGAGCCTAGGGCAAATATATACAAAAACACTGCTCTCGATGCCTCATTCAACGCACTCGGCTCGGAACGTTATATGCTTACGGAATCCGTCCATAAAGTATACGATGCTGCATCCGCAGTTCCTTTTGATGCAATTTTTATAATGGCAAATCATAAACGTTACGGTGGAGGCGGAATTTATAACTTTTATGCAACTTTCACTTCAGACACACAATTCCGGGATTACATCTTTCTCCACGAATTCGGACATTCCTTTGCTGGATTAGCAGATGAGTATTATACTTCCGATGTTGCTTACACAGATTTTTATAAACCTGACCGCGAGCCCACAGAAGCGAATATAACCGCAATGCTAAATACAAAAAAATTAAAATGGGGCGAACTTGTCGATCCATCAACTCCCGTTCCCACTCCATGGAACAAAGCAGAGTTCGATTCGATGGATTATGCTTGGCAAAAACAGAGAGCTGAATTGAACGACAATATTTCTGAATTGAAGAAGAACAACGCACCACAGGAAGAGATTAAAGCTGCGGAAGAAAATTACGATAGATTAGATAAAGAACAAAGCGAAAGAGTTGACAGGTATCTGAAAGAAAATATTCACTATGGAAAAGTAGGAGCTTTTGAGGGTGCCGGTTATATGCAGTTTGGTCTTTACAGATCAATGCTCGATTGTATCATGTTTTCAAAAGGTGTTAAACCGTTCTGCTCTGTTTGTCAGAGTGCAATAAGAAAAGTTATATTACAGTATTCTGAAGATTAATTTTTTAATAAGAGAGTTAGAATTCACAATATGTCGGACGAAGAATTATTATCAAAATTGATGAAAGAACTTGAAGAACTGAGTTCATCCGGAATTGAGATTTTTGAAAAAACCGGCAACGAACTTCTGAACAGAAAACCGTCTCCGGAAAGATGGTCGCCTATTGAACAAATTGATCATATTGTCATAACTCAAAATCAATACAACAAAATAATCTTCACGGCCTTGATCCAAAATACAAAACGAGGAAACTACAATAGTTTTAAGCCAGGATTATTTTCAAAATGGTTTACGAACTTGATGGAACCTCCTGTCAAAAAAAGATTGCCTACAAATGAAATATTTTATCCCAAATCAAATATCACACCGCATGATCTGAGATTATCATTCGATAAATCTATGGGCGATATGAAGCAAATTATTGACAGGGCGGTTTCGGA
The DNA here is from genome assembly GCA_964499285.1 of uncultured Melioribacteraceae bacterium. GTDB lineage: Bacteria > Bacteroidota > Ignavibacteria > Ignavibacteriales > Melioribacteraceae > JAGFIY01. The sequence goes on from CAZCLA010000039.1 coordinate 8,181, forward strand.
GAAAAAATTAAAAGTGAAAGTTTCATCCCCTGTTTCACCATTAATCAAATTTCAAATCGGTGGAGCAATAATGGCAATGCTTGCTCACGGCAGAAGGCATATTTGGTTGAGCAAAGATACGATTGATAGTTATCGATAAAGTAAATTATAGAAATGTCGAGGGGAAGGAAATGGATAACAAATCAATAACCCGAATCCTAATTTTTATTTCTGTATCAATAATTGCCGCATGCTCAACATTGAATCCGGTTAACGATCTATTTGGAATTGAGATGCCCGAGGAAGAATACAGTAATTTTAAAATTGGAGCTTACACGGAAGAGACAGGGATTTCATATTACAGCAATGACAAGATGAACACGAATCTCTTTGCGTGGGCAGAAGTTGAGCCGAAAAATTTGAGAATAATGATTTACAATTCAACAGATGATGCTTTAAAACTCAACCGTAATGAAGATCAATTTTTTCTCAAACTTACAGACGGAAGTGAGATATTTTTAACATTAGATCCAATCAAATTTCATCGATATCCGGGAAATATAAAACCCGGTTCATCAGCCGAAATTTTTCTGCTTCTTCCCCAGAAATACTGGACAGGTGTGGAAAAAGTAATACCCGGAAACAGAGATGAGGAAAATCTTAGACAATATGATGAAAAAGCCGTGCAAAACTTCGATAAGAGCAATATTTGTTCTGTCAAAATCCTCTTGAATTCCGGAAAAACTATTTTCCTCAAATCTGTTCCTCAAAGCCGTCGCATTTAACATTTTCCAATTATCGGCGGATCGTTATTATGCTTTTTGCCCTAATCAGAGGAAACAGATTTTCTCAATTTTTGAGGAACTCTTAACAGTGTTTATCCGTCAATACTCTTATGTAATATTTTAAAAAGTCTAACGAGAATTTATTATTTTAAGGAGTATTTATCCTATTTTCCTTAATTAAGACAAGACCCGAAAATTCCGAAATTATTAAATCAATTAAACAAGATAAATAAACCATCTGGAGGAAATGTATGTTAAGAAAATTATTAACAGCGTGTGTTGCGTTTACATATATGTTCGTAAACATCCATGCGCAAAACGTAGAAGAAATTAATATTCCTTTTACGAAATACGTGCTCGATAACGGATTGACACTAATTGTTCATGAAGATCATAAAGCACCGATTGTTGCTGTAAATATCTGGTACCACGTTGGTTCTAAAAATGAAAAAATTGGTAAAACCGGATTTGCACACCTGTTTGAACACCTTATGTTTAACGGAAGCGAAAATAATGATGATGATTATTTTCAAGTTATGGAAAGAATAGGAGCAACTACGTTAAATGGAACTACAAATAAGGACAGAACTAATTATTTTCAAAACGTTCCCACATCAGCCGTTGATCTCGCTCTCTGGATGGAATCGGATAGAATGGGACATCTGCTCGGAGCAGTTACACAGGAAAAGCTTGATGAACAGCGAGGCGTAGTTCAAAACGAAAAACGACAAGGTGAAAATCAGCCATACGCAGTTGTTAATGATTTGATGACGAAAGCAACATATCCTTCCGGACACCCATATTCCTGGACAGTCATCGGTTCAATGGAAGATCTAGATGCTGCAAGTCTTGATGACGTTCACGAATGGTTTAAAACATATTACGGAGCAGCTAATGCAGTTCTTGTAGTCGCAGGAGATATCACCCCCGAAGTGGCAAAAGAAAAAGTCGAAAAATATTTTGGGGATATCCCATCAGGTCCGCCGATTTCCAAATATGATACCTGGATAGCAAAAATGGAGGGTACAAAACGTCAGATCGTTGAAGACCGCGTGCCTCAAGCTAGAATTTATAAAGTATGGAACGTTCCCGAATGGGGAAATGAAGAATTAGCATATCTTGATTTAGCAAGCGACGTTCTTGCTATGGGCAAAACTTCAAGATTATACAAACGTTTGGTTTACGATGATCAAATTGCAACAAATGTTGCAGCATACTATTCGCCTGGTGAAATCGGAAGTCAGTTTGTAATCCACGCAACCGTAAAACCCGGTGGTGATCTGCACGAAGTAGAAGCAGTTATTAACGAAGTGTTCGGAAAATTTTTAAAAGAAGGACCGACTCAAGCAGAATTACAGAGAGTAAAAACAAAGCACATTGCAAACTTCATTGGAGGAATTGAAGGTATTGGAGGTTTCGGTGGTAAATCCGATATTCTTGCTCAATCTGAAGTTTACGGTGATGGTCCGGATCATTATAAGAAATACTTGAGATATATATCAAACTCAACTATTAATGACATTAAAGAAGCTTCGAACAAATGGCTGACAGATGGCGAATACATTCTCGAAGTTCATCCATATCCTAATTATGTAACAGCCGCTGTTGGAGCGGATAGATCAAAACTTCCGGAATCTGGAACTCCTCCTGATGCAAAATTTCCGGATGTTCAAACTGCTGTCTTATCAAACGGACTTAAAGTGATGCTGGCTCAGCGTTCTACAGTACCCGTTGTTGATTTAAGTCTTCAACTGGATGCGGGATTTGCTGCAGATCAATTCGGGATAGCGGGAACTGCAGGACTTGCTATGAAGATGATTGATGAGGGAACGACATCGATGAACTCTCTCGAAATAAGCGATGCATTAGATAATCTTGGAGCAAACTTGGGCAGTGGATCTAACTTAGATATGTCTTTCGTGAACCTCTCAACTCTTAAATCGACAATCGATAAATCTCTGGAGTTGTTTACAGATATAATTTTAAAACCATCATTCCCGGAAGAAGAACTTGAAAGATTGAAAAAACAGACTCTTGCTCAAATCCAAAACGAAAAAACAAATCCTGTTCAAATGGCATTGAGAACATTTCCGGGAATTCTATATGGAAAGGAACATGCCTACGGAATCCCCTTCACCGGAAGCGGTTATGAGGAGACTGTTGTTGAAATTGATAGACAAGCGTTAATGAATTTCCACAGTACTTGGTTCAAACCAAATAATGCAACATTGGTCGTAACCGGGGATATTTCGATGGATGAATTACTTCCGAAACTCGAGAGTAAATTTGGCGATTGGGAAAAAGGAGATGTGCCAAAGAAGAATATAAGTGAGGTTCAAAACGCAGCAAAGCCTGTTGTTTATCTTTTGAATAAACCCGATGCCCCGCAATCGATAATTTTCAGCGGTCAATTGGTTGCACCGCGCGGCGTTGAAAACAATTTAGAAATTGAAACAATGAACGATATTCTCGGTGGAACATTCACATCGAGAATAAATATGAACTTGAGAGAAGACAAGCATTGGTCTTATGGCTCGCAGAGTTTGATTTTTGGAGCAAGAGGACAAAGACCCTTCTTAGTTTTTGCGATGGTTCAATCCGACAAAACCAAAGAATCTTTTGCGGAAGTACTAAGGGAAGTAAATGAATACATCACGACAAATCCAGCCACTGAGGACGAGCTTGATAAAATTATTCTCAACAATACTTTAACGCTTCCCGGCAATTGGGAAACTAATGGCGCAGTTGCTGCTTCGTTGTCGGAAATAGTTCGTTTCGGGCTTCCGGAAGATTACTTCGAAACATATTCAGAACGCGTCAAAAATCTTTCACTTGATAAAGTAAGAGAAGCCGCAAACTCAACGCTTGATCCCACAAAATTTGCTTGGATGATTGTTGGAGATAAAACTCAATATGCGGATAAGCTGAAAGAGTTCGGTTACGAGATTAAAGAAATTGATGTTGACGGAAACATAATTGAGGATGAACTAAAAACCCCGGTTCAAAAGGAAACACCAAAACAATAGAATAAAATTTAAACCGCCTGTAGAATAACAGGCGGTTTTTGTTTTTTATTAAAATAATTTTAACTGATTTTTTACTTCTTCCACTCGACGATCTGCAATTTCTATATACTCTTCGCTTATATCATAACCAATAAAGAATCGCCCATTTTTTAATGCTGCAAGACTTGTTGTCCCGCTGCCAACAAATGGATCAAGTATTATATTTTTCTTAAATGAATAAAGAGAAATTAACCTCCTAGGTAATTCCTCGGGGAATGGGGCAGGATGCCCAATTCTTTTAGCCGATACAGCGTTAAAAGTCCAAACGCTTTTTGTCCATTCCAAAAATTCATCTTTTGTTATAGAGTTTTCATTATTATTTCTTTTCAACGAAAATGTTCCTTTTGAAAATACTAGTATATATTCATGTATATCCCGCAGTACAGGATTAGCTGCCGAAAGCCAACTTCCCCAAGCTGTAGATGGACTTGCGCTGCTTGATTTGTTCCAAATAATTTCTCCACGCATAAGAAATCCAATGCTTTGCATAATCTCAATTATATAACCATGTAAAGGTATATAAGGCTTACGACCCAGATTTGCAACGTTAATACAAGCTCTACCCCCAGGCACTAAGACCCTGTAGGTTTCTTTGAAAACACTTTCCAACATTTGTAGGTATTCAACTAAATTAAGATCCTTATCATATTCTTTAGTAACATTATATGGTGGAGAAGTTATCATCAAATGAACCGAATTATCGGGAATTTCAACCATACATTCACTAGAACTGCAGAGGTGTTTATTTATTATTTCTTTAGGAATCTTATTTTCAATATAGTTGACTTTTCGCTCTTTATTTATTCCCTCATATAATTTACTATTGTAGAACTTCGAAGAATCATGACCGATTCTCCCATTAGTTCCAAATGAACTAGTAGAAGTATTTTTGAGAGAATTTAACTTTCTTCCCATAATTCCAACCATCTTTCGTATTTATTGTATTTAATTTCATTTTTGTTCCAGGCGATCTCAATTTTTCGTGTATCTTCATGATTAATCAATTTTTTCAAACCGGTCGAAGAAATCTCGACTCCCCTTGGATTTGTTCCTCTTACAGGCAATTTGATATAATTATCTCTGCCAAAATCATTAAATATTTCCAACTGAGTTTCAACAGGGAAATAATATAAAGCACCGGCTTGATCCCAAATTATATGAGCAAAAACCATATCACAAGATGGTTTATAACCGGATTGAAAACTCCGCGCTTTTTCTTGATCAACAGTCCAAATCAATTTCACCCCACTCAAACCACTTCCGGTTTTTGTTTTAATCGAAACTGACTTATCAAATACTAACACATCAGCTTCAGGATTTGTTATCGGTAAATCAGCTTTTACATTCTCTTCACCAAAATAGTACATAAACAAAGAAATAAGAATTCTTTCTCTGAGTGAACCGACTTCCATCCCAATCCTTCCGCCTCTTTCGGATTCCATTTCAGCAAGTTGAAAAAAATCCGGTAATTTTGACCTAATTTTCCTTACAACTAATTCATCACTGAATAATTCAATAATTTTTTTATTCAACTATCCCTCTAATATTAATTATTGATTTAGATTTAAAAATCTATAACTAATTCCTGTCAATTCAAAACTGGCTGCCCCTTTAAGTACTCTAATAACTTCACCCGTTAAAAGATCAGTAAGAGATGTTACTCCATATTCTCTGGGGATATTAATTTGCATCTCGACATTCTCTTCGGATTTGTTTATTGCAACAAGAATTCGTTCATTCAAATCGCTTCGAATGTACACAAAGGTATTATCATCAGCTTCAAGAAAATATAAATCTCCGTAGCGGAGAGCAGTATGCTTATTCCTCATCTTAATCATCTCAGCTACATCATTTAACATATTCTTTTCATGTTCGCTTAACTCATCGTCAAATCGCATCGTTCTTCTGTTGTCTGGATCCGAAGCACCGGTCATCCCGAATTCGCTTCCATAGTATACTACAGGTAATCCCGGAATTGAATTCATATAAGCGAGATAAATTTTTGCTTTATCATAACTTCTTGGATCATCAACCTTCGGCGGATTATTCCATCCTTCTTCAACCGCGCTCCACTGTTCAAGTTTAAGATCGCCGTCTGTATAAGCCATATATCTGTTCTTATCGTGACTGTCCATAATGTTGCCCATAACGTGAAGAATTCCATATACGTTCGAAGTTTTTATCAATTCGTTTTTCAAATCTTTGAAGGAAATATCCGGATCAATAAAAACAGCTTGAGCAGTGTTGTAAAGATTGAAATTAAACTGTGCGCTCAACTGCCCGTTATTCACGTAAGAACTTACAAGATCGTAATCACCGAATGTCTCGCCGACTTGATAAATTTGAACATTATTCTTTGTTTCGATTCTTTCTTTAATCTTTCGTGTTAGTTCCCGCCAAAATTCGTTGGGAACATGTTTAACAGCATCGTGACGGAAGCCGTCGGCTCCGGATTCATTAAGCCACCATAATGCATTCTCGGTCAGTGCTTCCATCGCTTCGGAAGAGTTTATCAAATCATAAGAAGGTAAATAAGGCTCGAACCAAGTTGTTAATCTGTGTTCGTCCCACATTCTTAAATTAAGTCTTCCGTCCGGAAGTTCAAGATTACCGAACCATTCTGGATGTTCGCGGTAAAAAACATGCTGTTCATGAACATGGTTTGAAACGAAATCGAGCAGTACTTTAATATTTTTTTCGTGCGCTGTATTTACTAGTTCCTTTAGTTTTTCGATTGTTCCGAAATGCTCATCTACTTTTTCGTGGTGAATAGGCCAATAACCATGATAACCTGAATACCACCTATGAGGTGCAGGATATTCTCTGAATGCTTCGTTTGGGTTATCATATACCGGAGATATCCAAAGAATATTAATTCCCAAATTTTCGAAGTAGCCTTCGTTGAGTTTATCGATAATTCCCTGCAAATCACCGCCGTTGTAATTTGCTTTTTCGAAAAGTGAATCATGAACAATTGGATTATTCAACGATTCATCGCCATCATTGAATCTATCTATCATTAATGAATATATAACCCCGTCATACCATTTAAAAGCATCACCGTTTGCTGCTGGTTTGCCGTCAATGAACACTAATGTTTGGAAATTTGTTGCGGTCCCGTTTTGATCAACACCAACTCTTATTATTTTTTCACCAGGCAATTCATCCCGAGGAATTCTAAGTTCAATCGACTTTCCGTTTAGATTAAAGTAATTGTTCGGAAGTTTAAAATTTCCGATCAATCCTCCTGCTCTAAACTCACTGTCAGATGATGTTTCAAGCGAGAAATTTATTTTGAGAAAATCATTATCACCGGAATGTGAGATAAGGTGCAGATAAGGCGAAGGAACTTTGCTTTCTTTAACTCTGAAAACAGAATTGTATCCACCCATTCCATTCGAAACCGAATCGGAATTTAATGGATCGAGTATCTCTTCCCCGTCAAGATAAAATCTATATTGATACTCGCCCGGATCGAGCGGAATTAAAATCTCGTAAACTCCGTCGCCATCATTATCTGTCATAGGCATATTTTCACGGTTCCAGCTGTTGAACTGCCCGAACAGAGTAATAGTATTATATTCTTTTTCAGGCTTGTAGGAGAACTTAAAACGCGGAACTTTTACAACATTAACAGCAATTGCATAATCATCACCGTTAAGCGAAAATTTCAAAAAAGATGCACCGCTGAATCCTTCGTCGGGTTTTACTTCAAGTTTGCCGCCGGAATAAGTTACAGTCAAATTTTTGTGGGGCTCGAATTCAATTCCATCGTATGAATCTGAATAGAATAAATCACTAATTACATATTCAACTGATGTCCCGTCGGGAATAGTAAGAACAGTGATAAGATCGTGAAGATCTGTTCTTGTTTGAGAAGAACATGAAATAAATCCTAGAAAAAGGATAATTCCAAGATTCAATGTTAAAATCTTTTTCATTGTTTAGCTCCGTAAACTTTATTAAAAATATATGTTGCCGACTTAAAAGCAGCGAAGGCGAAAAAAGGTGCCGCAAAAACATCAACCGAATAGTGCACATGCTGAATTATGACAGCTAGTCCCACAAAAATTGTCGCAGCAAGAAAAATATATTGCGTTTTTTTTCCATCCGCTCCCAGGTAGAGAAGAAACATAGTTGAAGTGTGTCCCGAGAAGAACAGATCTTTTTCCAATATCACACCTCCGCCGAAAAGCTGGACAAAAGGATCGTCAAGTGGAATGAGCATATCAGGAGGATCAAGAGGAAGTAGATACATAGAAATAATTCTAAAGAAGACTAAGATTCCGTAGGATTGAAAAATTATCAAAAGTCGATTTGGTGATTTTGCGAGTAAAATGAATGCAATTATTATTGAAGCATATATCAATCCGAATGTAAGCCAGGTAACATCGACCGGATTAAACAACTTCAAAATGGGATCAGCAAATGCGAATCCTTTCCTTGTTTCGTTCCAGAGAAGATATTTAGGAAGGACACTTAAAGCAGGGATTAAAAACGCAAAGGCAGTAATTAAATAGAGTTTAAACTCTTTCTTGCTCCATTCGGATTTCCACACTTCTGCTATCTTCGATTTCACTTTTGCTTCTTCTGTCCGATTAAATTTGAAATCAAAAATACGAAGTGATTTCAGCAATGACAAAAACTAATCTTGACTTAGAAATTGTTTATATGGTTTTATAAAATTTCTATAAATCTACTTCCAAAATTTTATTGTTATGATACATTTCATATTGTTTCAATCAATTGTTCTGTTTTCTTGAATGACAGCAAGTTTCAATATCTTTTCACCTATCCCAGGCATTTCGAGATATGCTAAATATATTCCACTTCCAACAAGTTGATTTGAACTGTTCCTCAAATCCCAATCAACAAACTCACTGGCAGTTGTTTTATCAATACGTTTTATAAAAACACCGGAAAGTGAATAAATTCGGATAATCGCTTCTTCGGGTAATCCGGTAAACCTCACATACCTTTGTGAATAAGATTTTTCAAAAGTATGAGTTCCGTAATACGGATTAGGAAAAACTGTTATTTCTCCTATTTTGTTCTTTGCCGTTGAGTAATCGTTTTTAACCGGGGCATTCAGCTTTGCCGAAAATACATCTCCGTCGTTTATGGGTTTAAGTGATACCAATCTTATAACGGTTCCCTCTGCCGGTATGTCCCCTACAATTGTAAATCCTCCGAAAGGTAATTCCATCTGATTGGCTCTCGCTGAAGGGTTCGGTAAATTTAACGGATCATCTACTCTATATGCATATATCTGTTCCCAACTTCCGTCTTCCAATTGTGTCCATCTTTTATCTGGAATAGCTCCAGTTGAATCACTTTCTGAACCCTCCACATTTTCGTCTGTGTCGCGGATTTTTATTGCTAATCTTTCATCATCACTTGGATCGTTTGGTGTATTCTTCAGATCCCAAATTGAGAATGGCACTGTTCCTTCACCTAATGAGTCTGGAGTTATCGGCAGAATAAATCCTCGCTGGTATCCGTTTGCATACCAACGTGATGCTTCGTTTTCGCCGAAACGTATCTCATATTCATTGAACCCAAAACTTTGGGTTGACTTATGCTGCCAGATAAATCCAAACTTTGCTCTTCCTTCTATCATCCAATCACCGGTTGAATTGAATTGATTCCAAACATTCCCCGGTTCAATTTCTTCACCATTTTCTCCTTTTACTTCAACCACTTCTTTCACTACATATTGAAAAGGTTGAGTGTATGTTTTATTTCTGTACTGATCTTCTACAGATAGATGAAATCCGTCAAAAACTTTTTGACCAAGTGTATCATTCTCCGGTATATATATTTCTCCGAACTGTGATGTTTTATTCTCAACAACCGTACTTTCTCTTTGAGTTAAATATTTATCCAATGTTATGTCTTTAAGTGAATAATATATTTGTCCTTCATTTTCTCTTTCAATTTCAACATCATATTCGTGTCCGGTTAATGCAAGCGGATCTATTATCTTAAATTTTATCAATCCGTCGCTGTAACCCGTTTTTTGTTCAGCAATTATTATATCATCCATACTGTATTTGGAGGTTACATCTATCTCTCCTCTCCCCGGGATTACTTCTATTATTTGCGGTGTACTTTCGAAATAAGTCGGCGAACTGTTTGGTGATACCGCATATGCTGTTATTCCGAAATAATAATTTTTACCATTTTTAATTATTCCATCCTCCAGATAATCATAATCAACCGTAAAACTTCTTCTCAATCCTTCGTTTGGTCCTTCAATCACCGGAACCTTTATGTATTGGCTTCCGATATATCGGTAATCCCATACTATATCGATCGAATCAATTACATCCCATACACCGACTAAGAACGGATCATTTCCTTCAATATCTGAATACTGCCACAGACGATAACCTTGAAATTTGTATGATTTGTCACTTAGATCAGTCCCCGACAAAATTGGGTCTATTAGTTCATAATCTTCAGAACTTGCTTCCCACCAAAGGCTAATTTTGTTTGATGCGTGACTTGAATGAAGCTTCGGACTAGATATTTCAAACTCAAGTTCAAAATCGAGATCGTAAACAGTTTGAGCAGCTTTAGATTTTCTGCGAAGCTCTGTTATACTGTCAAATCGATCCTCTCCTTGACCAACTATTATACCAATAACTACTTCCTGCGTATCACCAGGCGAAAAGTTAAAAGGTCCGGCTGACATTAAATGTCTTCTATCTCCTCGACCTGGTCCGCCAGGCCAGCCATCCCCGTCATACCATCCAATCCCGGCTACTGGATCGCCCGAGACCATAAATTTTGTGATTTGATTTGTGATTGGATTAATTATACTACTGCCATTATAACCTAATCCTTGAAAATAGTTATAGAGTTCAACCGAGCCACCCGGAACTCCTTGTTGGGGATCTCGAAAAGGTCCTATCGATTTAACAAATTCAATAAAAGATGTCATCGGTAAATTTTTATAACCACGTCTCCATTCTCCAAAAATCTTCGCGCTGTCATTTTGGCTTGATTCAACTATTGGTCCTTGGAAATATTTATATCCAAGTGCAGGCGGTTTATCATTGTAAAATCCGGCATCATCATCGTCTCCGTTCCAAGTATAGCCTATACTCAACATTGTATCACACCCGGTATAGTCATCGTTCGCATCACCCATATCTGTATCCGACCAGTAAGATAAATACATATCCCTAATTGTAGTCGTTCCTTTATGTATTACTCTGTAATTTTTAAACAGCATATCACCCAAATCACCGGTTCTCTTAAATCCAAATATCTTTACCTGAAATTCCAGCCCCATCGGCAGAGTGCCGTACGTGAATGTACTTCTTGCCGGATCCATATCATTTGAAACATACCACAACATTTCATCGCCGCTTATTTTCGGTTCGTCAATACCAACAGTGTAAATCCCATCATTATTCTTATCTATCCAGGGTGCGCCGTCTTCAACAGGCCATTCAAGATAATCTTTTTCGTAGGCATCTCTTTTGGGTCCCGGCGGAATTTTTTCCCAATCCCGTCTTATTTTATATACACGATATTTATCCTTAGATGGATCGTCAGGGGTTCCGTCCTCCAATATCTTACCTGCTTGGAGACCTTGTCTATGAGTATTTCCGTTTACTCTTATCTCATCACCGTACTTTCCGCCGAATAGTAAGCCGTCCTGGAATATGGCAGGTATTTTTGCATCCTCACCTCCGGGCCAATAAAAACCTGAACCGTCTGTTCTCGGATCATGCGAGCCGTCACCGTTGTTTGACACCCACATAAAGCATTCGTTGACTGCAATATAGTTGTAGTGGTCGTTTTCACTTATTTTGGAAATGTCGGATTTGTCTTTTGATTTGAAACTAAGCAGAAAAACCACAGGAATAAGCAAGATGATGCCTAATCTTATAACCTCTCTCATATTTACCTCCGAGGATAAATTTTTGATTAATCCTCTCTCCCGTAAAACTAAAATACAATTTTATACTTAAATGTAAATGTAATTATTCGGTGTCAATTTTAATTGAATAATACTTAACCGAACTTATACAACAAATGATAAGGCAAATCGTTAGATTGCATTAAGGATATTTTATCTTTTATACAATATTATGAGAAAACGCGTTGTAATAATTGGCGGAGGTTTCGGTGGATTGACCGCCGCGAAAAAATTTCATAACACCGAATTTGATGTTTTATTAATCGATAAAACAAATCATCATCTGTTCCAGCCGTTGTTATACCAAGTAGCAACTGCAGCACTTTCTCCGGGAGATATTTCCGTACCCATTAGATGGATTCTGCGAAAGAGCAAGAATATTACTGTAATTCTCGGTGAAGCAGAGAAGGTGGATAGAGCTAATAATATAATCTTGCTTAAAGACGGTGAGGAAGTTGAGTATGATTATTTAATAATTTCCGCAGGAGCAAGACATTCATATTTCGGAAACAATGATTGGGAAAATTACGCACCGGGATTAAAAACACTTGAGGACGCAATAAACATTCGCGAGAAAATGCTGCTTGCTTTCGAGAAAGCAGAAAGAAAATTTGATAAAGAAGATGTTTCGAAATATATGACTTTCGTTATCGTCGGCGGAGGTCCGACAGGCGTTGAAATGGCTGGCGCAATTGCGGAGATTTCCAAGAAAACTTTGATGCGTGATTTTAGGAAAATAAATACAAAGAAAACCAGAATTATTCTGGTGGAAGGAACCGATAGAATTCTCAACACGTATGAAAAAAAATTAAGCTTGAGAGCAAAAGAGGATTTGGAAAAACTAGGTGTGGAAGTAAACCTGAACAGTATGGTTTCAAAGATTGAGAAAAACAAGATTTATTTTGGAAATCACGTAATCGAAACATGCAATATTATCTGGGCGGCTGGCAACACCGCATCACCTCTTTTGGTTACGCTTAACACTGAACTTGATAGAGCAGGAAGAGTGATCGTTGACAAATACTGTTCTATAGATGAAAGCCCTAACATATTCGTAATAGGTGATGCAGCAAATTTTCAAGAAGCAGGGCATCCTCTTCCCGGGATTGCACCGGTTGCTGTTCAGCAGGGAAAATACGCTGCAGATTTAATTAAGAAAGAGAATTATCGATCTAATAAAAAACCATTTAAGTATACGGATAAAGGGACAATGGCAACAATAGGTAAAGCAAAGGCAATTGCTCAGATAAAAAAACTTAAATTAACTGGTTTTATCGCTTGGTTCTTTTGGGGATTTGTTCACATTCTGTTTCTTATCAACTTCAGGAATAAATATAAAGTGATGGCAGAATGGATTTGGTACTACTTCTCCAACAAAAACGGCGTCCGGTTAATCACTAAAACCGACAATAAATTATAATTATTCGAATGCTGATTTAATAAGCCGCTCTTGTGTTTTTTGGAATAATTTACTCGACCCGAATGCCGGACTCGGACTTTCTTCTCTGCCGCAGTATTCAAATTTTTGTATTCCCGAAAAGTGTTCGTACATTTTCATAAATACAAAATTCCAAGCTCCCATATTTTTCGGTTCTTCCTGAACCCAGGCAATCCTCGCGGCATTATTGTATGAATTGATTGTATCAATAATCAGTTTTTCTTCGAAAGGATAATATTGTTCTAATCTTATTATCGCTGTGTTAGTTAATTGGTTCTCATTTTTATACTTTAGAAGATCGTAATAAACTTTTCCACTCGTTATCAAGACCTTTTTAATTTCATCTTTGTTTTTTACCAAATCATCTATTACCGGAAGAAATTTTCCCGTTGTGAAATCTGAAACTTCGGATCTTGCGTCGGGCAATCTCAATAGACTTTTTGGGGTAAGTACTATTAACGGTTTATCAATTCTTAATAGAACTTGCTTTCTTAAAAGATGAAAATATTGCGCGGGCGTTGTTGGATTAGCAACAATCATATTGTTTTCTGCACAAAGTATTAAGAATCGTTCCAGCCTGGCACTGCTGTGCTCCGGTCCTTGTCCTTCCTGCCCATGAGGAAGAAGCAAAACAATATTATTTGGCAGATTCCATTTTACTTCGGAAGCTGCTATAAAATTATCTATTATAACTTGTGCCCCGTTTGCAAAATCACCGAACTGTGCTTCCCAGAGAACAAGAGTCAGTGGATCAGCCGCACTATATCCGAACTCGAAACCGAGTACTGCATTTTCAGACAAATGGCTGTCAAGTGCTTCTATTTTTGCTTGATCAGGAGCAATATTATTCATCGGAAGAATTTCCTCGCCCGTGTTCATATCGGTTAATATTAAATGCCTTTGACTGAAAGTACCGCGGGCACTATCCTGTCCGCTCAGTCTAACTGGAAATTTTTCCAACAGGAGTGAGCCGAAAGAAAGTGCTTCGCCGAAAGCCCAATCGAATTTAGCGTTTCCGTTCAACACTTCTTTTCTTTTTTCAATACTCTTTTTCAACTTAGGATTAGGAGTAAAATTATCCGGAAGTGTTGTTAATCCTTCAACAACACTTTTAAGATCGGTCCCACTTATTTTTGTTTCAGAATTTGGAATAGTCTTGATCAATTCATCTTTAGGAATTGCCAGAGGTCTGTCGGGTTTAAAATCATTAACCGTTTTTTTTGACTCTTCCAACGAATCATTGAGACATTGATTTGTTTCAGCCGTAAATTTCTCCGCCTCGTTATCGGATATAATTTTTTCAAGGATTAATTTTTCAGTGTAAATTTCTTTTACAGACGGATGCGATTTAATTCTTTTATACATAAGAGGTTGAGTATAAACCGGATCGTCGCCTTCGTTGTGTCCGTGTCTTCTGTAACCGAACAGATCTATGACGACGTCTTTATTAAATTTTTGTCTATACTCAAACGCAAGTTTCGTCACCCAAACCGATGCTTCGGGATCATCACCATTGACATGAAAGATAGGAGCCTGCACCATTTTTGCAACATCGGTTGCATAAGGTGATGATCGTGCTTCCTCCGGAGTTGTAGTAAATCCAATCTGGTTATTGATTATTATATGAACTGTCCCACCGGTTCTATAACCTTTCAACTGCGATAGATTCAGAGTTTCGGCTACAACACCTTGTCCGGCAAACGCGGCATCGCCATGAATCAAAACAGGAATTATCTCTTTTCGTTCCGAATCGTTTGATCTTGTCTGTTTTGCTCTTACGATTCCTTCAACTACGGGATCAACAAATTCTAAGTGACTGGGATTTGAGGCAATCGATACTTTTATTTCCTTCTCTTTATGTGTTTTGTAAATACCCGATGCTCCAAGGTGATACTTTACGTCTCCGGTTCCTTGTGGAAGATCGGGATAGTTTTCGTCCTCAAATTCTGAGAAAATCTGCTCATAGGATTTTCCAATAATATTCGCAAGAACATTCAATCTTCCGCGATGAGCCATTCCGAAAAACACCTCTTTTACTCCGTCCTCTGCAGCTAAACCTAAAAGCCGATCAAGAACCGGGATCAATGTTTCAGAACCTTCTAAAGAAAATCGTTTATGACCTATAAATTTTGTATGAAGAAAATGTTCAAATGTCTCCGCAATTATAAGCATCTTAAGAATACGCTTTTTTGTGTCCTGGTCTACCGCAGGTTTGTTGCGCACCTCTTCCATTTTATTCATCAGCCATTCTTTTTCTTCCGGATGCTGAATATGCATAAACTCAGCGCCAACCATTTCGCAGTAGGTTTGTCTTAAAACATCGAGAATGTCACGAAGCGTAGAATATTCCATTCCTTTAATATTGCTGATGTATCTACGGTCGTAATCCCAAATTGTGAAACCGTAAGTTGAGGGATCTAACTCAACATAATAATCCGAACGGAATGAAAGCGGATTTAGGTTAGCAATAAGATGACCTCGCACACGATAAATATTAATTAATAAAGGAACCTTTGCCTGCTTTTGAACAGCTTCTAAATCCTGATTGCCGTTGAAATACTTTGAAGTAGTGTCCACACCCCAAGAGACAGGAATCTGAGGAATTTTGAGATCTGTAAAAATATTTTCGTAAAAATAATCCCCGCCTCTTAGGAGCTTATCGATTTCGCCTAAAAACTCTCCTGACTCAGCACCTTGAATAATTCTATGATCGTAAGTGTTTGTTATGTTCATTACTTTACCGATTCCCAGCGCAGCAAGTGATAATTGACTCATAGCTTTAAATTCTGCTGGGTAATCAATCGAACCGACGGCAATTATGCATCCTTGTCCAATCATAAGACGAGGAGTTGAGGATACGGTTCCGATACCGCCGGGATTTGTAAGTGAAATCGTTGTCCCCTGAAAATCATCCGGTTCAATTTTTCCAGTGCGAGCTTTGTTTACTATCTCATCATATGCTTTACGAAATTCGTAGAAATTTTTCCGTGATGACTTCTTTATATTCGGAACAATCAGCGAACGCGTTCCATCTTTTCTTTCTGTGTCAACTGCAATCCCTAAATTGATATATTCCTTTTTCACCAGATGAGGTTTATCATCAACTACCGTATAAGAATTATTCAATCCGGGAAATTTCCGAAGTGCTTTGACAATCGCAAAAGCCACTATGTGCGAATAAGAAATTTTACTTTCACCGATTTTCTGAAGATGATAATTTATTATTCTCCTATTTTCTTCAAGGAGTTTAACCGAAACGGTTCTTAGAGAAGTTGCGGTAGGAATAGATAAACTTGACTCCATATTCTCTATAATTCTGGAACCAATTCCAGTTATAGGTTCTGCTGTATCATCTTCACTTAATGGAGGAAATTGAACGACATTCTTTGTACTCTGCACATCAACTGTCGGTATTGATGGTTTTGTTTGAGGTTTCTCCATATCACGATTTTTATCATCAAGCAGATCACTGAAATAATCTCTCCAATACTTTGACACAGTATCAGGATTACTTTCGTATTGTTCGAAAACATCGGTTACATAACCAGCATTCATTCCAAATTGATCGTACAAATACTTCTGTATATCTTCTCTTCTTTTCATGTTTATTTTCTTTTTAATTAATCCAATGTAAAGTTCTGAAAAAAATCTTTCTAGCAACAATCTAATATAATAAAATATTGATATTAGGATTTGATGTCTTTTTCTGAATAAAGATTCTTTCGATTTGCTTTTTTTTAAATGTATAGGAAGTAATATTAACCCGGAGTATAATCGATCAAAAAAAAGTCCGGCAGATCGCCGGACTTTTGAAGTTAAGTATTGTGCTTAA
>CAZCLA010000040.1:0-25168 GCA_964499285.1 uncultured Melioribacteraceae bacterium
GTTTGTAATAAACTCTAACAAAAATTAAATTACAATCTATATTTAGCACAAACTCGGAGAGAGGATGGCGAAAGTAAAATTTGTAATCAAGCGTACAGGAGCAGTAGTTCCTTTTAAGGAAGATAGAATTGCGAATGCTATTTACAGGGCGGCGGTCTCGGTTGGCGGTCGCGATAAAGAAAAAGCGGCTGAGCTTGCAAAGCAGGTAATAAAAATTGTTGATGAGCGATATAACGAAAACGATAAACCTCACATCGAAGAAATACAAGATATTGTTGAAAAAGTATTAATCGAAAACGGTCACGCTAAAGTTGCTAAAGAATATATTCTATACCGTGAAGAGGCTGCAAGAAGAAGGAAAGAAGATTCACGGCATTTTTCCAAACCATCCGAGTACATTCCGTGGGCAAAAATATGGCGTTCACTTAATTGGGCGGTTGATCACGGACTGCATACTATTAAATCTGCGAACGAAAGAATTAAAAACGGTGAGTTCGCACAGATAGTTCACGAAGCTGAGAGTTATTACGAAGATCAACTAAATACAGCTGCGGAAATGATAAAAGAAAGAAGCGACGAGCTGCGGATGGTTATGGTAAGTGGTCCGTCTTCTTCCGGTAAAACTACGACCACACTTAAGTTGGAACAGCGACTTAAAAAGATGGATATGAGTTTTGTACCGCTTATTGTAGATCATTACTTTTTTGATTTGGAGCTTCATCCCAAGGATGAATTCGGCGATTATGATTTTGAAACTCCGCAGGCTCTCGATCTTGAATTGATAAACGAACATCTTAAAAGATTAGCAGACGGAGAAGAAGTAAAAATTCCTTATTACGATTTTAAAGAAGGGAAAAGATATCTCGATAGAACTCCGTTAAAAGTGGAAAAGAATCAAGTATTATTAATAGACAGCTTGCACGGACTTTATCCCGAATTCAGTAAAGCAATTCCCGCCGCACAAAAATTTAAGCTCTATCTCGAGCCATTACTGCAGATGAAAACCGAAGCAGGTGATTTTATTCGTTGGACGGATCTTCGTTTAATCAGAAGAATGCTTCGTGATTCGGTTCACCGTGCTTATAAACCTGAGCAGACCTTACTGCACTGGCATTATGTTCGATCATCCGAAAAACGAAACATACTTCCCTACTGCAACTCAGCCGATTATATGATCAATACTTCGATGCCGTATGAAGTCCCTCTTTATAGACCAATGCTTCTAAATGATTTTAAAGAGTGGACGGAAAAATACAAAAAGGATCCGCTTCGTTTAGATGCCTTTACAAGAGCACAAAGATTAAATCGCGTTTTAAGCGAAATTGAACCGATAGAAGACAACTCACCTGTTCCGGGAGATTCAGTTCTTCGTGAGTTTATAGGTGGCAGTGTTTTTGAACAGCATAAGTAGTGGTTAGCTAGTAATTATAAATACAGGAGGAATTTCTTGCTCGGCTTTCTATTTGGCGTTTTTACAATACTACATGGTCTTGTTCATCTGTTATATTTTGGACATAGCCAAAAACTATTTGAACTTCAACCTGGTATGATCTGGCCTCAAGGTTCATGGGCTTTCTCGATGCTTTTCGGAGATAAAAAGACAAGATTGCTGGCAAGCATTTTATGCATATTTGTTGCTGTTGGTTTTATAACTGGCGGCATAGGTATCCTTTTTGGCAATACTTGGTGGATTTATCTAATTGTAGGTTCGGCTATATTTTCTTCCATTATATTTATTCTTTTCTGGGATGGAGAGGCTATTAAATTGCACGATAAAGGTGGTGTCGGTATTTTACTCAACATAACAATTTTGGTCATTGTTTTTTTTTATTTTCAAAAAAATTGACTGAATGATAATATATTACCTTTATATTTCTTTGTGCAGTTATTGAAAACCAATAGCATATCAAATGATAAACAAATCACACATTATTTTTTACGTTGAAGATCAAGAAAAAAGCACGGAGTTTTATGCGACTTTGCTCAATCATACTCCGGAACTGAACGTGCCGGGAATGACAGAATTTCAAATAACATCTTCAACTGTGTTTGGACTTATGCCTGCGAACGGTATTAAAAATTTACTCGGAGATAAAATCGAAAAACCGGAAAGAAAAAACAATCAACCCCGCGCAGAATTATATTTAATGGTAGATAATATTGAAAGCTATGTGAATAGAGCAATTAAACTTAATGCAAAAAAATTAGACGACTTAAAAGAAAGAGATTGGGGACACAGAGTAATTTATTTTGAAGATCCCGATGGTTATGTAGTTGCTTTTGCTGAAAATAAGGAAGAGAATGTATGAACTTGCCTGACGAATTTGCATTTAATAAACTTAATCGCGAACACGTCGACAAACTAATCGAATGGGCTGACGAAGAAGGATGGAATCCCGGTCCGTATGACGCAGAAGTTTACTGGGAAACTGATCCCGATGGATTTTACGGATTCTTTATTAAAGATGAGTTAATTGCAGGCGGTTCAATCATTTCTTATGACGGTGAGTTTGGGTTTATGGGTTTTTTTATTGTTAAGCCGGAGTATAGATCTGAGGGAATAGGCAGGAAACTTTGGTATTTAAGAAGGGATACTTTGCTAAAAAGATTGAACAATGGTGCTTCAATTGGAATGGACGGCGTTATAGGTATGCAGCCGTTTTACAATCGCGGCGGATTTGAAATTGCTTTTCGTGATTTACGTTACGAAGGAATCGGAAAAGAGTATCCAATAAATCATAATATTTCTCCCATTGAGAAAATTGATTTAGATAGTGTTTTAGAATATGATAAAATTTGTTTCGGTGTTAACCGCCCGAAATTTATGCTGAATTGGTTAAAGATGCCGGAAGTACAATGTTTTAAATATGTTAATAAAAATATACTAAAGGGATTCGCAGTTTTACGTAAAGCCAACAAGGGTTATAAAATTTGTCCTCTCTTTGCGGACACTCCACAAATTGCTGAAGAACTATTTAAAGCCTGTTCCGCTGCTGCCAAAGATGATTACTTTTATTTGGATATACCAATTGTTAATGAAGCCGCAAACAATCTGGTTAAAAACCACAAAATGGATTACGTTTTTGAATGTGCAAGAATGTATTACGGAACCCCGCTGAATATCCCGATTGAAAAAATTTTTGGAATTACTACCTTTGAATTGGGGTGATTGACTAAGCCCAATTTCAAATAACAGCAAATTTGTATTTCATATTTTTATAAAAAGTTATAATACATTGATTTTATGCCTGCCAAATTGAGTAAAATTCATATTGACGAATAGAAAAATTCTTTCTATATACCGCAGTTATTTTTTAAATAACTTTCTAAAGGAAAAATAATGAGCGGTATTCTGGTAATCTTGCTTTTGGTTGCATCAAATACATTTATGACTTTCGCATGGTACGGTCATTTGAAATTCAAGGAAATTCCGTCATTTTCAAATCTTGGATTATTTACAATAGTCTTAATTAGTTGGGGAGTTGCTTTTTTTGAGTACTGTTTTCAAGTTCCCGCAAATCGCATAGGATATAATGGAAACGGCGGTTCATTCAGTCTTGTTGAATTAAAAGTAATTCAAGAGGTTATAACTCTCACTGTTTTCACGGTTTTTTCGTTACTGCTTTTCAAAACCGAAACTTTTAAAATGAATCACTTGATTGGATTTATCTTTTTGATATTAGCCGTATATTTTATCTTCAAGAAATAGATTAGCTGAAAGAATGAGTAATTCTAAAATTAATAAAAGATTTAAGACGCCAAAGAATTTTTTTGCATTGTTTTGTACCAATGATTTGGTAAGAAAATTATATAGCAGTTATAAAACTTGAAGCTGAAAAAAATCATAGGATTTTTCAAGTTAATTAGATTCGAACTTCCGGTTGCAGCTGGAATTTGTGTTGTTTTAGGACAGCTGCTCGCATTAAAAGAATTTTATTCTTTTCAACTCGCAGCTAAAGGTTTCTTATCGGTCTTTGCGGCGTCCGCATCAATATTAGTACTTAACGATTATTTTGATGTAGAAACAGATAGAATAAATGCTCCATATAGACCAATTCCTTTCAATCTAGTGACAGAAAAAGAGGCACTGTATTTTTCAATCTTTCTGTTGATCATAGGTTTTGCTACAAGTTTACTGATTGACATATATTCATTTTTTTGCATTCTTGTATTAACTGTTGTGGGATATTTATATAACCGCAGGTTTAAAAAAAGCGGATTACTAGGAAATGTCATAGTCAGTTTTTCTGTGGGAATGACTTTTATATACGGCGGAATTTCTGTAGGGTCTCCATATGACAAACACATTTTGTTTTTTGCACTTACCGCAGCGTTAATAGATCTTGGTGAAGAAATAGCTTCTGATGCAATGGATATTAAGGGAGATTTATTAATTGGATCAAATTCATTGGCAATCAAATATGGAAGACCAGTCGCAGTAAAAGTAAGCACAATTATTTTCTTGTTTGTAATTTTGTTCTCATTTCTACCTTTCTTTCTATCTTGGTTTTCTGCTGTCTATCTTATTCCAATCCTTGTCATGGATGCTTTTATTCTATTCCCGATTCTAAAACTGAATAAAATCGAGAATGATGATTCCGGTAGAAATTATATTCGCATTATATATTTAGGTTCAACTTTTGGCATTCTTCTCTTTATTACAATTTTACTGTTAGGTGCTTAATTGTTCTGACAATTCTAAATTATTGTTTCTATCAAAATTCAATTTTATTGACATTCTAAAAATTTGATGAGGAATTAATTTCAATTATTCCGAAAACATAATTCACTTTTAATTATTTCAGAGGTATTTTTCAGATAACAATTCATAAATTGGAGTTATAATGTACAGATCAATAGAAGACTTTCTTAAGTCATGGGAAACTGAAAAGGATGCAACATTAAAAATATTTTCTGGATTAACTGATGAATCGCTGCATTCATCTGTTTCAGGCGAAGTAAGAACATTGGGAAGACTAGCTTGGCATATTACCCAGACTTTAACAGAGATGAACAGCAAAGTTGGTTTGCTGGATAATGATGATCTTTCGGAGGTTTCGATTCCAACTAAAGTTAAGGAAATCATAGAAGTGTATGAAAAATATTCTTCTATACTTGTAAAAAATATTAAGTCTCGTTGGAATGATGTAATGCTTTTCGAGAAAATTGATCTTTACGGTGAAAGTTGGGAAAGAAGCAGAGTACTAGAAATGCTGGTCAATCATCAGATTCATCATCGCGCACAAATGACGATTTTAATGAGATTGCTCGGACTTCAAGTTCCCGGCATTTATGGTCCTTCAAAAGAGGAATGGAAAAATTACGGGATGGAACCTCAAGAATAAGTTAGTATTCAGCTATTTAGTTCATGAGTTTCATCATCATACTTGCCCCGTAATTCATCATATATTGTTTCCTTCCACAAAGGTACTCCGTCGAAATATGCGGCTCTCCCAATCATATGTGCTGCGACCGGGGCAGTAAGCATCAGAAAAGAAATTATGATCAGTGATCGGCTTACTATACCTATTTCCCAAAAGTGGATTGCTGTCCCGAGCAAAACGAATCCTACTCCCAATGTAGCTGCTTTTGTCGTAGCCGACATTCGCATATACAAATCCGGCATTCTCAACAACCCGATTGCCGAAATAAGAATAAACAACGAACCAGTTATTACAAGAATTACGCTTATAATTTCTTTCATTTCCTTGTTCTCCTTTCCAAGTAGTAAGCGAAGGCGACTGTTCCTAAAAATGCAAGAAGTGCCAAAATTAATCCGCCGTCCAATAGTTTAATCGAGTTTGATTTGACAGCATAAACTGCAATAAAAGCTATTCCGATTGCCGTTAAAACATCAAACGCCACTATACGATCCTCAATTGTAGGCCCTTTAATAACTCTAAGCAGAACGATAAATATCGACACAGTTATAACCGGGATTGCAAAATATGTGATTACTGACTCGAACATCAGCGTGTAATCTCCATCAGTCTTCGTTCAAAACCGTTCTTTATTTCCTTCTTGAATTTCTCTGGATCGGAAACGTACATCGAGTGAACGTATAAAACTTTTTTATCCGAACTTACATCGAGACTTAAAGTTCCCGGTGTTAAGGTTATCATGTTTGCGAGTATTGTTATCTCAAAATCTTTATCAACGCTTAGGGGAAGTGCAATAATGGAAGGTTTCATTCTGTGCTGTGGTGTAACTATATCATAAGCAACTTTTATATTAGCAACAATTAGTTCATACAAAAAGTAAAAAACCAAACTGATAACCTTCGGTACTTTACTTATATATTTACTACTTTCGGAAGCATAGCGGCTGATCCAAAGTATTATAAAACCGATTACAAAACCTTCGAAAAAGTTCATAAAATCCAAATCGCCTGTTAAAAACATCCAGGTGATCGCAAGTAATATGTTTAGAAGCAGCTTGTTCATTATCTGTTTCCTAGAACTGCTCGAATATAAATTTCCGGATTTAACAATTGATCTGCGGCTTTCTGTGCAATATTAAAAAACGGATCGACATTTAATCCAATTGTAACCGTAATTAAAGCAAGCAGCACAATCGGAAGAAATAAAAATAACTTCCGTTTGGGATCAATATTTGAACTATTAGTTTTAACTTCTTCCGGAGTCATTTTCCAAAATGCTTCGTGCCAGATTTTTGTCATAGAAAAAAGAGTCAACAATCCTACAAAAAGTGCGACGGCAACAATATAAAATTCATCTAACTCGATGCCGGCTTTAATAACGCTGTACTTAGCCCAAAATCCGCTTAGTGGCGGAATTCCAGACAATGAGAGGGCTGGTATTAGAAACAGTAATCCGGCTAAAGGATAAAGTTTATATAAACCCCCAAGTTTTTTTAGATCATATGTGCCGCGAAGTTCGTTCACTACACCACTCACAAAAAATAAATTTGTTTTAACAATTATATGATGAATTATATAAAATATCCCGCCCGCAATTGCTAACGGAGAGAACAAACCCAAACCCATAATCATATAACCGATTTGACTTATTATATGAAATGATAGAATTCTCCTAAAATTCATCTGTGCTGCTGCACCGAGTACTCCCGTCAACATAGTTAAAGCAGCAATGACTAATATTATTGTGTGCGTAAAAGAAATGTTGTTTACAAAAATGAGGGTGAATACTCTAATTAAAGCATAAACTCCGACTTTTGTGAGAAGTCCGGCGAACACTGCCGAAACAGCCGCCGGCGGTGTATGATAAGAAGCCGGAAGCCAGAAGAAAAGTGGAAATACTGCTGACTTTATACCGAAAGCGACTAAAAAAAGTATTGATACAACAGTTGTCATTTCCGGATCTTCTAAAAGCGGAAGTTTTAATGCAAGGTCTGCCATGTTCAATGTGCCGGCTAAACCGTAAAGAATTCCCACACCAGCTAAAAATAATGCCGAAGAGAGTAAATTTAGAGTGACATATTTAATTGCCCCTTCCAATTGTTCACGCTTTCCTCCCAAAGCCAGCAATACGAACGAACTGATCAGCATCACTTCAAACCAAACATAGAGATTAAAAATATCACCGGTCAGAAAAGCCCCATTAATTCCCATCAATAAAATTTGTAAAAGGGGATAGTAACCGAACCTTTCACGTTCAGCGTCCATTGTTGCCATAGAAAATAAAGCAGTTGCTAATCCTATGACCGCAGTTATCACAACCATTATTGAACTGAACAAATCCGCGACCAATACGATACCAAATGGTGCTTCCCAACCTCCGAGTTGAAGGGTGATAATTTCTTGTTCAATTACTTGTATAATCAGTAACACAGAAATTATCACTGAAATGACTGATGATAAAAGATTAATGATTCTGTGTGCGCTATAATTTTTCCAGAACAGCATCATTAAAACACCGAAGAAGAAAGGCGATATTATCGGAAGAACAATCAACATTTTATTTTTCTTTTCCCATTTTGTAAGTTTTTATACTCATTCACTATTCCGAGTTTATTATATGATTCCCATAATGATTTCACGAATTTAATCCTCGTCTGTTTTCTTCATTTCATCAAGATCATCAGTTCCTGCTGCTTGATACGCGCGTTTAAACAGAACAATCGCAAAAGCCTGAACACCGAATCCAATCACAATTGCAGTTAGAATTAAGGCTTGAGGGAGCGGATCTGAAAACGGTTCAAAAATAACACCATCAATGTTCAAAAATGCCGGATTGCCCTTTGTGATCCTTCCTACTGTAAAGATCAGCATGTTTGCTGCGTGTCCAAGAAGAATCAAACCAATAATTACCTTCACAAAACTTCTCCTCATCATCATATAAAGTCCGGCAGTATAAAGTATTCCAATTATTAGAACTAATATCAAATTCATTATTTCTCCTCCTCGGCTAAAGAGAAGATAATCTTTGTCGAAATTCCCAGTACAACTAAAAAAACTCCAATGTCAAATATTAATGGTGTTCCTAACTTTCCGACAATGGGGAAGTTTTGTTCAAACCAAATTCCCGTTAAAAAATCGAGATTAAAAAAGACTGGAATTATTCCGCTTAATATTGCAATCAGCAAACCAATTGCGATCAGCATAATTGGTTCGATCTTCAAGAATTTTTTTGCTTCATCAAAACCGTTTGCGATTGCAAAAAGTGCAAAAGCTGATGCTGCAACTAGTCCACCAACAAATCCACCCCCGGGATCATTGTGTCCTCTAAGCAAAAGGAAAAATGAAAAGATCAATAACAGGGGAATCAAATACTTCACAGCCGTCGATAAAATAACTGAGGTTTTCATTTCTCCTCGGCTCCTTTTCTCAATTTCAGCAGTGCAAAAACACCGACAGCGGCAACTGCCAAAACGGTAATTTCACCCATTGTATCCAAAGCACGAAAATCTACTAATATTACATTTACGATATTTTTCCCTTTTGCAATGGAATAACTATTTTCAGCAAAATAATTCTTTAACTCGGATGAAAGGGGATTGGACAAAATTATAATTGAAATTAGACTCATCAGCAATCCGCCGGCTCCGGCTATTATAAAATCACGTACTCTTCGCGCCATGCTTGAGAACGGTAAATATCCGGGCAGTCTATAAATCACGAGTACAAACAGAATAACAGTCAATGTTTCAATTGCAAATTGAGTCATCGCAAGATCAGGTGCGCCATACATTATATAAATCAAAGCTATAGAATATCCTATTACTCCGACAGCAACGATAGACGCTAATCTTGTCTTTGCCCTTACTGTCATATAGGTTGCAGTTATCATAACAATTGCTATTACGAACTCTTCAAATCCCGGCATTTCGACTATCCCGCTGTAATCCATTTCACCGAGTGAGAGTAAAGTTGCGCCACCGAGAAAAATTGTCGATATAATTATTACCATTATATAATATCTTAAAAATCCGTTTTGAAGAATTCTGCTCTGAAGTTTTGCTAACTTTAAAGTTCCGTTAAGTAATTTTTGATAATGAAAAGAAGGTGTGATCACATTGATAAATGAAACGTTATCGACGTACTTTAATAATTGATGTCTTTTCGAGTACAATATTATTCCGAAGATCACTGTTATGACACTAAGCAGAAGTTCGAGAGTAAATCCATGCCAAAGTTTTACGGGTATGTTCAACTTCGCCGTTATTATTCCAAGTTCAGTATTGTTTATCAACTTCCCGATAATGAATGATGAAAATATTCCTAAAACTAATCCGGAAATTGCTAAAATCATAGGCCCGATCCACATACGCATAGGTGGTTCGTGTGGAGTCTTATTTGTCTGCTTAAGTTTTCCGAAGAATGGTTTAAAACCAACAGTCATTGTAATATATACGACAAAAATATTTGCAGCAACCGCAAGTGTAATGAAGAGATAACCAAAATTAGTGTATTCAATTGCTGCAGCATAAACCGTTTCTTTTCCAACAAATCCAATTAGAGGAATAATTCCCATCTTTGAAAGCGATGCTAAAATAGCAATCGCGGCTGTTATCGGCATTATCTTTCTTAAGCCTCGCAATTCATCAATATTTCTAGTTCCGGTTGAATGATCAATCATTCCGGCAGTCAGAAACAGCGTTGCCTTATAAAGAGCATGGGCGATTAGGTAGATCATAAACGCTTTAATTGCAAGATCGCTTCCGATACCAATAAGCATTGTCAATGTGCCCAGCACACTTAAAGTAGAATAAGCAAGTAATTTCTTAAGATCGGTCTGCTTAAAGGAAAGAACTGCAGTGAAAAGCATAGTTACTGCTCCGACGAACATAATTGTAAGATTCCAAAGTTCTGTTCCTCCAAGCGAGGGATTCATTCTGGCAATCAAGTAAATTCCCGCTTTAACCATAGTTGCGGAATGAAGATATGCACTTACCGGTGTCGGAGCTTCCATAGCATTTGGCAGCCAAAAATGAAAAGGAAATTGTGCTGATTTTGTAAATGCTCCTATTAGAATAAGTATGACTGCTGGAGCATAAAGTCTATGTCCAGTGAGGATGTCATTCATCGAAGCAAGTGATGAGATTGACATACTACCGGAAATTCCGGAAATTAATATTAGTCCCGCTAAAAGAGCAAGACCACCGCCTCCGGTTATTAGAAGCGCTTGAAGTGCTGAATTACGTGAGCTTTCTTTCTCATGGTTGAACCCAATTAACAGATAGGAAGTTATGCTTGTAAGTTCCCAAAATACAAACATTGTTATGATATTATCGGATAGAACTAATCCGATCATTGAGGACATAAAGAGAATAATATAAATGTAAAATTTATCCAATGAATCGTAGTCCTTCATATAACTTCCGGCGAAAAGAAAAACTACGAATCCTACAATTGTTATTATCAATGAGAAGGTTAGGCTTAAGCCGTCCAAATAAAAACTAAGATCTATGCCAAGCGAGGGAATCCAGCTTGTATATTCTCGGATGTAGTTTCCTCCGTTAATCACTGTTGCGTAGAAGGAAACGAAATAAGCAGAAAGTGCCAAGGGAAAGATAGATGCTATCCACCATATTGAGTTTTTATTTAATTTATTTATAACGGGAATAAGCAAAGCAAAAATAAATCCCGATAAAACAGCGTAAAGCATACTTTCCCGAATGTTTTGAAAATAGATTTGATTGAACTATAAATCTAATAAAATCAAAATCATTTTAATAATGAATCGGATACGTTGTCTAATAATGTAAGATTTAAAAAATTTTTCTTTGAGTAATATGAATTTTTTATTTAATTATTATTACAAAACATATCTATAAGGAGGAAACATGAGGGCACGTATATTTCTTCTTATTCTCAGTATCACCACAGTTACAACTCTTAAATCTCAAACAACTATCAATATTGGTACTTTTTTAGGCGGTGGGACGGTGGGGGATATGATAACCATTTATGAAACATTGGGATTTACGGTTGATATAGGAACTTTCGGCGAGACAACTTGGGATTTTACAGACATACCGGATCCGGATGAAATGACTGTCCAGTTTATCAATGCAGAAGATACCGGCTATTTGGATTTTTTCGAAGGGGCGGAAATTGCAACTCATTTATTTAGAACTGAAAATGATTTAGATATTTTTGGTTTTATTAAAGTACTCGAAGACAGAATTTTATATTATGGTGAAGCCGTGAGCGATAGAACAGGGCAGACTGTAATCCCATTAGTTCCACCCAGAGAAATAGTTTTTCCTCTTGAATATGGAGATTCTTGGACTTATGAGGGGACTGAGAGTTTTATCGATCCCGGTAAAGATGTCGATACAATAACAATACATTCTACTATCGATTCTTACGGTTCGGTTACTCTGCCAAATGGTAAAATTGCTGACGCACTTTTGGTCAGAGATTATCAGATTCGAGATTATGGATTTGGTCCCGATACTACAAAAGTTTTTTTCCTTCTAACAGATCAAGCCGATGTACTGATCATGTTTTTGGGTTGGGGATCAGCGGACACCGGTGAAATTTTTGTTGGAGATATGATGTGGTTTGTTAACGATGCTTCGGGTGCAGAGGATGAACTGATTGTTACTGAATATAAACTGACTCAAAATTACCCGAATCCGTTCAATCCATCTACAACGATTGAATATTCAATTCCAAAGGCAGAGAATGTAAAGCTGCTGATTTATGATTTACTCGGAAATCTGGTTACTACACTTGTGGATGATTATCAAAACCCCGGCATTTACAATGTTAATTATGATGCATCATATTTATCCTGCGGAGTTTATTTTGCACAATTACTTTGTGGTGGTATTTCGGAAATTATCAAAATGACTTTACTTAAATAATGTTTATCTTAAGTATCATAAGCAAGGTCTAACATCTTAAGACATAACAAGTTCAGCATTATTTTAGCTTCGCAGCTTGGGACGATTTCTGAAAATCTGTCCCAGGCTTCGAGACTTAATTGTTTTGCATAATCTTTACAATCTTCTAGCACACCGGATTCTCTCACCAATTCTACTGCTTCAGCAAGGGAATCATTATTATTTCTAAGTTCGCTGTCGCATAAAATAAATTTGAATCTTGGCTGCTTTTTTTCTCCGAAGAATTTAAGAGTCTTTGCAATTACGAATGTAAGTTTTCCGTTTTTAACATCCTCCCCGCATTCTTTTGTCCATTTCGGCGAATTGCTGAAATTATGAACGTCATCAATTATTTGAAAAGCTACGGCAAATGCTCTTGAAAAATCTATTGCAGCTTTTTTAATTTCTTCACTCGTATCGTTAAGTAAGGCTGCGATCTCTGCTAAACCTTTGGGTCCGGCGGCTGTTTTATAATCGTACATCTGCAGAATTTTTTCCTCAATATTATCATCAAGCCAAAGATCGATATTTTCTTTTGACATATTTTTTGACCAGTAAATATCGAGTGTCTGCCCGAAATGGGCTTCCAAATAAGTCTTCATCATAATTTCATGGATATAAAGCTTTTGCATTTCAGTGAGATGTTCATGATTGAAGAGTTCAGCAGAAGGTAGAAAATAAAGCAAGTTCCCGGCATTAAGTGCGACATCAAGACCATATTTAAGATGCAGTGCTTTGTCGCCACGTCTTAAAATCGAGTTATCTTCAATGTCATCAATTATCAATGCTCCGCTGTGAATCAATTCCGCAAGACAACAAGATCTCTCATAATTACCGCTGGGTTTTCCAAGAGCTTCATGCATAAGAAGACCATAAATTGGTCTCCATCTTTTACCGCGTCTTAAAATCAAATCCCAAACCGGAACAGAAATCAGTTCCGTGTATGCTTTAGGTTCGTTTTGCCAATATGGCTTGCCTAAAAAATATTCTATTCTATCTTCGTCAAATGATTTCGGGAGGAATTCTTCGATTCTTTTGTCAACTCTATCTGCTAAACGCTTAAGATAATTTTGAAAATCAAAAATGTAACCGTTGCCGAAAAACTCGCCTCTCGCTCTTCCGCTTACTGGGCTGCCATTAAATGTCCCTTCAACAAAACCGGCTCCTTCCCAAACTGATCTTGCGATACCGAATATCTGCAGCTCTTGATCTTCAATTAAAGGTTTGAATACGAGACTCAAGTTAAGCTCAATTACCTCAATCCTCCAAGAGACCGAATATTCAATATGTGTAACAGGACTTTCCCACGTTTCTAACGGAGTAAGTTTCACATTCTTATAAGTTCGGCTTTGCTCGCCGGGGATCATTAAAGAAGCTGCCAAATAAAAAACTTCGTTAGTTTTTGCATATTTATGAGCAAGCACTATTAAGTCCATCCCGTTATCAAGATTAATTCCAAACCAATCCCAGCCCAATACTTTCTTTTCTTTATCATCGTCAACAACCCAGCCATAGCCGCCCCATTGGTGATCCATCCAGACTTTGCCCGAGATACTATTGTCGTCAGTTTTTCCGATAAAACTTAAATTAGGAGAGCAACTATATCCAATTTCAGGATCGAATGATTTTTGATAATCTATAAGTGAATATTTTTTATTTTCGGCACTAAAGGTGATTTCACAAGTTTTATTTCCATCTAAATGAGGGAATTTAATCTCGAATCTGTTTTCGGTATGATGTAGTTGAAAATCTTTCCAGTCGATTTTCAAAAGTTCATCAGTTAAATTGAATTTTACTTCTTTTAGTTTTATGGGCCGCGGGGGTCCATGGTATCCAATCTCTTTAACTAAAACATCCATCAAATCTTGGTCAAAATCTAATTCTTTCTCCGTCTTAAAAGCTTTTAAAAGTCCGTCCAGCGCACTTTGATCAATCAAACTATAATACTTATTTTCCTTTGTCTCCGCGTTTAGAATTGAAAATAAAAGTGAATAACCCTCTGAATTATTCCCTTCATAAGCGGGAAATTTGATTTTGAAAAAGCTAAGCATGAAATAATATTGTGTTGCGGTGCGCTCTTGAAAATATCCTTGGAAAAACCACCATTCTGTTTTTCTGTCTTGGTGAGTCTTTTCGATCTTAGAATTTGTTGGATGTGTCTTCTCTTCTTTCATAATTATTTTAATTGAAGATGACTTAATTATCCACGACCGAATACAAAATACACAAAAAAAAAATTATTTCGCTTAATATAGTTTTAGGAAATAAATATTTCCGAGATTAGTTTAGAAGCAATCCGGCAATAATAAAACTTAGTGCGCTCAAAAGTGCCGCAGTCAAAGCGTAAGGAAGTTGAGTTCTAACATGGGAAATATGGTCTGTTCCACTCGCCATGGATGCTATTATTGTCGTATCTGAAATTGGTGATGCATGATCTCCAAAAACTCCGCCTCCTAAAACCGCTGCAAGTATTAAGCTAATATCCAATCCCAATGACTGAGCTACCGGGAAAATAATAGGTATCATTATTCCGAAAGTTCCCCATGAAGTCCCAGTTGAGAAAGAAATTAATGCTGAGATCAGAAATACGATCAAAGGAAGCAGAAATACGGGTATATTCCCCACGACAATTTCTGAAAGATAATTCCCAGTACCTAATTCCCGGGAAACATCTCCAATAGCAAAAGCAAGCACCATTATAAAAGCCATTGGAAGCATATCACTCGAACCTTTTAAAATAATTTTTCCCATCGATTTTCTTGTAATTTTTTTATTTCTCATGTTTAAGACAAATGAAGCCATAAGTGCTAAGATAACGGACTGTAAAACAGCAGTCGAGCCGGAACCGTTTTTAATACCTTCAAAGATTGTTGTAGCCGCGGGTTGGCTAAAAATATTTGATAAACTAGCGTGCCCGGAAATTATTAAGAAAACCGGCATACTCCCGATCAACATAAAAATTGGAATAAAGAAGTGCTGCAATTTTTCATTACCGGAGCGAATCTCTTTATTCTCCTCATAGATACCTTCTTCCACCGAATGTATTGATTTCTTCATTGCTCCGAAATCTCTATTGGTTATTATTAATAAATACATTAGAAGTAAAGCGAATATTGGATAAAAATTTAATGGAATACTTTTAAGAAAAACTTCGAATGAGTTTGAAAATCCTTCCAAAGCAATTAATCCTAGAACGAAAGCTCCCCAAGCGTTGAATGGAAGAAGAATACAGATTGGAGACGAACTTGTATCAGCAATATATGCAAGTCTATCGCGGCTAATTTTCAGTTTATCAAATGCGGGCCTGAATGTAGTTCCACAGGTTAATAGACTCACGTTTGTTTCAATAAAAATTAAACTTCCCAAAATTGCCGCCGATAGATTTAATAAGATTTTATTCTTCTTTGAATAGATACTACTTTCCTGAAGAAGTTTTTTCTCAAGCAAGTGTATGAAAGCGGATGTTCCTCCAGATTTTTGCATTAAGATGATTAGTACTCCAATCAGCAGAGTGAATAATATAACTTTTGTATTTCCGGCATTTGAAAAAACATTGGGTATGATTTCGGTAACGTAAAGTGCTCCGTAAATGAAGTCCTTTTTAATAATTATACCTCCAAGCAGAATTCCAATCAACAAGGATGAATAAACTTTTCTTGTTATTATTGCAAGAATAATGGCAGTTAACGGTGGGACTATTTTTAATATTTCCGGTTCAAACACTCTATTTCGATTGTCTGTTTATAAATCTTTATGTTAAATTTTGAGATATAATTTTATACTTACAAATTAAAAATAATTTTTGGCACATTATGAAAAAATTTATTGCATTATCAATTTTATTATTGCTGATTAGCGGTAATCCACAAGCACAGAATGTCGATGAATGGTTGACAAAGTTTGAAATATCTGATTTTCTATCAACTGATGATTATGAAAATTCAATTAAATATTTCAAAAAATTAGCCGAAAATTCTGAGTATGCACATTATTTCACCTTCGGTGTTTCGCCGCAAGGCAGAGAGCTTGCAGCCCTATTGTTAAGCAAAAATCAAAACTTCAATCCTATTGATTTGAATGAAAGGGAAGTACCACTTGTAATGATTCAGAACGGTATTCACTCCGGTGAGATCGAGGGAAAGGATGCTTGCATGATTATGGCGAGAGAAATCTTGATTACGAAGGAGAAGATCAATTATTTAGATAAAGTTGATTTATTGATCATTCCTATTTTTAATGTTGATGGGCATGAGAGAAAAAGCCCATACAATCGTATTAACCAAAATGGTCCCGAAGAAATGGGATGGAGAACTACTGCACAGAATTATAATCTCAACCGAGATTTTATGAAAGCCGATGCCCCGGAAATGCAAGCGCTTCTTAGGTTGTTTAGCGATTATCTCCCGGATTTTTACATAGATACACACACAACAAACGGTGCAGATTATCAATATACCATCACTTACGATATTCAGCGCTGGCAAAATGTTTATCCAGCTGCGTCGAAATGGATAAGCGAGGAATATATTCCATATATAGAATCCGAGTTTGATAAAAGCAGTTATTTGATTTCTCCTTATGTTGGATATAAGAAGCGAGATGTTCAAAACGGGGTGACGTATTGGGCTTCTTCACCAAGATTTTCTCATGGATATGCAGTCCTTCAGAACAGACCCGGACTATTAATTGAGACACATATGTTAAAACCCTACAAAGACCGAGTATTTTCCACTCAGCTTCTGTTGGAAGCCACTATTGAAAAAGTAGGAGAAGACTCTAAACTCCTGCTATCAATAAATCGTGAAGCTGATAAATACTTTTCTAATAGGTCAATTAAACATCTGCCGCTGAGCTTAACATTATTAGATACTTCGTTTTATTCAATGCTTTATAAGGGTTTTGAACCTGTAAGAAAGTTTAGTGAAATCGCTGGTACTGAAATTACCGTTTATACAGATATACCTTTTGAAATTGATGTTCCGGTTTACGATGTATTTGATGTGAGAGATTCGGCAGTAATTCCACTTGCTTACTATATTCCTAAAGAATATAAGGAGATAGTCGATAGATTAGAACTGCATGGAATTGAAGTGAAGGAGTTGAGTAAAAGTGAGGACAGGGAAGTGGTTGTAACAAAATTTGACAATGTAAAATTTCCAACGAATCCGTATGAAAAAAGATTTCAACCGACGTATAGTTATAATGAAATAACAGAAATTAGAACTTTAGCGAAAGGCGGTTATTTAGTGGAAACGAATCAAAGAACACTGCCGGTAATAGTTCATCTTCTTGAAGTGAATGCTCCAGATTCGTTTATGAAATGGGGATTTTTCAACAACATATTCGAAAGAAAGGAATATTTTGAAGTTTATTCGATGGAACCGATAGCAATGCAGATGTTTGAAGAGGATGAAATTTTAAGAAATGAATTTAAGGAAAAACTCAATGACGAAAATTTTGCGAAAAATATTTATGCGAGATTAAATTTCTTTTACGAACGCTCGAAATACTTTGATGAAAAATATAATGAGTATCCGGTCTATAAAATTTTAAGATAGATTTTATTATCTAAATAAATGAGTTCAGTAAATAAAAAAAAGAAGTTAAGTATCTTTTCGCCAGTAATATTTTTGCTGAAGGTATTTTTTGTATTTACTGTTTTACTTATAGTGTGTCTTTTCATGTTTAAATGGATAGATCCCCCTATAAGCGCTTTCATTGTTTCAAACACAACGGTCAAAAGCTATTTAACGTTTGGTGCTGCGGAATACAAACAAAATTGGGTCTCGTTCGATGAGATCTCGCCACATTTTTTTGTTGCAGTAATTTCATCGGAAGACCAACGGTTTTTAGAACACTTCGGTTTCGATTTTAAACAAATCGAGAAAGCAATTGAAGAAAGAGACAGAGGGCGTAGAGTGAGAGGCGCAAGTACAATAACTCAACAACTTGCGAAGAATCTTTTTCTCTGGAGCGGTAAAGATTTTATTCGAAAAGGAGTCGAAGCATATATCACTCTATGGATGGAACTAATTTTAAGCAAAAAAAGAATACTGGAACTCTATGCAAACATCGTCGAACTAGGAAATTCAATTTACGGAGTAGAGGCAGCTTCGTTAGAATATTTCAATAAGCCAGCGAAAAGATTAACTAAATCCGAAGCAGCTTTGCTTGCTGCAATACTTCCTTACCCAAAACGTTATAATTTAAGCAGACCTACTGACTTTCTACTTGGGAAAAAAGAAAAAATCAAATTAAGAATGGATCAAATTGGAGGGGAGGCTATTCTAAAACAACTTTAGTTTTTGAAGCACAAGTTCTGCAGCTGCAGTTTTCGTAAATCTCTTCGTAACCATAATCCATAGTTATTTCTTCGCCGGGTTCAATAGCTCTCAACGAAACCAAGTTAAGAGATTCATCATCTCTGTCGAGAACTATGCAGTTGGGTTCACAATCGTGGTTTATATATTTTATCTTATCAGTTTTAAAAGTATCTATATAATAATCACCGTTCCAAAAAATGTAAACGTTGCCATCTTCTTCTTCACGCCTCTCACATTCAAATCCATCGATCACCTCGCCTTTGATTACCATCACGAGCGAATTTTCTGGAATTATGACGGAAGAAAAGATTCCTTTACCATGAATCGGTGATTCTTTTACGAAGATATGTTCTTCCCAGTCTTTGGTGTAATTTTGCAGATTATTTCGAGCCAAGATATTCCAATGATTTTTTTAGAATATAATCAGCATCACTGTTCGGGTAGATAGGATAGCTGTATTTGTATGCAAGAATTTGCGTATCTACTTTGTAATTAAAACTCTTAACAACATTATCATTTTCATCATAGAATACCATTTCAAGAATACTGTATTTTTTCAACTCTCTGTTTATTAAATAATAAGTCTTAATTTTGTAAACATCTTTGTCGATCCCTTCCATTTCAAGAGGAGGGACTGCGTCTTGAAGAGCCCAAACATAAAAATCTGCACCTTTAAAACTGTTTAGACCGTAAACATCGATAAAAAGACCGCCGCCAAAAGTTTTATCTGTGCTAACCCAAATTTCACCTGGGTTCTGCGGAAAAAGCGGAAGGCTGAGAAAAGTAATAATTATTATTACAAACGGGAAATTTATTTTCATATAGCTATCTCTTCGGTTTAAAATCGAGTACAAAAATAATAACTTTACTGTAAAATTAAAGTATAAAAATAAAATTAACAGAAACGCGGCAGGTCAAATAGGGAAAATCTACTTTGATCAGAAAATTCTACAGGTAGTATTTTCAATTACCTAAAATTTTTACTCTAAGTATTATCTTCAGGAGTTGAAAGTAACTCTAAATGAAGAACCTCTTCCTTTTTCACTCTCAAAATCAATATTAGCTTTGTTCATTTCACAGAACTTCTTAACGATTGCCAATCCCAAACCGTTTCCCTCAAATGGTCTAGCGTAGCCCTGGTTTTCTTGAGTGAAGGGATCGAACATTTTTTCGAAGTATTCTTTTGATATTCCGATTCCTGTATCTCTTACTTCAACAAAAAGTTTGTTTTGAACATCACGTTTAAAAATAATATCTATATTTCCCTTGTTAGTAAACTTTATTGCATTACTTAAGAGATTTGCAATAATTTGCTCAATTCCGTATTGATCCGCAATTAAGGATGTATCGTCTGTATCTACTTTCACTTCAACTTTTAATCCTGCAGCTTTAGCTTCCTCTTCAAATTCAGCTATTATTAAAGGAAGAATATCTTTGTATATGTCGAACTTCTTAATTTCATATTCATATGTACCGGTTTGAAGTTCGGACATATTCAAAATCATGTTTATTGTTCTAATAATTCTTCTGCCGGCAGTTTCGATTATATGAAATGCGTCGGGATCTACCACACCCACTTTTTCTTCAAGCTGTTCCCTAATAAGATTAGAAAATGCAAGCAGCACGTGAATAGGAGTTCTGATTTCATGAGATACCTGTGCGAGGAATTCTGTTTTTAGTTCGTTTGCTCTTTCGGCTCTTTCTTTAGCCTTAATAAGGTTTTCTTTAATTTCTTCGGCTGTTGTTATATCGTGAATGCTGCCTTGATAAAATTGTATTTTATTCTCGGCATCAAAACTTGCCATCAAGTTGAGATTTACAATGGTTGGTTTTGTTGTTCCTCTTAATTTGAGGGACATATTCGATACTTCAATGCCCGAATTTATGTAATTCAATAATGTTTTCTTTTCGTTCTCTTCAAGAATAAAATCATTAAGGAAATTGTATTTTCTTACATCAGATCTACTATCTACTGATATAATTTTTTTGAATGCATCGTTTGCGAATATTAAATCGAATGAGGTTGATAATTGAAAAATTCCCTCACGCGAAGTATCAAATATTTGCTTAAATCTTCTTTCCGATTCTTTTACTTGTTTTGTTTTTGTTAAGATATCCTCTCTAAGCTTATTATTTACCATACAAGCCGCAACTGAAATAGAGCTCATTAAAGTGACGAGTACTACTGTTTCGAACAAGTTCGGTTGAAAGTAAATATCAGATCTATTCAAAAACAAAGCAGCGGCAAAAACTAAGTTGTAATAAATTGCGACTATGATCTGGTTTTTTACATCCCAATTTAGGAAGAGCGCTGCCGTAAATATTGTCAATGCTGCTATGCTCGAGTTAACCAAAACCGTCGAAGGAAGTATGGAGATAATTATACCGAATGAAATTATTATTGAGAGAAGAAGAGTATGAATCAATCCTACAACATATTTTGTAACGTTGTGATTCATTGAGAATAACAGAACCCAAAATGCAGCTGCTATTGCAACATATCTTGCCCAATAAACATGCAAGGAAACTTCAGTGAAATATCGTACCTCGAAAATAAGTGCAATCAATCCCGAAAAAATTGTAAGGTAAGCTAAAATTCTCAACGGTTTGACTAGCAGTGTTCTCTCAGTAATTCCCATTTTATCCCCTCTCTGGGCGGTTTCTTCAATTATCATTGTTAATTAGTCTAATATAAATGTGAACAAATATGGTGCCAATAAATCTAATAATTCCCGAGTAATTAGATGTGAGTAAAAGCACAAAATGATAGTTAATTCATAGTAAAAATATTCTCGTAATAGATTTTATTTTTGCCTATGTCTAATTATAAGAAATTATCTCCATTTAATACTATTTTATTTTTTGCAAACATTCGCTGCAAATCCTATTTTTTTTCAAAGGGGAGAGTAAACTTAAATTTACTGCCTACTCCAATTTTACTTTTTATCTGAATCTTTCCCCCATGATATTTTACAAATTCATGACAAAGTACCAAACCAAGTCCGGTTCCTTTTTCCTTTTCAGTTCCTAAATTTGAGTACCTTTTTGCGATTTTAAATAAACTGTTAATTTCTGGTTTTGTCATACCGATTCCAGTATCCTCAACCTGAATGTGTGAAAAACTTTTAGTCATACCTGCACTAAGTATTATTGTGCCACCTCTATTCGTGAACTTAATTGCATTCGTGAGCAGATTTCTTAAAATAAATTTCAGCATATTTTCATCGGCATAAACACTCATTTTCTTTGGAATACTTACATTCAATTTTATTCCCTTTCTTTCCGCTAGGTTATTTGTCAATTTCAACTCACTCTGAACATATTCATAAAGCGGTATATTGAGAGGAGAAAATTCCATAGAATTCATTTGTGAACGAGACCAAAGGAGAAGGTCTTCCAACAATCCATAACTGTACTGTGCGGAATTGTAAATTATCTTTGCTAGTTCTTCTGTTTCGGGATCAACAGCTTTTTTCAAATTAGTCAATAACAGTTCCGTTGTGTTAACCAAATGTTGAAATGGATTTCTAAGATCGTGAGCGATTATGGAAAAGAATTTATCCTTTGCTGCATTTGCAATTTCCAATTGCTTTTTGCTATGTAAAAGAAGTTCTTCATTCAGTTTGGAAATTGTTATATCCTGTATTGTTCCAAAAAGATACTTTATATTTTTGTCATCGCTACTTTTTATTTTACCTATTTTGTGGATGTACCTGGTTTTGAGATCTTTTCCTATGATTCTAAAAGTGAGATCCAGCGGTTTGCTTTGTTTTATTGACTTATCTATTGCAAGTTTTACAAAATTTCTATCATCCTTATCGATAATTTTTAAATACTCTTTAACCAACATTTTTTTATCGTTTTTGCGAGGAAGTCCAAATATTTTCAATGCACCATCAGACCAAATTATTTCGCCCTTTTTCGAATTGATCTGAAAATTTCCGAGGTTGGCTATCTTTTCAGCCTCGTTAAGTTTTTGTTCACTCTCTTTAAGAGCTGCTTCAATTTTGTTTTGTTCAGTCACATCGAAGATCATTGAGAAAAGAACATCTTTCTTATCTATTTTCATTGGAGTGGAGAAAACATCCACATCTCTTATTTCACCAGTTGCAATCCTGTGCCGGAAATTAAATTTGTTTATGGACCTTTTGATCACTCTGTTCATCGCTGCACGGACCTGTTGCCGATGAAGCATATTAATTTCAAATATTGATCTAGAGGTCAAATCCTCATAACCATAAAACTTGAACGCAGCTTCGTTTGCCTCAACAATTCTGCCCGTTTTTTGATCGATTACTAATTTAATTGTTTTATCTTCTTTAAAGATTGTTCTAAAACGTTCTTCACTTTCTTGTAGATTTGAAAGCGTTCGAATTCGATCAATAAAAAGTCCAATATTTCTTGCAATAATCTCAAGTGTTTTCAAATCTTTTAATGAATAGGCATTTTCATTTTTGTAATCTTGCAGAGCAATAACACCGATCACTTCGTTTGTTGCTGGATTAAACAACGGAGCTCCGATCCAAACCGGAGAATATTCTCCGATCACTTGAAATTTGTTTTTGAATATTTGCTTCTCACGTTCGGAAGTAATAATTTCAGCTTTCTTTGATTTGCAGACGTAATCGGTTAGAGTGTACGGTAATTTTAAATGAGTCTCAGGATCTATAGTATCGTTTTCATCAATATAATATGGGAATGTATATGTGTCAGTTTCATCATGATAAAGCGCAACGAAAAAATTTTTTGCTGACATTAAGTGAGAAATTCTATGATGTATTTCTTTAAGAAAATCACGCAGTCTAAAGTTCTTGAATGAAAGGACCGATACGTCATACAGCAGATTTTGAATATCGATGTTCTGGAATCTGCTTCCTGATTTTTCACTTTTTTTCATAATTATCGTTTCTCAATAATGATGTATTACAATTGAGAATAAAACATCAAACTGCTTTCAATTGCTAAGTGCATTTAGTCATTTGAGATCAACTCACACACTAATTGGATTAAAATTATTATAATTCTCAGAAAAGTACATGTTTATAGTTATAATCGAATATATATTTGATTTGTTTAACGCAATCACACTCTGAAACTAATTATTAATTTTTGTTCTGTATTAGGTGATTAGATGCAATTGGAATTAAAAAGAATCGAGGTGGAAGTAAAGTTTTCGGAGTCTTGCAGAATATGATGATATTTTGCGGAAGGGGAGGGATTCTCCCAGCGGGATGCCTTCGGCAGAACCCTCGGATGAAGAGAATTAAATGATATTATTATCTTTAAGCCAGATATGACCTTGAAAGGATTTGAAAAATCGTTCCCGTCTGTAAGCTTCTGATCTTGTTTCAAATTCTTCAAAATAATGAACTACAAAAGGACGATGTGCCTTTGAATACTTAGATTTTCCTTTATTGTGTAGGACCAACCTTTTCTTAAGATCAGCCGTACTCCCTTTATAGTATGAACCATCCTTGAGGCTTTTTAAGATGTACGTATAAAACATTTTGCGGAAGGGGAGGGATTCTCCCAGCGGGATGCCTTCGGCAGAACCCTCGGATGAAGAGAATTAAATGATATTATTATCTTTAAGCCAGATATGACCTTGAAAGGATTTGAAAAATCGTTCCCGTCTGTAAGCTTCTGATCTTGTTTCAAATTCTTCAAAATAATGAACTACAAAAGGACGATGTGCCTTTGAATACTTAGATTTTCCTTTATTGTGTAGGACCAACCTTTTCTTAAGATCAGCCGTACTCCCTTTATAGTATGAACCATCCTTGAGGCTTTTTAAGATGTACGTATAAAACATTTTGCGGAAGGGGAGGGATTCGAACCCTCGGATCCCAAAAAAGGATCAACGGTTTTCGAGACCGCCCCGTTCAACCACTCCGGCACCCTTCCGTTTTTTGTGAATACAAACTTAAAAAAATCTTCTTTCTTTTCCTTCCTCATTTCATTATAAATTTCGGAATTGATATATTTGTATTCTTTTTTGGGAGAGATGCAGGAGTGGCTGAACTGGCTCGCCTGGAAAGCGGGTATACCTTCACGGGTATCGTGGGTTCGAATCCCACTCTCTCCGCGGGTAATATTAAAAGTTCGATAATAGCTTTTTTAGTCTGTTTTCGAACTTTTATTGTTTTAAATTCATCTGTATACACGCTGTATATAGGCAATCAGTAGGTGTCTTGGTCACATTTTGGTCAGTTTTTAGTCACAAGTTAAAGTTTAATGCAAATGGTTTATTATCATTTAATACTACTAGTTCATCTCCAAGAAAATAGACCGCAGCTAAGGTTTTTGATTTCATTAATAAAATTTCTTTGAAAGATTTTTTCATTTTTTGTCAAATAAAAAAGCCGTCTTTCGACGGCTATACCTTTTGAAGCAACTTAATTAATTTTGCGGTATGTAGTCATCCAATTTTGAAAGAACTGAGTGTAGTTCTTTTACTTCAACCTTTGTATACCTATCAGTCATTGACTTTGGGGCATGACCCATTAAGTATTCACGTTTTTCATAACTAATAC
>CAZCLA010000041.1:0-24999 GCA_964499285.1 uncultured Melioribacteraceae bacterium
TTTTTATAACTATCTGTGTCTTCAAAGATTAAACTGTCTAATTGGAATCCAGATGGTGTACTTAGAAAACAATTATTTCTAGAATGAATATTAAAGTCAAACAGTCCAGGAAATAGTAAATTATTAATGACCATATCATTAATGTTGGTTTTCAATTCTCTTTCATTAGATGATAAAACCTGAGAATAAATGTTTATTTGTGGATATAATAATAAAAAAACCAATAATAACATTTTATTTATGTTTTTCAGCTTAATTAAAGAATCTATTGTATGCTAATTCCTACAGCTATTTGAGATGTATTTATGATTTTATTATCGAAGATATGTATACCCCTCAAACTTATAGCAAAAGTGTTGGTCACGAAATAATAAAATCCGATTCCTGTCGAGATACTTATAGTATTAGAAATTAGATCAATTTCATCATTTATCATTTTATTCAGAGGGATATCTCCATACGAAGAATACAACATCACATTTCCTGGAGTTCTAACAGTTTTTGATATAGCAAAATTATAATTAAAAAACAAACTTATAAACGGTACAATTTTATTATATGCTTGTGAATAAGTAATTCCGGTCGTGAAGGGAAATAAATCATACAATATTTCAACTAGTTTATATGATGATACTTGAAAATAAGTCATTCCATTATAGTTTAGTTCCCCAATATCATTTTTAATTCTATTTATCGTTTCACTAGTATTAAAATATCCAATCGAGAATAGTATACTAAAATTCTGGTTAATCTTTAAATGAGATTCTAAGCCAACGTTAAAACCAACGTGTGATTCGTTACTTATGCTTATTCCCGAGATTACACCTATTCGGACATTCCCAGAATCTATATTTGTGAAAACTGGTTGAGATTGTATAGTGCCCATAATCAATATGTAAAATAATATTGGAACAAGAATTTTATGAATCATAACAATTATCCCCATTAAAAACTCCCAGCAGACATATGCCTGCTGGGAAAAATATTTTATTTTGTAAGTATCATTTTCTTACTTATTCTGGTTCGTTGGCTTCTTAATTCATATACATAAATACCGCTAGGGAATTCACCTGCATTAAATGTAATGGAATATACACCCACAACTAAAGGGGAATTAATTAATGTTGCAATTTTCTCCCCTAATATATTATAAATTACGAGACTTATATGACTGTTTTCAGGTATTTCAAAATTAATATTAGTTGTTGGATTGAATGGGTTTGGATAATTCTGCTCTAGTTTATATTCAGGTATGTTTAAGGCATCATAGAGCTTAACTAGTTTCCAAAACTCATCAGTTGTCACAGTAACTTATTGTTCGGAAGAATAGCCTGAAGTATTATCATTCACATCCTGAGATTTTATTTTATACTTGTTTACATATAGTGGATCGAATTTGCCAGCATGTTCAACTGAATAATCAGTCCATTGAGTTGTTGTTGCTGAAACAGTGGCTACATCAGCATATCCTGTAACACCTTCGACTTTTTTGGCGATAATATAAGAATCTTTATCGGCTTGGCTAATTGCTGACCAAGATAGAACTGGATTTGAACCACTAAAATCAGCCGTGAAATTCTGTGGATACGGAGGATTTTCATTATCAACAACATAGAAATCCAGGATGTTTGAATACATCCAATAATTGTTTTGCCCAGCGAAATCGTAATCAACCCAAACACGGGCTTGAATTTGATAATGTCCCTCAATTGTAAGAGCCCATCCACCCGATTGGCCGGGAATCCAAGCTGTCCATTTCCCATCTGGGTATTTAATTCTACACTGATATGTACTCACAACCCAATAACCACCAACTGTTGCTATATGATAAGACATAGGTGCGCTACCTGTGATAAATGTTGAATAGTAAGTTTTTCCGTCATAAACATCCCCAGGAGACCCAACATCGAAATATACATTAGCTGCTGAAGTTACAATGTTTCCACATAACAATGTAATAATTATAAAAGCTTTTTTCATTTCATCTCCTTTTTTTTATTTTGTTTTGAAATGTAACTTTCCAACTTAAGCATTATAATTCTCCATCAAAAGGGGATTTCCTCAAATTTTTCTCTTTTGGCATATTTTCAAACTCAAATCTTAATAATTCCCCTTCTTCACCTGTATTAAGATCACGCCAAATAATATATACAGTCAAATCTATCTGAGATTGATATACACACTCATTTTTGGAATTAAACAACGAAGGTAAATATCTGTTAAAGCCAGCACCTACAATCGAATTTGAATCGAGATTATAATAACTTACTCCCCCAGGAAAGTCCCACGAAAGAATATATAGACCATTATTAAATTTATCATACGTAAAATAACCGTAGGTTGGCTCGGTCAAATTGATTTCTTGACCGAGACATTGTTTCCATGGCAAAACAATACCAAGAATTAGAAATGAAACAAAAATAGTATTTAGGTAAGATC
Source organism: uncultured Melioribacteraceae bacterium (assembly GCA_964499285.1). Lineage (GTDB taxonomy): Bacteria > Bacteroidota > Ignavibacteria > Ignavibacteriales > Melioribacteraceae > JAGFIY01. Next base: position 2,440 of record CAZCLA010000041.1, read on the forward strand.
GTAACATTACTTTATACCTTCATAGTTTTTAATAAATAAAAAACACGAGTTGTTTAACAACTTGTTAATTCATTCAGCTAAACTGCATTTGTCTTTACACTAACTTGAGAAGTGAGAATGTTACGGAAGATATTTCGTCTCTATCTCCTTTTCAAAAGTTAAAAAATGTAGGACCTAAAAAAATGCTCGAGTATCAATATCTTTAAAATACAACATTGTCTTTTAATTTCAATATATATGATAACAAATATATGTTATTAATAAACCGCAAAAAAAAAGTCCGGCAGAACCAGACTTTAACAACTCGAAAAAGAATAAAATTTTATTTTATTAGAAGCATTTTTTTAGAAGTATAGTAAGTACCGGCTTTAATCGTATAAATATACACACCACTTGGTAGAAAACTAGCATCAAAACTCACCCCATGATAGCCAGCCTCAAACTTATTATTAACTAACACCGCAACTCTCTGTCCAAGCATATTAAATACTTCAATTTTTACATGTTCAGCTTTGGGAAGTTGCCATTTTATTGTTGTTGAAGGATTAAAAGGATTTGGGAAATTTTGGGATACAGCATATTCCTTTGGTAATCCGTCTTCTTCTTTAACACTTGGTTTTTCTTCTGGTGGAGAGTATAAATTTGCGTAAGTATGAACTATATCTGATGATGGATCCGATTCAGGATGGGTGTTGTATACTGTTGTCACATAGTAATATACATCATCAGCACTTCCACCACCGATAGAAGATAAACCTATCCTTTCCGTTGTATCTCTAAAGACAGTGTGAGGAGTTGAACCTACTAACTGGAAGTTATTTGGCGTATCTCTTGATTTGTAAATATTGTAGTAATTTACTACATCGCCAGAAACTTTAACTTTATCCCAGTATATTACGGGATTTCTAAAAAAAGTACCCGTTACCCTAACACTTGCCAGATGAACCCAACTCGGAGCGGAGCCAACAGGATCAAAATATTCATTAATGCCCACCTCAAAAGACATATAGGTTTCTGAACCATTTGTGTGCTTATTCATATTATAGATTTCCCAACCGGTTTCTTCTGCTTCAATAAAATATGTTAACCACTGTTGGGAATCAAAATCCCAGTAATCATATTTATATCCTAATATTTTAGTTGATGGTCTTGTAGTACTTGTTATATTATTTACTATATGGTTTTGTATGCTCTCATTAGAAAAAAAATCGGATCTTTTACTCATAAATCTTGCATAATGACCAGTTGGACTTGGCTCCCAATCAATTGTTTCATTCCAATAAGATGCCCCCCCTTCAATTATATACTTGTAGTTTCCCCATAGATCCATCAGGTAATCATATTCACCACCGATAGCAAAGTCGTAGTAGTACCAATTTGAAGGACGATAATAATTACCATATGGATAGTCATCATTTGGTACTGGGGTTCTATTTTCCCAAGACATATAAGGTACTGCAACTTTTAAATCATACCATTTTTTAGGGTCGAAATTAACAAGCGTTCCTTGATAATTACGATTGTACCAAACTAGAATGCCGGTATTATATCCGTAACCTTGAACTGCGTGTTCATAATAATTTGAAAAGGCTTTATCATATTCGGACGCATTATGAAACTCAAGTTGTAGATAATCGTTGAATTCATCATCAATATATATTTTCGCTGCTCGATAATATCCTTGCGATTTTTGTGAAGGAGAAAGAGAATAATTGACATCTGCTAACTTTATTTGTCCAAATTGTTGGTAGTTAGATTCATTAATTATTAAGATTTCATCTTGATCAATCCAATCTAGAAATTCTAGATCTTTAACCGTTACCGGGCGCAATCCTTGTAGTGACCATCGAGCAGGCGTGGCATCAATATTACACATCATATCATATTGTAGTGCAGCTGTTTTATGAGGGTGACTAACCTTTCTATCTAATAAACCAAGTAAATGAAGCCTCTCGTGAACAATAGATCTAGGGTAATAATTTATGGACATAGGTATATTTTGCCCATTATACTCACACAAATCAACTGTTCCGCCATGTGAATTATGAAAATCATCACTAGAAGTACTACCAACTTCAAATATAAAATGGATGGCATCCGCACTATCGATTTTACTAGGGTAGACATTTTCAATCTGTGTTAAAATATCTGTACAAATTGCTTGATAATTATCCCATATCACACCACTACCACTACCGTAATATGAAAGATCATTACTTGCAATAAATGGATTCCCATTCGGCAGACCAACAAAATCCACATCGAGAGTATGACGTCCATTTGAAGTAACATCAAAATATTCATTATATCCCTCGCCATAATACTCATCAAATGGTATTGAACCACCATTTCGACTAATTCTTGTTTCGAGTAACATGCCATTTCTGAACATTCCTAAAGTTGTATAGACAGAGTCGTCATTAGTTAAAACAGGCCATAATATTTGGTTGTTTTGATCACGACGGTCATTAAACCCAACTGGTATGATAAGATCATGGAAGCTGCCTATCTTCGGAATGCTTCCCAATGCATCTTCGGATGAAGTAATATCATCAGTTATCTCAAAATCTTGAGCAATAATACTTGAAATTGATACCAAAAAAAGTAGAAGTACTAATTTCATATAGACTCCATTATTTTAATAATAATAGTTTTTTTGTTATTGAACGATATAAATTGTTTGATGAACTAATTCTCAATAAATAAATACCCGATCCTACTTTAACTTCCTCATTATTTTCACCAGTCCAGAAATAGTTATATTCTTTTTTGTTTGAATTAAACGTTTTGCTCAAGATTAATTGTCCCTTGATGTCATATATATTCATTATCAATGGTTCTAAGAGCTGGGAAGATATTTTAATATGAACTTGATCATTAAAGGGGTTTGGATATACCGAGACCTTTATCATTTGATTTTCATAAGATACATCTTCATTAGCTACACTTGTAGTTGTATCAATAAAACTATATCCTCGAATCCTAAAATTGCTGAAGTATGCTAATGTATCATCCGATATCCATTCTAAATCATACGGTTCGTCAGTCACATCTCGATAAGTTGTAACACTATCCAAAACAATATTATAAACCATCAAATCTGGAGGGTTATCTACATCAGCAAACCAACTAAATGCCAGATTTAGATTATCTGGGGACCAGGCTAGCTCAAGGATTTCATCTTTAATAGTTCTATCCAATTCATAAATCATTCTAAATTTATCATCCTTATAATCGTACAAATAGACTTTGGGTGGAAAAGTTTCTTTCCCTACAGAAAATGCAACCACTTCAAATACTGGATTATAATCAAGTCTTAAAAGTTCATCCCCAGGCTCCAGTGGAATTTCAGCAATAGGAATCATTTCTGATGTTTCAAGACTATACTCAGATATATACCCGTCGCAAGAATAGTAAATAATAGTTGTATTATTTTTCCAAGAATGAGGATTTTCATATCCACAAGATTGGAACTCACTGCTGTTACCAATAATTGTGCTGTCTTCGATATTAAAAAACCAACCAGTTATATAAAATAGATGCCTGTCATCCGGAGAAATACTAAATGGAGACTCCACATTTGAATTCTTATTTAATTGATTAACTGGCCCACTTGTTTCGAAAATTACTTCTTCTTCTCCTGTTTTAATATCAAACAAAATGAATCGAATGAAACCATCTTGCTGTGAATTATAAATACATTTGTCGGAGTTGTTATACATTGCCGGAAGCAGATCAATTCCATATGAAAAAGTGTAAATGGTCTCTTCTCTATCAAGATCAAAATATATAAATCCACTTTTCCCAAGTGGTGACCCCTTTATAAACATTCCATTGTTGAATTTATCGTAGGTAAAATAGGTTGCTGGGAAGTCAGTAATTTGGAATTCTTGCGAATAAATACTATTTCCCCACATAGAAAGAATGAATAAACAAGCGAAAGCGATTCTCAGATAACGATTCATATATCCTCGTATTATTAAGAACTTAATCTAATATTTAGTTCATCAAAAAGAAAAACTTGTCAACTCGTAGGAAAGTGAATACAGCTGACTGAACTGTATTTCCTTGATACTACCTTGAGAAGTAAAAATGTTACGGAAGATATTTCGTCTCTATCTCCTTTTCAAAAGTTAAAAAATGTAGGTCCTAAAAAAAATGCTCGAGTATCAATATCTTTAAAATACAACATTATCTTTTAATTTCAATATATATGATAACAAATATATGTTATTAATTAACCGCAAAAAAAAAGTCCGGCAGAAGCCGGACTCTTAATTCACTAAACAATTAACTTAATATTACTTAAGCAGCATCATTTTCTTTGTTTGAACAAAGTCGCCTGCAGTTAAAGTGTAGAAGTAAATTCCACTCGTCAATCTGCTAGCGTCAAATTTAACTTCGTATGCACCTTGTGCTTGCTGCGTATTAACCAAGGTTGCAACTTTTTGACCGAGTAAGTTATAAATTACTAAATTAACATCAGCAGCTTTCGGAATTGAGTATTCAATAACTGTTGAAGGGTTGAATGGATTAGGATAGTTTTGTTTTAAAGAATATTCTTCAGGAATAATTCCTTCGATTTCTTTAACGCTGGTTGGGGTATCATAATCTCCCCAAACGTTGTAAGCACCAACAACGTTATCACTAGGAGCAATTAGGAAGTTGTGGTTTGTTCCAAATCCTCCTTCGTTATCCATCGGTGTTCCGGGGCTGATAACTGTGGCTCCATCGTACCAAGCACCATATTTATATTCAACGTTTCCGCCTGCAGTTCCAACAGGAAAATTAACAATTACAGACCAAATATTATCGCCGGCAACTTCATCGCCGTTAACACCATCATCATTCATAGGAATCATAAATCTGAAAATATTATCGCCTTTGAATGTACCATTAGCGTTTGTATCAGCGGGTTCCCAGCTTCCGCCCCAAGCGCCTAATGCACTATCGGCACCTTTAATACCAACAAATTCAAGCATATCAACAGGTATTGGTGAATCATCATAAGCATTTAAAGGATTTTGTCCCATATCAACTTTAAATCTTACTTGCAAAGGTGCTTCGATAGGAGGATCGAGCGGGAAAATGTTAGGTACGATAGTTGGTAAATCAACGACAGAACCATCGGCAACATAATGGAACCATCTGTCACCGCCTAATTCCCAACCGTCATTTGCAAATTTATCGCCAGGACCAGCTTTGAATTTCCACTTTGTTGAGTCGCCTTCGGCAAATTCTGCAGGAGCTGCAACTGTTAAGCTTGTTCGGAATAATCCCGGAATAAATTCATCTTCCACCATTGTTCTAACGCCATCAGTAACAGTTCCAAGACCGTCCCAATCCAATCCCATAACATCAATATTATCTGTTTCCGGATCGAAGAACCCAGGACCGCTTCCGATTATAGCACTGAGGTCAGCAGCAAAGTTCAACGTATTTGAGATACCGAGAACGTTTACTTCAATACCCGGAACCAAAGGATCGAGTTCAAAATTAGAACCATTTGCTTGAATATGAAGCGGATAACCATCATAATCACCGAAACCGCCTTCCCATCCACCGTTCACAAATTTAGTGCCTGCAGGATCAATAGCTCTAAATTTCCATCTTAATGAATCGCCTTCAACTGCATCTGTTGTTATTATCAGTGTAGTTTTGTAAATGTTACCGGCATCTAAAGTAAGAACTATATCGCCTTCAACTGTGGTGTTGAAAGCATCCCAGACCAAACCTTCAATCTGGATTGTGTCTTCAGCAGGATCAAATCCATCGGCAATTAATTGTGTCATATCGGCAGCAAATGTAACAGTATTGGTAATTTGCCCGAATGACTGTGAACTAATTAACAGCGTAAGAGCTGCAATTAAGTAAATTAGTTTTTTCATAGAGCACTCCTTTTAATGTGAGAAAAATTATTAAAATCCTATTGTTAATGAATATCTTGAGATATCACCGAAAATTCCAAATTGAGCATAACCGTAATCGAATTTAAGATCAATTCCTTCAATATTATATTGTAACCCGACACCGGCAGTTAAACCTTCTTCAGCGGCATCTTTAAATAATGCATTGTATCCAACACGTAATGAAACAATTTTATTCCAGATTAGTTCCGTACCGCTGTTCAAGTATGGTGTAGTGTTATTTGGATAAACTGCATCTGCTGCAAGAGTCCATTTCCAGTCCTCGTTATCAAATACTTCACCTGCTAATCCTACTGTAAAAGTGAGCGGCAATCCCCAATAATCGGTATCCAGTGAGGCAACGATATCAGCATTGTTTCCGGCATTTGCGGGATCGATATCAACAGGTTGAAGAAGATCTTTTCCTGCCAACTGCATCTCTGTTCCAAAGTTTGCGATGTTCATTCCGATACGAACGCCGTTAAACTGTGTTGTAAACAGGAGACCAATATCAAGAGCAACGGCGCTTGCGCTTTCATGCCAAATTCTTGTCTGTATATACTTGAAAGTACCGCCGATGGAAAATCGGTCGGTTAAATTTCTTGCGTAGGAAACGCCGACTGCAATATCCATAGCATCCCATCTTTCACCGGTTCCGTTCGGATTTTCGGGGGTTGTAATTTCTTCCTCACCATAATCCAAACTGCTGAAACTGATACTGAATGCATTATCGGCGTCGAGTTTGACGGCGATGCCGGCCCAATTTATACTTGTTCCAGGTACGAGCCATTCCGCGTATGAAGCATGGAATTGACTTGTGGTCAATCTGGAAAGCCCGCCGGAATTCCAGTAAGCGGAAGTTGCATCATCAGCAGTTGCAGCAAATGCTCCTCCCATTCCTGTTGCTCTTGAGCCGACAGGAATTGTTAAAAAGTCCGCAGCAGAAGTACCAACTTTGTTTTGTGCAAATAAGCTTCCTGCAGCAAGAAGCATTATAATTACATAAAATATTTGTCTATTTAATCTCATAAAAGACTCCAGCATAAATCTGGGTTAAAATTTCTTTATTTAATGATCGCTAACTTTCCAAATTTCTTATCGCTTATTCCGTCCGCTTCAACAACATAGAAATATACTCCGAAAGCTACATCGAGTCCTTCTTTGTTTCGAATGTCCCAACTTACAGTACCGCTTTCAAGATTTCCGTCGTGATAAAGCGTTTGAACATGATTTCCGGCGGAAGTATAAATATGGATCTTACTTGCCGGTGGAAGATTAATAAAGTTAATCACGCGTTCTCCCCTTCCTCTTATCTGTGTCGGAAGCGGTTGTTCAAACACGTTAGTAACAACATAAGGATTGGGAACTGCTTTCACGTTTTTAATATTGTTGCGTGCTAATTCTTGATCGTAATAATATCCACTTGTGGTGAAGTTGTATTTTGTCGAGGCATTAAACGGTTTTCTTATACTTACAAAGAATGTATCGCCTCCTGCCGGGAACACCGTGGAACTATCCGAGAAGAAATCAATCGACCAAGTTACAACAGAAGTATCACGATTACTTAAAATTATTCTATCGCCGGTGTTAAGTATAGTATCGCGGCTTGTTGAAGAAAATGGAACTAAAAACTTATCTTCAGGATTTGTGATATCATAAATCTCAAAATTCGATCTAATTTCACCGAAGGGTATTCCAAGCATATTCGGTGTGCTGAATTTATCAAAGGTATCGTAAAATACGAAGGCATAATCCCTCGGGTTGCGAACACCAAAGAGCCCGGCAGATGGGTAATCTCTTCGAACCACTGAAAAACGAAGACTTGTAGAATCCGGAGTTGTCCAGTAGGTTCTGCTTAAATTTACTCTCACGCTATCCAGCTTTTGGTAACTAGTATCAAATGAAATTCTTACGCCGTCGAAAACATCGCCGTTTATAGGAAGCATTTTCTTTGGTTGAGCAAATATCGTATCGTTGGGGAATGCAGTATTTATTACGTTGTACCCATAAGCAAGCGGAGTTCCATTAACTAATGAGTCAATAAAGAATACTTCATAAGTTGCATCAATAACTTTTGTTTCATCCACAACCTCAAAGTATGGAGTTCGTTCCGCAAATCCTTCAATTAGCGAAAGTTCTGTGCCGTCCTCCGGTGGAACATAGCCTGCAACCGGTGCATTTGGAATAACGGCAGCGGTGTTTATATCTGTTTCTATCTGGCCAAGAGAGTTAATAGCTAAGAACTTGTCATTTTCCGAAGGATAAATATCTTTTACCGCATCACCGCGATCATAAGCAACAATTGCATAATAATAAGTTCGTCCATTAATAACTTCCTCGTCAACATAACTATTTCTAATTCCAGTGTCATCACCTAGATAATAAGGAAGCCCATCAAGAAGATCATCCACAGATGCACTTGATTCGAAATATCCTTTAATTCCGTTGTCTAAATCGTACTGAACTATCGGTTCATAAGCTCTTTTTCTCCCTCGTCCATCGGTTAGTACGAATGCATCCGAAAAATCGGGATCGGTTCCCTTATATATTTTATAGCCTTCAAAATCATTTTCTTTAGTAGTAGGATCTATTGAACTTTCAGCTTTCTTATCCCAATACAGAGTAACTTTTTCGTCCCCTGCAACTGCTGTGAGCGTTGGTTTTTCCGGGGGTTTGGGGAAATTATAGTTAGCGTTATAAATTGTCTGTGCAACTCTCTTTGTTTTTACAACTGTTCTAAAATCATCGCCGTAAGCAAGTGCAAGCGAAAAGCGTTCTGTTTTTTCAGGTAGAAGAGGAAAGTAACCGGACGCATAAATAAAGTCCCCGTCTTCACCTCGAGTTGCAACGTTGTTAACGAATATTGTCGGCACGTCGAAAAATCCGGGACGCATTCTGCGCCACATATCGTTTTCATCACTCATGGTTATATCGCCAGCAGGCACAAAGTACTGAAAACTCGTCAAACCAATCTGATCCGATTCATCAACGTCTGTTCTATCAAAGTTCGGTTCACCGGGAGTCGGAATTCCATCACCTTCTCCGAAATCACCTGTATCCGGTTTTCCGTCCTCACCAACATCGTCGAGTTCGGGATTCCAATCACTGTCGTTATCAATTCCATCGTTTCTGGCTTCGTCGATCATGTTTTCGGTCAAGCCAATGCTATTTACATAGTCTTTATATTGAACAGGATTAAGTGTATCAATAAGAACTTGTTCGGTTGTAGTTCCAATGTTTGCAATCTGGAGCTGGCGATAGTGAACTTGAAAGTTTTCGTCTATCAGACCGTCAAGATCATTATCAATTCCATCCGTAGCGTTAGGATTTAGAGTTCCTGTTTGAGCATTTCTATTGCCTTCTGCTAATTCTGTTTCACCCGGTATCAGTTCAAATTGAACGCCCATTGATGTAACAGTAGTAGGTGAATTCGGCATAGTGAATACTGTTCTTTCAAATGTGTTCTGATCGATTAGTATTAATTTATCGCCTGCCTGCAGCGTTCTTGAGTCAAAATCAAAGTTATCAAAATAAGGAGGAGCAGAACTGAAATTTCTGGCATCTCCGTCATTATCGATACCGTCAAACGGGTTTCCCGGTGATTCTAGAAAAGCGTAAGCCACATATGCCACATCATGAGGTGTTGGCTGCCATCTCGGATTTGATGATGGACTTATATAGTTATCAAAATCGTATGAATATGTTATTGCATCTCGAACTTCAAAAAACGAAACGTCATCATCATACTCCGTACCCCCGGCTCCAACATATGTTCCAACAAGTGCACCAAATACGGCTTGCTTATAAGTGGTCGTACCAGCATTATGAATCTCGTATAACCAAAAAAGAATATCCTGAGCTATAAAGTTCTGCCACTGGAGACCTCTAATTATCATTTGAAGAGCTTGCCCTTTTCTTGAAGGATCGGTTGAATCGGGAAGAAAACCGAGACGTGTAAAGAACTTCTCGTCCATGTTATCGTCCATCCAGAAATAACTTTCTTGATCGGCATTTAGCTGACCACGCCCAAAGTAGCCGTTCCATTCAACATTACCATCCTCATCAACCCAAGTCGGTTGATCAGGCCAACCGGTAGTTGGCCAAGTTTCGGGCTTATGGCTCATTGCTATCGCAAGCTCGGTTGTAGCATCGATAGTTTCGTTGTAGAATCCGGGTATCGGTTGAAAGGTCCAGGGCGATCCTCCCGGAGAGCTATCACCTCCTCCCGGGCGATCTACTTGAGTAATAACAACCGAAGCGGTATCGGTATCGGGAATGCCGTCGCCATCAAGATCGATGGGAAGAAGCACGCCAACAAGCGGGCTCACGTCGCCGATATACTCGTTAGTATCATACTTCCACGCTCCGCGGGGTCCGCGGTTGCCTGGTTGAGCAATAACGCCCTGATTAGTAAAAACAGTTCTAACTTGGTTGCCCCGGTGAACACCAATCCTTAGCGCATTCGGATCACCTCGTTGAATTTGAGCAACAGCAACATCTGCAAACAGAAAGAGAACTGCCAACAGAATAAAATAGATATTTTTAAAAGGATTCATATGAATTCTTCCATACTTTTATAATTTTTAATTAGAAGTAGAACGATGCTCCAAATTCCACTCTTCTCGGTTCAGAATAAAATGACGGATTTCTGTAAAATTCGTCCAATGTATTTACAATTTCTGGTGTCGATCGTAATCTGTAATTGTATTCGTCAATTGTAAAATCTGCCGTTCCGCTGTCGGTATAAACATTAACTTGGTTTTCCACTCCAAGTAAATTATAAACTCTCGTAAAGAAACTTAACTTATAACCGAACAGATCGATATCATAGTAAGCTTTTAAGTCCATGTTATAAGTTGCAGGTTTAATTTCACTGTTTGTGAGAAGTTTTGAGATATTTATAGACTGTGTTGGTGTATATGGAAATCCGCTTCCGTACTGTCCTATGATACTAAATCCCCAATTTTCAGCAGCATAGTTAAAAGTAAGGTTAACTGTGTGAGCTTGATCCCAGTTGAGACTTACTAACTGAATTTCAGGTTGTTCCCCACCAACAAGTTGATTTCTAGTTGCCGATGGATCAGATGCATTTCCTTTTGCTGACTGAAGGGTATAATTTATGCTTGCCGACCAGTTATTCGAGAATCGTTTGTTAAGCGTCAGCACAATTCCTTTTACAAATCCGAAGTCGCTGTTTACGAATTGACTATATGTGCTGCCGCCTCCGAAAATCGTAATTTCATCGGTTCGTGTACCTGTAAGATCTTTAATATCTCTGAAATATCCTGTCAAATCTATTGTTAAGTCATCGTTTAGTGCTTGAGATACACCAACTTCACCGCTGATTGTCTGTTCGGGTTTTAGATCAGGATTTCCTGCAATACCAAGATTTGTGGCTCCTCCATAACCGAATTTATATTCCGGGTTTTGGTATAAAAATTCATAATTAGGAATTTGGAAAAAATGACCGTATGAAAAGTGAATCACACCACGATCTGTAATTGGAAAAGCAACACCGAGTCGAGGACTTAACTGTGTTTTTGTTGTTGCATCTTTATACCAATAACTTCTTCTTTCTTCCAAAGTTTTAGCAATATTTTCGGGTTTTCTTGGTCGGTAAATGTCAGGATCGTTTGGATCACTGAGAACTTTGCCATCCGGATCAAAATAGTCAAATCGAAGACCGACATTAATTATAAGGTCTTCCAGTTCAATCTTGTCCTGAAGATAGGCTGAAATTTCTATCGGTGTATGTTGATAAATATCGATTGCAAGGTTATCTGCCGGATCGTTCGGATTAGGAACCCGCATATTTACAAATGGAACTCCGCTGTCCTTCGGTTCCGAAATTCCATCCTCGCCTGGATCAAACTGTCCGTTGCCATTTGAATCGATATATTGTAGAAGATAAATATTATCAAAAGTGACCGCATTTCTGGAAATGTTAAAACCTGTTTTAACTTGGTGGATTCTCGTCAATTGTGAGGTGAGGTCAAATTTTATTCCATAGCTGTCAGTAGTACGTTTAAAGTGCTGGTTATCAGTTCCACCGGTTTTAAAACTTGGCGCCTCGGTGGGCTGCTGTCCTAATAAAGCCGTATGTGTATAACGCGGATCGTTGTAATCTTCGTAAGCATACTGTCTGAATTTCTTAAAGAAATAAGATCCGCTCAATTGGTAAAATGTATTTGCGCTTAAAGTATGAGTCAAGCTCAAAATATTAGTCAATCCCCAACGGAATTTATGAGGCATACCGTCAGGATTATAAGTATAGGATTGATCATAATCCTGATACTCAATCATATCATAAATATAATTGTAACCTATTTTAATTCCAGAAACAGGATTAAAAGTGAGTTTACCTTGCAGATATACTTTATCATTGGAATTTAATGGAACAATTTCTCCGTCACCGGTTTGTTGAATATCATATCTTGTCTCGATCGGTTCTGTCGGACCTCTATTAATAGTAATGTCCCAAGGATTATACCTTCTTTCGCCGTAAAACCATCCTCCGAAATGAACAAGTCTTCCGTTAGCATAAAAACTTAGGAGGTCACGGACAATAGGACCGCTAATATTTGCTTCAAAATTATAGATTGAGGCAGGATCAATTTTATCTATATGATTGAATACTTCAGATTCCGGTTGATAGTAACTTCCGGTGTATGCAGTAACTGTTCCGGTGAACTTACTTTGTCCTTCTTTGGTAGCCAAATTCACATAAGCTGAGAGTGCCCTACCATACTCGGCGTTAAATGCACCGCTAATAAACTGAAGTTCTTGTATTGCGCTGGCATTAACATCAACAACAGTTGATCCGTCATATACGTCGGTAACCGGAACGCCGTCAATTGCATAAACAACTTCGCCGCTTCTGCCGCCTCTAACATTGCCTCCTACAACACCAGCTTGGAGCTGGAGCACTTCCTGAAATTCTGTTATGGGGAGAGCTTGGATTTCATCGGCACCAATCAATGCGGTTGATGCGGTAAGGTCTTTAGTGACCAGAGGTTTTTCTGCAATAATAACGATTTCTTGTCCTAACTCAAGACTTGTTTCATACAGCTGAAAATCAACTTCGGAAGTTAAGTCGATTGAAACTTTAACATTTTCGACAGTTACGGAATTGTATCCAATTGCGGAAGCTCTAATAGAATATGTGCCGGGACCAATATTTAATATCGAATAATAACCATCGAGATCGGTTGCTGCTCCGAGACTGGTTTCCAATATAATAACGTTAACAAGCGGCAGAGGTTCGCCTGTTGTTCCGTCCACAATTCGACCGGCAATCTTTCCGGTTTGAGCAAAGTTCTGCTGTGAAAAAATCAGAAGAAACAAAAATGAAAAAGGAACTAATCGTAAAAATTTTATCATCTTTCCCTCCTAAAAGGAAGATAGAATTAGGATTGCGTTAATTCTTATAAATTTCCCTATTATAAAAAGAGATTTCTATTTTCAACATCTCAAAAAAACAAAGTTTGGTCTAATTCATCATTCTGAAATTAGAGAAATATATCCACTCAAACCACTACCTAAATGAAGGTATTAATAAAAAGGACATTTATGGAGATGAAACAATAACTACATAAATAGGTAGCTATTTAAAATCAGTCTTTAACGGATTTAAAGTCCTATTTAATAATGTCCTTTTACCTCGCATATCGAAGAGAGGAAAAACAAGGATTTCTTAATCTCATTTAGTTGTTCGGAAAATATAAATGAATGGACTATTATTCGCAAGCCGACTGTTTGACATTTAAGACGAAAGTTATATTATAAATTATCGGATTGCTTATAACTTTATAAGTTTATAGATTTTTGTTTTGATTTAACCGGATCTATCCACATGAAATTTTTTCGAATTGCATTAATTCTCTTTACTAGCGTTACAAGCTTGGTTCTTTCTCAAAATGAGGATAGAATTGTTGCCGAAATCGGAGATAAGGCAATTTATGAATCCGAATTCATAGAACGCTATGAACTCACACCTTCTTTCAACAAACAGTTAAAAGATAGAGAAACCGCCCTAAAATTCAATTTTGTTTATACGTTGATTGCTGAAAAACTTTGGGCAAACGAAGCTGAAAATTTGGGTGTTGATCTGCGTCCCGATGTCGTTACAGCGATTAATTCAATGGAAAAGATGTATGTTCGTGATGCCTTATATAGAAAGGAAATTCTCGATAAAATTTCAATTTCGGAAGAAGAAATCATTGATGGCACAATTAGAAACGCAAACACGCTTTACCTAAATTTTATTTTCTCAAAAGATGAGGATGCAATTTTTAAACTTCACGAACTGTTGAAGCAAGGCATTCCTTTCGATACTGTTGTTTCCGCCAGACCCGAAAAGAACGAACAACTTGAACCGATAGAAATTGTATTCGGACAAATGGAAAAATCGATTGAGGATTCCGTTTATAACCTGAATCTAGAAGAATTTACATCACCGCTTTTGACAATTGACGGATGGTACATTTTTTATCTTGCCGATAAGAAAGAACAGCTTTTTACATCAGCAAAAGAGAAAGAGGACGCACTTGCCGCGGTAAAGAAAATTATTCGTAAAAGAAAAGAGCTGGAGTTATATAATCGGTTCTATGAAAAGTTCTTCTCCGGAAAAAGAGTCGATACAAATGCACAACTTTTTGAAGAACTTTATTCTTTACTGCTAAACAATTTTAAGAGGAAATTCGAAGAAACTTCAACCCCAGATGAACGAAAGCTATTTCATCTTGATGCTTTTGACGTAATTGATATTGAAAATAAACTTGGCAATGAAAAATTAACCAAAACTTTCCTCACCTTTCCAGAAAGAACAGTCACACTCAAATCTTTTATCAGAGATATTGCTTTTGAGGGAATTCAAAGTGAAAAGGTTCCGGATAAAATATTCAGACTGCAATTTGATGAGAGAGTAAAAAAATATATCGAACAAGAACTGCTTAGCGACGCGGGATATAAACGTGGAATTCATCTCCTTCCGGAAGTTCAAAATTCCGTTAAAATGTGGAGATCTAACTACCTTCAGCAAGCGCTTCAAAATCAATTTATTGATTCTGTAGTCGTATCAGATTCTGCGGTACTGGAATATTACAAGAGTATTTATACATCGGAAGAAATTCCTATGCAGGTCAATATTGTTGAAGTATTAACTGATAGTTTGGAAATTGTCGATCACGTAATTAGTGAACTGGAAAAAGGAGTTCCGATAAGAGAACTTGCATCAAAATTTACCAAGCGTGAATGGACGAAAGAGAACAGCGGTGAATTCGGATTTTTTCCCGTCAATACTTACGGCGAAATTGGGATGATTGCTTCACGGATGGAAATCGGGGAGATTTTTGGTCCATTAAACCTAAAGGAGGGTTACTCAATTTTTCAGTTAATTGGAAAAGAAGAAAGAAAAATAGTTCTACCGTCAAAAACTTTTGAAGAAGTTAAAGAATCGCTTAGGCGCGAACTTGCAGAAAAAGAAGCTTGGAACAAGATAATAAATAAAACAGTTGATCTTGCCAACAAATATAGATTTAAAATAAATGCCGATGTTCTCAAATCAATTGAAGTGACATCAATAAACTCATTTGCGATTCGCAATATGGGATTTGGCGGAAAGATAACAGCAGTGCCGCTAACAGCTCCGTTTGTTGATTGGATATACAGACTCCAGGATAAAACCGAGCAGCTTCCTTAGTTTTTTATAAAGTTCGAATCTTCCGATAGATACTGAAAAAATCAGATTTAATTTGCTCGGTGCTGTGATTTGTTAGAACAGATAACGCCGGAAGGTTGTTCCCTTCGCTAAGATATTTAAGAAGGCTAATTTCGGTTGAAGTTAAGTTCATAAATTTTCCAGTTTTACGATCGCGCTTTCTTTCAAGGTGTTCTATAATATGCTTAGCCATCTGCACACTCATAAACGCTTTCTTTTCAGTGATATCTTTTATTGTGTCGAAGATTTTTTTAGAGGTACAGTTTTTTAATATATAACCTGAGGCTCCTGCCTGCATGGAGTTAAAGATGATCTCATCATCTTCATAAACTAAGGCGACAAGCACTATAGAATTGGGAAAATGATTTTTTACTTTTCGGAGGCTGATTAGATTATCGCTGCTTCTTGCAATAAAACCGAGAACAATAATGTCGGGCTTCAGTACTTTTTTTCCTTCAAGCAATTCTTCACAACGGGAGTAAGTCGTGATTATTTCAAACTCTTCAGAACTCTTTAACAAGTGCTGAAGCCCCTGACGAATAACGGTATTTTCTTCAACAATAGATATTATCATAGGTCTTCGCAAGTTGAAGACATAAATTAAGGGCAAACAGCAAAACTTTTTTGTTCGACTGTTTTCTCCTGCAAAAGTAGTTATTAATTAAGAATTGCGAACCTACACAAACAGAGGTTTTTTACTCGCATTAGATGAACCTTCCTACCTTGATATGTAGAGTAGATTAAATCAATCCTTGTTTGATAGCTTTTGCAACTGCTTCGGATTGAGAATGAACGTGAAGTTTTTTGTAGATATTCCTGAAATGAAATCTAACTGTTTCAACACTGATAAAAAGCGAATCCGCGATTGCTTTATAATTGTTTCCTTCAACCAAACCACGTAGAACTTCTTTTTCGCGAGGGGTTAAATTTACATCTGTCGCCTGAGGAATAATTGTTTCCCTTTGCTGAAAAAAATCGACTACTTTTCTAGCTATGTGTGAACTCATTGGAGCGCCGCCTTTATATGCATCCTGAATTGCATCAAGAAGTTGAGCGGGAGGAGTTTTCTTTACCATATAACCGCAAGCTCCCGCACAAAGTGCTTTGAACACAGTTTCACTTTCGTCATAAATAGTAAGCACAAGAATTCTAATTTCGGGGAAAATTTTTCGAACCTGTTTAATGCCCTCTATACCAGACATTCCCGGTAAATCGATATCCATAAGAACTATATCCGGCTTCAATGCTTCAACTTCTTTAAGCATATCTTCACAATTGGAATAATCCCCGACACAGCTAAAATCTGGGGTTCCGTCAATCAGCATTTTAAGACCGAGTCTTATATTCTCATTATCTTCTACCATTAGTACTTTAACTGAGTTTTCCATAAACCTGTTTTCTTCCTCTCGGTTCAATTTACTTAATATTCCCGACAAATTGAATTTCAGTGCCCTGATTTATCGTAGAAGTTATTGTAAGCTTACCGCCTATTTTTTCGGCTCTACGTTTCATGTTCTCCAATCCATTCCCATGGGATTTTTTATTTTGGTCAAATCCTATTCCATTATCTCTGAGATGAATGACTATTGATCTTCCTTTTTGGTTCGCATTTAAAATTATTTCAGTACAATTGCCGTGAGTAATGCTGTTGTTTATTGCTTCTTTAAAAATTAGATAAATATGCTGTCTGTGTTCCATCGAAAGCGAAACTTTTTCAAGTGCACGCAAGTTCTCAGATTTGAATGAAATGTTTGTCTGGGATAAAATTTCTGAATAACGATCTTCCAACCTAAGAATTAAATCGTAAAGTGAATCTCTTTTGGGATTTACGAGCCATACGATATCTGTCATCTTATCAATTAGCTCGCGGCTATTTTCGCTTATCAGTTTTAAACTTCGCTTTACATCTTCCTTTTCGTTTTCGATTTTTGTTGCGATCACTTCACTTAGGATTGAAATTTCTGTTAAACTTGAACCAATGTTATCATGTAAATCAGCAGCGATTTTTGTTCTGAGTCTTTCCAAAGATAACAACTGTTTAACTCTATAACTTATCAAGTAAACAACTAAACCGGTAAGTGTAAAAATTGTGATAATAATGAACCACCAAGTTTTCCAAAATGGTGATTCAATAATAATTCGGAGGCTTGCTCCTTCCAAATTCCAAAGTCCGTCATTGTTGCTTCCTTGTACTTTAAACACATACTCACCATCGCTAATATCTGTATAATTAACGAATCTTCTTCTGCCGGGCTGAGTCCAATCGTTGTCAAAACCCTCAAGTTTGTAACGGTATAAGTTCTTTTCGCTGTTCACAAAATCGAGAGCAACAAATTCAAAGCCTATAATATAATTATCATAATCAAGCTCTATGATATTCGATTCGATAATGCTTTTGGAAAGCACGGACGATGAATCGTCAATCGTGACAGGTTTGTTAAAAAGCTGAAGACCGGTTATATGCACGGGGGGAATGTGGGGATTATCTTTAAGTTCTTCCGGTAAAAACGAATTGACTCCATTTACACCTCCGAAATATAATCTTCCGGATTTTGCTCTGCAGCTTGCACCCCAAAAAAACTGATTGCTCTGTAATCCGTCACTTTCATCATAATTTCTGAACTCTTCGGTGATAGGTGTAAATTTTGAAAGTCCGCTATTTGTGCTTATCCATAAATTTCCTTCATTGTCATTCAATATTCCATAAATGACATTGCTGGGGAGTCCGTCTTTTTCGGAATAACTTATGAACTCAAAATTTTCGTTTGAGTCAAGATCTAGTTTGTTAAGTCCGCCGCCGTGAGTACCGATCCATAAAATATTATTTTCATCAAGAAACAATGAGATGATTCTGTTATCACTCAACGAATTCTCATTATATGGATCGTTAAAAAATGATTCAATATTAATGTTTTCTAAATAAGTTGAAAGTTCATTTCCGGTAGAACTTATTTTATTCAATCCGTTCCAAGTGCCAACCCAAATGTTTTCTTCATTATCGACTAAAATACAATTTGACTGAATCCTGTTATCGCTGAGAGATTTGTTATCACCGTTTCCGGATTGAAATCTTTCAATGCTTTCATCATCGATAATGTAATAATCCAGTCCGCCTTCTGTCCCGATCCAGAGATTACCGAATTTATCCTCATTAATTGCTTGAATTATTGTACTTGAAAGAGAGATATCCGGATTAGATTTACTTAGAGGAGCAAATCGAGCAGATCCGTTATCGGTAAAAACCATTCGATTTAAACCGCCGCCCCAGGTCCCAATCCAGTAAATATTTCTTGAGTCTTGAAAAATTGTCGAGACTGCATCGCTGCTTAGGCTGCCACCGGATCTGTCTGCCTTAAATTTTGTAAACATTCCGTCGTCATTCATTAAATTTAGACCGCCGCCAAGAGTTCCGATCCAAATTCTTTCTTTTTTATCCTCAAAAATAGACCGGATCATATTGTGACTTAAGCTTGATTTTCTGCTTGGGTTGTGCTGGTAAGTCTTTAATATTTTATAAGGTTCCATCAATTTATTTACGCCTGTTCCGACCGTTCCGATCCAGTAAATTCCGGTTTTATCCTGAAAAATTGTACGTATGAAATTATTTGTCATACTGTTAATAACAAAAGGATCACTTAGGTACCAAATAACATTATCCTCTTTAACAATATATTTTGCAAGCCCGCCTTCGGTAGAAATCCAAATGTTCCCTTCAGTATCTTCAAGAATTGAGGTCACATTTTGATTTGGAATTGCGTTTTTCTCAGAAGTGTCATTTGAAATTCTTGTGAACTTTTTGCCGTCAAAAATGTTCACCCCTCCCTCGTTCGTTCCAATCCATAATCGATTTTTGGAATCCCATAAAAGAGACCAAACAAAATTGCTGCTTAACCCCTCACCGCTTCCCGAACTAAAATAATGATAGAACAATTTTGTTTCGGGATCATATTTATTAAGACCATTATCAGTACCTATCCAAATATTTCCGTCGGAATCTTCGGTAATGGCTTTTACATTATTGTTGCTTATACTATTCAACGCAGAATTATGCTTGTAGTGTTTAACGATTCCGGTTCGTTTCTCAAACTTGTTTAATCCACCGCCTTCAGTACCAATCCACAGATTTCCTATACTGTCCTCAAAAATTGCTCTAATGCTGTTATTGTTCACTGAATGTTTTTTTGCAGTGGAATATACCTCAAACTTATCCGTTTCATAATTATACCTGTTGAGACCCCCGTTGTTTGTACCTATCCAGATTTGATTTTGGGAATCAAGATATAAACACCAAATAAAATTATCTGAAAGACTCAACGAATCTGCTGGATTGTTTCGATAAATATAAAATTCATATCCGTCGTATCTATTAAGACCGTCCTCAGTTGCAAACCATAAAAAACCTTTGTGATCCTGAATAACTGAATGAACAGTGTTATGCGATAATCCTTGCACAACGGAAATACTTTCAACAATCTGCGACGAGGAGCTTTGAGCTAATTTTTTTTTCGGGAAAATTAAAAAAGTAAATACAAGAAATAACAACACAGAAAACGATGTTATAAAGAAAGGGTGCTTTTCATATTTTTCGATCTTCGAATTGCGCAAAAAATACCCCGAAGTAATCAAATAAGTGTTCAAAAAAATACCTTAATTTGAGCTAATTTTCCATAATAATAAGTATATTTATATTTATTCGATTAAAAATTTTCTGGTTAATGGACGCAAAAAAAAACGAAGCCTACAAAAAAGCAAAAGAACTTAAATTTCTTTTAGAATCCAATGGATACACTTGTTCGACAATCATAAGTGCCCAATATCATTTTGCTTTTGATATTGCAAATGACTCGGTAAAGGTGAAAGCACTTGTATATTACGGACGGAAAGGATTGAAGATCATTCTACAGGGAAACAAGGAAGGAAAATTTTACAACGAAATCAGCGATATGATCTTCGAGCAAATCGACTTGTTTCCTAACAAATCACTCGAACTTGACGAACCCTCTGTTTACATCGGTACCGACGAATCCGGTAAAGGCGATTTTTTCGGTCCGTTAGTTGTTGCGGGTGTTTTTATTAACGAGGAAATCAGAAGAAAACTTGTTAATCTTCAAGTAAGGGACAGCAAGGATTTAACTGACAATCAAATAAATTCCCTTTCGAAAAAAATAACAACCATATTACACAATCATTTTGAAGTGATTATTCTTCCCCCAAAGCAATACAATGAAGAATATAAGAAGCACAAAAATCTTAATCACATGCTTTCTGATCTGCATCAAAAAGTTATAAATAATCTGCTAAATAAAGTCGAATGCAGTGTTGTAATAATTGATAAATTCAGCAAACTTGAAATTGATGTACCCCCCAATGTAAAAGTTCACTATATTCAAAAAGCTGAAAAATATACCGCGGTTGCTGCTGCATCAATTTTAGCGAGAGCCGAATTCAACAAATGGTTTACACATAAAGAAACAGAAGGTGTTAAACTCATTAAAGGAGCATCCTCGGAAGTCGAAGCGCTTGCAAGAATCGTTTTCAGAGAGTTAGGTATTGATGAATTAAATAAACTCTCAAAAATACATTTCAAAACATATAAGAAAGTGACATCGAATTAATTACAAATCATTTATTAAGTTTGTAGGTTGATTTATATACGTTAAGGTAATTGTATGGCTGCAAAAAATTCAAGAATAAAAAGAATAGGAATATTAACCGGCGGCGGTGATTGTCCAGGTTTAAATGCCGTAATACGAGGAGTTGCCAAGCCCGCCCACGATAATGGTCTGAGTGTAATAGGAATTTTAGATGGTTTTGAAGGACTTGTTGAAGGAAGAGCAAAGGAACTTTACAATAAAGATGTATCTGGCATATTAGCAACAGGCGGAACCATTCTCGGTTCTTCAAATAAAGGTGATCCGTTTCATTGGCCGGAAGAAGATGTGAACGGTGATATTCAAATTGTAGACCGCTCAAAAACTGCAGTTAAAAATTATGAGGGTTGGAATCTTGATTGTGTTATTGCAATCGGCGGCGACGGAACAATGCACATAGCCAAACAACTTGCTGATATGGGAATGAACATTGTCGGCGTGCCAAAAACTATTGATAACGATCTTGATGCGACGGATCAGACATTTGGGCATGACTCGGCAATATTTGTAGTATCGGAAGCTATCGACAGATTGCACACAACCGCATCATCTCATCATAGAGTAATGGTTATTGAAGTTATGGGAAGATATGCCGGATGGATTGCGCTGCACGGAGGGCTTGCAGGCGGTGCCGATATAATTTTAATTCCCGAAATTCCATTTAGCTGGGAAGCCGTGTACGATAAAGTTGTTGAGCGTAATATGATGGGAAAAAGATTTTCGATTGTATGTGTTGCAGAAGGAGCAAAACCCGAAGGTGGCGAAATGGTTGTTAAGAAAACAGATAAAAAACGTACCGACCCTGTTCAGCTTGGAGGAATCGGCAAATTAGTTGCCGATAATATTGAAGAAAATACCGGACTTGAAACACGTTACACGGTGTTGGGACATCTGCAGAGAGGTGGCAGCCCGACTCCGTACGATCGAATTTTATCCACTAAATTCGGTACTTATGCAATAGAAATGGCAATGAAAAAGAAATTTGGGAGAATGGTAGCGCTTAAAGGTTCAGAAATCTCAAGTGTTAAGATAGAGGATGCAATTTCTAAACAGAAATTAGTAAAAAAAACAGACCAAGCAGTTCAATCAGCTGTAGCAGTAGGAATGAGTTTCGGTACTGAAGATTTATAATTTTGCTTGCATTGAAAATTAAATAATACTAAATTTTGTCTCTCTGTTTTAAGAGACTTGTTATTTTATTATTTATAAATTTTGGGGTCGTAGTTCAGTTTGGTTAGAACGCCTGCCTGTCACGCAGGAGGTCGCGAGTTCGAGTCTCGTCGGC
>CAZCLA010000042.1:0-22394 GCA_964499285.1 uncultured Melioribacteraceae bacterium
TCATCATAATCGGCTGGATTTATAAATAAACCAGAGCCTTCACTTAACATTGTACTAAAACTTGTACCTCCATTCGTGCTGCGATTCCAATTATTTCCGGTGTAGGAAGTAATTTGATAATTCGGATCAGATTGATCGATGAAAGAAAATCCGCCGTCACCCCCTGTCACTTCAGTCGTAGAATTGATTCCCGCAGTTGTAAACTTATGTGAACCATTATCCTGGGTACCACCCAAGAAATAATTTGAACCTGCACTCGGATGCATTGCACAAGAATAAAACTGGGTAATATTAAGTCCAGAATTCTTTTCAGAAAAAGATGTACCGCCGTTTGTTGAATAATGTATACCCCCGTCATTGGCAAAAGCGACCTCCGTACTCGAACCCGGTCGAAACGCTATATTATGCTGATCCGCATGCACATATGGAAAACCAAATCCTCCATACCAATGACTAATCTGTGACCAGCTAGTTCCACCATTAGTCGATTTAAACAAATCAACTCCTCCGGCAAAAACAGTGTTCGCATCATTTGGATCGACCTCACAAATCAAATCGTACCAGGCTTGACCCCTAGTAAAAGTAGGAATTCCAGGATCAGCATTCGAAGGAGTTGCAATAGTCGTCCAATTAGTGCCTTTATCAGTAGATTTATATAATCCCAAAATTGAAGAAGTGCTGCTGCTTTCAACAAGTGCATAAACAATATTTGCATCCGAAGGGGCAGTGGCTAATTCGATTCTGTAAAAACCGGATGCCGGAAATCCAAAACTTCCATCCGATAATTTCATCCAAGCCCCGGGATCCCCGGAATAAGAACCGTAAATTCCATCCTGATAAAAATGCATTCCCATTGCAACATAGATTTTATTATCGGCACCAATTTCAAGATCAGCAGCCCTATATGTTGATGAAGCTGTCGGAGAGGTTGTTGGATTAAGTACAACTTCCCAACTTGTTCCACCGTTAGTGGAGCGATACAAACCGCCGACATTTGAAAATCTCGACCGTGTTGCAGCATAAACATCACCTGTTGTAGGATGGACAAGAATATCATTCACATAAGCAAATTCGCTTCCGCTTGTTGAACTTAAATATGTCCAAGACGATCCACCGTTTGTTGATTTCCAAATACCCTGTCCACGAACTGCATCTGCATTGTACCAGCCTTCACCCGTACCGGCATAAAAAATATTTGTATTTGAAGGATCATAAGTGATACATGAAACCGCAATATTATCCCAGAAATCATTTATTGCATTCCATGTCGGTGAGGCAACTGTAATATCGTTAGTGTACCAAAGCCCGCCGGCAACTCCGCCTGCCCATAATTTCTTGTTAGTTCCATCATTCGGATCGAACATAACAGCACGGATCCTGCCTCCAAAATTATCAGGACCTCTTTCCTCCCAACCAACAGAAGCTACTTTATTCAGCGATCTGTATGCATCTGCAATATCATATGCCTTGAATAATCTTTCATAGGGAACATATCCTAATGCTGGATCAACCGTCATTAAAAAATTAAGTTCGTTTGCTAAATCCGGTCTGTCGTACTTTGGAATTGATTTCAGATCTGATTCGGAAAGATTTTGACGGTTGTTGAAAGGATGTTTCGCTAACCAAGTCGTGTAAGTTTTTCTATCAATTTTTATTTCTTTTCTGGAATCGTTTACCATATATATGAGAGAGAACGATATTATCAACATTAAAATAAAAATTGAGGAAGGTAATATTTTTTTCATCTTCTACCTCCTATGCAAGTGTCAAAAAAATTTTATTCGGATATTTGATCCGTTAATGGGAGGTAATATAACAAATATAAAAAGTGGTGCAAGTGCAATGGATCACTTTGGTTGGCTTTAATTCTCTTTGTTTACAAAGATTTCCACACTGTAAGAATTTTCGGAACTTTCAAGCATAGGAATTTCATATATCGAAAGTTTCAAAAAACTACCCGGATCTGAGTTGCTCCAATAAGTTGTAGATTTTTCTCTCTTTCCTTCTGCGCCGATTATCGATTTCCATTTCTTTTCGCTGATTGTAAAATCACTTAAACAATTTCTAATTGCGAGATTTGCAGAATCAAATTTTTCCAATGCGGATTCTTTTGATTTTCCTTCGAACAGCATTGCATTAAACCAAGAATTATTTACACCATAAATTTTTGATGAAATAGAATTTGGTAATTTTATTTTAGAGCCCCATTCAACATCTTGCTCGATTACTTCTCCTTTAATAAAATGGAAATCAGCTTTGAGATGAAGCATCAACATATCCAAAGCGCCGCAATAATCTTTTTGAGAAAGAGTAAGTGATGCCGCAGATGCGTATTTATTAGTTAAAGTATAAGTGCCAGTATCGGAAGAATCACCGACAATATAAAGCAGCCATTGCCCGGATTCTTTGATTCTGTCATCATATACTGCCGTAAGTGTTTCCGGATCAGGATATTTTACAATATATTCTCCTGACGGTGGAACAAGCACCAACATTGGAACGAATTCAGCTTCAAGTTGAGAATAAAATCTGTCTCCTTTCGAAAAATTAAGTTGAACCGCATTAATTCGTCCGAGTTCCGCAGAGATTGGATCGCTTGCTTTTAACGTACCTTCAATCACAAATTTTTCAACTCTTCCGCTGTCTTGTGCAGTGAGATTGATTATAAGAATTACATAAATGATAAGGACTAAAATTCTATTGATCATAAATAATTTCTTTTTGTTTTAGCTTCTAATATACTGCATTGATCAACAACAAAAAAATTCTTAACAATCATTTAATGCGAGGCTTGATCAATTTTATCCTCTTTAACCATAAACCAAAGCAAGGCTGAAATGCCTAATGTTACTGCACTAATAATAAAAACTAAGCTTTTATTTTCGGCATTGCTTACTGCCTGCCCAACACCGAAACTTGCAACTAACTGAGGAAGAACAACCGAGAGATTAAACAATCCCATGAACAAACCCATTTTCCTCTTATCCACTTTTTGGGACATTATTGCGAACGGAAGACTAATCGTAGCTGCCCATCCTACACCCAGAATTGCCATGATAATGTAAATTAACACGGGTGTGAATCCCAAAAATAACATTGCCCCATAACCGCCTGCCATTACCGTAATTGAAATTGCATGAGTTTTAACTTTACCTATTCTGCGAGCAACCGGCTCAAGTACAGTTACCGGGAGCAATGCACCAACGGCATTTAAAATCAAGAAACTCCACGAAACAATCCTGCCCATTTCTATCCCAACTTCTTCAGGAATGACTGATGCGGCATCGTAACCATAAACTTCGTACTGAACATAAGGATACATATAGATAAACATAGTTTGAATACCAACCCAGGTGAATGAATGAGCTGCAAGTACTTTCTTAAAACCTACTATCCCGGCTTCCGATTTGGAAAGACCGTCAGATGATCTTAATAGTACTTTTACAATAAAGAAAATTGTGATTGCGAAACATAAAATTTCTATGTAATAATTATCCATATGGAAATTTGCAAGTCTTGCCGTGAAAGCATAAATCGCATAAATAAAAAATCCCCACAGCGGTTGAATATATCCGAGAATGTCCTTAAAACTCGATTTAGTATCATGCTTATGATCAGCGTTATCTGAAGGATCATCAATATCAAGTTCTTTGGGTTCCTCGATAAAAAGAGGAGGAATAACGGAAAGTAAAAATACCAGTCCAACTCCGGTATATATCAAAACATAATTATTCCATACTGCACCGATAACGTAAGCCAAGACTCCGAAAGTTCCGGAGATGGTCTGCATCCAAGTATAACCTTTTGTTCGTTCCACACCTTCGGGGGTAACATCAGCAATTATTGATCTTGTAGGATTAAAACCGACATTGATTGCTAAATCCAAACTTAGTGCAACAGCAATTGCAACGCCCAGAATTCCGTCAATTCCTAAAGCTGATGAAATAAAATCAAGATTAGGAAGTGCTAACATCATTATTGCCGCAAGAAAACCTCCAATAAAAATGAATCCCCTTCTTCGTCCGTTCCAGAACCAAACTTTGTCGCTAATGATTCCAAATATTATCTGTCCCAAAATACCCGCTACAGGTCCTGCCGCCCAGACCAAACCAATGTCATGTATTTCCAATCCATACTTCGTACTCAAAATCCAACTAAGCGCAGAAATCTGAACAGAAAGGGCAAACCCCATTGCTGTCGAGGGTAAACTAAGTAACGCATAAAAAGTATTAGTTAATTTCTTTTGCATTTTCAGCATATCAACCTCGGAATGAAAACTATTCTAGAATAATTATTTTATAGAAAATATATAATTAGCGGTTCTCAAAAAACAATCCAAGCGGGTAGTTTTTATTTAGGGATTTTTTCTTAAAAGTGTCTCGCATCCAAAAGAAACTACTTCTCTTAACAATGGGACATTAGGGAACTTAATTAATGGGAGTCCGAATCTTAATTTATAAATTGGTCTAAAAAGAAAGAACTCTTTGATTACGACCGAAAATCCGTTCTTTTTATAGAGCTTTTCAAAATTACTTATTGAACAGCCGGTTGAATAGTTGTATTTAACGTGATGCGGAAAATTTGGATGCTCTTTGAATAGCTTAACGAGAAAAGCAGTGAACTTTTGGGGCAACATATGTATGTAGGGTACAGCTTTTAAAATTGAAAGTCCGACTTGCTGATGTCCAGCAAACGGTGAATATTTCGGAGGGAAACTTACAAACAAATAACCGCCGGTCTTTAACAACTTATTCAAATTTTTGAATGCTGTTTCCTTATCTATCACATGTTCAATTACTTCGCGCATAACTATGAAATCAAATTCATTTCCCGTCTGCTCAATAATTTTCGGGTCCGATATATCCCCAACTATTACATTAAGGTTAGTATTTTTCTCGTTTGCAATTTTTGCTCTTTCCGGATCGATCTCAACACCTGTTACATCAAAACCAAGTTCGCTCAATCTATCCATTAAGCCGGCTTCGGCACAACCAACTTCAAGAACTTTTAATTGGTTAAAATTCTCAATATGCTTCTTAAAAAATGGAATCAGATAACTATTGGTATGATCTCTCTGTTCGTAGAAATGTTGTTCTGGCATATAATCCGAATTTAGTTTGATGCAATATTAGTTAACTCATATTATTTACTCAACAAAATTATAATAATAATCTTTATTTGGTAATTATTTAATTATTTTTTAGAATTGCAGTCTTTGTAAATGAGGAAGAATTCATTTGTCCGAAGGTGAAAAAAATATCACCGTCAATAGGAAAGCCCGGCACGAATATCATTTACTTGATTTTTTTGAAGCCGGAATTGTTCTTGTCGGTACCGAAGTTAAATCGTGCAGAGAAAATAAAGCCAGTTTAGTCGATAGTTACGCTCTCGTAAAAAATGGTGAAGTTTGGTTAATTAATGCACATATTAATGCATACAATTTCGGGAATATTAATAACCACGAACCAACACGTGACAGAAAACTTCTTCTAAATAAAAGTGAGATAAGAAAACTTTCGAACAAAATGAAAGATCAAGGATTAACATTGATACCTCTGAGACTTTATTTTTCGAAAGGTAAGGTAAAGGTTGAACTTGCTATTGCGAAAGGGAAAAAACTTTATGATAAACGCCAAGATATTGCAAAACGTGATATGAAGCGTGATCTTGAAAGAAAGATAAAGTAATTAATTTATAATTGAGGAAAACTATTGAGTAAACCAAAATTCCCTTCAGTCTCTGAACAACTTAAAATAATACGACGAGGTGCTTCGGAAATTATTCCCGAGGAAGAACTTGCACGAAAACTTGAAAAATCCATAAAAGAAAACAAACCTTTAAACATCAAACTTGGCTGTGATCCTACGAGACCGGATCTCCACCTTGGGCATTCTGTTGTTCTCAGAAAGTTAGCGCAGTTTCAACAATTAGGACATCAAGCCATACTGATCATAGGAGATTTTACCGCAATGATCGGAGATCCAAGCGGACGCAACTCGACAAGACCGCCTTTAAGTTTTGAGGAAGCCAGAGAGAATGCAAAATCCTATTGGGAACAAGCCGCAAAAATTCTTGATCGATCAAAGACTAAAATTGTGTATAACTCAGATTGGCTTAGTTCAATGAAATTTGAAGATGTTATAAAACTTTCTTCAAAATATACCGTTGCTCGGATGCTTGAACGTGATGATTTTACAAAAAGATATAAATCGGGTATTCCGATTAACATTCATGAAATACTCTACCCGTTAGCGCAGGCAATGGATTCAGTTGCAGTCGAAAGCGATGTTGAACTCGGCGGAACAGATCAAAAGTTCAATTTACTTGTTGGTCGGGATATTCAGCGCGAGCATGGAATGGAACCTCAAGTGATACTCACTCTTCCCCTACTAGTTGGAACTGACGGAACAGAAAAAATGAGCAAGTCATACGATAACTATATCGGTATTGATGATACACCGCAGGAAATGTTCGGTAAATGTCTATCAATTCCGGATGAATTGATATACACATATTACGAACTTACAACCGATATCTCGAGTGATGAGCTGAAAAATATTAAAACTCAACTAAATGACGGTAAGACGAATCCGAGGGATATTAAAAGAGCTCTCGCGCGTAAATTAGTCGAGATGTACCATTCCGAAAAAGAGGCTGAAGCTGCACAATCTGAATTTGATAAAATATTTATTAACAAAGGCGTTCCCGATGATATGCCTGAATATAAACATGATCAATCTGAAATTGGTATCATTGACCTGATTGTTAAAGTAAATTTTGCTCCGAGCAACGGCGAAGCAAGAAGATTGATTGTTCAAGGCGGCGTGACACTTGACGGGGAAAAAATAACCGATCTAAAAGAAATCGTTAAGTTTGATAAAGAAAAAATATTAAAAGTAGGAAAGAGAAAATTTATTAAGTTATTAAGCAACTAATTTGGGAGGAACCAAAATGTACGTTCCTGAAAAAATATTCTTTACAAAAGGGGTAGGTCATCACAAAGAATATCTTGCCTCATTTGAGCTTGCTTTAAGAAGCGCAAGAATCGAAAAGTATAATCTCGTAACTGTAAGCAGCATTTATCCCGTCGGATGTAAACGAGTAACGATTGACAAAGGATTGGAAGAATTAAGTCCCGGTCAGATAGTTCACTGTGTGATGGCAAGAAATGCGACTAACGAACCAAACCGTTTGATCGCATCTTCGATTGGTGTAGCTATCCCGAAAGATAAAACTATGTATGGTTATCTTTCCGAACATCATCCTTTTGGTGAAACAGAAAAAGTATCTGGAGAATATGCGGAAGATTTAGCTGCTTCAATGCTGGCTACGACATTAGGGATCGACTTTGATCCTGAAAAAGCTTGGAATGAAAGAGAACAGGTTTTTAAGATGAGCGGAAGAATTGTTAACACTTTT
This sequence comes from uncultured Melioribacteraceae bacterium, assembly GCA_964499285.1. GTDB lineage: Bacteria > Bacteroidota > Ignavibacteria > Ignavibacteriales > Melioribacteraceae > JAGFIY01. Next base: position 7,420 of record CAZCLA010000042.1, read on the forward strand.
AACGTGACACAATCGGCTAGAGGAAATAAGGAAGGTTTGTGGACCACTGTAATTTCTTGCGCGATTTTATTGGCTTAGCACTTAGCTGTATTTAAGTCCGATAGAATGAATAATAATTGCTGTAAATAATCCGAAAATCATAGGCTCTATTTCTGAAAATAAAAATGTATCTAAGCCGGATCTTAAAACTGCTGCTATTGCGGAAACTAAAGAGCCGGCTAGTATCTCTATAAAAGCAATCTTACTGCTTACCTTTAACTTCTCAAAATATGCTCCAAATACAAGTAATATCATTCCCGGAATGCATATACTGCCAAATACATACCACATTTGAACTATCGAATCGAAAAGTGAAGCAAGTGAAACTGAGATAAGTATCGTTATTGCAAGTCCAATTCGAGTAAAAAAAACTGTGTCTTTTTTGATAGATAAGTGCTTTAAAAAATCACGGCTGATGGTTGTTGCACTTAGAAACATATAACTATTTAAAGTTGACAATATCGTTGCAAGTAGAGCGGCAAAGAAAATTCCTTTCAGTCCGCTGCCAAGAATTTTATCGGCAAGAAGCGGATATGCCATCACCGGATTGTCTACATCAACAAGTATCGCTTTTGAGAACAGACCTGTAGAAGTCGTTAAAAAGTCGAAACAGATCCATAAAAGAATCGAAATTAAAATACCATACTTCGCCACTGTATCAGTTTTTGCAGAATATGAACGTTGATGAAAACCGGGATCAGTGAAAGTCCACATCGCGATTAAAAACCAAACAATTATATAAAGCGGCGACATACCTCCGGTTAACGAAAGATGACCGGATGGTACTTTTGCTTCGATAAAATCTAGTCCGCCATAGTCCCCAAAACCGATTATAACAATTATTATAAATCCCGCAAACATTACAAAAAATTGAAATGCATCAGTGAATAGGTTTGCTCTATATCCGCCCTTAAAAAGATAAATCGTTGATACAAGCAAAGAAATGATCATCGAATAAAATATTGAGATGCCAAAAATCACCGAAGTAAGATATGCAATCATGAGCAGATATGGAGCCGGAGATACTAAAATCATTACCAGCACAGCAGAAATCATTCCCACCTTTTTACCGTATGTTTCCGTCAATTTCTCGGGCAGAGTAAATAGTGATGCTTTGCGTATTTTTGCTGCAAATAAAAGGGCAAAAATAGCGGCGAAAAAATAATACGGAAATCCTTGTGTGAACCAACTTACTATTCCATAACGAAAAGTAAACTCCCCTACACCTAAAACGCCGCCGTACCATGTTGCAACATTCGTAAAAACAAACAATAACATTCCCACTTTTCTACCGGAAAGCAGAAATGAATCGGCATCAAATTTCGAATTTCTGGAACTCCATAAACCGATTCCGATCACTATAACAAAGAAGAGAACAATAATGATAATATCTGCAGGGCTAAACGATACCATGCTTTATCACGTTTTTGAAATTTCGAACTACAAAAACATATCCTTTTTTAATACTCAGATTAACTTCATTAGTAGCCGCAACGTTGCTTGTACTTTCGTTTTTTCCAAAAACCAAAAGTTTATTTTTCATTTCATATTTTAAACCGGTTGATGTTATCGTACAGCCTTCGCCGAAACCATAAAGTGAAATTGTTTCTCCCTTTGCAGCAGGTATTTTCACACTCAAATTAAAACAAGAGAGTAAATTTTCCTCGTGTAGTATGTGAATTTTTATCTTTTGAAAAAATTTAATCACTATTCCCAGATTGCAAATTATATGGTCTAATCTATCGCCTGTTGCACTTACTAAGATTACTTCAGTGAACTTTTTTCTTATTGCATACTTCAGGCATTTTTCCACATCGGTATCGTTCTGTCTGCGATATTGAATTACTTCAACTTCATTGAAATATTTTAGCGTTTCATTTGAAACTGAATCAAGATCGCCAATTATTACATCCGGTTTTATATTCAATTTTTTTGCTGCTTCAGCTCCTCCATCCGCACAAATAATAAAGTTATAACCAAGCGAAACTAATTTTATTATTTTACGTTTTGAAGGATTTTTACCGTTTGCAATGATTAAACAACGTTTCATTTATAAACCCACTCTAATTCCAAAAAGAAAATTTCTCTCCGCACCCGGGAAAAACTCTTTCCCTATTCCGTAAGATGCGTAAAGATTATCAAATAAGTTATTCACCTCGGCAAATAATTTAATTTTTCTAAATACCGGAGTCAGTTCAAACTCATATGATGCGAACAATTTCATAATAAAATATGCATCGACTAAGTTGTCGCTGTAGTCAATAATTCCGGGATATGATTGAAGAAGCTGAGGAAGTTTTTCGGAATAATTATCCGTATAAAATTCACTGATAAATTTAGCGGAAAGGATAGCCGTAAGTTTCCCATTATAGTATCTTATCATACTGTTGAAGATAAAATCCGGGAATCCGCTTATTGAATTTTCCTCAAGATTAATTTCAATTGTCTCGCCATTATAATTTACAAATGTGCTTCCATCATTCACATAATTTTTACTGTATGAAGCATTCATTAATAACTCGATATCATCTATCGGTTTATATATTATAGAAGCTTCGATTCCGGAGTGGATTGTACTGGCAATATTCCCAGTAATTGGCTGACCGAATCTATCGACCTGACCTTGTTTTACAATTTCATCAGAGAAATTCATGTAATAAATATTGAGAGACGATATTAATTTTCTCTCGTTAATTGTAAATCCTAAATCGAAACTGTTCATTGTTTCCGGCTTAACAAGAGGATTATTGAAATCGTATTTCCCGTCCGATAAAATTTCAAATTGAGGTATTGCCCCTCCGCTTGATTCGGCAGCATCGTAATACATTTTTAATCGAGGTTCACGAGTTACTCTCGCAAACGAAAAGTATGCAGTCAGAATTTCGTTGATTTTGTAATTAATTCCAAATCTCGGGTTTAGATAAATATCGTCTATTTCAAACTCATTATTTAAGTACTTTTCATTTTCGATTTTGTATTTATGATAAGCAATTTGAAGTTCTCCTAATAATGTGATTCTATCGGACAGTTCATACGTCTCGTTTACAAATGAATTTAAAATATCCTTTCCGCCCTCGTAATAATAGTATCTATAATCCTTTTCTATACCTTGAGGAAGATTCTCACCATAACCGATGCTTCCCCAATGGATTGAATTATGCTTCCTAAATTCTGCACCGATAATTAAGCGCCCTCTATCATGATTCCAACTTATTCGAGGAATAAATCCCCATTGTTTGTTTTCAACCATTGCACGAATTAAGACATTGCCCGGATTTCCGTCTGCATTAAACCCATATTGGTCTGTTAATCTAAGATAACTCGTATCAGCCCAAGATCCGTCGTAGTCGAAGAATCCTTCCCCAAGAATTAAGAATAGTGCTGAGTTTAATGTTAATGATTCATTGAGTTGAATTTCGTTCAACAATTCAAAATGAGGCTGAAAGAAATTCTCTATCTCATCTGGTCTTCTTTCTGTCGTATAAGTATATTCTCTGTTTTCGTCCTCCCAATAAGAATAATTTTTTCTTCTTTCCTCTTTATTCTTTATTGCCCATTTTGGAAGACCGTTATAAGCTAAACCGTCAGCAACAGGTCCGCCGAATAAATTTATCTGAGTAGTCACCTTGTCGTCGAAACGCACTGCGCTCAAGTTGTAAGATTTGAAATTGACCCAACTGTTGTTGCGATAACCGGATGAAAGAATACTTGATAAATTTGCACTTATCGAATATTTATTTTCAATTAATCCGCTTGCAAGTGAGACACCGTATTTTCTTGTGTTGAAGCTTCCTGCGGAAGCAAATGCCTCGTATTTGGACTTATCGGAATAAGTCGACGTGATAAGATTTATCGAACCACCGATTGCCGGATAACCGGCAACGCCTGATCCAGCGCCTCTTTGTACCTGAATGAACTCTGTATTTTCAAGCAGATCCGGCATATCCAGCCAGTAAACATTATGATCCTCCGGTTCATTTTGGGGAATTCCGTTTATCGATACTGATATTCTTCTTTGATCAAATCCTCTGATGCTGATATAATTGTAACCGATTCCATTTCCTCCTTCAGAATAAAATGTAGTTGATGGGAGGTAGCTCAAATATTCCGGGACGTCTTGTAAAGTGTAATCTCTTTTTATTTCTTCTCTTGTAATTCTTGAAAAAGTTAAAGGAGTTTTGCCGATTTCTGCTAATCCGGCTTCGACTAAAACTGTTTGTGATGAAATGACTTTTCGTTCTAAGCCAATTTTTACCTCTTTATCCAAATCGATTTGAGTAAGAGATAATTCTAAGGTTTTATATCCGATATATGATATTTGGAGAACTGCATTTTCATCAGGTATGATTGTCAATTGAAATTTTCCGCGACGATCGGTTGTTGTCCCAGAATCAGTTCCCTTAACAACAACATTTGCTAAAAATAATGGCTCTGAGGAATCCTCGGTGATGACAATACCTCTGAGTAATTTGGTTTGCCCAATTATTGAACTTATAGTGAATAGTGCGAGAATAATTATTTTTTTCATTTTAAACTCCAATTAATTTTAAAATAAAAAAGCCGTTAAAGAAAACGGCGATAATTATTCTCTCCGTTTTCCTACGCTGGCATTACCCAGATCAGGTTCAAAGGGTGTGATCTCAGTCTCCAATTTTGGTAGACACCCCTAACGACTTTCTATCCGCAAACTACAAAGAACTTTTCTTTAATTCAAAATTTTCAATTCTTGTCCCGGTCTTACTTTATCGTTTTTCAATTCATTCCACTCCATAATATTTATAACACGAGTGTTATATTTTCTCGCAATTAGCCAAAGAGATTCACCTTCTTTAACAACGTGAATTTTACTACCGCCGCTATTATGTGCGACGAGGGCCCTTTGTTCCGTCACCGTTTCAACATTTACTCTGTTCTCATCTACGAACAAAACTAATTCTTGTCCGGCAATAATACGGCTTCCAGTAATGTTGTTCCACTTTCTTATGCTGTCCGATCTGACTTTAAATTTCAGTGAAATGTGACCGATTGTGTCATTCGGCTTCACTATATAAACGATTTGTTTTAATTCACTATTTTGTTTTGGTTCAGAAATTGGTTTTTGAGTTTCTTTCTGCGGTGTTATTTTAGAATAAATTCTCAATGTTTCCCCAGCAGTAATTCTACTTGTTGAAAGATTATTCCATCGTTGAATATCGCTCACAGAAACCTTATGCGCTTCGGCAATTTGGCTTATCGTATCGCCGGTTTTAATAACATAGTCTATTCCACCGTCACCGTTTTGTTCCGTGTAATCATCTTCTGAAGATTTAGGCTGAACCCCATGAATAGCTAGTACTTGACCAATATTTATTCTATTGGAATTAAGATTATTCCATTTCCGAAGTTGAGCAATTGTTACATCGAATTTTTCTGAGATTCCGCCCAAAGTATCTCCTCGTTTAACCACATATTTTCCATCCGTAGAGATTTCAGAATTGCTTGCAGATGCAAGTGCGGATTTATTTCCCGACCAAATTTTTATTTTTTTGCCCGCAATAATCCTGTTGCTCCGAAGATTATTCCAATCTTTCAAATCACTTACTTTTACTCCGTATTTGAAAGCAATTGTTGAAAGAGATTCACCGCTTCTTACTCTATGTGAAATCCATTCTCCGTTTGGATCACCTTGGATAATCCCAATTCGCTGAGTTTTTGATAGACTATCTATCGAAGCGTAATAGTTCACTCGATCAGAATCAACATAGATATCTAGTTTTTGGCCCACGTGAATAGTAGTCGTATATGGAAGATTATTCCAGTTTCGCAAATCCGAAACTCTAACATCGAAAAGTTCTGCGATATCCACTAAATTGTCACCGCTTTTAACCGAATAGTTAACTAATGATTTGTCTTCCGGTATTATTACATCACTCGAATCTGATATATTATGTTCATAAAGTTTGAGGAATTTATCCTCGTCCTCAATCTCGTTCACAACCATGCTGTAAGGAGCTTGATTATCAGTAGCATACAAAACATCATCAATTGCTGGGGCTTCATCAACATCGACAGTAAACGATGATTCCCTAAATCCCGAAATCGGAATTTTCATTTTCACTCCCGGATAAATCATGGAGTTTACAGAGATATTGTTCACTTTAGCAAGTTGACTTAGTTTCACACCATATTTGTACCCGATATGTGAAAGAGTCTCTCCTCTTTTCACTGTGTGAATTACGTATTGTAGTTTAGCTTCATCCGGAACGGCTGCTAAGTTTTTGACAAAAATATCGTACGAAACACTTGGAATTTTCAACGGATAACCGCCGCCATAATTAGGCGGAGTGTGATGCTGAGTTAATTCAGGATTCATCTCCTTAAGTAATTCGATATCTATTCCCGCACATTTAGCAAGAACTTTAAGATCAATTGCTTCTGCAACATTGTAAACTTTATAATCAAATTCCTTGTAGTACTGAATGTCGTAAAAACCATAATCCTCGGCACGCGAGGCAATAAGCGTAACCGCAATATATTGAGGGACGTAATTTCTTGTTTCTCTAGGTAAATATTGTCTGATGCTCCAAAAGTCGTTCGAACCCGATCTATTTATTGCTCTGCGTACCCGTCCCTCACCGCTGTTATAAGCTGCCAGAGCCAAGTACCAATCTCCGAGCGATACATAAAGATCCCTTAAATGACGAGCGGCTGCTCGTGTTGCTTTTTCGGGGTCGCGTCGTTCATCAACATAATAATCAACTTTTAAGTCGTAGATAATTCCGGTTCCCTTCACAAACTGCCACATCCCCACAGCTTTTGCCCAAGATCTTGCATGAGGATTCAAACCGGATTCTGGCATACTCAAAAAAATTAATTGCTGCGGAACATTTTCCTCTTTGAAAATTCTTGCCATCATCGGGAAATATCTTCCTGAACGCATAAGCCAGATTTCCATCTGTTTTCTACCTCTTCCGGTAAAATATTCTATGTATTTTTCGACATAAGAATTTACTTCAAGAGGAAAATCGCCGATAATTATTACATCGGAAATTTCTGAGCTTGAATCCGAATCAATCATTTCATCTTCAAGAGAAAAATCTTGGAGATTTTTATTCATCCACTCTTCCAACGCAAGAACTGAAACGTTTTCCGGCAAAGTTTCGTAAGTATCAAGCAAATCCTGAAAATCCGATACAACTGCGGTTTCTAACTCAAGGAAGGCGGTATTTTCCTCAACACCTGGATAAGAACTTAAGTCATTTATTATTTGAAGTGCTTTTTCGAACTCGTTAAGTGCTTTTATCTTAAAGCCTAATTTTCTTTGATAAAGAGCGTCAACATACTTTTGACGAGCTTCTTCCAATCGCTCATTTACGATCACAGAAGAAGAAATTACAGCTGTCGAATCCTGCTCGATAGTTCTTTCGTCAGTATCCGATGTTGTTTGAAAAACAGCACATCCACTTAAGAACACAAGTGTTACAAAAGCGAGAAATTTTTTATATGAAAGATGCAATTAACCCCCGTTAAAATTCACTCTTAAAATTTATTACGTTACGTTGCTTTTATCAAGTGTTTTCTGAAGAAAACTTCTTAAATCTTTTATATAAAATAATTTAATGATTCTTCTCCAAACTCCGCAGAATTATATTTTTTGGAGAAATTATTCTAATTATCTAAATGATCAAAAATTTTTTTATAAAAAAATCTATTTTTCTTTAATTAAACGAAACTTTTAGATACAGTAATAAAAAGGTATCTTTGTCGTAATAATATAATATTTTTTGCATGTGCTAAATATGATTTTTCGATTCTTAATCTTTACGAAATTCTTGATCGCATTATTTCTTATTAGCGATCTTTTCGCTCAGAATGAGGCGAATACAAGTTTATGTAGTGTATTTATCGAATGTGATGAGTGCGATCTAAATTATATTCGTGAGGAAATTAAGTTTGTAAATTTTGTTCGAGATAGAAACGATGCCGACATTCACATTCAATCTAACGAGGCTGATACCGGTGGAGGAGGAGAAAGAATTACTTTCACTTTTTATGGGATGAAAAGCTTTTATGGCAAAAACGATACATTGATTTCAAACATAAGCGCTCATGACACTCAAGAACAAAAAAGAATAAAGCTTCTTCGGACTATTAAATTAGGACTTATCCCCTACTTGATAAAAACAGATGCCGCTAAAGATATTGATATTGTTTTCAGCGGAATGAGTGATAAGAAATTAATGCAGGAGGATCCTTGGGATTATTGGGTGTTTAGAACAAGTTTAAGCAGTGATATCGAAGGAGAAAAACTCTCAAAATCATTCGATATTAATTCTTCGTTAACGGCAACCAGAATTACAGAAGATTGGAAATTCCGAATCGCATACAGTAATAATTATCACGAACAAAATTTTAAATACAATAACCAAAACATAACTAATGTTTCAAGAAGCCATACTTCTTTCAATCACGTAATTAAATCGATTGACGAACATTGGTCTGTCGGAGCATGGGTATATATTCATTCATCGACTTATGAGAATATAAAATTCAAAACATCGATAGCCCCGGCGGTAGAGTTCAATGTGTTTCCATATTCCGACTTCAATTCAAAACAGCTGAGATTCAATGTTTACGTATGGAATAAATTTCACAACTATTACGAAGAAACCATTTATTTCACAACTCAGGAATATCTTACTGAAACTGAATTAAGTGCAACCTTCGATTACATTCGTCCTTGGGGTGCGGCTAGTATCTCCGCTTCGGCATCGACGCACCTACAGAAATTGGAAAAAAACAGATTTAGATTTTCCGGACAAATATCTTTCCAATTGATGAAAGGATTGACCTTTGATCTGAACGGTGGTTATTCTGCAATTCATGATCAATTAAGTATTCCAAGAAGCGAAGCATCCTTGGAAGATATTCTGCTTGAACAGCGCGAACTTGAAACTGACTACGACTACTGGGGTTCGTTCGGAGTTTCATTTACATTTGGATCAATTTACAATAATATAGTCAATCCCAGATTCGGAGATTAGTTCTTCACTTAACCGAAACGCATTCTTTAATCAAAAGAAGAAACTGGGGACTCATCCAGCTCATATTTGCACTTGGATTGTTGTTGTTGCAAGATTGTTGTCTAACGAAAACTAATTTTTCATCGGGAAATACAACTGTCATCTGACCGAAATCTCCCATAGCCGCAAAACTGTTATTTGCTTTATCGAGCCACCAAAGATATCCGTAATGTTTAGAGTTATCGTTCGGAGAAACAGAATTTTTCACCCAACTTTTTGAAATAATTTGCGAGCCTTCATACATTCCTCCATTCAGCATAAGCATCCCAATCTTAAGAGCGTCTTCAACAGTGGTTGAAGCACCGCCGAATACAATGAAGTTTCCCGCTTCGTCTTGGAAAAGATTTGACGAATCCATTTTTAACGGTTCGAATAAATACTTTTTGAATGCTTCTTCTGCATTCAGTCCGGTTACTCGTTCAATAATTATTCCTAAAAGCTGAACTCCTTCATTAGAATAAGACCATTGAGTTCCGGGTGATGTATTTAATTCTAAACTTAAAGCAAATGTATTCATATCCTTTTGGGTGAGGATTGATTTCGGCGCCGGTTTTTTTAACAAACCAGAATTCATTGTTAATAAATTTTCCACAGTTACACCGCTGTCGCAACCGGTTTTCCATTCCGGAAGATAATTACAAACAGAATCATTGATATTTAACATCCCCCTATCTGCAAGTGCGCCAATCACTAATCCGGTCCAAGATTTGACCATAGAAGCCGTATTCATTTTTTCATTGCACAGGGTATCATTCCAATTCAGCAATTCTTGATCTATATGATAAAGGAGAACGGCATTCGCTCCTGTTGATTTACAGAACTGCAGCACAGAGTCCACTTTCATTCTATCAATCACGAATTCTTGAGCATTAGTAACTAGAAAAGATGGGAGGAATAAAATTAAAAGAAGCTTTTTCGAAAAATTATACATGACATCCTCAAAATTAATTTATTATTCAAAAGATGTCGGAAGAATCAAAATGTTGCTTAGAATATTATTTTATTGACGGATTTGGGGATAAATAAAAAATTAATTCTCCTCCGTTCATTATTTCAGAGTGAGTGATATATTTGCGATCCAATTCATCCCCGTTTAATATTATTTTCTCAACATAAATATTATCTCTACTTTGGTTGACCGTGCTGATCGAAAATCTCTTTCCATTTTCTAAATTTATTTTTCCGCCTACAATCGATGGACTTCCGAACCAATATTTATCGTCTCCCGGGCATACAGGATAAAAACCTAGTGAACTAAAAATATACCATGCAGACATCTGTCCAGCATCATCATTACCGCACAAACCGTCTTCTCTAGAACCGTACATTTCTTCAATAATCATTCTCACTTTTTCTTGTGTTTTCCAAGGTTGATCTGTCCAATTATATAAGTAAGGTATGTGATGACCGGGTTCGTTACCATGCACATAGTTACCGATTATTCCGTCTCTCGTTATATCTTCAGTTTCTGCGAAATATTTATCATCGAGTTCCATTGTAAAAAGTGAATCCAGTCTTTCAGTAAATTTTTCTTCTCCACCAAAAATTTCTATCAAGCCGGTAATATCGTGCGGGACAAAAAAACTATAAGTCCAAGCATTACCCTCGATAAAACCTTGCCCGTGAGTATCAAGGGGATCAAACTCAGTCTTCCAATTTCCGTCGGATAATTTTGGTCTGGCAAATCGCATTTGCTTATCAAATACATTCTTGTAATTGTCCGCTCTTTTTGAATAAACTCGGCTTATATCATTTTTCCCCAGGTGTTCTGCTAGTTTTGAGATAGTCCAATCATCATATGCAAACTCAAGTGTTTTCGAAACAGATGAACTCGTTTTATCTTCAGGTACGAATCCATTTTTCACATAGAATCCTAGCTCATCATAGTATGAAAGATTTGAGGAATTTATGCAAGCTTCCAACACCAAATCGGGATCTATATCAATTACATTTTTGATTATTGCATCAACTATTACCGGAACCGAATGATATCCGATCATACACCAATTTTCATTTGCGTAATGACTCCAAACTGGAAGCATTTTGTGTACACTTTGTTCATAATGTGCTAGCATCGATTTGATCATATCTTCATTACGTTGCTGCTGGATAATATTGTAAAGAGGATGGAGCGCTCGAAAAGTATCCCACAGTGAAAAGATTGTATAGTTCGTAAAATTTTTCGAGATATAAATATTTTGATCAAGACCTCTGTAACTGCCGTCAACATCCTCATAAAGAATCGGACTAAGCATTGTATGGTAAAGTGCCGAATAAAAAATTAACCTATCATCATCTGTTAGTGTCTCGACTTGTATTTTAGATAACTCGTTATTCCAATTTTCCTGAGTCTCATTTTTAATTTTATCAAAATCCCAATGAGGAATTTCCGCATTCAGATTTTTCATAGCTCCTGCTGTGCTTACTGGTGATAATGCTGCCTTTACTAAAATTTCTTCACCCGGCTCTGTATGAAATGAGAAATAAGCACGAATTTCTTTTCCTGCCATCTCAGGAAAATTTTGGGTTTCGTTAAATCGTCTGTAAAATCCAGAGTATTTTACTTCATCATATCTTTTATATCCATAATTTTGAAAAGGCTTTGAGAACTGAATTGCAAAATAGACAAATCTTGTTCTCGCCCAACCGCTTGTTTGCCTCCATCCTGTAATTGTTGAATCATTCTCTATTCGAATAAATGTCCAAATATTTTTTCCCTCATAGCCATAGATATTATACATCATATCCAGAATAATATTAATATCTCCGCCTTCTAAAGATGTATAGCGGTGAATTGCTGCTCTTTCGCTTGCAGTCAATTCAGCACTAATTTGATAATCCTCGAGAAGAACACTATAATAACCCGGTTCAGCAAATTCTGATTCGTGGTTGAAGTCAGAATTAAAACCAGATGATGTTTCATTAGTTTTTCCGGGTTCGAGATTAAGTTCACCGGATGTTGGCATAATTAAAATATCTCCCAGATCTGAATGCCCTGTACCGCTGAAATGAGTGTGACTGAACCCATAAATTGTGGAATCCGTATATTGATATCCTGAACAATATTTATATGTGTCTTTGTTGTAACTCCCATCCTTCGAATACATAGGCTGAATATCTGTTTCAGGACTAACCTGAACCATCCCAAATGGAGCAGCAGCACCGGGAAAAGTATGCCCCATATTTTTTGTGCCTATAAACGGGTTGACATATTGAATATAATTTTCAACAGCCTTCTGTGTTTGAATTTGTGCAGATATTTGAAAGCACGCCGCTGCGAAGATCAAAAGTACTGAGATAGGATTTTTCATTATTCCCCTTTTGAGATTACACATAAAAATAAGCAGAACTTCACCATAAAAGAAAACCCGGCAGAAACAAATCAACCGGGTTTAAATTAAAATTCGAATTACATTATTTTTTCCATTCCGGAATTCGTCCCGGTGTATACGGCGCACCGGCTTTTTCTAATTTAGCTTCGATATTTTTTATATTGTTATCAATTTCTATTAACTCGATAAGGAGTTCATCAGATTTAGCGGCTGCGGCTTCGTATGATCTGATATATGTATCTGTCGGTGCTGCTGTAGTTGACCAAAGTCCATATGTAATTAAATCTAATCGCCCTTTAACTGCAGTCGGAACACCGCCGTCATAATAGGATCTCAAATTGTCTCCGTTCAACTTCCTGTTGAAAGCATCAATCGATTTTTCAATAGTTAATAGTTCATTATAAATCTCGTTAGGAGCTGCAGCGGTTTCGATCACTGCCTTCTTAAGATAATTCATTTTTTTACTTAATTCTTTTCTATGTGCATCTGCTCCGGCAACTACTCTCGTCAGTTCTGCCACCTTTTTATTAAACTCATCCAGAGCAACTTTATCCTCGGCTTGCAAAGTAGTTATGTTCAATGGTTTGCATAAAAACTCCTGAGGTGGAACAATTTCTGTAAATTTACCATCAACAAATTTTGTAAGCGATACTTTATATTTTCCTGGTACCGCCATATAACCTCTATCCGGATCATTCCAGGGAATTGAATCATCGAACGGCTGTAAGGAGATTGGCTGTGGAACGCCGTAACGGAAGTCCCATATAATTCTGTTCACACCTTTTGCGATACCCGTCTTAATCTTTCGTACAATGTTATCTTGCATATCAGTGATTGTGAATAATAAATAAGGCTCTGGTTCCTCATTTTCTTTTTTTAATGTTTCGTAATCCGGGAATTTTATATCTCGATCCTTACTCCGTGCAACTTTTTCCTCATCATTTCTTTTTTCTTTGAGAGATTTTATTTCATCCTTGATATAATAAGTAAATACTGCCCCGACCGGAGGATTCTTTGCCGTGAAAAAACTCGCCCCCATGAATCCGACTCCTCTAAAACCAAATGGATCCGCTTCAACAAACATCAATCCGTCTTTAACCGGAAAAATGTGTGCTTCTTTGTTCAGGTTCTCTTTCGTCATATAACGGAGCGGAGAATAATCATCTAAGATATATACGCCTCGTCCAAAAGTTGAAACCACCAGATCGTTTTCTTCTCTCTGAATTTCAAGATCCATTGTTATCATTTTTGGAATACCAGCTTTGAGCCTAATCCAATCTTTTCCTCCGTCTATGGTAAAGAAAACTCCATGTTGTGTACCCACAAAAAGGAGGTTTTTCTCAACGTGATCCTCAGCGATCACATACGTGCTCCCACGTTCCGGTAAATTTCCATTGTGAAGGAACCAATTTTTTCCGCCGTCAGTTGTTTTAAGAATATATGGTTTATAATCTCCGTCGTGAAAATTATGTGTTGCTGCGTAAGCTGTGCCACGATCGTGAAAACTTGCTTGAATATTGTGAATTCTTGCATATTCCGGGAAGTCATTTGGCAAGTTAGATTTGTTCCAAGTCTTCCCTCTATCTTCTGTAAAATAAATTAATCCATCACCTGAACCGGTAAAAAGTAAATTTTCATCCAGAGGTGATTCAGCAATTGTAACAATCTGAGCCATGCTCCCTTTTGAAGCCAGGTCATCCTTGCTCCAGCTTCTGCCCATAAGTTTCATCATATTTTCGGGAATACCTCGTGTTAAATCAGGACTAATTTCTTTCCACGTGCTCCCCATATCCTCGGTCATCATTAACTTATTTCCACCGAAATACAATCTTTTGTTATCATGTTTTGAAAGAAGGATTGCGGCGTCCCAATCAAACCTGTATGCAGTGTCGGCAAAATCCTGAGGTTTAATATAAAGCCGCTCTCCGCTTCTTTTATCGTATCTGTATAAACCGCCAAATTGATATTGTGAATAAACAATATTTGGATCCTTCCAATCGACTTGCGTTTCAAATCCATCACCGCTAACTGTGAAATACCAATCTTGATTTGTGATTCCTGATGAGCTAATCGTTCTCGAAGGTCCTCCCAAACTATTATTATCTTGCGTTCCGATGTAAACATTGTAGAAAGGCTTAGCGTTATCCGGTGTAACTTTATAAACCTCTGTGATCGGCAAATTACTTTTAAAATCCCAGTTTTTACCCAGATCGAATGATTCATATAAACCACCGTCGCAACCCACCAAAAGCTGTTTTGTATTATCCGGGTTTACCCACATGCAATGATTATCAACGTGCTTTGCATCTTCCCCAAGATTCTTCCAACTTTTTCCACCGTCAACTGATACTTGAAGAAATACATCCATGCTGTAGACGCGATTAACATCGACGGGATCACAGTAAAGCCTCTGAAAATAAAAGGGATACGATGATACGTAACTACTTTGTTTGCTCCAGCTTGCTCCTCTATCTTCACTCTTGTATACGCCTTTCTGCTCTTTTGATTCAATAATTGCATAAAGCACATCGGGATTTGCAGG
>CAZCLA010000042.1:22494-24468 GCA_964499285.1 uncultured Melioribacteraceae bacterium
CGGACCCATTGCCGCAACGTAAACCACATTTGGATCTTTGTGATCAATTGCAATTCCTCCAATATGTTCAGATTCTTTTAATCCTAAATTTTTCCAAGATTTGCCGCCGTCCTCACTTTTATAGACACCATCCCCATAACCTGAATTATTGTGATTACTGCTTTCTCCTGTACCAACCCATATTACATTTGGATTCGTAGGATCAATCCTTATAGATCCAATAGCATATGAATCTTGATTGTCAAAAATTGGAGAAAAGGTTATTCCGTTGTTAGTTGTTTTCCAAACCATTCCATCTCCCACCCCCAAATAATATTCGGAATAATCAAACGGATTAACGGCAAGATCTCTTATTCTTCCTCCGGTAACCGCAGGACCGATACTTCTGAAACTTAATCCGGAAAGAGAAATGTGTTTCAATGAATCAGCTTCTTTCGTATTGTCGTCGCTTTGCGCATCAATATTGAATGAAGCCAGAAAAAGCATTATTACAAATGTTCTAATGAAGGATTTCATATGGCATTCTCTGTTAATTATTAATTGGAATTGAGTCAATTGTCGATGTCGGTGAATAATATAAATATGCATTGAAAATAATCAATTAGTTCGACTTTTCAGAATATCTAAGCATTTTCTTTTATATAGGATCTATTCTACAAAAGTCTAAGAACATCAAAATTAATATTATTTTTGACGTTTTATTAACAGCAAAGTTTTTAAAATAAAAAACCCGGCACTAAGCCGGGTTTCAATTTCTAAAAGAATTTTCCAGAGATTACTTCAACAACATCATTTTCTTTGTTGATTGGAAGTTATCTGTTTGGATTCTGTAAATGTAAGCGCCACTTGGTAAGTTGCTGGCGTTGAAATTAAATTCATATACACCGGCTTCCAATTTCTCGTTTACCAAAGTTGCAACTTCACTACCCAATATATCATATACCTTCAACGTTACAACATCTGCTTGAGGCAAGCTGAAGCTGATCTTAGTTGTCGGGTTAAATGGGTTCGGATAGTTTTGTGTTAATTCATATTTTGTTGGAATTACTTCGCCGAAGCTCAATGTCTGTAAGCCGGTTGTAACAAAATTACCGTTCTTCTCTAACATTGCACTCTTTTCATCTAAAGTAATTTCGAAATCTTCCGGTACATCTTGACCATCTTTCAGTCTGAAGTTTAATGTCAACAATTCATCTCCGGAGTTGAAATTAACCGGTTTGTCAATGTACATAACACCAACAAATCCATCGCCATTAACTACTGTAGCGTTCGTTAATTTGCTGTCCAATCCAACAAATTCATATTTATCTGAATAGTTGAATCTCATCATCGCTGCACTTACTTCAGCATCACTTGTTACATAGTAAGGAACACTTACTTCTGATCCGATTGCTAAGCTTCGTGATCCGGATTTTGTAACTTCCAACATCTTGAGACTTCTTAGTGTGTTGCCGTATGAGAAATCAGCATCACCGGCTAACCAAGCATAAAGAATTCCCATATCCATATCTTCTCCACCATGAACAAAAGCTTCGTCACCAAAAGTACCAAGCCAATCAGGTTGATTGAATCCGTCGATATCACCAAATATTCTTTCGAATATCATAACAGCGTCATTCCATCTAACTTCTCCGTCGGCTGTTACATCTGAAACAAAGAACATATCACCGGTTGGATAAGGTTCGGTTTTGTTAGCTTGTTTGCTTACTAAGAAAGCATCTCGTGTATCAAGAGTATATGCAGGATAATCACTAACGATATCCAGCCAGAAAGTTCCCGGAGGCACTTCCATAAATTCGAACCAACCATCTTCATTTGTAGTTGTTTCGAAGATATATTTTGAAGGCTCTTCACTTTCCATTCTTAATGTTGCACCGCTTATTGGATTTTCATTCGGATGCATTAAATAACCATACATTGAAGTAAGAGGTGTAACAGCATGAATGGTTACATTATCGATTGCCCACCACCAAT
>CAZCLA010000043.1:0-2888 GCA_964499285.1 uncultured Melioribacteraceae bacterium
ATTTAAATATGATCAACCAATTAATATTGATTCGATTATCTTCTTAACTGATTTTAATGGCAACTGGATGCCTTCATTTGCTCTTATAAATACGTACCAAGGTAGTTATCTTAACAATACAACTCTGAAATCTTGGACTGGAGATGAATTTATTAATATTGCACAAGATCACTATTACTATAACGATAATGGAAATCAAATTGTAATCAAATCCGATGTTTGGGATAATTCTGTTTGGGAAAATAATCTACTGTCAACAAGTCATTTTAACTCCAATGGAGCTAAAGTTTTAGAAACAAATTTCATTTGGATTGATGACGAGTGGCAAAAAACTTCAAAAACAACAATTGAAAACAATTCCGACAATCTTCCAGTTTCAAATATCTTTCAGATTTGGGAAAATGATTCTTGGCAAAACTTTTTGTTTCAGTATTTCTACTATAATGAATTAAATCAGAGAGATTCAGTAATAACAGATAGTTGGACTGGTTTTGGCTGGCAGCATATTTCTAAGATTTCTATAGAACGGACTCCATATCAATTTATTAATCTTATATCTCTGTGGGATGTCGATCACTGGGAAAAAGATTCGAGGATTGTATATGACCTTAGTGATCAAGAAGATATAATTTTTGCTAAATGTGAATACAACAACAATGGGGTTTGGGAGGCAACAAATAGTCAGATAGTTATTCCAAATTCGAACGGTTATGTACTTTATTTACTTACACACAGAATTCAAGCGTATTACGCTAAACCAACTGATATCGACGATTCACCTTCTAATATTGTATCAGATTACAAACTCTATCAGAACTACCCTAATCCATTCAACCCAACAACAAAGATAAAATATGATATCGCAGACAGAGGATTCGTTACTTTGAAAGTATACGACATATTGGGAAAAGAAATTTTAATACTAGTGAATGAAGTAAAAGAAGCCGGAAGTTATGAAGTCAAATTTGATGCTAGTTATCTACCAAGTGGTGTGTATATTTATACGATTAAAGCGGGTGCTTACTATACTTCTAAAAAAATGCTACTATTAAGATAAATTTTCATTCTTTATCGAATAATTAAAGTCCGGTTACGCCGAACTTTTTTTATTCCTTCTCAGAATTATCTAAACTCTTTAATCCCTTGTAGAATTTAATTGCCGGTTGATATGATGAATTTAATTCTAATGATCTTTTGACAGCGTTAGTAGCTTTATCATAATCTTTGGCTAAATAGTATGCGCCGGCTAAATTATAGTAAACTTGGTAATCTTTGGAGTTATACTCAATACTTTTCGATAAATATTCAATTGCAGTTTTATAATCGCCTTTATTCACAGCTATTGAACCAATCCACTTAGTTGTGTAATCATTTGAATTAAGCGAATTCAACTTAAAAAGGTAAGGAAGTGCTTCGTTAAAATATTCTATTGAAATAAGTTTATCGATTAACTGTGCATAATTAATTTCGCCGTATGGGCTATCCTTGATTATTGCGTCATATTCTTTGATAAACAAGGAATATTCACCTTGACTGAAATAATAATCTGCAAGCTGTTTATGAGCATTATGGTGAGATACTTTTCTTGTGAACCATTTGACAGCAAGTGTATCGATGAGATTTTTTTGCTTAAAGTTCATTAGAAGATAATTAGGTTTCCCTTCTTCAACAAAAGGGAAAGTGCCCAGCAGCTTTCTTACCCGCAAATCCGCCCAAACAGAATCCAGTTTTGTATATGGAAAATCTGCCGTAAGAATACTGTCGATTTCTTGTAAAGAGAAATTCGTTTCGTATTCCGGAAAATATTTTTGTCTTTTACACTCTTCAAAAAATGCTTTACCCATAAGTTTGTAACCTTCTACATTAGGGTGAAGGTGATCAACCATTAAATTATATCCTACAATTGAACCGGGACTTTTTATCGAAAAAACGGAATCCATATCAACAACCGGCAACGAATATTTTTTAGTAAGATTCTTAATTGTCTTATTCATAGCATCTGGAGCGCGGAAGCGGAGAGCATCATATTCTTTTGCAAGAAAAAAATTTTCTTTTGCTTCTAAATACTCATTTTGTTCGAGATAGTTTTCTCCTTCTGTAAAAAATATTGAAGCATCTTTATCGGGATTCTCTTTGATTGGAACAAATGGTTTCTGCTTAAGATTACTTGTGAGAAGTCCTACAACGACCGGGATGTTATTCGAATATAATTCCTTAAAAATATAATCTATATTTGTTTGGAATTGTTCAATACCATGTAAATATTCATTCGAATCAAATTCAATAGTGCTGTTGCCTATCATTCTGGACATTAATGTTTCTGAATTATCAATACCCTTGTCGCCTTCTGAAAACAAGCTCCATGTACCGCTGATAAAGTTGGTAATCAGTTGTATGGTCTTAAAATCCTGCAGACTTAGGATAAGATTTACAAGTGCCGGACTTGATCCGAAACTCAGTGTCGAGCCGGCTCCCAGAGCTCCGTAATACTCATTGTGTCCTGCATAGATAATTATTAAATCCGGCTTTTGTTCAATCACTTCATCAACGTAATCACGAATCGTATAGGTGTTAACTGCGGACATTCCAAGATTTATAACTTCGATAAGTTTTGAAGGATATTCTAATTCCAGCCTTCTTTGAATATATCTTGAAAAGGAAGCATTGTAAACAAAAGGCCAACCGGCGGTTGTACTTCCTCCCAAAATAAATACTCTAAAACTTTCTTCCGGCTTATCTTTCTTGAAAAGATCGGGAATTACTGCAGGCACAAATTCTGAATTACCGAAATATTTTTTTGGAAGCTCGGGATTGAGAACGTACAAGTCGGGAAACTCTTCCGATACGGTTACGAAAACATCGTAATCAATTCCGTAATCAAAAACTCT
>CAZCLA010000043.1:2988-8936 GCA_964499285.1 uncultured Melioribacteraceae bacterium
CGGAAGCGGAAATAAGTTGAATATAATTGCAGATATTAAATTCCCCCATTCACTCGGGCTGCTTTATTCTGCGTTTACTTACTACACCGGATTTAAGGTGAACTCCGGTGAATATAAAGTAATGGGCTTGGCTCCATACGGTGAACCGAAGTACGTTGATCTGATTCTAAACGAATTGATGGATTTGAAAGAGGACGGCTCGTTCAAACTGAACATGAAGTATTTTAATTACTGCGCCGGCTTAACAATGACCAATTCAAAATTTCATAAACTTTTCGGAGGCGATCCGCGTAGACCGGAATCGAAATTAACGCAGCGAGAAATGGATTTAGCTCGTTCGGTTCAAGATGTAACTGAAGAGGTGATGTTGAGATCGGCACGTCACATAAAAAATGAAACCGGCGAGGATTATCTTGTACTTGCTGGAGGGGTTGCTCTAAACTGTGTTGCCAACGGAAAAATTTTAAGAGAAAACATCTTTAAGGATATTTGGATTCAGCCTGCGGCTGGAGATGCAGGCGGAGCTTTGGGCGCAGCTTTATATGTTTGGTATCAATATCTTGATAATCCGAGAAGTGCGGATAATAAAAACGACTTTCAAAAAGGATCTTATCTTGGTCCCGAATATCGTGAAAAATCAATTAAAAAATTCCTCGATGAAAATGAAATCACGTATGAGTACTTTGAGGACGAAGAAGTTTTAACTGAAAAGGTTGCAGATCTTATCAACGAAGAAAATGTAATCGGCTGGTTTCAAGGAAGGATGGAATTTGGACCCCGTGCATTAGGTGGCAGAACAATAATCGGTGATGCGAGATCTTCAAAAATGCAGGCAACTATGAATCTTAAAATTAAGTTCCGGGAAAGCTTTCGTCCCTTTGCTCCTTCAGTGCTCGAAGAAAGAGTATCTGATTATTTTGAGATCGACAGACCTAGTCCTTATATGCTTCTTGTAGCGGACGTGAAAAAAGAACGCCAGAAAAAAATGTCCGATAATGAACAGAAGCTTTTTGGAATTGAAAAACTGAATATTCTTCGTTCCGATATTCCGGCTGTCACTCACATAGATTATTCGGCACGTATTCAATCAGTGAATAAAAAAACTAATCCTCGTTACCACAAAGTAATAACGAAACTTGATGAGAAATACGGGTGCGGCGTTATAGTCAATACTTCTTTTAATGTAAGAGGGGAACCGATTGTCTGCGCCCCACAAGAAGCATTCACATGTTTTATGCGAACGGATATGGATTTCCTGGTTCTTGGTAATTTCGTGCTGGATAAGAAAAAACAAAAACCCCTTGAAAAAGATATTGATTGGAAAAAAGAATTTGAGCTGGACTGATGATTATTGAAGAAATTAAAAATATAAAAAGCGACAAAAAAGAGCTTAGGAAATTTGGAATATCCGTTGGAGCGGTAATTCTTCTAATTTCGCTGCTTTTGCTATACTGGGAAAAATCATTTTGGATTTGGTTTTTCATTGTCGCAGATTTTTTGATAATTGCCGGAGTTTTGTTCCCAAATATTTTACTCCCGCTCCAAAAGGTCTGGATGACTCTTGCAGTTCTACTGGGATTTGTGATGACCAGGGTTATTTTATCTATACTTTATTATATTATAATCACTCCGATTGGATTCATAACGAGAATTATCGGCAAAGACTTTCTTTCGTTAAAAATTGATAAAACGGCAAAGTCTTACTGGAATTATAGGTCAAAAAAAGAATATCAAAAAATAGATACAGAAAGACAATTTTAATTTAATTTATATATATGAGCAAACTTTCAATACTATCCGAATTTTGGGACTTTCTTAAAGTAAGAAAAAAATGGTGGCTGTTGCCAATTGTGTTATTTTTAGTTCTCCTTGGAGGACTCATTATCCTAACTCAAGGTTCAGCACTGGCACCGTTTATTTATGCAATATTTTAGTTCAAGATCATCATTCCATAAGGCGGCAATTTAACCGTTTTGTTCTGATAAAAATTAATTTCTGTTCCTGTTATTAGATCAGTAAAAATATGGTTTGCTGGATCAATCCACCTAAGTGAAAACTCTTTTTCCGAATTATTGTTGTTTATAAGAACGAGGATTTTCTTGTCCTTGTATTCTCTTGAAATTCCTAGTAAATTTTGCTCATTATCAATAAAAGAGAAATCGATCTTTCCCAACGATAGAGCTTCGTTCTCGTTTCTAATTCTTATTAGGTTTCTGTACCACTGGTAGAGATCTTCATTAAAATAAACTTTGTCTATTTGTTTCTTTTTACCGAATGGTTGGAGGGTCTCATCGTCATAAACTTTTGAATAATGAACAAAAGGTTTTCGGCAGTCCGGATCATCCAATCCCCACATACCGGTTTCATCGCCGTAATAGACATGCGGTGCCCCGGGTAAAACCATTTGGATTCCGACAATCAATTTTTGCTTCTTAATCCCAGTCTCATCCGGTTTGTGAACATTAAGATTTTCATTACCAGATAAATTTCCCATATGATCGTACCAGATATCCGGATTAACGATAAGCGAAGCAAGTCTTTCTGCATCATGACTTCCCATCAAGTTCATTAGTACTTGAACATTTTGAAAACGATAATCGTCGTAATAACTTTTTAAACTATCCACAAATCCTTGAGGAGAGATTTTGTCCTTTTCGTCAATGATGAAGTTTTTAACAGCACGGGTAAATCTATAGTTCATTACCGCATCAAATTGATCTCCCTCAAGCCAAGGTGAAGCATTAAACATTTTGTTAGATGAATAATCCTCCCACCAAACTTCACCAACCGTATAAGCCTCGGGATTTATTTCTCTTACCCAGGTTCTAAACTTCTGCCAAAAACCATGAGGAACCATTTCTGCTACGTCGAGTCTCCATCCATCTATTCCATCACTTGGATCTCCGTCATTGTTCGGGTCCATCCACCGGTTTACGATTGCTTTAACGTGTTCTTCAAATTCGGGGTCGAGACCTTCTGCGGTTTCTCTAATTTCGGGCAGATCTTTTACACCGTACCATCCTTGATAATCAAACTCACTAGCTTCAGTTTCGGTATTATCAAATGAGTTTATCGTAAACCAATCTTTAAATCTTGAATTCTGCTGATTTTCAACCACATGCTTAAATGCCCAAAATGTATTCCCAACATGGTTGAAAACTCCGTCAATAATTATCTTAATATCCCTTTTGTGAGCTTCTTCAATTAATTTAAGGAAAAGTTTATCGGCGTAAGTCCATTGCCAGGTTGCCGGATCGGCGGGATCTTCGTCGATCCAAATTTGTCTGTCAAGTTCTGGCTCGGGTCCAAAATTATTATCTATGTGGTGATACATAGATGCATCGTATTTGTGGAGCGAAGGTGATTCGAAAATAGGATTTAAGTAAATAGCATTGATGCCGAGATCCTCTAAGTACGACAATTGTGAGATTACACCTTGTAAATCTCCACCGTATCTTCGCAAACCGCAGTTAGAATAGAAATTTAACCCGGAGTTTTTTTCCCAGTCGTCTTGAAAATACCAATCGGAAGTCCAAGTTTTTGTTGTCCATCCTTCCGGCACGAAATAAGGCCAGGCCCCTTCTAGATCAAGAGGAGTGGGATTATTTGAAGGATCGCCGTCCCAAAATCTCTCGGGAAAAATTTGATACCAGACGGCTTTTTTTGCCCAATCCGGTGTATCGGAAAATCCTGTCTGAGCACTTAATGATAATACAGATCCTAAAACTGCGGTAAGTATAAAAAACTTCATAATCTTTTCCTCAAATGATTTTAAAGATAATCCTAAATCACAATAAATGCTGAATCAAATTGATTTTTGTGGAGAAATACAAGAATATTTCATAAACTTAACATCTAGATTTTTGGTGATTTATGTTCTTTTAGTTTTGGAGGGGTGGCAGAGTGGTTGAATGCGGCGGTCTTGAAAACCGTTGAGTCTTCGCGGGCTCCGGGGGTTCGAATCCCTCCCCCTCCGCAAGGTTTGCAAAAACCTTTAATCAACAATAAGTAATGATCAGTAATTTGTAAGGCAACAAAATATGTTTAGCACTTTAAAGCTCTGTTCATTTACTTTTATTTTTAACACAAAATAGGAGCTTTGTAATGGCAGAGCGTAAAGAAGGAACCGTAAAATGGTTCAATAGTTCAAAAGGATACGGATTCATTTCCCAAGAGGGTGGTGAGGATGTATTCGTTCATTTTCAATCAATAATCGGTGACGGTTATAAGACCTTAGAAGAAGGTCAGAAGGTTGAATTTACTTTGGGACAAGGACAGAAAGGTCCTCAAGCAAATGAAGTAAAGGTTCTTTCATAAAACTGTAAGAAATTTTTTACTTTGCAAAGCCCGTTTTTCAACGGGCTTTATTATTTCCATCAATTCACTCAATAAGATATTTAATGAGAGTGGCATTCACCTTCTTCACTTTCTTCGAGCGTGCCGCTTAAGAATTTTTCAACAGCGGTTTCGGCACTAGATTCACTTGTCAAGAATGGTTTTATTCCGGCAGCTCTCATATCATCAATGAGCCGCCAGCCGCCGGAACTAAAAATTAATGTCGAACAATCGCTTAATGCTTCAATTAACCTTGAGTGACCGTTTCCGTGTCCGCCGCCATGCCCATGTTCATGCCCGCGTCCATGATTTGTGAAAGTATTTTCAAGGTAATTTCTTTCGACAATCTTGCCGTCTTCTACATTATAAATCAGAAAACCGTTTACTCGTCCTATATGTCCGCTTACGCTTTCCCTATCGTCCGATGCTACTGCAATTTTCATTTTTCCTCCAATGTTTTGCTGAAATCTTTTTCGTTAAATCTGATAGCCTTACCATCCAACAATCCGACCGCTAATTTATTCCGCGCCGATTTAATTATTCTTCCGAACGTTTGGCGAGAAATATTCATTCTTTCCGCTGCAATCTCGTGAAATAAATTTTCGTAATCCGCAAGTCTTATCGCCTCTAGCTCATCGGATTCCAATACGATCTCTTCCAGGTTTCTCATCGGGATACCACGAGGCTTAAAGTAGTAAGCATTTGGATTACATTTAATATGTCGTATTTTTTTTGGTCTCGGCATAACAGATACATTTATGAGCATATGCTCATAACAAATCTAAACAAACGAATGACAAATAACAAGTCATCAAAAGAATTTCTTTACCTTATAGTGCAAATGATATGTAATTATCTTAGCTTATATTGTTTTTGCAAAATAATTTGAGGGGTCGAATGAGTGATGATCACAAAATAATTTATGAAGCAGAATTTCATCCTGTTCTCAAAACATATCT
The DNA here is from genome assembly GCA_964499285.1 of uncultured Melioribacteraceae bacterium. GTDB lineage: Bacteria > Bacteroidota > Ignavibacteria > Ignavibacteriales > Melioribacteraceae > JAGFIY01. The sequence goes on from CAZCLA010000043.1 coordinate 8,283, forward strand.
TCTGGTTTATACTGCATCTATTATGCTTATCTCAATCGCCGGAATTATTATCATTCCTTTTTGGCTCTTAGGATTGGGAACTTACTATTGCGGGAGATATTATGAAAGTCTTAGATGCACAGTAACGACCAAAACCCTTGAGATAAAGAAAGGATGGCTTTTCAGGATTGAAAAAACAATCCCATTGGATAAGATTCAGGATCTCACCTTGAAAGAAGGTCCGCTATTAAGAGCATTAAAGCTGCATCAAATCGAAATAGAGACTGCGGGACAAAATATTCAGCAAGGAAGCAGCGATGCAAAATTAATTGGAATTGTTAATCCACGTGAATTTAGAAAATTTGTTTTAAAACAAAGGGATGCAGTAAATGAGCATTCGAAGGAAAACATTTTAGAAGATCAGGGGGAACCGAATAATAGACTTCTCGCACAAATTCGTGATTCGGTAAAACACATCGAACACCTGTTAAATCAAAATAAAAGTGTTTAATTTATTCCACAATATGTACCGGAACATGAAATTTCAAGAACAATCTTTCCGCCGGAGAATATTATATTGAGATATAGTTTAATCATAATTCTGTTTTGCCTTACTCTATTCTATTCAGAAGATGTTCATTCACAGATAACTGATACACTTAAAACAGACAATTC
>CAZCLA010000043.1:9036-22787 GCA_964499285.1 uncultured Melioribacteraceae bacterium
TGGCAGATCGCCGCTCAAAAGATTTTTAATAATGTTCTTGTAGGATTGACTTATCAGATTGAGTACCACGATGTTTTCGATCTTAACAATAATCCAAATCTTGTTGATACAAATGTTCATGGTATCAAAGGCGGATTTTCCAGCGGGTTTGGTTTTAAGTTTTCATTCGATACAAGAGACAATAATTTTTATCCGAGGTCAGGCATTTTCCTCGATTGGAACTCAATAATTTTTTCTAAAGATTTTGGCAGCGATTACGATTTTAACACTCAAACACTTAATCTCCGAGGATATAAATCCATTTTCCCTCAAATAGTGTTAGCAGCACAATCATATATTCAATTGGCAGGAGGGCATCCTCCATTTTATTCTCTGCCTCCGCTGGGCGGCGAGAAAATTATGCGGGGATATTTTTTAGGGAGATATAGAGATAAAAAATTATTTGCCCTCCAAACTGAAGCACGTTTTGAAATTATTTGGAGAATAAAAGGAACGGCATTTTTCGGAGTTGGAGACGTAGCAGGTGGGTTCGAGTTTTTCAAATTAACTAATCTGAAATATTCTTACGGCGGAGGACTTAGATTTAAATTGGATGAAAATGAAGAACTTAATCTAAGGGTGGATTTAGGATTCGGAAAGAATACATCTGGTATCTACTTCGGTGTCGAAGAAGCATTTTAATAAAAATTTCTTTCGCACATTCGTGCTTATTTAAATACATATATTTATATTGCTTCCATTATAACCTATCAAACTTACCCAAGGTAAAGAAATGAGACCTTCATTTAAAATTTTTGCGTCAGTAATTTTAGCAATTCTATTTTTCTCATGTTCATCAAAAGACACGGTAGAAATTATTGAATTCTCACCGCAAGGTGAAACTAAGGAACTGACTACCTTCCGAGTTGAATTCGACAGAGCTTTGGCTCCTGACAGCTTAACTGATAAATGGATTGACGGTAATTTTATTCGGTTTAATCCTGCTATTTCCGGAAAATATAAATGGATTGATGCAAAAACTTTAATATTTTCGCCGGATCATCCGCTGGAACCGATACAAAAATATACTGCAACAGTCATGCCCAAAGTTTTATTTGAAAATATGTATGAACCGGATTTTGACGAGTATGAATTCAACACACCGGATTTTGATGTTCTGAAAACTGAATTCTTTTGGACGCAGTTACCGAACCAAACTCATAAAGTTTCGATTCAGGCAAATGTGTATTTCAATTATCCTGTAAGTCCTGATCAACTTAAAAAGTATATAAAAGTTTTTGTCGAAGATAAGGCGACTCCCGAATTATCAATTGTGAGTGATAAATCATCTGAAATGATCGCAGTAAACCTTGGAGAATTTTCGCAGGCAAATAGTACTCAAGAAATTGTTCTTAAAATAAATAAAGGTCTCAACTCAACAATAGGAAAAAAACCGCTCGATGATGATAGGGAATTCACTTATGATCTTGAGGCGCTTACGCGTTTAGCTGTTAGTGATGTATATTCAGAATTTGAAGGGGTTAGAGGCGTTATAGTAGTTACCACAACACAGATGGTTAACAGCCAGCGGGTGCGTGAATTTATTTCATTAAATCCACCGTTAGATTATGATGTTTCGGTTTTTGACAACACTATCCGCCTTGAGGGAGACTTCGCTGATTATCCGTCTTTAGATTTGAAAATCGCTAAGGGATTACCAGGAGTTTTAGGAGGTGAACTTGAGTTCGATTATCAGCAGATGGTAACTTTTGTGAATCTTAATCCGGCAATTAATTTCAAGGATAGACAAGGAAGTTATCTTCTTAGAGGCGGCGAGGAAAATTTAGAAGTAATGGCAGTAAACGTTGAAGAAGTTGAAATAACTGTATCACAAGTTTTTGAAAATAACTTGATTCACTTTCTTGGAGATTATGGTTATTATTTTTCAAGTAATGATTCATATTATTACAGCCCATACATTAACGTAAGTCGTTACGGTAAGATGCTCTACGAAGAAAAATTAACTCTTCCCCGTAAAGAAAATTGGAAAACAGATTTTACGATAAACATCAATAAAGCTCTTCAATCAGAATTTAAGGGACTTTTTGTGATTCAAGTTAATTCAAAAGAAGACCGCTGGATACAGGACACAAAAATTTTCGCAGTCTCGGATCTTGGAATTATTGCAAAAAGATCTCATAACAGTATTTCGGTTTTTGTTAATTCTATATCATCGACAGACCCTGTAGAAAGTGCCGAAGTAAAATTAGTCTCTTCAAACAATCAGCTTCTTGCAGAAGGGTTTACAAATAAAAATGGTGCTGTAACTTTAAACAAGTTCTATCATTCATTGGAAGAATTTTCTCCTCAAGTGATACTGGTAAAAAACGGAGACGATTTTAATTTCATAAATCTGTACGGAAGCCGTGTTGAAACTTCACGTTTTGATGTAGGTGGAAAGTATGATTATTACGATTATAACGCATTCTTATATGGGGATAGAAACCTATATCGTCCGGGCGAAAGAGTGAATATTGCGGGCATAATTCGGGATAGGAAAATTAGGATTGTAAAAGATGTTCCGGTTTTTATAAAAGTTTATACTCCTACCGGAAAGTTATTTGATGAGTACAAAAAAGTGCTGAATCAGCAAGGATCATTTGAGCTAGGTTTTGAAGTGCCCGAATACAGTCAAACCGGTGAATATAGAGTCGATCTTTTTACCGCAGACGAAAGACTGATCGGAAATTATAAATTCAGCATTGAAGATTTTGTCCCCGATAAAATAAGAGTTATGTTGAAAAATGAGCCCGAGAAAGCGTTGAAGGGACAGACTATTACAACATCGGTCGATGCCGAGTTTTTGTTCGGCGCAAAAGCAGCAGATATGCCTTATCAAGCGGACATACAACTTAGACACAAACCGTTTATCAGCAAACAATTTTCTCGGTTTACATTTTCGAACTCATCGATTGAAAATTCAATTATTCAGAATCAGTTGATGGATGGCAAATTAAATTCAGAAGGGCACGCGGATATATTATATCAAATTCCAAACGATATTAAGAGCAGCGGAATCATAACAGCTTACCAGTTTGTGAGCGTTTTCGATCTGACGGGCAGACCAGTCAACAGAGTGTCGAGTGCAGAGATATATCCCAACAAAAACTATATCGGGATTAGATCTGACAAATATTATGTTGGTACAAACGACGAAATTGATTTCCAAGTTATTGCGGTGGACCAGAACGATAAACCTGTCGAAAATTTAAGAGTAATGGCAACGCTTGTGAGATACGAATGGCAGACAGTTCTGAAAAAGGATTATTCCGATAAATATTATTACACCTCTGAAAAAAAAGAAGTGATACAATGGAATAAGCCAATAACAATCGAAGGTGAACCTGAAGAAGTAAGTTTTTCTGTTTCAAATTCCGGTCAATATGAATTGAGAGTAAGAGAGATTAACAGAGACAGTTATCAGTACTACGGTTTTTATGCATACGGTTGGGGAAGCAGTACGGCTTCGTCGTTTCAAGTGGATAGAGAAGGAAGAGTTGATATTGTTTTGGATAAGGAGAAATACGAAACCGGCGATAAAGCAAAAATTTTGTTTATGACTCCGTTCGACGGAAAGATGCTTGTTACTTTAGAGAGAGATTCTGTTTTTTATTACAACACTGTTGAAGTAAAAAATCGTTCGTTTGAGTTAGCGATGGATATTGATGAAGAATACCTTCCAAACATCTATGTTTCGGCAACGTTGTTTAAACAGCATTCCGCTGAAAGTACAACACCGTTTTTTGTTGGTTATGGTTATAAATCATTACTAGTTGAGGACGTTGATAATTTGCTCGAGGTTGAGATTGAATCCCCAGGTAAAATAAAACCGAACACCAAACAGAATATTACGATCCAAACAAAATCGAAAAAAGATATCTTTATAACTCTTGCTGCTGTTGATGAAGGGATTCTTCAACTGAAGAATTACCAAACACCTGATGCTTACTCGTTTATGTACGCAAAACGTGCTCTTCAGGTTGACGGATATGATATTTATAAATATCTGCTTCCCGAAATTGTAACCTCATCTCCCGGGGGAGATGATTTTGCGGCGCAGCTAAAAAAACGCACTAACCCGATAACAACCAAGAGATTTAAGCTGCTTTCATATTGGAGCGGGATAAGAAGAACAAACTCAAGCGGAGAAGTTGAAATAACACTTGAAATCCCGCAGTTCAACGGTGAAGTAAGATTAATGGCTCTCGCATATGATGCATCAAGTTTCGGCAGTGCAGAATCGTTTATGAAAGTTGCGGATGATGTTATTATTGAAAGTGAAATTCCGCGTTTCCTTTCGATAAATGATAAACTTGAGATACCGGTAACAGCAATCAATACAACGAATAAGAATATAGATATTGATTTAAGTATGTCCGTTAAAGGACCATTGAAAATAACCTCCGACGACAAAACAGAGTTTTCGATCAATCCGAACTCTACTTCGACATCAAGTTTCTATTTAAATGTTGGCAGCGAGATCGGGAAGGGAATCATAAATATTGATTCGAAAGGCGATGTAAAAGTAAGCGAAAAAATTGATATACCGATTAGACCAATTAGTCCGCTTGTTGTTGAAAGCGGATCCGGAATTTTATCCGCCGGAAATGAGAAGAAGATTAATCTGGCTGGTGAATTTGTGGAAGGAACACAGCAAGCTAATCTTGTTATCAGCAATTTTCCGGGAGTCAGATATGCAAAAACATTAAAATCACTTATTAGTTTTCCATATGGCTGCTTGGAGCAGACTGTCTCCAAACTTTTCCCTCAACTTTATTTCGAGGACATTGCAAAACTAGTAGCACCCGAGTTTTTCAAGACGACAAATCCAATTTATAACATCAAAGAGGGAATACGAAAGATTGAAGCTATGCAGAGATACGATGGCTCTTTTCTCTATTGGCCTTCAGGCTCAACAACTAACGAATGGACAAATGTTTATGCTGCGCACTTCTTGTTCGAAGCAAGAAAGGCGGGATTCGATGTAAATGAGAACGTGATCAATAACATGTTGAGCTATATCTCAAAAAGAGTTCATTCTAAGGAAACCACAGAGTACGTAACATATGAACAGAACCGAAGAACAGTCGTAATAGCTGCCAGCAGTGAAATTCCGTATGGGTTGTATGTTCTTGCATTGGGCGGAAAGGGTGATTTAGCTACAATGAATTATTATAAAGCACGTCTCCATCTGCTTCCTGGGGATTCAAGGTTTTTCCTTGCCGGGGCTTATGCTCTTATGGGAAAATGGCAAGCTGCATATGAAATTATCCCTTCGAGTTTTAGTCCTGTAAAAACAGAAAGAACAACAGGGGGAAGTTTTAATTCGACTATAAAAGCAAATGCAATTATACTTAATCTTTTGCTGGATGTTGATCCCGAAAATGTACAGATACCAAATTTCATTAAATATTTGAACGACAACGCGAAAGATATTTATTCAACGCAGGATAAAGCTTTTGTTTTTATGGCACTCGGAAAATCAGCAAAAGCAGCCTCGGAAAATAAATTAAAAGTAAAAATCGAAGCAAATGGGAAAGTTGTCGGCGAATTCAACGGGGAGAATCTTAATATTGATTTAACCAAATATTTAAACTCCGAGATTAAGTTAATTCCGGAAGGCGAAGGAAAAACTTACTTTTATTGGAACGTAGAAGGAGTAAAAACCACTTCGGAATTTGAGAATAAAGATTCGAATCTAAAGGTTAGAAGACGTTATTTCGATTACAGATCAGGTCAAGAAATTACCAACAACAATTTCCGTCAGGGAGATTTAATTGTATGTAAATTTGAGCTGACCGGAGTCGCTAGAGATATTGAAAACATTGTAGTTACGGATTTGCTTCCAGCGGGATTCGAGATCGAAAATCCCCGGTTGATGGAAACTCAAAGATTAACTAATGACAGTAACAATAAACTACTTCCTGTTGAATATCTTGATATCAGAGATGACAGACTTTTGCTTTTCACAAGTTTAAGAAACCAGAATTACGGTGAGTTTAAGTATTTAATTCGAGTAATAAATCGCGGTGAGTTTCATCTTGCTCCGATTACGGCAGATGCAATGTACGACAGAGAATATAATTCAATTAACGGTGGAGCACTCATTAAAGTAATCGGAAGATAAAATTAAAATAGGACAAGGGGTTGTTTGAAGTAATTGAGTGTTAGGTCTATCTTTACATTTCAATATTTTCCTAATCAAAATTATGGGGGAGAAATGTCAGTCAAACGACTCCTGTTGCTTTTTACTTTTTTATCGGTCAGTACTATCTTGCCGCAAGTTGAATCCTACAACCTTATTACAATTCAAAAAGAATCATTCGCAAATCTTGAAAAAAATATTCAAAACGAAATAGAAATATTACACGAATTTCATAACGGATTATTTGCTAAAACTAATTCAGAATTATTGAAACAAATCGAATATGAGAATATAGATTATAAACTTATCGATAATTATGATCCTTCAGCTAAGTATTATTTATTCGAATCCAAAAAGAATATTAATCCCGCTGGATTCGGTGAAGTGTTGGTTCAGCTTGATAAGCAGGCAATTCTTAAGAATCTTGACCGCTCAAAAATAAATCCCGAACAAACCGAAATTACAGTAACCGAACTCCAAAAATATTCTTCAGCCGAAATAAGTTTTAATCAAAGATATACTATAAATTCGAGCACAAAAATTGATTCCATGGTTAATGCGGTTATTTCACAAGTGAATGTTGACAGCGTAACTTCGTTTATCCAGTCGCTGCAAGATTTTCAAACAAGATATCTTTTTGCACCAAACAGAAGAGATGTTGCTGAGTGGATAAAAAACAAATTTATTTCCTTCGGTTATGAAAATGCAAGACTAGATTCATTTGTATATAATGGATATTGGCAGTATAACGCTGTTGCACAGTTGGATGCAGCAGAAAAAGTTAACGACTACATTGTAATCGGCGGACATCACGACAGCATTACAGGTAGCGATCCGATGAGTTTTGCTCCGGGAGCTGATGATAACGCAAGCGGAACCGTTGCAGTGATTGAAACAGCTCGCGCATTGAAAGCTGCAAATTTTAACTCTCCTAAAAATATTGTATTTGTAACTTTTGCCGCAGAAGAAAGAGGCTTGTGGGGAAGCAAAGATTACGCACAGAAAGCATTGCAGCAAGGAATGAACATCAGCTTAATGATCAATCATGACATGATAAGTTACTCAAGAAACAGCGTTGAAACCTCTGTAGTTGATATTAACAGATATACTGGTTCTGATGAATTTGCCGAGATAGCAGCTTATGCGGTTGAAAATTATACTGATCTTCGTTCAAATTATGGAGGCTATAACAGTGCCGGCTCGGACAGTCATTCGTTCTGGGATTTAGGTTTTCCCGCAATTTATTTTGAAGAGAATGTATTCAGTCCTTATTACCACTCAAACAGTGATGTGGTAGCAAATTATAATATGCCTTACTGTTCGGCTGTTATCCAAGCTTCATGTGCAACAACCGTGATGACTGCAGTTACTCCTTCAAAAGTTCAGGATTATGAAATTTTTGATATCGGCAACGGCACTTCACTTCAGTTAAGCTGGGCGCCTGATGAAGCAAACAATTTTTCGTACTTCAAAATATTTGCCGGAAATGAAAGCGGGGTTTATTCCAGAGAAGAAACAACCGCGGATAATGAGTTTGTACTTGATGGATTAACTGAAGGAATTAATTATTTTGTAGCTGTTGCATCAGTCAATACGGACGGCTTCGAAAGTATTCTCGTGGAGAAATCGCTTACTCCATATTCAAGACCTCATGTACCTGCCGATCTAAGTGATGAACCGGTTATGTTCGGTGTTAAATTAAGTTGGACTCACAATTTGGAACTCGATCTTGCCGGCTATAATATTTATCGATCGGAAAATCCTTCCGAAAGTTTTGTTAAACTTAACAACGAATTAATTATTGAAAATCATTATCAAGATTTTACGACAAATAAAAACCAATATTATTATTATAAAATTTCTGCTGTGGATGAAGATGAGAATGAAAGCGACTTATCAAACGCGTTAAGGTCCCACCCGGTTACACTTCAATCCGAACTCATTATTGTCGACGAAACCTCAGATGAATCCGAAGAACACGATGCTGAGTATGATGCATTTTATAATAACATTCTAAAAAATTATGAATATTCTTCATTCGATGTTTTTAAGGAAGACGGAATTAAACTAGCCGACATTGCAGGATACAAAAATGTTATCTGGTTGAGTGAGGATGAATCTAATTTTACTGCCGCATTTAATTTGAAAGAGGATATCGCAAAACTTCTGAATTTTGGCGGCACCTTTGTTTATATAGGTTATCTTCCTACAAAGGCTTTCGAAAATGACGTGCAGGAAGAAACCACATTTGGGATAGGAACATTCGTTAGGGATTATCTTAAAATCGATTATAAATACAAAGGTTTTGGTTCAAGGTTTAACGGTGCCGAAGACGAATACATGAATTATCCGGTTCTGAAAATCGATAGTTTAAAAGCGCCGGCAAACACAAATTATCACTTGAGAAATATTGAAAGTATAAGTGCCTCGGATGAAGCGTCGGAAATATATTTATACAAATCGGATTACGATCCATCATCTCCGCAGGGGAAATTAATTGGTTCCCCCGTGGCAGTGGAATATTTGGGTGAAGATTTTAAAACAATTACAACATCATTTCCGCTTTATATGATGAAAGAAAATGATGCCAAATCATTTTTAGCATACATAGTAGAAGAAAAACTCGGTTTGACAACTGATGTAACTGAAGATTTACAAGTTCCCACCAAATATTCGTTGAGTCAAAATTATCCAAATCCCTTTAATCCAAGTACAGTGATCAGTTATCAGATATCAGTAAACAGCAAAGTAACTCTAAAAATTTATGATGTTTTGGGAAGAGAGGTTGCTGTGCTTGTAAACGAATACCAACCAGCGGGAAATTACGAAGTTGAGTTTAACGCGAAAGGATTATCGTCGGGAGTTTATTATTACAGAATTGAATCCGGGAACTTCAGCGATACGAAGAAAATGATTTTATTAAAATAATAATTCAGATAAACTAGGGACAAGTACCGCCAAGGCGGATTCAAACAGCTTGTCCCTAAAAAATTAAAGTACTAAGCTGCAACCAAACTCAAGTTAAGTTACAGTTTTTCGTTATGCAATTAACCCGAAATTCCATTTTAAGATGGAGCAGCACAAATCTTTCCAAACACCTCATTTTATTTTACGTTTAGCAATTAGTATTACAGATAAATTTGTATAGAATAAATTTAACGTTGACTTTTGTTTTATTTATTCCCATTATAATAAAAGACTTAACTGTTCTTTTTTATCTTACGTCTGAGGATTTACTCCTCGGGTGAATTGAAGAAAAAATGCAAAGGAAAGGGAACTTAATAAAGCAAAGCTAAATAGATTTATTTGAAGAGGTTAGAAATGTTTGCTGATCTACTTTACCCGAAATTCCATCCCCAGAAGAATCAATACAATAGTATCCAGTTGTAAAACAATCAAAAACAATGAAAATTAGACTAATTAAGTGAGCATAGAAATAAAATGAAAAAGTTCGTTTTCCTTCTTATTGGTTTCTTGTTTTTTTATTCCGGCTTGTTTGCACAAGAATTTCAAATTTCCGAAAGTACTTCCCATTATTTCTCTATCGATAGGTTTACCAACGATGTTTACTGGCAATATTTATATACCGGGGAAATCTATAGAACAAATCTAAACACAATGGAAACCGAGTTGACGGATTATGAAATAGAAGCATTGCCCGTTTTTGCAAATAAAACTCACATGGCGGCATATATAGAAAACGGTGATATTTTCATCCATAATTTTGATATCGATAGTTCGTGGATGATAATTGAAGGTGATTATTCTAGTCTGTACCGAGGATTCTCCTTTTCACCAAATGATATTTCATTACGCGTCTATGACAAATTTTATAATCTTAAAGAAGAAAATATCTACACGAAACAAGCATACAATAACGTCAGTGAAAGAGGTTTTGCCTGGAACAGCGACTCAACCGCAATTTATCTTTTCGAATTTGATAAAAAATATATTTGTGAATATAATTACTTACGAGATAGGTTGGATACACTTAAATCTAATAATAATGTATGGGTTGATTGGATCGATATTGATTACGATATTGATAGTAGAACTTTAATTTATAGTGTATTTGGTGGTGATGATGGGAGTGCAAATGCAAGTCTGTTTCTATGGAATTTAACTACAAATGAAACCGAGTTGATATATGATCAATATCGTGATTTAGTCTCAACTCCTTGTGCACAAACCTATTATCAATTTACCTATCCTAAATTCTCTTTAGATTCAAGAAAAATTGCCTTCTTTGGTTACCCTGTAACGCTCAACGCTTCAGGTGTTTATACAAATTTTTTAGATTCTGCTTATACACATCTATATACGATATGCGATGCTTGGGGTGTGAAGAGAGATATCCAATGGTTAAATAACGATACAATAATATATGTGGATAATACGAGAAAAAGAATTTATGGTTTTGACATTACATCCCCTATAACCACAATAAAAGATGAACAACTAGTTGTTTCCAAAGAGATTAGCTTTAGTAATTACCCAAATCCGTTTAATAATTTTACTAATTTTTTAATTACATCACCATATAAAGGAACCGGGGAAATCCATATTTATAATATTTTAGGAGAAAGAATAGGCTCACCGATAACAGCAAAAATTGTTATTGGGGAACAAACTATACCCTTTATACATAATAGCAAGAAAAAGTCTGTTGCAAGCGGCATCTATTTCGCACAATTTGATTTAGTTTCTGATTCTAATGAGAAATTTTCAAAAACTATTAAAATTCTTTTAACAAAGTAAATAATGGAATAAAAATGAAACTGATTATAATAATTTTATGCATATTATTTTTTTCGACTCAGTTCTTTCCTCAAGAACTACCTCTCTGCAGTTGCGGGTTTGTTGATTCTTCTTACTCACCACCTGCTGCTAAAGTTTCATCTGTAAATCTATCAGGTCATTTTGAGGAATTAGTTGTTACAGTTGGATTTTCTGATTTTTCGCCTTCATATCCTACAATTGACACAAATTATGCATATCCACTACTTGGAGTCTTTCCGGATGGTACATTATTGTCTGATTATATTATTCAGAATGGAAGTCCAATTCCTATTGATGAATGGTATGAACCTGCTTTTGACACCTATTTCGACACACATTCCGGAGGTGAATATACGGTAGATTTTGAATTCATAAAGACTCCAGCAGGCAATACCTATACACCCGATAGCTCTTTTACATATTTTCAAGATGGCGGAAGTATCAATAATGTCATTTGGAATAACTGGTATGAAATCTGCCATCAAGTAACTTCTAATATGTATTCTGACAATCCTCAAGTATTTAATAATATTGATTTGATAAATTTTGTATTCAAGGTTGGTTCAACACCAAAAGATGCATTTAGCACGCTTCACGGCGGAACAGTTCGATACCATGTAACTTTCAACGGACCTGGTGGAGCGTACTATGATGATAAGCCAATAACATTAAACTGAAAAGCGGATGCTATACCACACGAAAAATTGCACGTTATCGGCGAATTATCTGGTACACCCAGCGGTTTTAGGGGTTTACCCGATAGGGGATCAAATAAAGATATTTATGATAATGGACATCCGCATTTTAATCTATCATGGGGCTATGATATTATGTTCCATAATGGAGTACTTCCGGCAGAACATTCTTTATATGGTCTTCCTCCAATGTGTACTCATGATTTGATTTTTTTCAATTGGATTAAAAGCGACGAGATAAAAATCTTACATGACGGCGACAACTTCAATGGAATTAAACTTGCTGATTGGGCTTATCCTTTAACAGCTGTCCAAAAGGCAAATAATTTTTACCGCGTAATAAAAGTTATGATACACGAAAACTATTCGGACGATTTGGATGAATATTTTTTAGTTGAATACCATAAAGGTTCTGAATTTGATAAAAATTTCACTAACCTTGATGATTTTTCCTCAACTAATAACTATAATAAAGGAGTATTGATTTGGCATATTAAAGAACGGACCAATCTTATAAGCATAGCGAGTGATAACTTATACGATCTCGAAGTAGCAGTTCCTTATAATGGTTGGTATGGTAATCCTATTCCGAATGATTCTTATCCACGGGACTATACTCGCGATCCTTATTGGAATAATTTTGCAGGCGAGCCGGATTATCTTGATGATTTACAAACTGAATATAATCCTACCTACCAAGCTGACGGATTTAATATGTATGTATTTTCTCATCTTCAAGATGGCGGCAGACATATTTGGGAAACAACTGATCCACGAACAACTTATCCTTGGTATAAACCTGCACCACAATGGTTTTATCGCCCTATGAGTATGCGAAGTGATTTTTTCACAGACCAATATATAAAAGGTCGTAAAAACGATAAGCTCACTGATGTTACTCGTCCATCTTCAAAAGACTGGGCAGGTAACTATACTCATATTTCAATTAAAAATATAAAAAGAGTTAGCGATTATATGACGGTTGATGTAGCTTATAATGACGATCAAACAATAATATCTCCAATACCGCAAAACATAACCAAAAGTCTTACTCCAATTCCTAGTTCCCCTGCTTGTTATTATCCTACTATTACGTGGGATCCTGTCAACTTACCGGATATTGATCATTATGAAATTTATAAAGCGGGATTAGCCCCAAATAATTTTTCATTATTAAGCGCTACAGCACACACAGCATTTACGGACACCACCGAAGAAACTTGTTTATTTCAAGGTTACAATCAAACAATATCTATTTATTATTATGTTGCTTCAGTTTTTAATCCTTCAGGAATATCAGATCCTTCAGACACAGTAAGATTTTCGGTTAATTTAGATGAGGGTTCGAAAAAAACAACGGTCAGTATTGAAAATACTGTTTCCAAAAATTATGAACTTATGCAAAATTATCCCAACCCGTTTAATCCTACAACAACAATTACTTATCAACTTCCATCTGAGGGATTGGTGAGATTATACGTATTTGATAGTCTTGGTAACACAGTATTAAGACTCGTTAATAAACGGCAAGCCGCTGGAAAGTATTCTATAGAATTTGATGCGACTAATATTCCTAGCGGAGTTTATTATTACAGAATTGAATCCGGGTGCTTCAGCGATACGAAGAAGATGATTTTGTTGAAATAGTCCCAAATCGAGGTGCAGAATGAAAAAGAAGTTTATAACATAATTAGTTTCGGTATGTTCTCACTAATTTATTTTAAGAGGAACGCTATGAAGTCAATAAAAGCACAAAAATTCATTATACTTTTTTTCGTTTTACTATTAAGTCAAATTACTTTCGCTCAAGAGTTTTTAATCTCTGATTTAGCATCCGTAAATTTTTCTCTAGATAGAAGAGCCAGGGTAATTTATTTAGATCACTTGTTTTCAGATGCTGTTTTTTCATATGACTTAAATACAAATAAACTTGATACAACCGATTTTCAGCGTCTTCCTCATTTTGCTAATAAAAATTATTGGGCTTATATCTCTAATTACGGATTTATCGATTTTGAAAATGATACTACTCTAAAATTCGAAAATTTAGATGACTTTACAGGAGCTCATTTTAGTTTTTCACCTAACGACCT
>CAZCLA010000044.1:0-3311 GCA_964499285.1 uncultured Melioribacteraceae bacterium
ACAACGTTATCCGAATTTGCCATGCATTCGATAATATTTCCTTTAAGATAAGCATGCGGAATTCCAGCCGGAGTAAAAATTGCTTCGTAAGATTTTAGTTCAACATAATTAAACAGGAGGATTGAAATCAGACCAATGTCGATTCCATATATTTCATATTGATCTAAAAATAATTGTTCAATGTTTGTGCAAGTTTGTTTTGCTCTTAAATTTTCTGCAAGAGAAAGGATGCACTGCTTCAGGGAGTTTTCATTTGAATTCATAATTGCTGAATAAATTTTTCTTAACAGATCATTTTTATGAGGATTGGAATCTCTCAAATCTTTTGCAGTATCTTTATCGAGTAGTGAATAAAGTTCACCATATGAGTTGAAAACTTTTCTTATTTCGTTTATCTCTTTCAACCCAACAATTGCGCTGAGTTCATCGATTGCGATTGCAATTTCCGGCTTATGATTATTGTCCGGATAATTTTTCGGATCTCTTTGATGGAGAATTTTCGCAAGTTTTTTATCGGGATGTGCTTGAATTGAAAGTGCTTCATTAATTGAAAGTACTTTAAGAAGAAACGGCATCTGTTTACCAAACTTTTTTACAACATTCTCTCCAAGAATTTCCACAGGATAATTAGCGATTAATTCAGCAAGCGCTTGTCGGCGCTCCTCGATTAAGACTTCCGACGGAGCTTTTGAGTGATCACCAATCCAGTATTCGGCATAAGGTAAGTCCCGCTCTGCGGTAACGCCTAACAACTTAGGGATAAAAGCATTTTCGTTTTTCGTCCCCCAATCATAATGTTGAATCTTTCCGATTAGCTTATATGGTTTTGCAATGAAATTTTTCATTTAGTGTTCACATATTTTTTACCATTACTCTTCATTTGAGACGGAAACAATTTTACCGTCATCGTAAATTACATACTGCTTCCCGTTGAACTCAGCAGAGGCTTTATACCCAAAACTTGTTGACTCAATACTAATATTCAAATCTTCCGGACTCTTATAATTTTTAAGAACATCAATAGAAGAAGCATATTTATTACTCATTAAATAATAATTTTTCTGCGCATAATAAATTTTCCTAAGCTCCCATTTTACTATTTCAGCAGGGTCAGGTATGAATTTCACTTTTTCTACGCCCGCACTTTTTTCAGAGAACTGAACATAACCCCACATCTCAGGGTAGTGCATCGCAATCAAGCCTTGCGGCGACCATGTCCAATTGTGTTCCGGCATAAGTTTGTTTGAAACATGATCGAGTTTTTTTCGATAAGTTCCGTTGACAATTTCCGTTTCCCACTGAACTCTTGAAAAATTCACCCTCCAAGTATCGCCATCTTTTGGAGGTAAATTAACCTCGGAAAGTTCTGAGAATGTTTTCCATGGAATTGCCGCTTCAATCGTCCAACTTTCATCTTGATCCGAAGGATCATTATTAGTCCCATTAATTTTAACGGCGGTTTTTAAACCTTTAATATCCCAATCCGTAACGGCGGCATTTTTGATATCGCGGTATGGTTTTATCAGAAGTAAATCCCAAACAGTGTTGAATGCATTCATTTCCAACTCATAATAATAATGAGTATCACCATCGGGATCGATAAAGATTTCAAAATCGTTGTCATAAAATATCACGGTGTCCCGTTCTCTAAGCGTTGCCCAAATATTATCTTCTTCGAGTTCAGCTGCGAAATAAAAATATTCATCATCCCAAAGCATTTTAGCCCTTGTGATATGGTAGGGATCGGGCTTTAAATTTCCTTCTATATCGGTGAATTTTTCTGTCCAGTCTGCTGAATTCCATGCATCCTCATCTATGCTTCCGTCGATGATAATCTTTTGTGGAGATTGATAACAGACATAATTTTTCGGATTGAATTCAATTTGCGGAACCGGAAAAATTTTCTGCTGAGAAAAACAACTCAACGGAAACAAAACAAATATATATAGGTAATTAAATTTCATAAATGGACTATCGATTATTCATAGCATTGGTTAATTAGTCTGGATATGTTTGAATATGCCAAACAAACGGATGTGTCCGCCGCACCGTAATAAAGTTTTACTTCTGACGATTCTTTAGCAAAACCCGCCTCATCATATTCTTCAACAATTAAACCGCTTGGAAAAATTACATTGGGCACTTGACCAGTAAGTTCATAGCTCTCCCGCGGTTCTAAAATATTTTGCGCACTTCTTGCAATAACTTTTGTGGGATCATTAAGATCGAGAAGCATAACTCCTGCTTGATAAACCGGCGAATAATGAAGCGCGATTCCGTGATATATATGCAGCCATCCCTTCTTTGTTTTGACGGGAGGAGGACCGCTGCCTATTAGTTCGTCCCAGTAATGAAAATTGCCAGCTGCGACAATTCCTAAACTTTCCCAATTAATTAGATCGTTGGATTTTGAAAGTACAATTTGATTACCGGTTATTGGTCCGTTCTCAACTTTGATTTCGTTTGGTCGTTGAAGAAGATAGAAATTATTATCAAACTTTTCGGAAAACAGTACGCCGTTGCGTGAGTTATCCTCCCCTATTAATCCGATAAATTTTATTTTCTCAAAATCGGTTGTTGTAAACAATCCTATTCTACAAACATTGTCAAAATCAAGAGAGTAAGTAACATATATTTTTGTTTCTATCACTGTAATTCTCGGATCGTAAATGTGGTGTACTTTTCCTTCAATGTGTTCTAAGCCTTCTAACTCAACGACTTCCGGAATTACCTTAAAGTCCTTACCATTGCTGCTTTCAGCAATCATCGAATATGTTTTCCTTCCGCGAGTCTGCACTCTTAGCAGCAATAAATATCTATCCTTTATTTTAACGGCAGCTGGGTTAAACACTGATGAAACATTACAAATTTCCTTTCCAACTTCTGGAATTGATTCTCTTGTTAAGATCGGGTTGCCGGAATATCGTTTCATTTTATATCTCCGGATTTATTAGAACAAACTCTAAATTACCACCATTCAATATTTCCGAATGCAAAATATAATTTCGATCAAGTTTATTACCGTTTAATACTATAGATTCAACATTGCTGTTTTTGCTTAGTCCTTCACATTCTATCACAAATTCAGTATCGCTGTTAATTTCGATTACAATCTTTTCAAAAGCAGGAATACCGAACCAGTACTTTCCATCAGCAGGATTAACCGGATAAAAACCAAGTGAAGAAAAAACAT
The DNA here is from genome assembly GCA_964499285.1 of uncultured Melioribacteraceae bacterium. Classification (GTDB taxonomy): domain Bacteria; phylum Bacteroidota; class Ignavibacteria; order Ignavibacteriales; family Melioribacteraceae; genus JAGFIY01. The sequence goes on from CAZCLA010000044.1 coordinate 3,194, forward strand.
ACCAAGCAGACATCTGCCCGCAATCGTCATTTCCCGCAAGTCCGTCGGGAGAGGCTTTATACATCGTTTGCATAATCTGTTTTATTCTTTCTTCGCCTTTCTTTTTTTGATTTGTGAA
>CAZCLA010000044.1:3411-9264 GCA_964499285.1 uncultured Melioribacteraceae bacterium
GGGATGTAACCATATTTCTTGAATTGATCTAATCCAAACTTATCCTGCATTGCTGAAGCTTTCATCGATTGATAAATTTTTTCGGGATCGGCATTTGTAATTCTTTTTTTGTAAGCATCGTAGATAACAGGAACTGCGTGATAACCAATCATCACATCTGTTTCGTTTGATTGGAGATCCCAGGTTGGAAGAAGTCCGTACTCATCATAAAAACTGAGCATTGAGTGAATAAAATCATTGACAATTTCCGGTTTCAAAATTGTAAGCAGAGGATGCAGCGCTCTGAAAGTATCCCACAAAGAAAAGAGAGTATATTTAGTATATCCTTCTGTTCTATGAATCAAACTGTCTGCGCCGGTATATTGGTTATTGGCATCCTCGAATAGCGTTGGGGCGATCATACTGTGGTAAAGAGCGGTATAAAATATTTTTTTCTTCTCTTCGTTGTCCGATTGAATTTTTACTTTCGACAATTCTTTTGCCCACAAATGCGAAGCTGATTTTTTATAATAATCAAATTCCCATGACGTTGCTTCCGTTAAAATGTTTTCGAAGGCTCCGTCAATACTTGCAGAAGAGATAGATACTTTTATTAATAACTGAGTTTCTTCTCTAAGATCAAATGAGAAAACAGCTTCAGTCTTTTCTCCTTCAATAAGATTTTCTTCAGTTTCAATTTTCTCCTTAAATAATTTTGCGGTGAACGGTTTCGAAAATTCCATCGCAAAATAAACAGGCTGGTATCGCGCCCAACCTTTAGAAATTCTGTGCCCAACGACTGTTATACTGTCGATAATTTCTATTTTAGTATCAACCGCTCTGTCAAAATTTTGTGAATACCCTAGATCTAGAAGAATCTTCCCTGTATCATTTCCCTCAAATGTGTAGCGGTGAATCCCGACTCTTTCGGTAACAGTCAACTCTGCTTTAATACTATCATTTTTCAAAAAGACCGAGTAATATCCGGGCTCTACTGTCTCATCGACGTGTTTATAAATTGAATGAACACGGTTAAACTTGTTTTCTGCGCTTGCGGGATATTCCGAATTGAACGGCATGATAAGTATATCCAGAAGATCCCCCACACCAGTTCCACTTAGGTGTGTGTGACTGAAGCCCAGCAGAACCGAATCCGAGTAATGATAACCCGAAGTCCAATCCCAGCCTTTAGAGGGATTATCCGGACTTAACTGAATCATACCGAATGGTACAGCTGCACCAGGGAAAGTATGTCCATGTCCTCCCGTTCCAATAAAGGGATCAACATAATTTGTGTATTGCGCATCTCCGCCACCTGAACATCCAAAGAGAAACAATGCACAAAAATAGAAAGATTTTAAGTATTTAATATTAATCATTGCTTTTATCTGTATTATTTAGTAGAACACCATCATCATCATAATCCCGTTTGAGAACATTTAATCTTCTGAACATTTCCTTCGCGTCTATTGTGCCGCCGATTGCGAACCAGACAACAATAATAATTGAAACCGCTATATTTATATAGACAAATATTTCCCAAAACTTGATCCAGATGTTGTCACCAACATCGTTAGTGAGATTATAAATCGTACCAATTATAAAAACAATAGTCCACAAGAATGTCCATGTATAAGCAGCAATATAAATTACTTTATCACCGGTTGTAAACTCTTTCCCCATCCCAAAAACTTTCCAGCCTTTCATTGGTTCTTTGTTTACGACTTTCAAATCATTTTCAATTTGATACTTGCCTCGATGAAGCAATTTATCAAGATTATAATCTTTCTTTCCTGAAGCCAAAGAAATCACAATATAGATGAGAGAAGAAACTGCCATTGCTATTCCCCAAAACATCTGACCGTTTATAGGAAAGTTAGGAATAGATTCGTTAATAATCAGTCCTCCTATTGAAAGCACAGCACCGGTTATCATCGCACTCCAAGCACCGGCAGCAGTTCCTTTTTTCCAATACAATCCTCCAATAATTACAGCCCCCGAACCGCCGACAAAAATAGAGCCAGTAATAGCAAAGAACAGAAAAATATACTGTGTTTGATTAAAGAACATACTGAAAAGGAACAAGAAGAGAGCGACACCAAGAATGGAAAATTTTAAGTAACGAATATGAGTTTTGTGATCGAGCTTCTTTTTTGAAAACGGAAGAAGAACATCCTGTATAAAAATACTTGCCCAGGAATGCATATAAGTATCGTGGGTGCTGATAAATGCCGCAATCATTATCGCTGCGAATGAACCTATCAATCCTACAGGAAGCAGCTTTGTTAAAACAAGCGGCACCGTCAACTGAACTCTAACGGTTTCTTCTTCAACACCGTTTAATATCGGTTCTATCGAGGTGACAATCCAACTGAAATCCGCGTGATGCATTACAGTGTAAGCAACTACGGGAATAAAATATAAAAACAAGCTCCATTGCGGAATATTTCTAAAATTTCCGAGCACTTCCGCCATCTTTGCTTCGTGGGGAGTTCTAGCCGAGGTGTATGAACCTTGGGGACCCTGCCATGAAAGTTTTCCGTAAAAAATTCCAATCATCCCGATAAAGAAATACCAAAAATTGAAATCTTCTACTTTGCTTGTTTTAAATGGATTAATAAGAGACGCATCTTTTGGCGCGATTGAAACAGCTTCAAATATTGTTTGCCAGTCAATTATTATTACAAAATAAACAGCGATTATAACAAAGACAGCATTTACAAAAAGTCCTTGTATAAAATCGGCGACTATTACAGAAATCTGCCCCCCCGAAAAAACAAAAAACAACGAGATTGATAGAAGAATCAATACAACTGTTGCAAATGTTGAAATTTCGATTCCCAAAAAATTATAAGTACTTGGCAAGCCGATGAAGTAAACGAAAAACCTTGCGCCAACTATTGGGAAGAGTCCAAAATTTATAATTCCCGAAATGAATGCAAGTATTCCGGCAAAAATTCTGAAGTTTTTGCTGTAACGCATTTCAAAAAACTGAGCCATCGTCATTGCACGAGTTTGACGAAACCTATAAACAACCCAACCGGATACGGTTATTATTAGTATCACCAATCCGTTTGTGAACTCCCACCATCTTAGAGCGAAGCCGGAGATGAAGTTTACTTCTAACATTCCGACAATCGTAATTGCTCCAAGCTGTGCCATCCCAAATGACATACTAATTAGATAACGACCTGCGGTTCTGCCTGCTGTTAGAAAATCCGAAACACTTTTCATTAACTTCTTTGTGTAAAGAACTCCCCACAACATTATACCGATCATTAAAAGAATAATCAGCCAATCAATGAGATGAAGATTCATTCATTCATCCGTTTATTTCATCATGGATTTTTTGAAGGGATGTGCTTCTGTGTTGAATATAACCGAATTAAAATCCAACGTTTCTTCGGGAGCAAAAATCAAATAGAGATATTTCAGAGTTTCCGCAAGGAAAAAACTTTCCATATTATCGGACTGCTTTTTTGTTATCACGCTTTCAAGATGTGCAAATCCTTCATCGGCTTTGCAATATTTAATAAGACTTTCATAATAAACAACACCCATTTGCAGATACTTATCATTGTTTGTTAAACGGTAAAGGTAATAAGCCGATTCAATATTTTCTGGTCTCAAATAATATGCTTCGGAAAGAACCTTATCCGCAGCATAATCATATTGCTCCGGCTCAATTCCGTAAAGATTCCACATCCAAAAACAGCTTTCATGCAAAGCTTCGGCTCTTTCAATATCTCCGTTAAGAGCAAGCACTGCCGGAAAGAAAGCATCAAGCGCTCCAAACTGGGTTCTTAATCTTTCACCGGTTTCCATGTTTACGTGGGAATACCATAGTCTTCCATCAACTTCGTCCGCAAGATATTTATTTATTCCTTCGATAGATTTGTTGAATGCATCCAGCATTTCAACATCATCGAATAATATTGCTGCCTTCAGCAAATATTCATAATATGAATCAATCATTCCGCTTATGTGCGAATCTTTATTAATCCATTCTCCGGTTTCTACATTTATTGTTGTCCCGACTAACCCTAGTGAAGAACTGCGTTTAGCTAATTCCAACATTCCTTTTCTTACCTTCTCAAAATATTTGGGATCGCCTGTTAATTTACTAACGGCACCGAACTCGAGAATGAGAGTCCCAATTTCTGCAGGATTATTAATCTCGCCTCTTGTCTTTCCGGTTTTAAGATTGATAAAAGTATATGGCATTCCTGTCGGCGAATCAAACACGGGAAGAAGTCTATCTGCAAGATCAACGGCAAGGTTCTTAAAACGTTCATCACCGTCCCACATATATGCAGAAATCAATCCGCCTAGAAGTCTTATCGTTATTTCAAAGTTCTGGACTTCAAGATCGTGATCAAAAGAAAGATTATTAAAAATAAGTTCCTTCGCTTCTTCTGCCTCGGAAATAAATCCCATCAAAATCATTGTATCGAAAGCGTCTACCGGAGTCATCAACAGCGATACTTTATGCCAATCGTGATAGGTTTTGCTCAACGGTTTCAAGGCATCGTGACCCCATGCATATTTTTTGTAAGCGTTCCACGAATCCAGAAAAGCACTTTTTATTTTTTCGGCAAACTTATGCTTATCAATTTGAGTTTTTGTTTGCGAAAGGATGTTGTTCGAAAAAATTACAAACATAAAAAGCAAAGTGAATGAAATTATTTTTTTGTTCATTGAAAACCCGCTTTAGTTTCTATCCAATTGATTTAATGCAAATGCATACGCTCCAAGGGCAATAGCTTTGCTTGTCCCTATTTTAGAGATGCCGATTCCTATCTTAGGTTCGGGATCGTACTTAATTTTTTCATCAGTACCGGGAATTTTTATTTCGGTATAATTAGGAGTTAGAAATTTTTTCAATTCTTTTTCATCCTCCAGATTAAATACGTTCGCAACCAATCTTTTAAATTTTGTATCGTCCGATTTTATAAAACTTCCGTTCATTTCTTCTACGATTTTAGGAAGGAAAATATCAGCCGCTCCCGAAAGTCCGCCGCCTATTACAATCAAGCCGTCAATCAAAGTAATAGCATTTGAGATTGCATCGCCGCAAGCTTCAGCCATTTTTGAAAATGCAATTAGTGCCGCTTCTTTGTTTCCTTCTTTTTCGCCTTTTGCAATTTCATAGATATCTTTAGGTGTAATTTTATCATTTATTTTTAAGCCGGATTCTTCAAAGTAAATCCTCTTAACTCCTCTTATGCTTCCGTGTTCTTCAATGTTGGAATGCGGCATGAGTTTGTTCCGCATAAGCCATATCTCGCCGGCAATTGAGTTATCCCCAATAAATAAATTTCCATCCCGCACAATACCAGCTCCGAATCCGGTACCAAGTGTAAGACCGAGGAGGTTTTTGTATCTTTTAATGTTTCCCGAATCTTTAAGTTTTTTATTTATGTCCGGTAGAAAACCTGAGATTGCTTCCCCGTAAGCATAGAGATCCCCGTCATTATTTATAAATACCGGGAGATCAAATTCACGCTCTAAAAAAGGACCTAATGCCACTCCTCCTCTGAATGCAGGCAAATTCGGCAGATCGCCCATGATTCCTTTTGGATAATCGGCGGGACCCGGAAAAGCAAAACTTATTGCAGCGGGTCTCTCTTTAAGTTTATTCTTTACTTCTCGAAAACCTTCTACTATTGAATTGAGACATTTGGGAAGATCATCTGGATAAGTGGGAAGAGTAGAATCATCAGCAACCTGCTCGTTTCCTTTAATAGCAGAAAAAACCATATTCGTTCCGCCGGCATCCAAAGTTAATACAACTCTTTTATCATTTGAATAATTCATAAACTTCCTATTTCAATTTGTTGAGGTTGAAAAGAGAAACATAACCGATATAAAGCA
>CAZCLA010000044.1:9364-22511 GCA_964499285.1 uncultured Melioribacteraceae bacterium
ACTTCCTATTTCAATTTGTTGAGGTTGAAAAGAGAAACATAACCGATATAAAGCACGGCTGCTAAAGGAACAAGAAAACCAAGAAGAACAGAAGTTGAATCGGTAACAAATCCCATAATCGGCGGAATGAATGCGCCGCCTACAATGGCAGTAATCATCAACCCGGAAAGTTCGTTGCTTTTCTCGGGCATAGAATCAACCGTTATAGAAAATACAAGCGGAAATATATTAGCAAATCCTAAACCAATTAGAATCACGCTAATTACAGCAACAGTTTGATTGCTTAAGAATAACCCGAGAACTGCAATCAAAGAAACAACAGAAGTAATTACAAAAAACTTTTGAGGCGAAACCCAATTGAGAATTACTCCGCCCAAAAATCTTCCAATCATCAATGTTGTAAAAAACAATCCCGTTCCTAACAGACCAAGTTCTTGAATGTTGATTCCAAACTGGGATTCTAAGTAAAGAGGAATTCCGGAACTCATACATACTTCTGCGCCAACATATAGAAATATTGCCAGCACCATCAGCAGGACATAATTGTTTTTTAATAGAGCAAGACTCGAAGCAAATGATGCGGGTTCCGATTCCGCAGTTTTTGATTCGTCTATTTTCAATGTTGATATTGAAACAACCGTAATCACAATTGCAGCAAGATAGATCGGAAAAAGAATTTTCCAGTCTTTTTCAAAGAAACCCGCGGCTATTGTCGGGATAACTGGTCCCGATAACGAACCTATCGCCTTAACAAATTGCCCGAGCGAAAGATTCCGGGAATATTTTCCTTCAGCCGAAACATCGCGCATTATTGGATTTCCCGCTACTTGAAGAATTGTTGCTCCGGCTCCGAGAAGTAGTACGGTCAGTAAAAACAATTCGAATGAACTTAACCCGAAAAGAGGTAGAAGCATTCCAAGACCCATTATGAACAAACCGAGATTAAGAATAAACTTTTTACCTTTTTTTGATTGTAGTATTCCCATTGGGACAGAAAGAATGCCAAACATGATAAATCCTACGAAAGGAATTAAGAATGCCATCGTGTTGCTCAGTGTAAATTCGTTTTTGGCGAGACCGACAAAGGGACCTACTGCATCCCCAAAACCCATGACAAGGAAAGCAAGAAAAACAGGAACCGTTTTTTTATTCATATTAACTCCGCTGGATAATTAAATATGAAAAACAGAAAAAGATATGTAAATATTGTTATGAAACTAAGGAAAGTATTGTTAAGAATCATTAAAAAGTATGTTAAAAACTTCGGACAGTGCTTAGCGACTTTCTTAATGATATTGATTGTTCACAGTTAAAGAGTGGTTTATATAATCTCTCTATTTCATTATGAATCCGGGTTTTTTGTTATGGTAACTAAACTCTTCATTATAAATAAGTAAGAGATTGCTCCGTCCGCAAATACCGGATTCTCAAAGATTGAATATTACTTCTACAAAACACAAAAATGTTTAAAATTAAAACCGGCAGCCGAAGCTGCCGTTAAGAGTAGCAAGGAAGTAAGAATTTATTTTAGTTTAGCAACAAGTTCAACTCTTCTATTCAATTTCCGTCCGGATTCATCTTCGTTGGTCGAAACCGGCGTAAGAGGTCCAACACCGTTTGCTGTTAATCTATTTTTACTAACTCCGTATTTAGTAATTAGTTCTCTTACAACAGAATCAGCTCGTTTTTTTGAAAGATCTAGGTTGTGATCAAAACTTCCTTTCATATCCGTATGACCTACAATGTATAGGTTCAAGTTTTTATCTGATTTTAAAAGATTGACAATTTCTTTTAATGTGGCATCAGATTCCGGTTTAATATCTGATTTGTCTGTGTCAAAATATATTCCGTATAAAGCAATTTTCCCTTCTGCGCGAATTCCTTTAAGCATTTCTTCTGCATTTATTTGTATTAAATCATCTTCCATTTTAGTTTCTTCAATAATGTCAATTATATAAACTGTTTTTTTGTCGCTATATTCAATACCGGAGATTATTATATAAATCCTACCATCCGGTTTACTTAATTCCGAAGCAATATAACAGCTTCCTCCCGAACTGCTCGAACCTGCGCTTAACAATACTTTTGAATTTGCAGGGAACGGATTTTTTCTAAAGAATGTTCCGAGCCACGTTCTTTCACCGACTTCCTTGCCGACGTTTCTATCCTTGTTTATTCCTTTAGCAATTATCCTGAATTTTGATTTTTCAAGAGCACTCAGGAAATTTCTATAAATCTGGGTGATTGTTGTTGTACCGGAAAGTTCATAATATATTCGGGTAAATTTTCCTTCGACGTCGATCCAATCATCAATATTTCTATATCCGGTTTCAGGTCCATGTGCTATACTGTATTCAGTATAATCTTCTTCTACATAATATTCTATTACCGATCCCGGATATCTGCTTATTACCGGATGATCTTTACTTCCTTCAATATCAGGTTGAGCCAATAAATTAACTGCGAAGAAAATCATTGTTAATATCAGTAATAAACTTTTATATAATTTCAAACTTCACCTCCGTCACTTATTTTTTTTGATGTACTTAACTTATGCTGTGATTCCGCAATCAGAAATAATGTGCCCGAAACGGCACACGGTAAAAAAACAATTAATAGCAGAAGTAATTCTAGATCAAAGTCTCCCTTTGAGTTTGAAAGCAGAAAATTTGCCGTTAACCCGAGACCTCCGAGAATTATTATCACACCGCCGATGTTCATCTTAAAATAGGTTATAAGATATCCTGCCATACTTAATCCGAGAAATAAAAACGGGAGATAATTCTTCCCCCCGGCGGCTTCAAATGGCCAATTCCAATAAAACAGGAATAACAACATCTGAATCACAAAAAGTATTCCGCCAAAAACTTTTGCTATTACTAATAATGATTGTTTTCTCATGTATTTCTCGCTAAATGATTAAGCAATAATTAATTTACTTTAACAGCAACATTTTACGGGACGCCAAATAATTTCCTGCGGACATTTGATATATATAAAGTCCGCTTGGTAAATTTTCAGCGTTCCATTTAGAGCGATATGCTCCCGCAGGAAGATACTCATTTACCAATTCAACGACCTTTTCTCCAAGCAAATTATAAACAGTAATCGAAACAAACTCCGGATTGGAAATCGAGAATTCTATCGCTGTACTTGGGTTGAACGGGTTAGGGTAATTTTGTTTTAATTGAAAGATGCCGGGAATTACATCGTCATAATTCTCAATACCCGTTGGTATTTGTGAAACATCATATTTAGCAATAAATAATGATTCGTAATTGTTGTTATTGGGATAAAATTGAATGAAGTGTTCATTGCTTCCAAAATCTACGTCAATACTATCTTGGAATACTTTTCCTATTAAGTACATATTATCGTTTGGAGAAATAACAGTTTCATAACCGAAAGCAATTTTTGTTTCAAAAGCCGGTTCGTATTGCATTTCGTAAAGTGCAAGTGTTGCACCGTTTTGTCCATCTAAATTCTTGAGAAAAAAACCTGTATGACCATCCCCTGTTGCGAAAACATCACCATCGGAATTTTCTGCAATACTAAATACTCTTTCATTACTTGTACCGCCGCCTACATGATCAACCCAACGAAAATTACCATCAGTGTCATAACTAACAATAAACCCGTCATCATCAAAAACTCCGGAAGAGGTTTCAAAGCTTGTAAGAGTGACTACGCCGGGTCCCGGATCAAAGTCAACCGTATTATCGAAAAGTCCGGTCAAGACAACATTATTTGATGATGTTGATAAAAGTGCCAACGGCTCCATTGCACCCAGATCAGGTATATCGTTATCCAGAAGAATCATCCAGGTTGTGTTGCCGCTCGAATCTAATTTTAAAAGATATGTTCCAATTGTTGACTGATCAATTGTATTTGTAAACCCGTTTCCAAAATCTATAATTCTGCTAAACCAACCGGTTGCAAAAATATTACCCTTTGTATCTAATGCAATTTTTTCACCTACACTTCCCTGTGTGGCAAAACCGTCGGTTCGAGGGTAAATTTTGTACCATTGTAGCAGACCATCGGGATTGTATTTAGCAACAATTGCACCGGCAATATTTACACTTGTTTCTGTTCCCAAAGAATTAAGATCAACGGTAAGCTCAATCCCAGGTCCAAGTACTTGAGCGGTAACTCTCCCGGTTAAATAGATATTGCCAGCATCATCGGTTGCCGCACCGGAAAGTTCTTGATACGCACCGTTTATACCACCGTTGACCGAATTAACTGCATAATAGGGAAATGCCCAAAGAAGATTTCCGTCAGTATCATACTTAGCCGCAAAGGCTGTTGATTGCGGACCTGTTAATAAGGTTGTACTGCTGCCCGGATCAAAATCAATTCCTTGATCGGGATAACATTCATAAGCTCCTACGATAATAATATTTCCGTCTTTATCGATATGCAAATCGTTTATATCAAAAAAATCATAGCCATCGGATTCAAGTGCACCAATTGCAAAAGCCCAAATAATACTGCCGCTGGAATCATATTTGGCTATAAAGCTGGGTGATCCAACATTTGGAGGATGCAAGTCCTGAACTGTATAACTTCCATCACCGCTGAGATTTAACTCTAAAGTCCCCTCAAATTTTCCTGCTATGTATAGATTTTCATTAGAGTCAATATCGAGATGCATTTTGCCTTCATATTGATTAATTACACCTTCGGTTTGATTTGCCCACTCCAGTACTTGAGCATTTAGTTTAACATTCAGAAATAGTGTTATTATAACCGGCAAAAAAAGCAGGTTAGTTATAATTTTATTTTTTTTCATAATCCCACCTATTTTATTTTGTAATGAATAGTTTTTTATCTCAACTTTGAAAATTGTATCCAACTTTTCTGTTAGATACCCCCTCAATCTTTTACACAGCCGGAGAAAAAGATTTATAAGAACTTGAATTCAAAGTACTGTCAGTTACAAATGAATTCAATTACTCATATGGGGTATTTTGATAGTATGTAGAAGAAAAAAGGTTTGTTATAATCAATGGTATGAACCGCAGGGTAATTTGCCGACAGCGAAACGAATCCTTTTACACAGCAGCCTTCTCACCCGCCAAAGCGTGAAAGCAGATTAAATTAATTTTTCATTAATAGCTTTTGATACAGCCTCGGCGCGGGTGTTGACCTGAAGTTTTTTATAGATGTTTTTTATGTGTGCACGGACAGTATTACCACTGACAAAAAGTGCATCGGCAATAGTTTTATAATTTTCTCCGCTGCACAGCCTTTTAAGCACCTCGGTCTCTCTTTCAGAAAGTGGAGATTCTACACTTTTCCGGAATGAACCGAAAACTTTTCTTGCTATCATAGGACTCATAGGCGAACCTCCTTCAACAACTTCTTTAATCGATTGAAGAAGCTGCACAGGAGGAATATCTTTCAAAAGATAACCGGTTGCGCCAGACGCAAGTGAATTGAATACTGAATCATCATCTTCTTTAATCGTGAGCATGATGAAATCAGTTTCAGGAAGTGATTCTTTCAAGAGTTTGACTCCTTCTATTCCCGTGGTTTTAGGAAGGTCTATATCCATAAGAACTACATCGGGAGGACTTTGGGGAATATTTTTAACGGCATCTTCGCAGTTAGCATAGCTCTGCTTACATTCAAATCCGGGTGATCCGTCAATGATTAGAGTTAAAAGATTTTTAATCTCTTTATCATCTTCAACTATTGCAACCTTTATGCTCTTTGTTTTTTTTTGTTCCATTCTAAAGAAAACTATTGCTCAAACACTATTCTTTCAATTACCCATTTGGGTTAAATTTCCCTCAAACATAATTTTGGTTCCTTGTTCAGGCGCCGAAGTTATTTCAATCTTACCATTTAACTTTTCTGCCCTATGCTTCATGTTTTTTAATCCATAGCCTTCCGAAGAATCGGACGGTATAAATCCTTTTCCGTCATCTTCTAATGTTAAAGTTAATAAATTATCTTTCAGCGAAGCGGTAAAAATCACACTGCCGGCAACGGAATATTTTATTGAATTGTTCAGAGCTTCTTTGAAGATAAATATTAATGCTCTCCTTGCATGCATCGGCATACTGATTTTTTCGAAGAAATCTTCGATGCCGTTAACTTTAAATTTTATCTCGGTCATTTCAAACATTGAGTTTCCAAAATCCTCGATTCGTTTCAGCATATCGAACAAAGAATCTTTCCCAACATCCAAAACCCACAGAAAATCTCTCATTCCGAAAGAGAGTTCTTTTGTGTTTTCTTGTATCTTATCCAAATAGCTTTTAAGCTCAAAATCTCCCGCTGTTTTTCTTTGCGCCAGAGTTGTAAACAGGTTTATTTTTGTTATTTTATTACCTGCTTCGTCATGAAAATCTTGTGATATTTTTGTTCTCACCTTTTTTCTTTCTTCACTTTTAGCTGCTTCAATTTTTTTCTCTATCTCCAAAGCTCTTTTGTATTTCCGTTCGCGGGTCCAAAGAAGAAATATGAATCCTGATATTACTAAACTTGCATATAATAGATAAGCCCACCAAGTTTTCCAAGGCGGCGGATTAATAATCAATTTTATGGAAGCGCCTTCGTTGCCCCCAACTCCGGTTTTATTTGCAGCTTTCACCCGGAAAGTATATTCACCGTCATCAAGATTTGTAAAAGTAGCATATCTAATCTTGCCCGCATTCACCCAATCTTTCTGAAATCCCTCAAGAATATACAAATATGAATTTTTATCCGGTTCGTCAAAATTCAACGCCGAAAAACCTAAAGTTATCATATTATCCATATACGAAAATTCTATAACATCGGTATATAAAATGCTTTTTGTAAGTATTGAGTTTGTTTTAAGCGGTTCATTGAATAATTTAATCTCGTTTATCACAACCGGGGGAGGCAGGTGGTTTTCAAATAGACTATCCGGGTGAAATTTAATAAAGCCGCCGATACCTCCGAAATATATATGTCCGTATTTTCCCACTTCAACCGTACCCGCATTAAACTCATTCAAATTAATGCCGGATGAAATTTCATAATTTGTGAAACTTTCGTCCTCGAGTGAAAAACGGGATAATCCTTTATTGGTACTTAACCAAAAACTGTTTTCATTATGCCGGGCGATTGCATAAATAGAATTATTAGGTAAGCCGTTGTTTATGTTGTATATCTTTATATCGTTCACATTGATTACAGCAGATTTTTCTAAAGAATAGTCGAGAGAAAGTTTTAACAATCCATTATTAGTGCCGATCAATAATGTGTTAGCATCCGGACGAAGAAAATAGAAAAACATTAGTTTGCTTATTTTTTCCCAATACTGCATTTCCAAATTGAGTTTAATGAATTCAAGTTCAAACGTTTCTGTTAACTTTCCCAAAACTATAGAATTGTTTGTGACAAGCCATAATTCATTATGCTCATGACTGAAGCAAGAAATTATCTTATCTTTCTGTTCATTGCTGAAAGTGTATTTATAGTTTTTAACGCGCAACAGCCCGTTTTCCACCGAGATTAGATCAATCCCCGATTGATAAGTTCTCGCTACAAATTTATTAGGAGCGTGAAAAAACAGATCGTAATAATAGATTGAAGTTAATTCGGAATTTTGGGAAGTGAAATTTTCAAATTTAATTTCGCCCGTTGCATTGTTTTTTATTTTGAATATTCCATTAAAAGTCGAAAACCAAATATTGTTATCAAAATCTTCTTCAATCCTTAATATTTGATTTGTGCTAAGACCATTATTTCCGGTAGTAATTCTTTCAACTTTATATTGACCGCCGCTTAAAGACGTAATTTTATTGATACCGGAGCCATAGCTTGAAGCCCATATTGTTCCGTTTGAATCCTCTTTTATTCCGAAGATATCGCCGCCAATAATTGAGTTATCGTTTTTCGGGTTATTAATAAAAGTTTGAAAATTTTTTGAGGAAGGTGAAAATCTAAAAAGACCTTTATCCGACGCAATCCATAGATTACTGCTTTCGTCAAGAAGTAAATCGTTAATGCCGGATGGTTGTAGCGGCTCTCGCTTTTTGTTAAAAAGACGAACATCCGAAATTGTACTATCATGCAGATTCAGCACCGATAATCCGTTATATGTTCCAATAAAAATTTGCTCGTCGTTCATTGTTATCTTGCTTATATAATCATGAGCTAATCGGTTTTCATGTCGTTGTGTATTGAATATTCGCTTTACTGAAGGAAATTTTTTATTGTTCAGTTCTAACTCTATCAAGCCTTCCGAAAAAGTTCCTACCCAGAGTAAATTATCTTGACAATAAATTGATCTAATTGCGCTGCTTTTAATATCGAAATTTTCGTTATCATTCAAATAGAAATGTTCGAACTTGTTTTCATTTGAATTATATCGGGTTAGACTTCCAACGTCTTTACCAGATAATTTGTCTTTCGCTTGAAGCGCCAGCCAAATGAAATTATTTTCATCTTCCTTAATATCCATTACACTTGAAGATATAATTGAAAGTGAATCGGGATAGATTGTTGTAATTACTCTCCTAAATTTAACGGAAGAAATTTCACCATTATAATCTACCGCAATGTTTAAACCAGTTGATGTCCCCACAAAAATCTCTCCGAGTGAAGACTCAAACAAAGAAAAAATCAAGGAGTTATTCAGCGAAGAGGAATCGTTTTCCGATGAATTAAATGAGTGAAAAATCTCTCTTATCGGATCATAAATTGATAATCCATTACGCGTGCCAACCCAAATTTTATCGCGGCTGTCCTGCATTAATGCAGTAATGAAATTATGACATAAGCTGTTGGAGTCAAGCGGGTCATTAAAAAAATGATCGAAAGAATAACCATCAAAACGATTCAATCCGTCTTCCGTCCCGATCCATATAAATCCAAAATTATCTTGCAGAAGCGCTGTCGGAACTGATTGTGAAATGCCGTCCTCAACAGTATATTCATTAACCAATAATTCTCCCTTTTGCGAGAAAACAAGATTTGTAAATATTAAGAAGAAAATCGCAGAAAGAATTACCTTTGACATAGAAGAACACGCCTATGTGAGACATCTCGCCCTAATTTAGAAATATTATTCGACACATAAAACATAAATTGTTCTATTGTTTCTTTCATCCTACTTTTAAGCTATATTTGATTTGATAACGACTTGAACAAATGCCGAATAGAAAAGACATACCGATAAAAAGTTATTCCCACGAGAGAAAAGACGGTCTTCCGTTTACTCTCAAAACGATGGAGGAAATCTATGATGTTTCAGAGGGAAAAACCGATGTTCCTCACAGGCATGATTACTACACGGTTGTTTGGGTAATTGAAGCAGAAGGACTTCATCACATTGATTTTATTGATTACAAGCTTGATACAAATCAAGTTTATTTCATCCATCCAGAACAGGTTCATGCAATTTCTCTTAATAAGCGCCCAAGAGGAATTGTACTTACATTCACTTCAGATTTTTTAATTGAAAGCGGAATTGATGAAAAATTTGTGCTTGATCTTAAACTTTTTGAAAGTTGTACAAATAATCCGCCGATAGAAATTGGAGCGACAATCGGAAACAGGTTGAATTTAATAGTTGAACAGCTCAATTATGAAATCAAAAAATTGGATTCGTACAACTATGCTGCAATCGGTTCGCTTCTTAAATTATTTTTGATAGAATGTTACAGATCGAGCGATGAGGAAAAGAACAGAAAGAAATTACGGCTGGCGGGAAGTATTGATTTGGTAAGCCGTTTCAAATCACTAGTTGAATCAAACTTCAAGAAAATGCAGAAAGTAAAAGATTATGCTGCAATGCTGGTTGTAACACCAAACTATCTAAACGAAGTTATTTCACAAGCAACCGGTAAATCGGCAAAAGAGTACATTCAGGATAGAATTATTCTCGAAGCAAAAAGATTGATTGTATTCTCGGAACTGAACCTCAAACAAATTGCTTTCGAACTTGGTTATGAGGATTATGCTTATTTCAGCAGGGTATTTAAAAACCACCAAAAAATAACTTTCAGCCGTTACGAAAAAACTAACCGTAAAAAGTACAACTAATTCCTTCGTTTCTCCATTTAATACCTTGTATCTTATTTTTACTTTTGTTTTGTAAAATCAAAATAGGAGAAACGATGAAAAAGGTAATTCATAGATCAAGCGAACGAGGTTTTTTTGATCACGGATGGTTGAAGACAAATCATTCATTTAGTTTCGCAAGTTATCATAATCCGGAGAAAACCCGATTCGGTGTACTTCGAGTGTTGAATGATGACATAATCGAAGCAGGTGCCGGTTTCGGAACTCATCCGCATGAGAATATGGAAATAATCTCTATTCCGATTTACGGCTCGCTTGCCCATAAGGACAGCACAGGCAACGAAGAAAAAATAAGCGGCAGCGAAGTTCAGGTTATGTCTGCAGGAACCGGAATTTTTCACTCAGAATATAACGGCTCTGATACCGAAGACGCTAACTTCCTTCAACTTTGGATTTTTCCCGACAAGAAAGGGCACAAACCGCGTTACGATCAAAAAAGTTTTGATATAAGTGAACGAACAAATAGTTTTCAACTTATTGTTGGACCAAAAGATTTTGACAAAGAGGCTCTTTGGATAAATCAAAATGCATATGTATCGCTAATCAATCTTGAAAAATCCAAAGAAATAAATTATGATCTTTATGATAATAACAACGGAGTTTACATTTTCATTATTGAAGGAAGTCTAGATATTGAGGGCGATGCAATTAACCGACGCGATGCAATTGGAATTTCAAACAGCAAAAATATTAAAATAGAAGCAAATGATAACGCTGAAATTTTATTGATAGAAATACCGATGAATTAAGGAGAGAAAAATGAGAACTGTAAATCCTGATTATGAAATTGTCGAGTTGATTAAAAAGCGATGGAGTCCGCGGGCTTTCTCCGAAAAAAGTGTGGAAGAAGAAACGTTAAAAAGATTATTCGAAGCAGCACGCTGGGCGCCCTCCTCTTTTAATGAGCAGCCATGGCGTTTTATTGCTATAAGAAAAGAGAATAAAGAAGAATTTGAAAAAGTGCGTTCCGTGCTTACCGGCAGAAACCCGGAGTGGGCAGGAGGTGCCGCAGTTTTTATACTCACTATGGCAAAGAAAACATTGTCACGAAACGGAAAACCAAACAGACATGCTCTTCATGACCTTGGTTTGGCTGTTGGGAACCTTTCTGTTCAAGCGGCGGAGATGAATTTGTATCTTCATCAACTTGGAGGATTTAACAGCAATGCGGCAAGAGATATATTTTCTATCGATGATGATTTTGAACTATCAACAATAATTGCATTAGGTTATCTAGGTGATCCCGAAATACTGCCGGATGATCTCCGTCAAAAAGAGTTCGGTGAAAGTAAAAGAAAACCGATCACAGAATTTGCTGAGATAAGATAATTATTCGCTCTTATTTTCAACAAGTACGGGCAATTTACCGGAGCGAACATGCAAATCCCTTTGAGGAAAGGGAATTTCAATTTTGTTCTCTCGAAACTTTTTAACTATCGCAACATTAATTGCCGACTTAACCGCTAAATGTAATTTCGGTTCACTAACCCAAACTCTCAGTGTTAAACTCCAGGATGAATCGCCGAATTCGTTAAAGTGAACAACCGGCTTCGGTTCTTTCAATACATCTTTGTTCTCTTCGGCAACTTCATATAGTGATCTGAGAACGAGTTCGAGATTAGATGAATACGAAACTCCAACATTGATGTTGACCCTTAATTTCGGATCACCGTGCGACCAATTTATTACAGTACCGGAAATAAACTCCGAGTTTGGGACAATGATGGAAATATTATCAACAGATCTTATTGTTGTTGCTCTTATCGTAATATCGGTAACATCACCTTGAATATCGTTCACGGTAATTCTGTCCCCAACTTTAATCGGTCTTTCGAACAAGAGAATGATTCCTGAGATAAAATTTGAAGTTATATTTTGAAGACCAAAACCGATGCCCACGGATAAAAATCCAAGTACAACCGCAAGTCCGCTTAAATCGATCCCAATAAATTGAAATGCTATTAATACGCCGATAAAAAGAATTATATAATTTGTGATTTTCCCCAGCGTAAATTGAAGACCTTTATCCAAGCTTGTACGTTTAAGAAAAATTTTGAGCAGCTTGTAACGGATTATTTTTGATAAAACAATGAACCCGACAATTATGCCGATAAAGATGAGAACAGATAAAAGTGAAATAGGAGTATTGTTTACTTCAAAAAGCGAGTAATGAAGAATATCGTTAATATTTTCCTTCAAATCGGTTGTGTTCATAGGCTTTTCATAATTTTCATAAATATATCAAATCTTTAAGAATGTATCGCAAAACTAAATTTGATACGTAAAATATAATAGAAATATGAATTTTATTAGAACTATTTTTAACGAAATGCAAAAGTCTATTTTTATTTTCTTTTCTAACTGCAAATTCGCCAAGCTTTTTTGGGAACTGCCGTAGAAAAGTCAGTCACACTCAGGTTGTCTCTTAAAAAAGAGTTCGTTAACCACATTTTTTGTAAATTTACATTCAAGAGTTTTTTCGATAAAAACGGAGACAAAATATGTACGAAAAAAGTATTGAATTATTGAACAAAGCTGTTGCCGATGAACTTTCGGCTGTTCACCAGTATATGTATTTCCATTTTCACTGCGACGATCAAGGCTATGATCTGCTTGCTAATTTGTTTAGGAAAATTGCCATAACCGAAATGACCCATGTTGAAAAACTTGCCGAAAGAATTTTATTTTTAAAAGGCGATGTAGAAATGGAACTTGAAGATCCAGTTGAAAAAATTCAAGATGTAGCCAAGATGCTGGAAAAAGCTGCATCTATGGAACATAGTTCTATGATCGAATACAACAAATGGGCAAACGAGTGTGCGCAAAACGCTGATTCTGTATCAAAAAAAATATTTGAAGATTTG
Source organism: uncultured Melioribacteraceae bacterium (assembly GCA_964499285.1). Lineage (GTDB taxonomy): Bacteria > Bacteroidota > Ignavibacteria > Ignavibacteriales > Melioribacteraceae > JAGFIY01. The sequence continues at coordinate 22,294 of CAZCLA010000044.1, forward strand.
GTTGCCGATGAAGAAGGACACTACAACATCTTTGACGATGAAATTGAAAACCTCAAAAAATTCGGCGACAACTACCTTGCTCTTCAATCTATCGAACGAAGCAAAAGCAATTCAACTTCAGGTTCTGCAGAATAATTTTAATCCCCGGAAGATTCTGCTTCCGGGGTAGTGTAAAAAGTTTTGTGTAAATGGTTAAAGCAGAGGTTGAAGCTAAGCGG
>CAZCLA010000045.1:0-20384 GCA_964499285.1 uncultured Melioribacteraceae bacterium
TCTTCGGTCTGCTTGATGAATTCACTGTGCCCGATTGGATTTATGAAGATCCGGGGATAATTGATGTTCGTTCCGACACTCAATTTCCTACAATCTCGGCGATTATAAGCGGTGACGTTGATTTATCATATATCGATATGTTCGACGGAAGGCTGGAGCTGTTAAGTATTGAAACCACTTGTCTGGACAAACTTACATCCAACTCGGTAGAACTTCCTTATTATCTTGATGCAGAAGAATCCCTTGGCGGAGTTAGTTTTGTTTTTGAAAAACCTGATGCCGACTTTATATACAAGGGAATCGAATCACAGCTTCCTTTAAATGTAAAAGAAGCAAACGGTAAAATTTATGTCAGCGGAATGTGGATTTCTGAAAGCGGCAATTGGAATAAAGCCGAACCTTTCTTTACAATTAATTTTTTACGCTCAGAAAATTCTTCCGAAAGAAATTTCGGAGTAAGTTTGATTATTGATCAATCGATGGTTTTCAACAAAGAAGCTGATTTATTAAAAGCGGTTTTAAAAACGATCGAATTTGGAAAAGTACTCCCGCGTGGTTATGCGCTTAATCAAAATTATCCGAATCCATTTAACCCCAGTACAATAATTAAATTCGAACTTCCGAAGAACGAATTTGTTTCGCTAAAGATTTACGACATTCTCGGAAGAGAAATTTCAACATTACTGAATCAAAAAATTGACGCAGGAAACCATGACGTAACGTTCGAGGCTAAAAATCTTCCTTCGGGAATTTATTTCTGCTCAATTTCTGCCGGAGAATTTAAAGCAACGAAAAAGATGATTTTGTTGAGATGATAATTGGTTTACTTAATTTAAAACCCGGAGACACATTCCCCGGGTTTTTATTTTTAAATAGTTTTGAGAAGATTACTTCCAAACACCAAGTATAGCTCCCATTACTGTATAAGCAACAACATGGTAGCCGGCATTTATTAAAAACAATTTAAAGGATTTTCTTTCGAAGAAATATGTTATTCCTATCGACATTGCAACCCATCCGAATCCCGCTGCAAATCCCGCAAATAAACCGAAGGATAGATCAGCTTCCGGACCCAAAAACGCAGCTAAGTTGAATGCAATAATTAATGAAAGAACAAACGAACCTCCGAATATCATTGCCATATTTCCACTCTTAAGATCTTCCTCGGTATGACCGGTTTCATCCATCCATGCTTTCGAAAACATCATCGGTGAATACCAAATACCACCAATTATAAAACTTGAAATTGCCGCAGCAATAACGGCAAGAAAATTTATTTGAGACATATCCATTAAACCCTCCCTTATTAAGTTGAAGACCGACAATACTATAAATATTTTTTAAAAACTGCTATTATAAAATCATCTATTTTCTAAAATTTATTCTGCCGAATATTATAATAGACAAAATCCTCTTGATATAACAAACTTAGTTAATTATATTAACGCTGTTAATTCACGGGACAAGAAAATGGTAAAGAACGAAGTGCAAGAAGAAAGAATGAGGCGTTATTTTATCAATGCCGCAAAGGGAATTCTAAAAGGCGAGGGGTTAAGAAACATCAGCGTTCGTAACATAGCAAGGGAAGCAGGTTACTCCTACGCAACTCTTTATAATTACTTTAAGGATGTCCAGGATTTAGTGTTCGAATGCGTTAAGGATTTTTTAACCGAGTGCGATGAAATTATTAAGCGCGAAACCGAGCACATTCCGCGCGGATACGATAAAATTAAAGGGATCACAAAATCATATGTAAAATATTTTGTTCAGTATCCGGGAATTTTCGAATTGTTCTTTATCGAAAAAGCAAGGGATTTATCTACAAAGCAACCTACAATTGAACTAATCAATTCATTTTTTGACGGACTTTGTAAGCCGGAATGGGATTTTCTTATTGAGAAGAAAAAGGTCACTATCGGTAAAGCCGCGGCTGTTCAGAGCCAGTTGAACTTTTCAATACTCGGTATGCTTTTGCTTTATATTAATAGAAGACATCCGAAAACGTACCAAGAGTTTATTGAACTGCTTGAGCGACAGATAAATTCTTCACTCGCTAACGGGTAAGGAAAAAATACTTGTTTTATACATTGACTCTCGTTTCTTATTTGCTATTATTACTTGAAATTTAGGGGGAATCATGTCAAATCTTTTTAGAATTTTAACTATGCTTGCCGTTATCATACTTACAGCAAGTGTTTCTTTTTCGCAGGAAGAAGATGAGCTTCTTAATCGGCATAAAGAATCTGCTGTAAAAAGAAGCAGTATTGACTTAGAACAATCTCAACAATTGACCTCCCCGGCATATAATTACAGCAGTGAATATTTTACTATGACACAAGTTAACGTTAACGATCACGGCTATAACATTATCGGCGATGCTGCAAACGAACCATCAATTGCAGTAGATTATAATAATTTCAATCGAATGGCAATCGGGTGGAGACAGTTTGACTCCGTATTCGATAACTTTAGACAAGCAGGTTACGGTTACACAACTAACGGTGGTTTGAGTTGGATTTTCCCGGGTGTAATTGATCCCGGTGTTTTCAGATCCGATCCGGTGCTCGATTCCGATTCGAAAGGAAATTTTTATTATAACAGTTTAACCTCTCAAGGCAATGAATTTAGCTGTGTCGTTTTCAAATCTATGGACGGCGGGGCGACATGGGATAACGGAAATTATGCTTACGGCGGAGACAAACAGTGGATGACAATCGATAAAACAAACGGTCCCGGCAATGGACATATTTATGCGTTCTGGACTTATGTTTACAGTATTTGTCCACCCAATGCCTTCGTCCGCTCAACCAACAGCGGAGCGACATTTCAATCTTGCACACCTCTTCCCGGCAACCCTTATTGGGGAACGCTTGCAGTAGCTAAAAACGGCGACCTTTTTATTGGCGGCATAAGTGGTGGAGATTATATAGTAATTAAATCTACAACCGCAAAAGATAAAAATGCTGCCGTAACATGGACGGGACCTTATGCCGTAGATCTTGAAGGTACTCTCCCGTCTTTCAGCGGACCAAACCCCGGCGGATTGCTTGGACAGACAATTATTGCAGTTGATACTACCGACGGTGAACACGCTGGAAATGTTTATCTTCTTTCATCAACTAATCCTAGAGACAACAAAGACAATCTTGATGTTGTTTTTGCACGCAGCACTAACGGCGGAACATCGTGGGAAGCCCCCGTTAGAATAAATGACGACAACACTTTGGATACATATCAATGGTTCGGAACAATGTCGGTAGCTCCAAACGGAAGGATAGATGTTGTTTGGCTCGATACAAGAAATTATCCCGGTACATATATTTCGGAATTGTATTATTCTTTTTCAACCGATGGAGGAATTACTTGGAGAGATAACATAAGACTTTCCGAAGGATTTGATCCTTATATCGGCTGGCCAAATCAAAATAAAATGGGCGACTATTTTGATATGGTTTCTGATGAAGACGGAGTCCACCTTGCATGGTGCGGCACGTTTAATAACGAACAGGATGTTTACTACGGAAGAATCAATACCTCGGTTATTGTTGGTGTTAAAGATATGGAAGAACACGCCCCATTTAAATTTGAATTAGCCCAAAATTACCCGAACCCATTTAACCCAAGTACGGTGATCAGTTATCAGCTGTCAGTAAACAACAAAGTATCTCTAAAAATTTATGATGTTTTGGGAAGAGACGTTGCCTTGCTTGTAAACGAACACTTAACCCCGGGAGAATACGAAATCGAGTTCAATGCGGAAGGTTTGTCTTCGGGAGTTTATTACTACCGCCTCGAGGCTGGAAGTTTCAGTCAAATAAAGAAGATGATTTTGATGAAGTAATAATTGAGAGTATAATATGGACAAGAACCAACTTGTCCCTACCAATATATTTTATTCTGAAATCATCCATTCATGAAAAACTTGTGCAAAAAATGCTGCGGATTCCGGCGCCATATTTAAATATAGTGACGGCTCAATCAATTCCAATTCCATAAGCACAAAATTATCTTTCTCCGTTCTTGCAAGATCAATCCTTCCATATAATAGTTTAGGAATAAATCTTAAAATTTTTTCTGCAGATGATTTCATTTGTTTTTCCGGTTCTACTAATTTTAATATTCCGCCGTGTTCTTCCTGAACGCGAAAATCCTCAGTCTTTGGTGTTTTTAGTATCGTGTGACTGTACTTTCCCCCGAAGTAGAAAAGTGAATATTCCCCTTCATCTATAATGCTTGTCAGAAACGGTTGAATTAAAAATGATCTGTTCCTAAAAGTCGATTGCAGATTATCATTATAATCGTTCAAATTGTTCTTTCGAATTCTAAATGTATTGAATGCACTTGCGCTTATCAGCGGCTTGATAACAATTTCATCGCATTGAAATTCATTAAATGATTTTGAAATTTTATTATAATCATATTCATCAAGCAATAAAGTCGGTGGAATTGAAACACCTTTCTTCGCTAAATCAAAAAGATAATTCTTGTCCATGTTCCATTTCATTACCTCAATGTCATTTAAAAGAACAGCCTTCGAATCATTTATTTGCTCTAAAACCTTAAGGAATTTTTCGGGTTCGTCCTGGTAATCCCAAGTAGATCTAACGATAACCGAATCATAATCGTTCCAGTCTATATCTTTTGATTTCCATGAAACTTGCTGTGCCTTCCATCCTAACTTATTCAATGGTTCATAAAGCAGATGATCGTAACAACTGAAACCTTCCAGCGAATCCATTGATAGAAATGCGACTTTCTTCAAATACTTTTCCTTAAAAATTATTGTGAAATATTATGCTCGTTTATTTTTCTTTACAAACCAACCGATAAAAAAAAGTACACTCAACAAGAACAAGGGTCCTGAAATTACTGCAAGAGTTATATAATCAAATTTATCAGCAGCGGTATAGATATAATAAAATCCAAGGAACATATAAATAAATGCCCCAATCCACTCTCGCTTCCAGGAAATCAAAAGTACAATTAGAATTATAAAAGCAGGTATTAAATGAATTAGAAATGCAGCCGCAATCGAAATGAATCCTCCCGGTTCATTGAATACATCCATAGCAAACAGACTTAGAAACAAGGCAAATAAAACAGCAAGTACACGCGGACTCCAATAGAAGAGTTTATATGTCAATCTATTCATTCCATCTCCTCTCGATTAAATTGAATAAGCTCAACAGGCAGACCATCAACATCAATCATTGCGACTCGAACGCCTTTGGCTGGAGAAGAAATTTCGCCGATAAGTTTTTTGTCCTTTGACTCAGAATCAAGATCTTCAACCTCAAAGGCGATGTGAGGATTATGTTTTATAATTTCTTCTATAGGACTATCATCCTCAAAGCGCATATATTCAATGCCGTATGGACTTGTTTCAAAACCCGAAACATACATCCCATATTTTTCTATAAACTTTTCGCCCGGTTTAATTTCTTTGGTAGGAATTCCAATGTGATGAAATTTCCATCCGTTTTTTTCAATCACAAAAGGCTGTTGATTATCCTTCCGCATAATTGATGAACCTTTCATTTATTCTTCAATTGTTTGTCTGAAAATTTCGAATGCCAGAAACCAGCTGAATTCATTAAATCTTATAATATTGTTTTTCTCATAAATGTCTTCAACAAGTTTATTGATTATTGCATGATCATAATAATGATAATTTTTGAATGAAGACGAATTAAGTGAGTCATAAGTAAAATCTTTTAAAACAGACAAGAATCTGCGAACCGAAGAATCTTCGTTTTTCTTCAAACCCGAAAATATTTTTGTATAGATTCTTTTCCCAAATGAATTAAGAAAATAAGGATATGTCATATTTCCTTTGGACAATGGGATTTCTTTTAATGTCGGCATATTTTCTGAAATTATTGACTTAAAAAGCTTGTTGTTTCTTCTTGTTTTAACGGGCACTGAAAACAACTTATTCAACAAACTGAATTGAGCAAACGGCATTAATGCCACTACCTTGCTGTCTATACGGTTCTGTTCAGCCCCATAGTAGTTTGGAAGACGGCTTTTAATAACAAAAAAATCCACAATGTTTTCTGGGAGAATATTTCTTCCCGTGTTTATTTCTTTCATCAAAGCACTTACCTGATTCATCGAAGAATTAAACATTAAATCCGTTGTTTCTTTATTAAAAATCCCGGCTCTAAATAAGAGCATATTTTTTGTAAGTATTAACGGATCAATATCTGCAACGGCTTTTCTGTTTTTAAACAGCAGTTTCAAGAAGAATTCTCTCCGCCAAATTTCGCCGAAGCCGCCGTCTAATATGAATTCGTTTTCCGGTAAATTTTCGTAACCGAGTAAATTAACAGCATTAAAAGCAGATTCTGTTAAATATGTATCTGCGATATAATTCTTAATATAGTCGAATAATCCTAAGCTGGACAGATCCTTCGGCTTTATTATGTTAAAGTGGAAATGAAAGTGTGATGCAAGTTCTTTAGCAACCTCTGAATCCGCTGAATTACTGTTAGAAAAAGTATGTGTCGACCAATCAATGCTTTTCTGTTTGAGTAAAAGAGAAAGAAGCAAACGCGAATCAAGTCCGCCGGATAAACTCAATGAAAGTTTTTGATGGTCTTTAGATAGAAAGAAATATTTTTTTACTAAATCTGAAAACTCAATAGAACTTGTGCTTTTTTCATTTTCTTCCGGAAGCCAATCGAATTTTTTAATGCTTAGTTCTTTATTCCGGATTGAAGCAATAGATCCGCAATTTACTCGCTTTATATTTTTAACAATACTTTCCGATGAAATTTGATTCAGCAGCATCCATCTTGATCCGAATACGTTGAAATCAATTTCGAACTTTCCAAGCTTTAGAATTAAATTCAATCTTGTCGAAAAATATATTTTGTCTTCCGTTTCAAAGAAAAAAATTTCTCTCAATCCAAGAGGATCCGTAAAGAAAATAAAGCTGCCGGCGGTAATTGAAAGACCGGCATAATGACCATCTATAAAATCGTGTTGTAATATTTTGGGGAGTGCTGTCTGTTTCCAGCTATTCGTATCGGCAACAATTTCAAAATTCTTATCGATACCGATTCCGCTGACGACAAACAATTCATTTCCGCTTGTTTCGCAAAAGATATTTCTATTTCCGCCAGCCGAAAAAAAATGATTTTCCGTTTCATGCTTGAAGGTAATATCATCCGGTAAATTTATTTCATGGATTCCGGATGTCGTTTTTTTTTTACAATAATATCCAAAGAACCAACTCATATTTTATCCTGCAAGATCGATGCGTAGCTTAATATACGATGCCGCCTATTTCTTTGTACTTCTTCAGCAGTTTAACGGCTTCGTAATTCATAAAATTTTCAACAACTTCTATATTTCTTTTATTGTACTCTTCAAGCCATTCCGGGTGAAGAGGACCTTCGTCAAAACCGACTATTGTTTCAACATCGTGTTTGTTTGCCCCGAATATCAATCTATTAACTCCCGCCCAGACTATAGCGCCCGTACACATTGCACAAGGCTGCGCACTGGAGAAGAGTTCATAATTTCCATTCTCCAACGAGTATGTTCCAAGTTTCTGCTGAGCCATCATAATTGCAGTAACTTCGGCATGTGCCACAGAACAATTTTGGGATGTGACTACATTTACTCCTACTGAGATCAATTCATTGTTGTCTCTATTATATATTGCGGCTGAAAACGGTCCGCCAGAATTATTTTCAACGTTTTTCATTCCGCATTCGAGAACAAAATTCATTTTCTCAACATCGTTTTTGTGAAATAACTTCTCTGCAAGATCAAACTTAAGCCAGCCAGGCAGTTCAAGTGTGTGAAGAAGATTATAAGTCATAAATATTTCTCGATTTTTTGTGCTTACAAAAGTAATATTTTTAATCGACTTCTTTTACTTTATAAATTGAACTCTTCCTGTGGAAATATCATAAATTGCCCCACCGATTTTTAATTGCTCTTCTGCAACAAGATGTTGAAGTATTTCACTTTGTGATAAAGCGTTATTCATCTGCAGCAGAACGTTTTCTTTAACGGCTAATTCGATATGTTGTTCTTCGGTATATGATTCGGGTTTGGAGGCTGCTGCTGCAGGAGCAATCACTTCAAGAATAGAGTTTATAGAAGGGGAAGTTGAACCTCCTTCAACCGCTGCATGAACTGCGCCGCAATGTGTATGTCCTAGAACAAGCAAGTACGGCGAATGTAAATGTTCTGCTGCATATTCAATGCTTCCCAAAGTCGATTCGTCAATTATGTTGCCCGCAACTCGTATAACAAAAAGTTCTCCAATAGTTTTGTCGAATATTATTTCGGGAATTACGCGCGAGTCTGCACAAGCTAAAATAATAGCATAAGGATGCTGTCCGTGCGAATTGTTTTTAATAGCTTCGTAAACAGTTTCGTTTTCACTGAGATTTTCTGCAAACTCTGTGTTGCTGAGGATTAAATTTTCTAAAACTTCTTTATGAGAATATTGTTTCTCTTGTGCCGTAATTAATGAGAAGATAAAGAGCGTTAAAATTGCGGTTAAAAATATATTTCTTTTTGTCATATGGTCCTCTTTATTTTATTATACTTTTTGATAGTGCTTGAAGCAAAATAAGGAAAGTTGTTCGATTTGGAAATAGAAGATTTTAACTAGGTACGAAATATCACACACAAAACAATCTCTAATTCTTTTTTGCAGTCGTATTTCTCATTTCATTGAAAAATATTTTTATCTTTGCAGATATGGCTCACAATCATTCACATAGTCACAAAGTAAATTCAACATCCGGCAGATTGATTATCACGGTTATTTTAAATTTTATTATAACAATCGCTCAGATTATCGGCGGTATAATATCCGGGAGTCTAGCTTTGATTTCCGATGCTCTCCATAATTTAAGTGATGCTTTATCTATGGTTATTAGTTATGTCGCACTCAGATTAAAAAGAAAAGATTCGTCATATAACCATACATTCGGATTAAAAAGAGCCGAAATACTTGCCGCTTTTATTAATTCATCTGTACTTGTCGGAATTTCTATTTATCTATTCTATGAAGCAGTTGTAAGATTTTTCGAACCGAATGTAATAGACGGAAAGTTGATGCTGATTGTTGCGGTAATAGGACTAGCAGCAAACGTTATTGGTATGATACTGCTTAAAAAGGATTCCGGCGAAAGCATGAACATTCGCTCCTCATATCTTCATTTACTTACGGATACTATATCCTCGGTGGCCATAATTTTAGGCGGATTTGCAATTTATTATTTTAATGTTTTCTGGATTGATCCTCTCTTAACAATATTAATAGGTGTTTATATTCTAAAAGCAAGTTATTCGATTGTTATTGAATCTGTGCATGTTTTGATGGAAGGAGCACCCAAAGAAATTAGCATCGATGAGGTGGTTGAATCAATAAGAAGCATAGAGCGGGTTGAAGACGTACATCATATTCATATTTGGAGTGTTGGTGAAAATGACACTTATTTTGAAGCTCACATTAACGTTACAGATATGCTCATAAGCGAAGCAAAGCCGATTCAAGCTGAGATTGAAAAAATGCTAAAACAAAAATTTTGGATAAATCACGTTACACTTCAACTCGCTTGCAGCCAATGTTTGAACAACAGTATAATCGCGGAAAACTAGATAATAGAAATTACTATTTAGATTTTAATGCTTTGAATGCAACAGCATACAATTGAATCTGCTTAAGCATAGCTCCTAAACCATTCTTTCGTGTTGGGGAAAGATGACTGTCAATTCCTATTGTAGTTAAAAATGCCGGCGGATTAGTCAATATTTCATCGGGGGTATGCCCGGAATATACTTTTATCAACAAAGCGATCAATCCTTTTACGATCATTGCATCGCTGTCTGCATGAAGAATTATTTTACCATCCTTAAAATCGGCATTAATCCACACCTGTGATTGACATCCCTCGAGTTTATTCTTATCAGTTCTATATTCTTCTGGAAAATCGTAAAGTTCTTTACCAATCTTTATAAGATGAGAATATTTGTCTTCCCAAGCTTCATAGCGAGAAAATTCCTTTACGAGTTCCTCTTGTTTTTCTTTAATCGTCATTTTATCGATATTCTTTGTTAAAATTTTTCCAAAAAGTAAGGAAGCATTTTCCTCCACGTCGGCCAATCGTGCCCCATATCATAACCCCAAAGATCAAGCCAATGCCGAATGCCTTTCGAGTTTAATATGTCGGATAATCTTCTTGAGGCATCAGGATCTTCATAATCGCCCTGACCCGAAGCAATAATAATTCCTTTGTTATCACGTATAAGGTCAAGATATTTCTCGTCCGCTGAGTTCGGAAGGTAATCTACCGGTGAATTGAAATAAATATGATCATCATAATAACCTTTTGAGTACGCTTTCAGATCATAAACACCGCTCATCGCTATTGTCCCGCGAAAAATATCCGGTCGTCTGAAAAACGTATTTGCCGCATGATATGCTCCGAGTGATGCCCCTGTTGTTATGATAGGAACTTTTCCTTGACAGTGATCAAAAATGAACGGAACAACTTCCGATGTAACATAATTATTGTATTGTCCGTGACGAATCGATTTATGCGGCGGATACATTGAGTTGTTCAACCATGCTTCGCTGTTGATGCTGTTGATTGAAAATACTTTGAACTTTCCGCTGTTTATCCAATGACTAATTGAATCGATTAGGTTAAATCTTTCGTACTCAAGATAATCGGCTGCAGCAGTCGGAAACATTAAAAGCGCCGCTCCATAATGTCCATATACTGCGATTTCCATCTGCTTATTTAATGCAGTGCTGTGCCAGCGGTGTATTTCTCTGTGCATTCGCTTTAAAATTTAATTTAAGAGAGAGATTAAAATATATCATTGTTCAAGAAATAACAATTTTCTCAAATAAAAAAAGTTACGTGCAGATTTTTCAAGTAGAAAAATTTCAATAAGTATTTAGTGTTGATTATATTTACAGTTTGCCAAAATTATTTCAAAAAGCGTATGGAAAAGTTTCAACTGGTTTCTAATTATAAGCCTTCCGGCGATCAGCCTGCTGCAATTAAAGAACTTACAGTAGGATTGGAAAGGGGAGATAAACATCAGACACTACTTGGTGTAACCGGAAGCGGAAAGACATTCACAATGTCTAACGTAATTGCTAATTATAATCGTCCTACGCTTATTATCTCTCACAACAAAACTCTTGCAGCACAACTTTACTCAGAGTTTAAGGCTTTTTTTCCTCACAATTCCGTTGAGTTCTTCATCAGCTACTACGATTATTACCAGCCGGAGGCATATGTAGTTAAACGGGATTTATATATTGAGAAAGATTTTTCCGTCAACGAGGAGATAGATAGACTACGACTTAAAGCAACTACTGCGCTAATCGAAGGAAGAAGCGACGTAATTATTGTCGCAAGCGTAAGCTGCATTTACGGTATCGGAGCACCCGACGAATATGCACGCCAGATTTTGTTCTTAAAGAAAGGAGAGCAAATTGAGAGAAAAAAACTACTTCGAAAATTAATTGACATCTATTACGTCCGCAACGATGTTGAATTTACTCGTGGAACATTTCGAGCAAGGGGAGATGTTGTGGAAATTATTCCCGCTTATCAGTACGAGGAAGCGGTCCGAATCGAATTCTGGGAAGATGAAATCGAAAAAATTTCGATTATCGATTCGATCACAGGCGAAAAATTAAAAGAGGTAGATTCTGTTCCGATCTATCCGGCAAAATATTTTGTCACAACCAAAGAACAGGCGAACAGGGCAATTATTACGATTCAAGATGAATTGAAAGAAAGGCTTCAGCACTTCTGGAATGAAGAAAAGTACTTGGAAGCTCAACGCCTCGAACAGAGGACTAAATACGATATTGAGATGATTAAAGAAATAGGCTATTGCTCCGGAATTGAAAACTATTCCCGCCACATGGATGGAAGGCCTCCCGGATCACGACCGGCTTGTTTGTTCGATTATTTTCCAAAGGATTTTTTGCTGATTATTGATGAATCACATGTTACTATACCGCAGATACGTGGGATGTACAACGGCGACAGATCAAGAAAAGAAACATTAGTTGAACATGGATTCCGTCTTCCTTCGGCTCTGGATAACAGACCACTCAAATTTGAAGAATATACAAATTTGGTAAATAAGGTTATTTACGTAAGCGCGACTCCCGGGGATTACGAACTCGAAAAAAGTGAGGGAATCTTTGTCGAGCAGGTCATTCGTCCAACGGGTCTCCTCGATCCTAAAATTGAGGTAAGACCTATTAAGGGTCAAATTGATGATCTAATCGGGGAAATAAAACTAAGAGTAAAGATAAGTGAACGAGTGCTCGTTACTACATTAACAAAGAAAATGGCTGAAGATTTAAGCGATTATTTGGATAAACTGCAAATAAGAGTTCGTTATATTCACAGCGATATTGATTCCCTTGAAAGAGTAGAAATTATTCGTGATTTGCGAATTGGAGATTTTGATGTACTTGTTGGGGTTAACCTATTGCGCGAAGGACTGGATCTGCCTGAAGTATCTCTGGTTGCAATCATTGATGCTGATAAAGAAGGGTTTTTGCGAAGTGAACGATCGTTAATGCAAACTGCAGGCAGAACAGCAAGAAATGTGGATGGTCTTGTTATAATGTATGCTGATGTTATCACTCAATCGATGAAAAAAACAATTGATGAAACAAACAGAAGAAGAAAACTTCAACAGGATTATAACCAGAAAAACGACATTACACCCACTACAATTTTCAAGAGCCGAGAAGAAATTTTATCCTCGACATCAATTGCCGAACTCAGAAAAAAGGAAGAAGTTTACGAGGATGCCTCATTCCTTAAGGTTGCTGAACCGGTAATAAAGTACATGACCGATGAACAAAAACTTGATCTTATCGAACAGATGACAGAAGAGATGCTGTCGGCAGCAAAAGATTTGGAATTTGAAAGAGCAGCTTCTCTTCGTGATGAAATTGAAAAATTGAAAAAACTTCTGAAAAATGCCGGAAATTAAAATTTAGGTCACTTTTCCGCGGCGGGCGATTTTTGGTATTTTATTTTAGTTGGTGAAATTTTATTATTCAATCGCCCTCAAAAACCTCCTTTACCCATCGTGCTTTTATGTACGATTTAAACAGTCCGCAATACCCGGCGGACTGTTTTTTTTTCTACACCCCGTATTATTGATTTTTTTACTTAATTTTACCCAATTAAATCTTATTTAATGAGGAAAAGTTGATAAATAATTTTTACAACTCTTTCGATTTCGAAAGATTGACTCAAAGTAAACGCGAAGCAGATTACAGATCACCTTTCCAAATTGATAGAGATAGAATTATTCACTCTTCGGAATTTCGAAGACTTCAGGGAAAAACGCAGGTTTTTCTTCCCGGTGAAAGTGATTTTTACAGAACTCGTCTTACTCATTCAATTGAAGTTGCACAAATCGGAAGATCAATCTGCAATTATCTTTTGAAATGTGAAAATTCGATTTTATCAGACGAGTATTTTATTGATCCAGATTTAGTCGAAGCAGCCTGTCTTGCACATGATTTAGGTCATCCTCCGTTTGGACATGCCGGCGAGAGGACTATCAATTCTCTAATGATGAAGTACGGTGGTTTTGAGGGAAATGCCCAAACATTACGCTTGCTGACCGAAGTCTTTTATCGGCGCAGCGGAACCAGAAAAGGAATGAATCCGGTTAGAGCGTTAGTTGACGGTGTGCTGAAATACAAAGCTATTTTTTCGATGTTTGAAAAACCACTCAATCACTTTCTTTACGATTCACAAAAAGACATTCTGAGTTTTGTTTTCGGAGGGAAAGATATACCTTATGAACTTTCTGATCCCGATTCATTAAATGAATTTAAAACCATCGAATGTCAAATAATGGATTGGGCTGATGATACCGCTTATGCGATAAACGATATTGTCGATAGCATTTCAATCGGATTCATAAATATTGCAAAGATTGTAAAATGGCAGGAAGAAAATTCTCAAACTCTTTCCTCCAAGCAAAATGAATATCTGTATCAAATTATTGAATGGATTAAGGCAGGAAGTTATAAAGCACAGTTCGGTTCGCAGATTGGTGAATTTATCCAGTCATGCAGTTTGAGAGAAAGAAAAACTTTTATGGACGATTTAACAAACCGTTATAAATATGAATTGATGATCAATCAAACAGTTCTTGAAAAGGCACAGTTTTATAAAAGGATTTCGGTCGAACTTGTTTTTCAATCATCACACCTCCATCAGATTGAAAACAAAGGGCGGGAAATGTTGAAAAGAATCTTTAAACTGCTGGTAAAGAACTATGTAAATGATGTTAAATCTGCAAAGCTTCTTCCGGATTTTTCGGATAAGATAGTCAGAAAAGAGCCGGATAAATTAAATCGTGCAAGATTAATATGCGACTATATTGCAGGAATGACGGATGCTTTCGCAATGAGAACCTATAAACGTCTTTTCGATCCGGATTTCAGTTCACTTGCTGATATTGCAGAATAATTTTTTATTAATTACAAAATATTAATCCCATTTTATCTCTAGTTTATCCGGGGGAATATCGTCTTCATCATCTTCCTCCCATTCGTATTGAATATATTTATCTCTCTTTCGGAAAATGATAGATAAAACAAATCCCCAAAATCCTCCGGCAAGATGACCTTCCCAGCTTATTCCTTTTTCAATTGGTAAAATTCCCCAAATCATTCCTCCGTAAAGAAATGTTGTAAGAAGTGAAAGTGCAATTGCTCGTTTATCTCTTCTGATTATTCCGCTAAAAAAGATAAAAGATGCCATACCGTAAATTACTCCGCTAGCCCCGATATGATATGATGGTCTGCCGATAATCCAAACTGTAATTCCCGATAACAAATAAATAAGAAGAAACACTTTTATTGAAGAAGTTTTATAGAAAGAGAACAATCCGTAGCCTAATACAAGCAACGGGATTGTATTTGAAAACAAGTGATCTAAACTTCCATGAATTAAAGGTGAGGTCAAAATTCCTGTCAATCCCACTAAGGATCCCGGTTTGAGTCCAAAAATTGAAAGGGGTATTTTTACAAAGAGCCCCGTCAAATGAATGATCCAAATAAGGATTACAAATATTATCGAGATTTTTTGTTCTGACAAAAGCTCGCGTAGATTTAATTTTTGCTGAGCCATATAATTATTTTGAGTTCACAAATTGTTTTGCATAGTACTTTGGTGAAAGTTCCTCTCCTGTTGCATGCTGAATAAGGTCGCTCCAGTGCAGCGTTGAACCATATGAGAAATACAGGTGTTTCAAATAACCCCCAATTCTTTCATCGCTGGCGAAACTTGTCTCATTCGGATCAACCTTGAGAACTTTTTCGCAGATATAATAATGAAGCTGAGATGCAAGCAGTTCACCGAGTATATAATTATGATAGTAAGCAGGATAAAGTGCGATGTGAATTTTTGCCGCCCAGTCCGGTTTATTTCTTCCATTTGGTTTATTTAGTTGTTGATATTTTTCGACAAGTCTCCACCACAACTCGTTAAGATCTTGATCGGGATTTGAATAAAGCTCTCGTTCAAATCTAAAAACAACTTGTACCCATCTTGAAAAAATAAGCTGCTCCATTTTCAGTGCTTTATTTCCCGAGTTTAATACATTTTTAATTTCATTGACCTCAGCTTTCAACTGAGCGCGAAGCCAATTGGGATTATAAATAAGTCTTCCGAAAAGCATCGCAATTGCTTCGGTAGTAAAGATATGAGCGGGTTCCCGCAAGAGCCAAGGAATTTTAGGTGAAATAAATTTTTCATAAGCAGCGTGGCCATACTCGTGCAGCATTGTGCTCATCCATCTGCTGTTCGGTTTTATGTTGCAGACAACTCTCACATCGCCTTCACGATCAATGTTTGTGCAGTATGCGTGCTGGTATTTCCCCGGTTTTTCGTAAAGATCACTTTTTTCGAGTAGATCATTTATTTCAAGATCAATTCCGCGGAAATAATCACTTGTGATTTTTTCAATATCATTTTTCTTAAACAGACTGTCGATGTTTAAATCGTAAATCGACGGACCTTGCTGGAAAAACTTATCCTGATAATGCCAAGGCATAAGTTCGTTTTTGGAAATGTTGTAATACTGGCTCAGATATGAGTCCATCTCGTCTTTTAATTTTGAAAACTCCGTTTTTGTTAAATCATTAAGTTTATCGAATAATGATTTAATTTCCTCAACATTTTGTTCCGATAGTGACAAACTCATTTCATGGTAGTTTTTATAACCAAGCTGTTTAGCGGCTTTATTCCTCAGCTTGACAAGTTTGATTACGTCTTGGTTCACTTCCTCGCCTACTAGTTTGCTCGCATTCCAAACTTGTTCTAGTTCTTCTTTGTCTGTTGATTCGTCAAGGATTTTATCAATTTCATTATCAGTAATCTCTTTAGATCCGATTGTTGCTCTAAAAGTGGAAAACTTTTGTTCTATCTTTGTTGAAAGACTTATAATTTCTTCAAGCAGTGTTTCTTCTATTTGATTTCCGGCATAAGCGTTGTAAAGCAATGAAAGTTGCCGTTTCAAAAATGGTTCTTCAATGCTGTTTGAATTTTTAAACGCCTGCAGAAGTTTAAAATCAGATTTATCCGCAAATCTCTTTTCAAGGTCAAGCTGTAGTTCTGAAGCATATCTGTAATCTTCCTGTTTTCCGCTTAATGAAGCATTATAATATGCGAGGTGTGCTTTGTGTGTAAGTTCTTTAACACGAATTTCAAAATTTTGGATAAAATCTTGCAGCTGAATTTCTATTGTATTCATTACTTCCTTTTGATTAAAATATTTTGAGATTATTATATTTCGAGAAGTTCATCGTCTCGTATCAGTAACAGTAATGCGGATTGTGTGATGATTACAAGCTTTTTCTTTTCGAGCTCTATTTCAATGGCATCCTTTCTTAAGAACAACGCAAAATCTCCTTCCTTTGCTTGCAGCGGAATATATTTTGTTTGGTTCTCATCTTTCCAAGGCTCCGATTCAGATGGGGAAGCAACCGGATAACCGGGACCGACTTTAAGCACATATCCGCCCTGCACTTTTTCTCTTTGGGAAACACCGGGGGGCAGGTAAAGTCCACTGCCAGTTTTTTCAAGTTCTTCTTCCGGCTTAACAAGTAGTCTGTCGCCGACAATAATAATTCTTTTTGTATCAACCATCTCAATTTCCTATTAGTAAAGACAAAGTTATTAAAAAAAACAGTTTAATTCATTCTATTTCCAGTTAAAGATTATCAAAGTTAAAAACATATGTTTTTCCTAAGATTAAATAAAACTCGGATAAGAATTTATAGAGCTCGATTTTAACTCAAACTATTTGCTCTGACGGGAGCAAATTGCAATATCAATTTTGTTTCGTCATCGGGTCACTCTGCTTATTCTTACTTTATTTTATTTCCTTTCGGTCAACTCCATCGCCGAAATTGAAATATGTAATACTCTTTGCTAAGTTTATTTTTAAATATCGGTATAATAATCAATAATTTTTATAAGGCAGATCAACATATGAGCGAATTTTGGAATAATAAATACTCGGTTAAAGAATATATTTACGGTAAAGAACCAAATGAATTTATGCGAACCGCTCTTGAACATCTGACGCCCGGGAAAGCCTTGTTTGTTGGAGAAGGAGAGGGAAGAAATTCTGTTTTTGCGGCTGAACAGGGGTGGGATGTTGATGCTTTGGATTCAAGCAGTGCTGCAATGGAAAAAGCACTTAAACTTGCTGGGGAGAGAAATGTAAAAATAAATTATCATCTGACTGATGTGCATGATTATAATTATGCAGAAAAGAAATATGATCTTGCTGTACTTATTTATCTACATCTCCAAGAAAGTGAAAGAACAGAGCTGCATAAAAAGATTATTGAGTCCCTCACAAAAGATGGGATTGTCATACTAGAAGCTTTTGAAAAATCGCAAATAAATAATAACTCGGGAGGACCCAAAAATCCTGATCTATTATATACATTCGAAGATATTATCAATGATTTTATTGATCTCGAGTTTCTGGAATTATCAAAATCCTCCACACCACTTAACGAGGGAAGACATCATAATGGGAATGCAGAGATAATTCGATTCATCGGCAAAAAAATAATTTAGAAAATTAGGAAACCAAGACTTGACAAATTAGTTTCCTTAGGTTATATTGGAAACCAGGAATACTAATAATAGTTTCTGTGGGTTAAATTGATGCAAAAACAAAAAATACTTGAGGTCTGCGAGATTAAATTCACTCAACACGGATTTTGGGATATAAGTTTGGATCATTTAGCGAAAGAGTTAAAAATAAGTAAAAAAACTTTCTACAAGTATTTCGAATCGAAAGATGAAATTATTCAGAATGTTGTGGAAAGTGTGACTACTAAAATTGCAAAGTCTGTCCAGGATATTGTTAAATCGGAAGGGACTTCGCCGGAAAAATTGTACAGATTAATTGAGTTTATCTCTCGGCGTTTTGTTTCCATCAGCGAAAAATGGCTTAATGATTTGAACATTCATTACCCCCATCTATGGAAGAATCTCGAAGAATTTAGAGAGAATATGATAAACAAAAACCTTACCGAGCTGATAACTCAAGGACAACACGAGGGTTATATTAAAGAATATCCCGTTAATTTGATTATGGCGATTTACTTGTCATCTATCAAAGGCGTCGCAAATCCAAAGTTTATTATGAACAATAATCTGTCGATTGAAAAAGCAGGGACGAGTGTGCTTACAATTATTACTTCCGGAATTTTAACCCGAAAAGGGAGAAAAGTTTTTAGAAATTATTTATCGGATAATAAAAATGAATAAAATTACATCGCTTATAATGTTGATTTTCTTGATGAACGGTTGTTCACCTAACGACAATATTAGTAAAATAGAGTTAAGTGGAACCGTAGAAACTACAAACATAATTTTAAGTTCCCAAGTGGCCGGTTCGATTTCAAAAATAGTTAAAGATGAAGGAACTCAGATTAATGCCGGTGATACTCTACTGGTAATTGATCCCGAATCATATATTTTACAGCTTCAGCAAGCTAAAGCACAAAGAGACTTGGCAAAATCAAAATATGATTTGCTTAAAAAAGGAGCGAGAAGCGAGGATAAAAGTCAAGCTGCCGAAACTTTAAAACAAGCCGAAGCGAATTATAAATCAGCTAAAACCGATTTTGAAAGAATAGAAAACCTATTCGAAAGTCAATCGGTTACAAATAAACAGTACGATGATGCAAAAACAAGACTCACAATTGCTGAAGCTCAACTCAATTCAGCAAAACAGAATCTCAAAAAAATTGAAAATTTTGCAAGACCCGAAGAATTAGACCAAGCAAGAGCGGCGTTTGATGCAGCCGAAGCAAATGTTAAACTTCTTCAAAAACGAGTGAACGATTGTTATGTTTTGTCGCCTATAAACGGACAAATAGTTAAAAATTTCGTTGAAATAGGCGAAACTGTAAATCCACAATCTTCCTTGGTTAAGATTTCCGATTTAAGCGAGGTTGAGATTATTGTTTACATTCAAGAGACGGATTTAGGAAAAGTTAAACTTGATCAAAAAGCAGAAATTATATCCGATTCGTACGACGATAAATCTTATGAAGGAAAAGTAACTTACATTTCCCCCGAGGCAGAATTTACTCCTAAAAATATTCAAACAAAGGAAGAGCGTACAAAACTGGTCTTTGCGGTAAAATTAAAAGTCCCGAACCCAAATTTTGAACTAAAAGCCGGTATGCCGGTGGATGCAGTTATTTACATACGTTGAAAGTTGCAAGTTACAAGTTAAAGGAAGGTTGCTAATGTCTGCAAAGAAATTTGAGGATTTAGAAATTTGGCAAGATGCTCGCATTCTTGTTAGTAAAATTTATAAAACCACGTCGAAGACAAAATTCAGTAAAGATTACGGGCTCAAAGATCAGATTCAGCGCGCAGCAGTATCAATAATGAACAACATTGCTGAAGGATTTGAGCGGGAAGGAAATGCGGAATTTATAAGATTTCTTTCTATTTCAAAAGGATCTGCTGGTGAAGTTAGAAGTTTATTATATGTAGCCAAAGATTTGGGATTTATTAATGATGAGGAGTTTAAATTTCTCTTTAATTCTTCACTTCAACTAATAAAAAGAATTTCAAAGCTGATTAGTTATTTAAGGAAAAGTAAATCTACCAACATTTAACCTGAAACCTTGAACTTGAAACCTATAATAAAAATAGTAGATCTAAAAAAATCCTACGGCGAAATTGAAGCCGTTAAAGGAATCTCTTTCGAGGTTGCAAAGGGAGAAATGTTCGGACTTGTAGGTCCTGACGGAGCTGGGAAAACAACTACTATTAGAATTCTATGCGGACTGTTAAATG
>CAZCLA010000045.1:20484-22451 GCA_964499285.1 uncultured Melioribacteraceae bacterium
CCTGACGGAGCTGGGAAAACAACTACTATTAGAATTCTATGCGGACTGTTAAATGTCGACGAAGGTTCTGCCGAGTTAACCGGCAAAAATGTTTTAAAAGAGAAAAAACTTGTGCAAAATGAAATCGGTTACTTATCTCAAAAGTATAGTCTGTACGGTGATTTGACAGTCGATGAGAACATTGAATTCTTTGCTGATATTCACAACGTAAAACACTACAAAAAACGCAGAGATGAATTGCTTGAGTTTACTCGACTCACAAATTTTCGAGATCGGTTAGCTGACAATCTTTCGGGTGGAATGAAACAGAAACTTGCGCTTGCTTGCTCGCTAATTCACAAACCGCAGATTTTATTTTTAGATGAACCGACAACAGGAGTCGATCCGGTCTCGAGGAGAGATTTTTGGAAGATTCTATCGAACCTTATCAAAGAAGGAATTACAATTTTTATGACCACTCCTTATTTAGATGAAGCCGAGCGCTGCAACCGAGTTGCTTTGATGAACAAAGGAGAAATTATTGCAATCGATAAACCGGCTGAAATAAAAAAATCCATAAATAAACAGGTAATAGAAATTGTCTGCAAACCATCTAGAACAGCTTATGAAGTATTAAAAGATAAATATGAATCACAAATGTTTGGTGATAGAATAAATTTAGTTGTTGATGACGAAGCAAAAGATTATCCTGAAATCGAAAAACTACTTCATCAAAATGGAATCACCACAAACGATAAACGAGTTGTTACACCATCGCTCGAAAATGTTTTTATGCACTTAATAAAAGAAGCAAGCTAACAGGTAATCAAAATGAAAAAATTACTTACAATACTTTTGATTGTATTCGGAGTTATAACCGCACAAGAAAAAACACTTACTTTAGAAGAAAGTCTGCAGCTTGGATTGCAGAACAGTAAACAGATAAAAATTTCTCAAGCATCATTAAGAAGCAGTGAAGAAAAAATAACGGAAGTTGGTTCGCAAATGCTTCCGCGATTAAGTTTTGGTGCGTCATATACAAGATTAAGTGATGTTAAACCTTTTGCTGTAAATGTTCCTTTTTCACCAACACCAATTACAATTCAAGAAACAATCTTAGACAACTATCAACTAAAACTTTCTCTTCAGCAGCCGTTGTTTACAGGATTTCGATTGTCTTCATTAAAAAGTGCTGCCGAATACAACAACAAAGCGGTAGAGTTTGAACACACAAAAGAAATCAATGAAGAGGCACTTCGTATTCATCAAGCATTTTGGAATTATTACAAAGCTAAAAAAGTATTACAATTAGTTGAAGAGAACTTGAAATCATTAAAGAAACACTTAACCGATACAAAAAACTTTTTGGAAAACGGACTGGTAACGAGAAACGATTTACTGAAGCTGGAAGTTCAATATTCAAACACAGAGTTAAAAAAGATAGAAGCAAAGAATGCCGTCGAGCTTGCTAGAACAGCTTTCAACAAAACAGTCGGTTTACCGCTTAACACAAGCTCACAAGTAAGTGCAGAAGAACCGCAATCAATTTCTATAACTACAAAATTTGATGATTTGTTAAACGAAGCAATGCAATCACGCGAAGAAATAAAATCGCTCGAATATAAAATCAAAGTCAGTGAAGAAAATATTGATGCGGCTCAAGCCGGTTGGTTTCCTTCTGTCTTTCTTTTCGGTGATTATTATTACAGCAGACCAAATCAAAGAATTTTACCACTTGAAGATCGCTTTGAAGATAGTTGGGCTGTTGGTGTTGGACTTAATTGGAATATTTTAGATTGGGGTGAAACCTCCGCAAAAACAACTCAAACCGAGCAGCAATTAATTCAAGCGGAAACAACTTATCAAATCATTAAAGAAAATATTGAGTTGGAAGTTTATAAAGATTACTTAACAGCGCTTAGCGAATTCGAAAAAGTAAACGTATCAAAAAAATCAGTCGAGCAAGCAGAAGAGAATTACAGAATTAC
>CAZCLA010000046.1:0-4612 GCA_964499285.1 uncultured Melioribacteraceae bacterium
GCTTCCGGGGGTGACTATTTCTGCTTCAACACATTATTAACACTGCTTCTTGTTTTTTCATTTTTTTTTACTTTGTTTTATTTTTTTAATAAACTTCTTTCAACTCGTTTTCCTCACTTCAAATAAATCATCTTCTTCGAATCCTTAAACACAATTTCATTACCTCTTATCACCATAAGTCTATATATGTAAACTCCGCTTGATATTCTTGAGCTTATTTCGCTTATATTTATCTCCTCTTCATACAATCCCGGACTTAATTCCTTATCCACCAACGCGGCTATCTCTTCCCCGTTTATGTTCATTATATTTATTATTACTCTCCCTCTCTCTCTTATGTTATACATTATCCTTGTCCCCGGGTTGAAGGGATTTGGGTAGTTCTGATAAAGCTTGTACTTTTCCGTATATACCGCTTCCCCATCTTCTATCCCGCTTATTATTACTTCTATCTCCTCTCCGGGTTCACTTTCGTTCTGCTGCTTATCTATTGATGTTATTTTGTAATAATATCTATCGCCAACTATATTTTCGTCAACAAAATAGGCTGTGTCCGCACTTGAATATTTATTGTTCTCCCCGGGACTAAACCCTTTTAACGTATCTCTATATATTATATACCCATCAAAATCACTTTCATAATTTCTATCCCACTTTATTCTTACCACACCTCCTACTACATCTGCCGATATATTAACCGGTACTTTCGGTGATAAATCTATATAAGCATATTCTTCCCCATATGGACCGCCGTATAGCCCTATATCACTTCTTGTTCCGTCTTTATCTTTTATCTCCGGATTACCGGCATCTATCAACGGCGAGTACTTCTGCAGTTTATAATCCTCTTCTTCCTCGTTCATAAACATTGGGTAGAGTTCCTTGTTTGTTGTATCGGGTGTTCCGTCTTTGAACGGAATTGCGACATCCCAATACCCGTTATAATGGAACTCATCTGCATTTCCATTCTCAAAACTATATCCATTTACTGAGTTGGAAATAAAATTATTGGACACACCGCTATTGCTTGGCACAAACATAGGATGAATTTTACTATTAGCTACAACAACGTTATTCTGAAGTTTCCCGGAACCTCCGGTTATATCAATTCCATAAAAACAATCATCACCAATAACTAAATTATTTGAGCAATAGAAAGAATCTGCTATTGGTGTGTTTATCCCGTCAGAATACTCATCCTTTGTGATTATTATATTATTATGGATTGCTAGGTTCTCAGGGAATGATGTAAAGATTGCATTATTATCTGATTTTGAGAATATATTATTTACTACATAAAATCTTTTTTTGCTTGTCGGGATTATAGTATAGACACCATTGCTGCAATTTTCAAAATAATTTTCATTTATATAAACGGCACCATTTAATATCAAAACTCCACCATAAGCACTTAAAATGTGATTTTTTGATACCTCACACACATAATTCTGATTTGAACATCGAATTGCATTTCCTGAATTATTGTCCGAAACTATTATCTTAAAGTTATTAATTTTACAAGAATCATGAATAGTAATTGCACTGTAATTACTTGGTGTTACCAAAGCCCTTGTATCAATTATTGTGCTGTCGGAACTCATTCCTATCAGTTTATTTCCCCGCTTTAAGATAATTGTTTCTTCGTAAGTGCCGGAACCCACTATTATACTGTCTCCTTCATTTGATGCATCTACTGCTTTTTGTATACTGTCCGCTGCACTTGCCCAACTTGTATATGGATATGTTGAACTTCCTTGTTTGCTTACATATCGTGTTTGTCCATAAAGAGCAACCGACACCATCAAACTTATTATGATATATTTTATTGGATTTTTCATATAAATTGTCTGTTTTTTACCAAAGTATTATTTGACTAAAATTATTTTTCTAGTAAACGTCTTTCCTACAGCATCTAATTTTAACAAATACATTCCCGATGTAAGATTTGAAGCGTCAAAATAAAGTTCATATTCCCCAGCCAATTTTTGCTCATCAACCAAAACCTCTATTTCTCTGCCCAAAATATCATAAA
The DNA here is from genome assembly GCA_964499285.1 of uncultured Melioribacteraceae bacterium. GTDB lineage: Bacteria > Bacteroidota > Ignavibacteria > Ignavibacteriales > Melioribacteraceae > JAGFIY01. The sequence continues at coordinate 2,033 of CAZCLA010000046.1, forward strand.
CAATAAGTTTTACATTCTCGGCCGAATTTATTGTTGAGGGAATGGCATATTTTATCCTTGTACTTGAGTTGAATGGATTTGGGCTGTTTTGATACAAAACAAATTCAGTTGTTACTTGCTCGTCGGTTTTCTCTTTATATAACCCGCCTCTTGTCTCGATTATATTAGAAATACCGGATTCTTGCTGTGAACTTTCATTAAATGCTGTCACATAGTAATATAGATAGTCCCAGTTTCCCAGCAATACATCATAATCGATAAATTCATATACACCGCTTGAGACTGTTCCAATTAAAATATAATCCAACGATAAAGGATTCCCCGGCGGCGTCATTGATATTGCTCTATAAATTCTATATTGGCTGACTGAAAAGTTCGGGTGTCTGCCCCAGATAAGTTTAGGGTTACGACTTGCTTCTGCAAGAATCAATGATTGATCCCAACTATTAAAAAATAGGTTGGCACCGCCAGTTCTTATTAAATTTCCGTCTTCGCCTATTTCTACAAATCCGCCGTCAGCAACATAAATATTTTCTGTAATTGTATAATTTTCATCAATTCTTAATTTAACTCCCGTTTCTATAAAAAGAGTATCCTCAAGTATCGTGGCTTGAGAGATGGTTTCATCTTCTATCAATTCTCCGCCGTAAATTATAACCGGCGCGACCATAAAAAGACTGCCGTCCCCCATTCCCAACACATCAGAAAATGAATAATTTCCCGTGAATGATTGTTTTAAACCCCCCTCAATATTTTTGACGTTATAATTAGTATAACTCTGATTTAACCCGGAAACAGAAAACAAGACATTAACATTGCTATCAGTCAAAAGATTAACAGCATAAAAGTATTTGGGAATGATTTGATTCGGATCAGTAAATTCTCCTATGTGGTAATCAACTTTGTTTGCTGAATGCGAAGCATTCAACCAATTTATTCTATCAATCGAAACGTCAGAATTTATACCCTCAACTGATTTCGTTTCGTGAAAGAAGTTTCCCGTATAATTTAATTTTAATAATGAGTTCCCCAATTTATTATTCAATCTTGGGGCTATATTGTTCTTAATTTCATAGTAAAGGTCTGTCTTGGGGTAATTGCCGCTTGTCATTGTATCAACTATTCCATAACATCTGCGATAACCCAGATGATTGTAAGAATAGTAATTCCAGAAGATAATCCCTTTTGCCCCTTGAGAAAGAGCCAAAAACACACTTGCTCTCATTTGTTCTGGTGTTATCCGGGGCTTTGACCAAGTTGTATCGAGTATCCCCAAACTATCTCGAGCATAAAAGCCCATTGCTTGCGCAACAAACCAATAATCATCAATTTTTTCATCAGCAATCTCTGGATCATCAAACAATTTCTGAATAGTTTCTCTTTGTGTTTGTAATCCGTAATTGAATGTTTCATTATACCACAACGGATAGTAGTCAACCATTAATTTGCTGAGATTGGTTTTGTCTATAAACCTCTTTACCGAGTACTCGTGATTTCTGTTTCCGTCCCAGTGCGGGTAAAATGCTGTTATCAGCGTGTCGCCTACGGAATTTATTAACGAATCTATTACCCGGTATGGTTCATAATTATCTATTGTCTGAGGCTCATCTAAAGAATACCAATATCTTAGATTTGCCCAATTATTGTACACATTAGAATAAGAAATTATAGAATAATTTATATCTTCATTATTAATTAAATAATTTCCCCAAATATCCCTATCATAAACCTCAACATAGTCACAATATAGATTGTAATTTCCATACCACTTTACTCTGAACTTAACCCCGTATTCCTCTTCTCCGCTTTTATCCGGATATCCCGGCTTATCTATCGGCGTAAATTCCGGCTTATATATCGTTACTTCCTTTCCTCCTATTTTCTCCGGTATATTATATTCCAAAGTATAATCTTGATAATTATATGTAAGCGTATCCGATGTTAATATCCTTGATACTAGCGTTGTATCTTCCCCGTCTTGCAGTTTATATACTACCGATATCTCACATATGTTTGTTCCCTCTGCCGGCGGATCTCCCCCCATTCCGTAAACAAACGGCGGCGTTGCTTTCAATCGAAAGTTTACTTTGTACCGGATTGTGTCTTGATTATATGTCAATCTATAAGTTCTATCTTGAACATAGTCCGGTCCATCAATTAAGTACTTTCCCGCTTCATCATTACCGACTATGCCCCTCCACTCGCTTCCGTTTCTATGTCCCGTCTCGTGCTTTATGCCCGGTATATTTCCCGCCGTCTCTTCTTCTGCTTCCCATCTCGTATAATATCCCGATGCATAATGATGGATTATATCTTCTTCCCTATCCATATTTGTCGCTATTATTCTGCTGAACATCGATAAACTGTCCTTATTCGAGGGTTTTGCATATTGCAGAATTGTATTTACTCCCAAGTCTTTTATCTGATAATAATTATTACTTCTCGTATAGATGCTGTCATCAGCACTGTTCACGAATACTCCTACGGGGAATTCTTGTGAATAGCTTTTCACAACAAATATTATAATAATTTGTAATACGAAAATTATCTTTTGCTTTTTCATTTTTTCCCTTGAGAATT
>CAZCLA010000046.1:4712-16852 GCA_964499285.1 uncultured Melioribacteraceae bacterium
ATAAGTTAAGGTAGTCTCTGAATTGAATGGATTTGGATTTATAAAAAATGAACTTCCAAGATTTTCCGATGTTTCATCAACAATTTGATCCACAATATCCCATTCAATCTGCTTTACAAATATATCATATCCTGTCCCTTCAAGATGATTTGAAGACCAAGAAAATGAGATGAAATCGTTTTCTAAGTTTACATCCGGATTGATTTGGTTGCGACCTGTTTGGCTATTTACTAAAAAATTAATTTCCCACTTACTTCCATCTGAATTGAATAGTTGTGCATAAATATCGGGACTTCCGCTTCTATCATCGCTCCATGTTATAACAAACTTATCATCTTCTTGAATTGAAACGCTTGGCGAAGATTGTCTTGAGGCAGCATTATCATCATTGATTAATATGTTTGTACCAATTTTCGATCCAGTGATATCGTACATCTGTGCAAATAAATCGTCGTCACCGTTCCTGTTATCAATCCAGGCAACTACCATATTTCCGGATTTTAAATTTATTTCCGCATCCAAATCTTTTATGTCAATGCCTGGTGTGCTAGATTCTACTACTGCCTTTTGACTATCAATTTTTACAAAATCAAAATCATACCGCTGCATAAAAAGATAATCACGTTCTCTTGCTTCTTCCCGCCAGAATAAAAATATATCATTGTTGTCATTAAGCACAACTTTTGGAAATCCAATATTATAGCCTGTTAAATCAATATCTAAAATTGTATTCTCTCCTATTTTATTAAAATCACTATTAAGTTTTTGGTATAATAGTTTCTCACTTTCAAATTGTTTCCAAACAATAACACTATTATGTAAACCATTTAATGAACTTGTTATATTTGTTATCAAATAATTGTCACCCTCATTTATTAGAATACTTTTGATAGTTTCACCAAAGCAATTGATGAGTTTACCATAAATATCGGAACGTTCTGATGAAAAACTCTTAATCCAAGGGAAGAAGTAATTTTCATCATCAAGTTTGTGAATATCTTCAATTATATTTGTTGTCACTGTATCATCAAGAGAAATAACGATTTCAGATGACAATTCCCCCGACTGATCAACTTTTCTGTAAAACAAAGGGGATAGGCCAAACAGTCGTTTATTATAACTCCAAATTGACAGAATATTATTATAAGAATTTGAGACAACCGGGAAATCTTGCGAGACACTTCCAGAATTTCTACACAGAAAACTTTCATTGCTCAGAGTATTATCATTATAATTAAGTTTTCGCTGGACAATTTGCGAAGTGTTATCAAATAATTTTTCATATAAAAATAAAATACTATCAGAAGATGTTGTAGAGACAGCGACAGATATTTGCATATCTTGTGAAGAACATATAACCTGATCTTGAGAAAACAACAAAGTATTATCATCCTCAACAATTTGATAAAGCAACTTTCTGCCTGAAGTATCTCTTTCCCACCAAGACAATAAATAACTGCCATCGTTTATACTTGCTATTGCAGGATAATAACGATTAGAACCATCTGATAAACTTGAACTAACTATCAAGTTATTATTAATTTTTTCACCTGACAGTGTATATTTTTGAATATATATTTTCTCAGCATGCTCCGTGGTATTATCAAAATTGTTGCTTAAAAAACTAATTCCAAAAGTATTATCGATGTTTACTGCAATAACAGGATTTGACTCCACTAAAATGTCATTATTATTCTCGTTAACTAAATGTAATTGATCAAAAACTATTTCATTATCAAAAATTTGTAACAATACATTTTTATTTGATTTAATCGCTGTAACAAATTTATGATTATCCAATGCCTTTATTTGAGGAAGACCAATTTCACTGTCAACTGGCAAGGGAATTAGGAGTTTGAAATCATCCAGTGGAATTAGATCAACTGATAAACGAATACCATACAAACCATTAGATATTTGAAATCCTTTTTTCCCGACTAGAACTACTGCTAACTCATCACTTTTATTCACACTAATATTAAAATATTGAGTGATCGATGTAAAATTGGTAATATCTATTTCAGAAGTTTTTATTTCGTTAAAGTCAGCATCATACTTTTTAATATAAAGCTTATTATCTAATACAAAACAATTGAATATATTATGATTCTTATCCACAGCAAATTTTTGATTACTTATGTTTGCAATTAGATTAGTGCAACGAGGATTTGTGCTTCCCAAATGTTTATTCGTAACAAATATTTCTTGTTCACCATTTCTATAATCCCTCCAGGAGATCAACATATCATTGTTATAATTATTTATAGCTGGAGTTGTTTGATTCGAAAAGCCATGATCAGAATTTATTTTAAGTTCCTCAATTCTAACATGTAAACTTCCTTGTGCAAAGAATACTGATCTGACTGGAGCAATTTCGAATAATATAATAATTAGAAAAAATTTGAAAAACTTCATTCTATTTCCAAAATGATATTTTAATTATTTTTTTGAAATTTATTCATATAAAATTAAAAATAAAAACAACAACACTAAGTTGTGAAAAATTAATCTCAGACTGGTATTGTCTTATAAAACAATTCAACTGTTAAATTACTATTATGATGTAGCAATTAAATAGCTCGCTAGTATTGGCAATATCATTTTTTTTTAATAAAATTGGCATTCCATACAATAATCTAACAAGAATGAAAGCAGCTTTTGTTTCAAGTGAAGTAGTTCCTTACGCAAAAACCGGCGGCTTAGCTGATGTTTCCGGTTCACTTCCTATTGCTTTGAGTGAACTCGGCGTGGACGTTAAAGTTTTTATGCCGAAGTATTACTCCGTAAATGAATTTAAGTACAACCTCCGTTTCGATGACTATATAGGCGAAATGAAAATACGAACAGGGGGTCATCCTCATTCCGCTTGGATCTATAGCGGTAAACTGCCAAATTCACAAGTTGATATATATGCTATTCACAATCCTCATTTTTTTCACCGCCATAAAATTTATACAAACGATTGGGACGAAGATGAACGGTTTATCTTCTTTCAAAAAGCCGTTATCGAAACAATACAACGATTAAATTGGGAGCCGGATGTTTTTAATATTAACGACTGGCAGACTTCGCTTATTCCATTACTTATAAAAGATAATTACAGTTGGGATAAATTATTCAGCCGAAGTGCGTCACTTCTTACTATTCATAATGTGGGTTATCAAGGAGTATTTGCAAAAGACGCTGCAATTAAAGCAGAGATAAAAGAAGAGCTTTTTTCTCCCGGGGGTCCTGTAGAACACAACGGGGCGGTAAACTTTTTGAAGACGGGAATTCTTTATTCGGAAATAATAAATACCGTGAGCGAAACTTACGCAAAAGAGCTGCTTTCGCCGGAGTACGGAGCTGGAATGGAATCGGTTCTTTCTCTTCGGAAAGATGATCTTTACGGAATTGTTAACGGCGTAGATTATACTGTTTGGAATCCGGAAACCGATAAACATATTCCATATAATTATTCTATAAATGATCTTTCCGGTAAAGAAAGGAACAAAAAGTTTTTGATGGAACATATGCATCTTCATTACGAAGAAAATGTTCCGCTTATAGGGATAGTATCTAGACTCGTGAGACAGAAGGGATTTGATATTATTGCAGAGTCTTTACCAAGTCTTATTAATCTAAATGCTAAATGGGTTGTACTCGGAAGCGGCGAAACAGTTTATGAAGAATTATTCGAGCAATATGCAAGAGCTTATCCTCACAAGTTTTCTGTTTATCTCGGCTACAACAACGAACTTGCTCATCTAATTGAAGCCGGTGCGGATATTTTTCTTATGCCTTCCCGTTATGAACCCTGCGGTTTGAATCAAATTTATTCATTAAAGTACGGAACTGTTCCCGTTGTAAGAAAAACCGGCGGACTTGCAGACACAATTCAAGATTGGAACGAACTTAATTCATTCGGTATGGATATCGGAAACGGATTTTCATTCTCAGAATATTCGGCTTGGGCACTTGCTCATTCGATTAACAGAGCAATAAACGATTACCACAATAAACCTGTCTGGAAAAAAATTCAAAGAAACGGAATGATTAAAGACTATTCCTGGAAAACTTCCGCAAAACAATATTTGGACCTTTATAATAAAACAATAACTAAACGAAATTGATTTTTCTCACAAACTAAAACAAAAAGACAAATTGTCCCTTTGGTTTTAATGGGACATTTTGTATTATTGTACACTTCCCCAGTAAATTAATTCCATAAAAATAACAAGAGGAGATTATGAGTAAAATACTTACATATTTTGCAACGCTGTTAATCTTTGCCGGGATGTTACATGCTCAGATAACTATTACATCTTCGGATTTTGAATCACAACTGCAGTTAGGCACAGAAGTTCAAAGCTTTTGGGATAGTACTAGAACATCCATTAACATTGGCAGCACAGGTGAGTTCAATGTCGATTTTTCTGACCTTGTTCCTCAAGCCGAATTTACAACGCTGTCAATTCCTGTTGCAGGTTCGGATTATGAATCGGATTATCCGGGTGCTGAATACTGCAGCTACTATGAAGGAACTTTTGAGGGCGTTTTCTCAAAAACTTGGGTTTATACGTCAATTGACGGAAATTATTTTCTGCACGGAACAGCAACCGAAGCAGCAACAAATCAAGGCGATGTTCAAGCAACAACAAAATACACACCGAACAGGAGTTTTTACCAACTTCCTTTTTCAATGGGTTCAACCTGGAATTATACGGGAGAGCAGGAAGTATCGACCGTGGCAGCTGGTTTCCCTTTTGTAATCACTTCAGACCTCGAGGCTGTAAATACTGTTGACGGATACGGAACCATGAAAATGCCAGACGGCAGAACCGTGGAATGCCTAAGAGTTAAAGTTGTGGAGACATTATCGACCGAAATCTTTCCGGGTTTCCCAACTGTTTCTACAAGTGTTAGATACGAATTTCTTGCGAAAACAGGCGACATGGTTGCAGTAAGTGCTGCGGACGAAAATCAACCGGATAATGGAACAATCCAAATTGTTTCTGTTGATTGGGCTTACGGTGATGGAACCTCTGATGTTGAACCGACAGAAATTGTCGCTGTCGATTACAGCTTAAAACAAAACTACCCCAATCCATTCAACCCTTCAACTGTAATTGAATTCTCAATCCCTAAATCTGCAGATGTTGAGTTGAAGATTTATAATATTCTCGGAATGGAAGTTGCAACACTTGTAAACGAGTTTTTGCCATCCGGTTCATACAAAGCTGACTTTAATGCCGATAATCTTCCAAGCGGAATTTATATAGCAAGTATCAAAGCAGAAGGTTTCGCAAAGTCTATTAAAATGACATTGCTTAAATAGTTAATACGATACAAACTGTATGTAAACTAACCCAAAATTAAAGCCGGATCAGTTCCGGCTTTTTTAATTAATCTATATACATTATCTATGTTGTAATAAGGATTTTTTAAATAATCATACATCTCTTCCGTATAGTTAGTATGCAAGTTGATATTTCATTAAATCATTGCCTTTAGTTTAACATTTAAGTAAGATAATATAATTTTCATTTCCCCCATAAACTGTTGTAGAAGAAGTATTTAGTAACTTCATTTTTGTTTGGCACATAAAATGAGTAAACCCATTCAAACAGTTAACAACTAACTCAAAACATCCCGGCGACAAACTGCTATTTATGATATTGAGAGAATATGAATTCGTTCAGAATAAAATAAATCCATTCAAAATTTGAGTATATTTCTTTCTCATAATTCGCTTCTTTTTAATATTATTTGCTACAGAACTTTCATAGATGTGAATTTTATAAATGGAAAAATATTACTACAAATGCACAAACTGTTACGAGACTTTTTCTGCCGAAAAAATTGAGAAAGAGTCTATATATCTTTGTCCCGAATGTGGTGAAAGCAAAAAGAATTCTCCGCTCAAAGGAATTCTTACGGTTGAATACGATTATGAGAAGTTGAAAAAGATATATACCAAGGAAAATTTCCTCCGATTAACCGCCGGACAAATTTGGTTATACTCCCATCTTTGGCCTGTAGATTTTAATAAGATTAATAAAGATGATTTGGAAAAATTATCTCTGCCATCAAATCAAATTTTGAAATACTTGATTGACGGAAGAGAATTATATTTCCAAGATGAAACTAGAAATCCCACATATTCATATAAAGATCGTGCATCAATTATAGTAGCGCTCAAGGCAAAAGAACTTGGAATAAAAGAGATTACAGCCGCATCAACCGGCAATGCCGGTTCATCTTTAGCGGGAATTTGTGCCCGACTCGGAATCACTTCTCACATCTTTATACCAAAAAACATTCCGGAAGCTAAGCGAATCCAAATTCAATCCTACGGTGCAAATATTTATTTGGTTGACGGCAATTACGATCAAGCTTTTGATTTGTGTTTAGAAGTTTCCAAAAAAAATAATTGGTATAATCGTAACACCGCCTACAATCCATTATCAATTGAGGGAAAGAAATCCGCAGCATTTGATATTTATCTTAATACAAAAGGAAAACTGCCCGATTATATTTTTGTGCCTGTTGGTGATGGTGTGATCATTGGCGGAATTTACAAAGGATTCCTCGAGTTAGAAAAACTTAAGTTGATCGATAAGCTTCCAAAGTTGGTTGCAGTGCAAGCTGAAGGAAGCAGCGCAGTCATAGATTACATCGCATCAGAAACCTTTAAATTTAAACCGGCAAAAACAATTGCAGACAGTATAAGCGCCGGCGCTCCACGAAACCTTTACTTAGCTTCAAAAGCAGTAAAAGAAACAAGTGGTTTTGGTATTAAAGTAAGTGATGATGAAATACTAACTGCTCAAAAACAACTGGCACATAAAACGGGTTTATTGGTTGAACCATCGTGCGCATCGACATATGCTGCATATAAAAAAGAGGAAAGCAATATAGAAGAAAATAAAAAAGTAATGCTGCTTTTAACAGGAAGCGGCTTAAAGGATTTTGCTTCTCTTAAAAAATGGAATAATGAGCCGAAACCAAAAAGTGATGTTGAGTGGATAAATTTTCTGATAAAAGAGAATTAAAATATGCACTCTTCTATCACCGGAATTATTTTATGTGCAGGTCTATCCGGAAGAATGAACTCTTTCAAACCCTTGCTTAAGTTAAACAGTAACAAAACATTCATTCAAAGCATTGTCGATAAACTTAACCAAGTTTGCGATGAAGTTATTATAGTAACAGGATTCAAAAGTAAAGAAATAGAAAATAATTTATTTGAAATCGAGAATAAGGAAAAGATTAAATTCGTTTTTAATAACAATTATAAATCCGGAATGTTCACTTCACTCCGGACAGGTTTAACAGAATCTAACACTAAATGGAATCTTTATCACTTTATTGATCAACCGGGGTTAGCGCATAATTTTTATACCGATTTTATCAAACAGATCGATGATGAATTTAATTGGATTCAACCAACAAATAATAAAAGAAAGGGACATCCTATTCTGTTTGATACTCAAGTAAGAGAGTTGATTTTGAGATCGAACGATAACACAACATTACGAGATGTCTCAATGTATAAATCTATTAAAAAGAAATTTTGGGAATGCGATACAGAATTGATTTTTCAGGATATTGATACGCTAAATGATTTTAAACAACTTAAAAACTCTTATGAACAAACTTGATAACTATGAACCACTTAGGGAATTACCGATTTTTTCTGAGTTGTCTATTGAACAGCTGCAAGATATTTCCGAAATAAGCACACTCCGAAACTTTCAAAAAGGTGAAAATCTTTTTAGAGAAGGGGACCTTTACCGTGGTTTTTACATATTGCTTAAAGGTTCAATAAAAGTTTATGACTTAAAAATTGACGGAAAGGAAACAGTTATTCATATCGTAAAACCAGTAAATATTTTTGCAGATATACCTCTTTTCGAAGGGAAGGATTATCCTGTAAATGCCAATGCGCTGGAAGAAAGTCTTACATTATTTGTCCCAAAAGAAAAATTCATCAACCTTATTAAAGAGCATTCCGAATTGTCTCTTAAAATGCTTGCCGGCTTTGCAAAAAGAATGAGGGCTCTCGTAAAACAAATAGAGAATCTATCATCAAAAGGTGTTATTAACAGATTAGCTCAATATCTTATAAAAGAGATCTATAAAAACGGCACGGAAAATCATCCGGAACCTTTCATTAAGTTGACCATTCCCAAATCCGTAGTTGCTTCGTACATTGGGACTATAACCGAAACTTTTTCAAGAACATTGAATAAACTACAGACAGACGATATTATTAGAGTTCAAGGAAAGAGAATTATTGTAAAAAATCTAGCAGTACTCAAAAAACTAGCTGAAGAGTAAACCATCCGAAAAAATCAGTTTATCTGACTTAAGTCAAGGTAATAGCTTTCTCCAAATTATATATTGCTTTTGAAACAAAAAAATTTGGAGGAAATAAAATGACAGTAGCAACAAATCTTAAAAAAACATCGGTATTAATCTTTTTCTTCTTTCTATTGTCCTTTAGTAATTCACATGCACATTGTGATTCGGTTAATGGACCGGTAGTAATGGCAGCTAAGAAAACACTTGAAACAGGGAACCTGAACTATGTGTTTATTTGGATTAATCCAGAAAATGAAAAAGAAATTAAACATTTGTATGAAAAAATCATGAAAGTAAGAGAACTTAATGAAGATGTTCGAGAGCTGGTGGACTTGTATTTTTACGAAACGGTTGTAAGAGTCCATCGCATGAGCGAAGGAGTTGGCTATACCGGATTGAAATTTGAAGATTTCGACCCTTCGGAAGGGATTAAAGCAGCTGACAAAGCAATCGAAATGAATTCCGTCGATAAATTGTTAGTACATTTAAGTGATGAAGTTCAAACCGAACGAGTAAATCATTATTTTACTGATCTTCAGACTAAAAGAAATTTTGATATTGATGACATTAGCGCTGGCAGAGAATATGTCGCGGCTTATGTTCATTTTATACATTTCGTTGAAGAATTATTTGAAGGCGGCGTTAATGAACACAATCATAATGAAACTCACAAACACTAACAGAAAATTACAGGATAAATGATGGAACAGAATAAGTTCAATGAAGAAATTAAGGTAAGTAAAGTCGGTGAAATAATTGATTATCAACCGGGTGGAATTGTAAGCAGACAAATCATCAAGAAGCAGAATGGTAATTTGACATACTTTGCTTTCGATAAAAATGAATCACTTTCAGAACATACTTCGCCGTATGAAGCAGTTGTGAATATTATCGAAGGTGAGATGGAGATCACGATTGGAGGCGATCCGTTCATAGTAAAAGCAAATGAAATGATCTTACTGCCTGCAAACATTCCTCATGGACTTGTTGCGAAGACAAAAACTAAAATGATTTTGACAATGATTAAATCATAGATTTTATTTAGATAAATCTTACCGCTGAAGTAATAATAATAACCCCGACCCTAATTATTATATCAAATTGGATCGGGGTTTATTTCTTCCCCAAAATTATCACTGCTTTCAACAATCATTGAAATTTATTCGTTTTCCGTCTGCTCTGAGTTTTTCTTCAAAGAACGCCCGGTCGATAATCCAACAATAAATATAAACAATGCTATCGCCCCAATCGCAAAAATTGTATCGCCGAATGCTCTTGTCCATCTTATTGTTTCCATTACTCCAGTTTGTAAAAACTCAGCACTTCTTGCATACCAGTATCCGTATTTTACCGAAGCCCAAGTCTGCATTAAACCAACCGGAAGAACGCTGAAGACAACCATCGCAAAGAGCCCGAAGTTAATTGTCCAAAACGAAAACTTGAGAGTTTTCTCTTTCCACTCTTCTTTCGGTCTCAATGCACGCAAGCTGAACAACATTAAACCAATTCCGAGCATACCATAAACACCGAATAGTGCCGCATGTCCGTGAACAGGAGTTGTATTTAAACCTTGCATGTAATAAAGTGCAATCGGCGGATTAATCATAAATCCGAATAGACCTGCGCCGAGCATATTCCAAAATGCAACGGAGATAAAAAAGTAAATAGGCCATTTGTATTTTACTACCCACTCTTTTGTTTTGGAAAGTTTATAATTTTCAACGGCTTCGTAACCGACAAAAATTAAAGGCACAACTTCAAGCGCACTGAAAACCGATCCAAGTGCCAACACATAAACGGGTGTACCGGAAAAATATAAGTGGTGAAGTGTTCCGATAATTCCGCCGGATAAAAATATTGTTGATGCGAGCACAGTCGCTGTTCCTGCTGTTTTAATACTGATCAATTTCATTCGAGCAAAAAGGAATGCAATTGCGACTGTTGCAAATACTTCAAAGAAACCTTCCACCCAAAGGTGAACGACCCACCATCGCCAATATTCGGCAATTGCCAAGTTGGTTGTTTTTCCGTAACCGAGTGCCGCTCCGTAAAAGCCGGCTATTGCAATTATTGAAATAAGAAATAAAGTTAAGATTGGTTTTTGCTCGTCGTTCTTTTTAAGTGCAGGCATAATTGAACGCGCCATTAAAAATAGCCACAAGAATAATCCAATTAATAATGCAATTTGGAAAAATCTTCCGAGGTCAATGTACTCATAGCCACTATGACCGAAATAAAACCAAACATCTCCTTCGAGATAACCTTTTACGCTTAACCATTGTCCCGCCATTGAACCAAGCACGACAACCAGCAATGCGCCGAATAAAATATTAACGCCGAGTCTTTGTCCCTTCGGTTCAACACCGCTGACTGAAGGTCCAATGTATAAACCGGCTGCGAGCCAGGCGGTTGCAATCCAAAATATTCCAAGCTGTGTGTGCCAAGTTCTCGAAACACTATATGGCAGAATTTCGGAAAGTGGAATACCGTAAAAACCATTCCCTTCAACGCCGTAATGTGCGGTAATTACTCCTAAGATTATCTGCAGTAAAAATAATCCGGATACAACCCAAAAATATTTTACGACTGCTTTCTGCGATGGAGTGGCGGTAGTATAAAGAAGCGGATCATCTTTAGGAACATCTTCAAACTCCTCTTCTTTTCTCTGCGATGCGTAAAACCAAGCCATCCCCGCAATGCCGGCGAGAAGTAAAATAATACTGACGCCCGTCCAAACAACCGTCTCGCTAGTTGGTTTATTGTTGATTAATTCTTCGTGCGGCCAGTTACTTGTGTAAGTTAATTCTTCTCCCGGTCTGTTTGCTGCTGCAGCCCATGAACTCCAGAAAAAGAATCCGCTCATTAAACGAATTTTATTCTCATCAGTTATAGTGTTTTTAGGAATTGCGTATTCTTCTTTTCCTTCCTTAAATAACTTTGTATAATACTGGGTATTGGCTTTAATGGCTTCTGCACGAACCGGTTCAACGATCAAAATCTTTGTCGATTCATCATATCGATTGGCTTTCATTAAGTCGGTAAGCCGGGCTTTTAGTTTTCCTTGCGCCTCTTCGTTTATATTTTCGAAATCATTTCCGTATTCGCCATTTGCCCAAGTATCTAAAATAAAGACGGCTTCGCGGTGCAGCCAGTCGGCAGTCCAATCGGGTGCAACATAGCTGCCGTGACCCCAGACAGAACCAACTTCCATTCCGCCCATTGCCTGCCAAACATTTTGCCCTGCGCTGATTTCACCTTTGTCAAATATTACTTCGCCGTTTTCCGAAACAACTTTCTCCATTATCGGCGGTGCTTTTTGATAGATTTTAACACCGATATATCCCAATACTGCAAATGAAATAACAATAACGACTGTAAAGCCAATCCAATATTTTTTCATTACTCTCCTCTTAGTTATTTATTAGTAACTCCTCTTCGAGTTTAATTGCTTTTGGAAATAGAATATTATTTTCTAAGTGAACGTGTATGTGCAAATCTTTTTCGAAGTCTTCTAATTCTTTATAAGTGAGTTTGAAAGTGTTGCATGCGTCTGCGGGCGGAGTAAAATTGTTTGACAATTCTCGTATTTTTTCCATAGCGCCGCCTGCGTTGGTGTGCTCGGCTTCCATTGCTTCGATAGGGTTTCTAACGGTTTTAAAACCGTTCATCTTCGGCCTTTCGTTGAATTTTCGGCAATCAACTAAATATCGGATTATGTGGAAAAGAATATTTTCCTCTTTGTGCATATGTGCATACATCTCTTCCGCCACATCTTCAAAAAGAGACTTAATATC
>CAZCLA010000046.1:16952-21741 GCA_964499285.1 uncultured Melioribacteraceae bacterium
GCGCAAGCTTCGCCGAGCGGACGGTTGCCCTTGCAGCAGAAATCGATTCCGTACTTTTCGAAAACATGTGCAGCTTTTATGTTTGATGTAAGTATGTCTTTTACAATTACTTGCTTTGGATCTATTTGAAATGTGTCGTTTAACATTTTTCGCTCCTTTTTTTGATTGTTATTTATGAGATAATTTTTTAATAATATTCTGATGTCTTATTAAAGTCAAAAAAAAGCCACAAGTATCGAAACGTTATAAACAGAACTATAATTCTGATTATAATATATGCATAATAAGATACGATGTCAAATTAACTAGGTTGAACACTTGTGATTCGTTTTCGTGAGGGTTTGATCTAGAGCAATAGTCGGTCTGCCGGGTTTATTTCTTCTTAAAAATATTTATTTGATTAATCCCTTTTTTAATAAAACTACCTCCGGCCGAGATGGTTTTATTTTCTTTCAATGACGAATATCCCTTATCAAATACAAGTATAACCGGATTAACTGCTTTGCTAATCAAACTTTCAGTCTTTTCTTTTGCAAGCGAAAGAAGATTGCTTTTAATTTTAACAATAACATCTTTTGTGAGATCTTTTGCTGTATCTATCACAAATGAAGGATTCGGGAAAAGTTCTTTCTTACTTTCAATAAAAATTTTCGTACAGTAATTTTCAGTAATTAATGAGATTCTCGTCAACAAAAGTGAGTTAACAAACCCATCGGCAAGCGAACTGAAAATTTTATCGAGAAAAGGAATACTTTTCATCGAATCAGTTGCAAGTTTTGAAAACACCTCTTCCGATGCGTACTCAATTCCTTCGCTGCCTCCGATGACAATGGAGTAATAAACATTCTTACCTATTGCGAGCAGATCCCTATTGTTTATTCTGCCGTTATAAAGTAAGAAAATCTCCTTAATCATTCTCATTGATGCAGAAAAAATCATGATTGCATCGAGAAAACCGTTTTGCGAAACTGCAGTTCCGTAAAAAACTGAATTCACATGCTTTTTTCTAATTCTTTGAACTTCTGGTCTAATTGCCGCAATTAGTTTGTTATAACTTAGCTCATCATTTTTGATTTCGCTGAAATCAAATCCAGACTTAATCAAATAATCATTTCGATTTAATTTTTTGATCCGTTTTTCAAGTAAAGCTTGATGCTTGCTTTTCTCCATTGTGGGACCTAAATCCGAAGGCATCATAAGAATTTTTATTAACGGATAGACTCCAAAATACAGAATAATTACGGAAAGGATTACTATTACAACAATTGCAAGATAGATGTTAATACTAGATAGATAGGAATATAATTGAAGAAATTCTTTTAAAGTAAGATAAACCAGAATCAACGAGATGACAAAAAATATTTTTTTGATAAATTTCCGCAAAGCGATTCCAATATTATATTTACTTTTAAATAAATCTTATAGCGCTAAAAGTCAATCAAACTTCTTTTTTTATACTTTAGAAAATAAATGAAATTCTTTTTCATTCATTCGATCAGTGATTGCCGCGATTAGTCTTCGTACAATTCTTTTACAAGTTCATTTGCCTGGAGCTTTGCTTTTTCAAGAAGTTTTCTTCCGGAAGCAGTTATCGAATAATACCGCCTTACTTTTCCGTTTATGTTTTCCTTTTTTGATTTGAGGTAACCTTCAGCTTCAAGTTTATGAAATATTGGATAGAGAGTTCCGAAAGACAAGTCATAACCATGTCGTTTTAATTCTTCGTGAAATTCCTGTCCAAATATTGGTTCTTTATTTGCGTGGTGAAGTATATGCACTTTCACAAAACCAAGTAGAAGATCTCTTAAAAGTTTATCTTTCATTTGAAATAATACTTTATTGTGTCATTTATCGAAATATAATATCGTTCGGCGATATTATCAATTTTCCACAATTTTGAACTCATTCAAAATATTTTTGAATCAAAATATGAGAGATAAATTGAGTAATCTAATTCAACAACTCTGAAATGAGGCTGCAAGTTATTTTGAATCAAAAAAGGGTTCAAAATTTTGCATTTCGAAAACAACATTAATGCTAAAATATTCAGCAAAAATGTGAATATCTAATCATAGAAATAATTAGTTCATCAAATTTGGTGTTATTTTCACTAATCTTTAACGCACCTTACACTATAAGCATTCTTTACATCTTGATAATCGGGAAGATAAGCCAGATCATTTTCTCCTACAACAAAGAAGACAGCAGCATTAAGATGAGTGTAACCATTTCTCAATGATGACCACCAGCCTGTTATTGCGCCAAGATCTTGGAAACCGTCATCATAATATGGAGACTGTGGCAGACAATACCCCGCCAGCAATCCTTCGAATCCACTTGTATTTGTTCCGGCACCAGCACCTGAACCTTGTCCCACAGATTTTAACGTGTTCGACGAATGAACAACATTTATTAAATAGATAAAATCTTGTTGAGTTGGTACGTGCCATCCCTCCGGACAGATTCCTTGTGTTCCTTCAAGATTAACATACTGCACAGCTTCATTCCATTGATATAATGCTCCATATTCGTCACAATTCTCTTCATTGTCTTCATAACAGAATTTTTCAACAATTCCGTTATCCAACATATTACCATGACCATTGCCATCAATCCCGCTTATCATTTCACCAAAATCTAAATTTTCTCTGAACCAACATTTATTTCCGATTTGAATTGTGTTGTAAGCTTTACCACCGTGATTAACAATTGGAGCATCCGTACATGAACTTCCGCCAGGGGCTTCATCGTTAGCTATAATGTTTATTACAAATTCCTCACCGCTTGGAGGTCCGCCATGTTCTTCATCATGATTCCATATTATAGTTTTGTTTACGCCCGTTGATATGTTATAATAAATATCTCCCGATACTTGAGCACAAGAGTAACTGAAAGTCGCTCCTCCGTCTTTTGATACTAGCATTAAAATCGTAATATTCGTCTGTTCAGCATCAAATAGATCATAAGTAATTGTTATTGTACCATCAACCGGATTATAGGTAAAATCAATATTCGATACTACCGGGTTCGTGTTTTGCGCCAATATCATCGTGGAAAGAAATACAAAGCAAGCGATTAATAATATTTTTAATTTCATTGGTTTTCCTAATTATTATTTTGATAATTTCTCAAAAGTTTCGAGCAAAATCATCTTATTAGTACCATTTTCGAAACCATTTGGATTCTTGCCGTTGTTAAAACACACAAGTAGATTCCGCTTGAGTGACCGTATGCATTCCATTTAATTGTATAAACTCCCGGAACAAGATTTTCGTCAACTAAGTCAATTATTTTTCTTCCATTAATATCAAATACTTCAATTTTCACATTACCTGGTTTAGGAATTGAGAACTCAATGTTTGTTTCCGGATTAAACGGATTCGGATAATTCTGTTGAAGTTGATATTCCACAGGTATAAACTCAGTTTCAACTCCCACAAGAGGACCAATTTCAGTAATACCGCCTCCGATTCCAGCATAGAGAGCAACACCAAAAAATAAAATTATGATCAAGTTTTTCATTTTACCCTCATTTTATTAAAAAACTTACGAATATGCTTTTTGTATAGAATAGATGAATAATGTTGCTATGATATACTATTTGAATATATGAACTAGGACCTAGTGTGACAATAACACAATTAGGTCATTTAAATCATATATCAAATCTTATGAATTCGAGTGATGGGTTTCGTAAAATCTTGAGAACTTGATATTAATAGATTTGAGATTATTTATTCTTTTCTTAATATAAATCAAGAAAGTGTAAGTACAACATTTCCTCGCTTGTGTCCTTGATCCACGTATTGATAAGCATCCTTAATTTGATCGAAGGTATATTTTTTATCGATGAGAGGAAATAACTTTTTCGATTCCACGAGAGTCTTGATAAAAATTAGATCATCTATTTTTTGTTTTGGTGAACGTAGTCCCGTAAAGTTGATAATAGCTTTTTTTCTTCCCATTAAGTTTGTAAGAAACATTTGAAATAATATTGGAAAACCAATTACCGTTTGTAAAAAAATACCATCTTCTAACAAAATTTTTTTACATTCCGTATAAGAACTTTTCCCAACTGTATCAAATACGAGATTATACGAGCTTTCTTTTTCGGTGAAATTTTCGATTGTATAATCTATAATTTTATCTGCTCCCAGTTTTTTAACTAGTTCAGAGTTTTTTCCGCTTGTAACCCCCGTAACTTCAGCACCAAAATATTTTGCTAATTGCACAGCAAATGACCCAACTGAACCTGAAGCCCCGATAATTAAAACTTTCTGATCCTTCTTGATTTTTCCCGAATCTCTCAGAAAAGGTAAGGCTGTCAACGCTCCTGAAGGTATCGATGCAGCTTCTGTAAAATAAATTTCGGCAGGCATGGAAATAAATGGACCATCTTCGGGCAAGCAAATGTACTCAGCATGAGTTTGGAAGCCTGTGTGACTTGAACCGAACACCTTTTCGCCTACATTAAATCTCTTTACTTCAGAACCAATTGCTTCAACTATACCGCTGAACTCCGTTCCAAGAATTTTATTTTTTGGTTTAATGGGTCCGGTTGCCATCCTTGCAAAAAATTGATCCCCTCTTCTGAAAATACTGTCCACCGTGGTTATTGTTGTTGCATGTATTTTAACTAAGACTTCATTCTGTTTTGGAATCGGTTTTTCAATGTATTTTATTCTTAATACATCCGGCGAGCCATATTTCTCATAGATTACAGCTTTCATTTATTTCCTCAATATTTTATTGATCTATAATTGGAAGTACATTACATTTTTTCATTAAC
>CAZCLA010000047.1:0-21146 GCA_964499285.1 uncultured Melioribacteraceae bacterium
GTTGTTAAAAACTCATCTTCATAGAATGCTATTACCGAATCAGCGGCTAGTTTTAACTCAGTAACACTATCTAAATAATCTTCTCCTTGTGCTAGAAAAATAGCAACCACTACGGTTTGAGTATCTCCCGGAGCCATAGTAAATGGTCCCGATGCAATTGTTGATCGTACATCTTGAGGTGAGTTTGAATATGGAGCATCAGGGTCACCATTTAATTGATACCATCCCTCTTGAGCTACCGGATCGCCGGAGAAGGGAAATTTTGTTGTTTCACTTGTAAACGGATCAGTATGTGGTGTTCCATCGTGTCGCAGTCCAATCAAATAATTATAAAACTGTTGACTCCCTTCAAAAACACTTTTGAACGGATCGGTATAATAAACGCATGGGCAATTGAAGAAAGGTGCATATGCTGTTATAAGTAACTCTTCTCCTGAAGCATTAATTGGTCCTTCCAAAAACATTTGTCCAACGGCTGGTGGATTCATTCCAAATTCCGAATCATCTTCAAAATTAAATGAATATCCTAAATTTCTAAGAGTATCGCATCCGACAACGTCATCTTGATGAAATCCAATTTCATTGTCGGACCAGAAGCCAACGAACATATCATCAACAATGTTTGAGCTCTTATTTATGATTTTGTACTTCTTAAAAACGACATTGGTAAGAAAACTGTTTTTGCTGTAACCAAACAGTGTTGTTTGAAACTCGAGACCGATTGGTTGTGAGCCATAGGTTCCCATACATCTGCTTGTGTCAAGATCATTTGCAACGTAAAAGAGAACTTCATCTCCTAGAAACTTTGGTTCATCAATACCGGCTGTGTAAATCCCGTCATTATCGTTATCAATCCATGCAGCTCCATCCTCTACCGGCCATTCATTGTAATCTTTTTCATATTCATCTCGTTCAGGTCCGGGTGGAAGAAGTTCCCAGCCCTTTTTGATTTTATAAACTCTGTATTTTGATAAGCCTGGATCATCTGCTTCTCCGTTTGGCAATATTTTGCCAGCTTGAAGACCTTGGGAATGTGTATTCCCGTTAAAGTATAATGAATCATCAATTTTCCCACCCCATACCAAACCATCCGCAAAAACAACAGATGTCGATGGTGAATTGGATGCCGGCCAGTATAATCCTGAACCATCTGTTCTTGGATCATGTGATCCGCTTCCATTGTTTGAAATCCACATAAAGATTTCATTAGTCGAAATGTATTTATAATCATCATTAGTTTTTACTTGGCAATCGAAATCACCGGTCATGATTACAAACACAAGAAAAAATGATGTTGCGTAAGTTTTGTGATTTTTCCAAAACATTCGCATTCCTCAATTTTTGCAAAAAAATTATTTCATTAATACCATTTTGTTTGTTCGCACAAAATTATCTGATCTTAATTGATAAAAATAAATTCCGCTCGCAAGTCCTGAAGCATCAAATTGAACATGGTAATTCCCGGGAGCTTTTTGTTCATTTACTAATGTTTTAATTCGTTGACCAAGCGTGTTATAGATATCCAATCTTACATTTTGGAATGTATTTGATTTCTTGCCAGCAGCAGGAATTGAAAACGTTATTGTTGTAGTGGGATTAAACGGATTAGGATAATTTTGGTTCAATCTGAATTCCGTAGGAATAGATTCATCCGAAAGGTGCATATTTGAAATTATGTCTTCCTCGGTGTCGGGGAATTTTTCTGTTGAGTAGATATGAAATTCGCCAGGAGCAAAATTCATCATCATATTAACATCTTCAACGTATAGGCTGTCGTTTCCAAAATAATCATACCACCAACCAGTCGTTTGAAATTGAGGAGCGCCTTCTGTTTCCGTAACACCAAAGTTACCCACAACCACAACGTGATTATCATTTTCATTTAGATGAATTTTCTTGAAAGCTGTTGAAACGTTCATTGAAAAATCGTCGGTTGAGAAAATTGAATAATTGTTCTTCAAAAGGGAAAGAGCTGCATAAGTTTTGTAGAGATTTTTTCTGGTTTCAACCTGATAATAATTCCACAAAATCGGTTTATTGCAGACACGGCATGGATCATCGATGGAAATATCATATCCAAGTTCACCGAATTGCCAGATCATTTTGGGACCGGGAACAGTTAAGAAAAATGAAGAGACAAGTTTTATTCGGTTTAATGCAACGTTAAGTTCTTGTATGTCGTAATTACTGCTTGAGTTTCCGTATTGAAGATTCTTGTACATTAATCTTTCCTCGTCGTGACTTTCCATATAACCCACGAGATGAGGGACAGTCCAACCTCGTTGCTTGTAGGAGACTCCGCTAAAGTTCGATTTACCGCTGTCGTGATAACCCATTGCGGCTTCACTATAATTGTAGTTCATATTTCCCCAGAGAAGCATTCCGTAATTTGCGAGCTCTCGTTCTTCAGAATTATCTGTAAGATGCTCAAGTATTACGTATGCCGAAGGATTAGTCTGCCAGATAGCATCAGCCATTCGCTTAAGAATAGCAATTCTTGTTGCGTCGTATGACCAACCGTCGCCAGGTTTGTTTGTAAACCCTTTTGTAAAATCAAAACGGAATCCGTCTACCTTAAATTCAGTCAGCCAGTATTTATTAACGCGGTCAATAAAATCTTTTGTATGCTGACTTTCGTGATTAAAGTCTGCACCCCATTTATACGTTTGATTCGGTGATTGAACATTAAACCATGGACTTTCCGGCAAAGATATTATTTCATCGCTTGCATAACGATCAAAATATAACCTTACCATAGGAGACTGTCCGTAAGAATGATTTAATACCATATCAATAATAACTGCAATTCCTCTCGAGTGACATTCGTCTATAAATGCTTTTAAGTCTTCTTCCGGACCGTAATATTTATCGGGAGCAAAATAGAAGGAAGGATTATATCCCCAACTTTCATTTCCTTCAAATTCATTTACCGGCATAAGTTCAATTGCGTTTATACCAAGGTTCTGCAAATAATCGAGAGTATCTATCAATGTTGCATAATCATGAGCAGCGAGGAAGTCTCTTATGAGCAGTTCATAAATAATCAAATTTGTTTTCTGTGGTTTGGAATAACTTGTGTTAATCCACTGATATTCCGGCTTTGCAGGTTGGAGTACAGATACCAATTCAGAAGTTTTTCCGTATGGATAAGGTAAAAGGTTAGGATAGGTATTGTTGCTAATCCAAGGATCATTGTTCGGATCTAAGACTAATGGAGTATATGGATCGGCAATCCTTAAATTTCCCTCAACATTATATTGAAAAGCATATTGTTGACCAGGAGTTAATCCCGTTATATCAATCCACCAAGTTGAACTATCGGGAGTTAGTTTCATTTCACTTTCGGGGGATTCACTCCAATTATTAAAATCTCCGATTACATAAACAAATTCCTTAAAAGGAGCATGAACTGCAAGGACAGCAGTTGTTTGGCTTGTATAGTTAATGCCAAATTCTATATCATCAGGAAGATCTTCTAAAACAATTAAGTCTCTCGAAACAACATAAACAGTATCACTTGCCGCGGCTCTTCCGGCATCGCTTGCAGTTGCAATAATCTCGTATCTGTTTCGTTCTGCAATGTTTAGCAAGTAATTAACTGAATCAGCTTCTGTACTCGATACTTCTACACCATCAACAAATAATTGAAGCAATTCGGCATCTGTTGATTTAGCGATGATCTCCAATAAGTCGCCTACTATTGCAAAGTTAACTTCTCCGGTAGGTTGATTTATTTTAACATTTGGTCCAGCTTCATAGAGTGGAACAAAAATATCCTCAGTTTGTTTTGAGGCATCCGCGCTTCTAAAAACAAAATTCATTTGAAGAATCTGTTCGCCAGGATTTGTCACGTTATAAAAAGTTCTCGGGTATCCGATAACCAGCTCATATAAATCAGTTCCTGTTCTTGTTAGCTGAGGTTGAGTTGTGTTGTTTCCCCAACCTCCAATCACATATTTCCAATCACCAAGATTTGTTTTTACACCGGTATGAGTGTAAACATTTCCTGTATATCCAACGAGATTATCCCACTCGGCTTCCTGCGCGTTGAAAATTATTTTAATCGAATCGTTTTCCGTTGCAAATTCCGGAACAGTAACCACTACTTGTGCACTTAACGTAATAGCTGTAAAAAAGTATAAAAGGAATACTCGAATTTTCATTATTTAGAAATCTCCAATTTTCTTGATGAATTAAATATGAAAATACAAAAATGAGTTGTTAATATAAATGTAAAGCGGGAGGACTAATCCAAAAATTCCCAGGATAGACCGAATCTGATTCCACGTGCTTGTACTGGATAGTAAGGAACTATATAATACTTCCTATCCAATATGTTCTCAAATACAAAATAGAAAACAGCTGCTTCTTGAATTCTGCCTGCAACGAATAAATCGAGTTGAAATGATGCGGCTGTTCTAAAGGGTGAGATCAATTCGATTTCATTTGTTGTATTATTCAATTGATGATAGACCGAAATCGATTTTTCAAAATCGTAAAGGAAGTAGTTCTGCACACCATTAAATTTATAATTCATCCCGGCTTTCAGTTTCAAGTTACTGTTGAAAAGAGTGTCAACATAATAAATTCCTCCCCATCCGGTAAATTCAGGCATCAGATTATCAATACTAGAAGTTTTTGTTAGATAATAAGCAAGATTTGCTTTAATTAGTAGATTGCTTATCTGAAAATCAACGTTTACATTAAATCCTTCCTTCTTAGTATCTTCGAAAAATATTTCTGATACTTCGGCAATTTTCATTTCATCTGACTGTTCGATTACGGCAAATGAAGAGTTTTTAGTCTCGGTACGGAAATATCCTGCGCTTAATTTTGCGTTTCCTTCAACAAAACTTAGCATTGTTTGAAACGTGTTTACACTAGAGTTCTCTTTAGGATTTCCAAACTCGATTTCAATTAAATTATAAGGTTTTGAGTAATTTGAAAAACCTCCGTAAATCTGAAATGTTTTTGTAAGATTTAGAGCAGCGTCAATCCCGGTTCCGGAAAAAGATTTTTCATTATATGTCATATATTTACCGAACACAGAAGCGTATCCAAAATCGATGGGAAATAATTTTAACTTTCCGGCAAGAGAATAACTCCATAATTCCTTGTTAGAAAAATTTAAGTATTGTGCTTTACTATCGAAAACTTCAAGATTTGCATGAGCATCGGCTTGAAAAAAATTACCGGATAAATTTTGATGAAAACTTCCTCCATAAAGCTTATAGCTGTTATCGTTCATTATTTTTGGAATATCGCTGTAAGTTTCTTTTTCATTTTGTCTGAATTCTTCTAATTCATCAGCATAATAAAAAGTTAATGTAGATGGAGCATCTTCTAAAAGCTGAAGCAAAAAATCTAACCGAAGCTGATTAGAACTAACTTTTTTATAACGGGGCGAATCGAAATTTAGTTCTCCATAAAGAACAGGCGCTTGAAAATTGTTGTAAATTATATCTTCAGCCTCAGCTTCAGAAAAATTATTGATCAAATAATTATAGTCGACGCCACCGTTAAGCTCAGTATATGAATCTACAAACTTATATTTTGCGATTAAGTTGATTTTATTATTGAACATATATCTCAACGAGGTAGAACCAATCCAATGACTTGCTCCGCTGTTAGCGTAACGTGAATCTACGGTAAAATTAGTCAGTTCAAATCCAATGTTCAGTCTGCTTGTAAACAGCGCATTAAATAGTACATCAACAAAACCTTCGCCTTCCGGTGCCTGATGAAATCTTAGTCTTGAATAAGGCGGTGTATTGATTCCTCGTTTTGGAAACAATAATATAGCTGATTGATTGTTGTTCCCATATAAAAAGGATTGAGTTAACGGGACTAAATATATTGAATCAAGAGATTCGGACTGATAACGGTTAAAGTTATATGAGTTGGAAATTCTGTTGTTTAAAACAAAACCATTTTCCACAACACTCAAATTATTATAACCGTTTCCGGCAATTAAGACTTCATTCGGCTGCCCAATCCATCCCAAATCTTGAACAAAACCGAAAGGCAAAAGAGTAATAATATTTGATGTTGTTCTAAAATCGTTAATTTCAATTTCTTTTTTGTTAATGCGGTTCGATTTTATATCGGTCGTTATCAATCCCGGATTTATTATTGGCTTCGCTGTATCAGGGGCTGTTATGGTGCGCGTTGAATCATGCCCCAAGGATGAATCCGCAATAACGACGGATTCTATTTTCAACGAATCCTTATCCGTTTTTTCGGGCGGCTTTATTTGTGCTGACACCGAACAGGCCGCTGTAACAAAGAGGGAAATAGTGCACAACCACAGTTGAAATATTTTCATTTTACCGGTTCAATTAGTTAAGAAAAATAATTAAATGAAGAGCAACAACAAAATGTTTAAATCCTGGAGAGCATTGTATGCCCTGGGGCTTCGATATGCGGCTTTGATTATCATCACAGGAGGCAAGGAGATGAAGACCATTTGCAAGAAAAAAAGTTTTTCTTTATGTAAAAAAAACCTTATTTTTTATTACTCATTCAATTAACAACTTTATCAAATAAATAAGAGGGTTAAACTATGTCAAAACAATTGACCAAAGGCGATATAATTGATCATCTCGCCAAGAAAACAGGAGTTACAAAAAAAGTTGCTAACGAAATGTTGGCTGAACTTAACACCTTGGTTTACAAAAATGCAAAGAAAGATTTCACTATTCCGGGTCTTGGAAAATTTACTGTTGTTAAAAGAAAGAAAAGAACAGGAAGAAATCCTCAAACCGGAGCAACAATAACAATTCCTGCAAAGAATGTTGTTAAATTCAAAGTTGCAAAACAAGTTCAGGATGCTGTTGTAGGTAAATAAGAATTACTATTATTTGAAGCCCGACTAAGGTCGGGCTTTTTTTTTGTTCTTTCTATTAGAAAAGGTTTGATTGGCTTTTTCAATTACACTTTTCGGTACGCTTAGCTCTTTCATATTATTAAGAAGATCGTTGTATATTTCTTGCTTAATGTTACTTAAAACTATCGTTAGTAATTTATTATAATTTGTAAGATGTTGATTGATCCCGATAGTAATATTTTTTGCGGGTATTTTAATATAAAGCGGACGTGCCGGAGTTCCGCTAAAAATACTTCCGGTAATTTCTTCAATTTCATCAAGTCTAAATTCAACCGTTCGTTCGTTGAACAAAAAGTTTGAGCATTTCATTCTCTCGTTATTGATCTCAATTTTATACGGAAAGATTTTATAAGCTCTGAAATAATAACGGTTTATCACGGAAATAATTAACATATGCACGAAAAATGAAACACCAAACATCCAGCTTTGATCTAAGGCGGTTAAAGATGTTAGAGCAAAAATCAACATTACTATAGTTACGGGAAAATTTGCGTACCGGTAAATCATTTTCGCTAAGAAAGGATACTTAAAAGTCATCATATCTGCTATCTATTCTAAATTTGATTCTTTAATTTAATACTCTAAGAATAAAATTATCTGATAATCTCAAGTATAATCCGGTATTTTATAAAATAAATTGAATGGTTGAATAAAACAGTAAACAAAGTGTATAAGAAAGTAAATGCGTAAGAAAGAATATTCGACAAACCATCTAACTAAAAAGGAAAAGATGGAATTTGCTCTGCTGGTAAAGGAAAATATGAAAAGGGCATATTTTTCTGCTCTTGGAATTCTTGGAAATCATGATCTTGCTATGGAAGTGTCGCAGGAGGCATTCCTTAGAGCAATGAATCATTTTGACAAATTTGATCGATCGAAAAAATTTTTTACATGGTACTATAAAATTTTAAGAAATCTTTGTCTCAATAAAATTAGAGATGAAAAAAATAGAAAACAGGTTGAATTACTGGAAGTGAGAAAATATTCGGTTTCGGAAAATGATTTAGCAGTCAATTACGAAAAAAACGAAACGGCGGCTCTTGTTGAAGAAGCTCTTATTAAGCTTGAACCGAACGATAGGGAAATTTTAGTCTTAAAAGAATTTGAAAATTATTCATACAAAGAAATAGCAGAATTGTTAGAGCTTCCACTAGGTAGCGTGATGTCAAGATTATTTTATGCAAGGAAAAAATTAGCAAAAGCATTAGAAGGTGTTGAGTTATGACGGATCGATTTATTTATCTGCTCGAAAATTATTTTGAAAATCAATTAAAGCCGGAGGAGTTGAAGGAATTCAACAAATTGCTTGATGGTGATCCGGAATTAAGAAATGAATTTGAACAACAAAAGAGAGTAAAGGAGGTGTTAAAAAAGATGAGTCTTAAAAACCCTTCTTCGGAAGTATGGGATAATTATTGGACGGTTCGGCACAACAGAATCGAAAGGTTTGTATCATGGTTTCTTTTTATTGTCGGTGCGATGCTTATCGTGGGATACGGAATTTTTAAGGGCGTGGAAGCATTTATAGCGGATGATCACTCCCCATTTTTGCTTAAATTCGGGATAGCAGTTTTTATCATTGGATTGTTGCTGCTTATTTTTTCAATACTGCGCGAAAAATTAACTATTGCTAAGAAAGATAAATATAAGGAGATTCAAAGATGATTGTCACGGCTTCTTCAACTGTTCCCGGGAAAACAATAACTAAATCTTTCGGACTTGTGAAAGGAAACACAATCAGAGCCAGACACATTGGGAAAGATATTGCAGCAGTATTTAAAAACATGTTCGGTGGGGAAATAGAAGAGTACACTAAGCTTATGGCTGAATCCCGGGAACAATCAATTGATAGAATGACTGAAGCCGCCAAAGAATTGGGAGCAAATGCAATTATAGATGTAAAGTTCTCGACTAGTTATATTATGCAGAGTGCTGCCGAAATTCTAGCCTATGGAACGGCAGTAAAAGTAGAATAAAATTTTCTATTAATTTAGTTTTTTAGCCTTCCCTTTAAATGTTTCGAAAGGAATATTTCGATTTCTTTGTAGAGCTCGATTCTGTTTTCTTCCTTTCCGAATCCATGTCCTTCATCTTTGTTGAAAACATATTTGTATTCAATATTATTTTGCTCCAATGTTGATAGAATAGAATCAATATCTTCTTGAAGCACCTTTGTATCGTTTCCGCCTTGAGCGATCAGAACGGGCGATTGGATTCTATTCGAATTGAACAAAGGAGAATTTTGGTAAAGCATTAACGAATCGGTTTCCGGATTTCCAACCATTTTATAAAGCATTTCTCTGAAAGGCTCCCAAGAAGGTGGAATCGTATTAAGGAAATGAAACAGATTTACAATCCCACTGTGATCAACTCCGCATGCATAAAGCTCTGGAGATTTAATTAAACCCATAAGTGCGGCATAACCGCCGTAGCTGTATCCCGAAATTGCTATCCTGCTTGAATCTGCAATGTTCTGTCTTATCAACCATCTAGTTCCGTCCTCTATGTCGTTTTGCATGTTTTGTCCCCACTGTTTGAAACCTGCAGCCCAATATTCTTTTCCATAGCCGTAAGCTCCTCTATGATTAAGTTGAAGAACAACATAACCTCGATTTGCAAAAAATTGAGCATCCGCATTAAATCCCCAAATGTATCTTCTCCAAGCACCGGGATTCGGAAGTATTACAGCTGGCAAGTCTTCCAATTTACTGACTTTTGGAAGTGTTAGATATCCTTTTATTGTCAATCCGTCTCTCGATTTGTAACTGACTGATTTCATCGGTGAGAGTTGTTCTTCTTTTAACCAAGGACTAATTTCAGCAAGTTTATGCAGCTCGGTTGTTTCGGTATCATATAGATAGTAAGCACCAAGTGATCGGTCGCTGAAAGTTCTTATTATTAATTTGCTCTCATCTTTTGATGCTCCGGCAAAATCTATTTCGTAACCTGGCAGTTTGTTTTGAAGCACCGAAAAAAGTTTTGAATGATCATCATCGAAGAAGTGGTAAGTTCCTTTAAAATCGAGATAGTAAACTCCGACTATTTGTTCAGTAATATCCGAACGAAGAATTTTGTGAACATCAACTTCTGGATTTTCATAAATTACTTTTATTTCTTCCATGGTTTCCGGGTCGAACTTAACAACGGCAATTTTATCTCGGCTGATATTTGATCGAACATATAAGTATTTATTGTCGTATGAAAATAAATCAGGCATAAAAACATCTTTGAAATTATTTGCAGCAATCGGTCTATAACTTGAGTTTGAGTTATTTCTATATTCAATTACTTCATTAACTCCATCGGTTGAAATCTTAAGTCTAACATTGCCGTCGTGATCTGCGAGCCACCAAGTTACACTGCCAGAATTTTTTTCAACAAGTTCTAATGTTTCTTGCCGGATGTTTATCTTATAAAGATCGAAGATTTTTTGATCTTGCAAATTTATTTTAACCAAAATTTCGTCTTCAATCGCGGGGAGGAAATCAATTATTTCAACTGTAGAATTTTGATATGGAGTTAAATTGATTTCACTGCCTCCTTTTCTCATTATTTTGTAGAGATGATAATTCCCTTTTTTCACGGTTTCTTTCAGGTAGCAGATTAATGAATCATTTCCCCAAAAGAATGCTTTTATATCTTCATTCGAGTCGGTTATTCTTTTTGTAGAATCAGTAATTGATTCCTGAACAAAAATGTTCATACGCGAATTGAAAGATTCAAGAAAAGCAAGATGTTTTCCGTTAGGGGAGATTTTGTAACCGACTTTTTCAGGATTCCTGAAAAAATCAGTTAATTCTATCAGAGGTGCATCTACTTTTTCGTTGGAACAACCCATCAAAGCGGCAAATAAAAATCCGGCTGTGAATATTCTCAAAAACTTAAGTTTCATCATTTTTCTCCAATTTTGCCAATAATTCGGCAATTGATTAGACGTATAAGTTCAAGTGAGGTTCTTAAGTCGAAAAGAAATATCTATTTTGTTTTGCTCATCTTAACTATTTCGTCAAATTCTGATTTAGTAACCGGGAATACAGAAAGCCGATTGCCGCGCTGAACAAGTCTCATATTTTTAAGTTTTGGATTTGATTTGATCTCGGTTAGGTAAACAGGTCGTTCAAATTTTTGCTTAAACCTAATGTCGACCATAAACCACGTTGGATCATCCTCATTTGATTTGGGGTCGTAGTAATTCGTCCTTTTATCAAAAGCGGTAAAATCGGGATAAGCTTCTTTAATAATTTCAGCTATTCCGTAAACACCGACATTTTCACAATTGCTGTGATAGTAAAGTACCATATCTCCCTTTCTCATATCGTCGCGTATAAAATTCCGCGCTTGATAATTTCGAACGCCTTCCCAGTGTGTTGTTTTTTCTTTTTTCAAATCATTGATAGAATAAACGTCTTCTTCCGACTTGAAAAGCCAATAATTTGTTGTCATTTATTTTCCTCATTTTAATAAAATCATTTTCTTAGTAAAAGAACCAGCCTTGGTTTCGATTCTATAATAATAAATTCCGGTGGCTAAATTTAATTCTGTTGTATCAAAAGTAATTTTATAATTCTCATAGGCTGATACTTTTTCATTGAACAGAACTTTAATTTCTGCTCCAAGTGAATCATAGACAGCAAGTTTTACATTTTGTTCTTCCGGAACAGAAAAAACTATCTGCGTCGTTGAATTAAATGGATTGGGGAAATTTTGTTCAAGTAAATAACCTTCAATGATATAATTATCGTTTTGTACGGTGGTTACCGGTTCTTCAAAGCGGTAAATCGTTCCATTTAAATCGCAAAGATATATGTTTCCGATTTCGTCTTTCCCAAAGCCCGAAATTCCAATTCCCGGTTGTGAATGAAGAAATTTATTAACCGGTGAATTAATCCCGTCGTACTGCAGACTCCAAATATTTCCGGAAACAAAATCGGCATAAATATATTTGCCGTAAAGTTCTGAAGATTCATCAACTCGATAAACTTCTCCACCGGTTATCGACCATCCCCCGGAATTGTTATGAGGATATTCCCAAATAGGATGCTCAAGAGTTCCGTCGTCACAATTTTGCTGGGGATTATAACAGTGAGTTCCTTCCATAAACCGCCAGCCGTAGTTTCCACCTTTATTTACAATATTGATTTCTTCCCAATCATTTTGTCCTACATCCGCAGCCCAAAGCCAACCGGTTTGTAAATCAAAAGTAAATCTCCAAGGATTCCTAAGTCCGTAAGCAAAGATTTCCTCAAGATATCCTTCATCATTATTCACGAATGGATTGTCATCAGGAATACTATATTTTTTCCCGTTTGCTTGCTTATCTACATCTATTCGTAGAATTTTTCCGAGTGGTGAACCTAAATTTTGAGCATTGTTTTGAGGATCGCCTCCTGAGCCGCCGTCACCGAGCGCAATGTATAAATATCCATCAGGACCAAAAACAATTTTCCCCCCATTATGATTGCTGAATGGCTGAGGTGTTGTGAAAATAATTTCTTCACTTTGAGGATCGGCAATATTGGGGTTGGCTTGACTCACCTTAAATCTTGAAACTACTGTTCGAAGCTGCGAAGGAGCAGTGTAATTAACAAAGAAATATCCGTTCTCTTTGTAATTGGGATGAAAAGCTAAACCAAGCAATCCTTTCTCTCCGCCCCAATCTACCTTTGCAGTTATGTCAAGAAAAACATCAAATTCCGAAACTGTATAATAG
The DNA here is from genome assembly GCA_964499285.1 of uncultured Melioribacteraceae bacterium. Classification (GTDB taxonomy): domain Bacteria; phylum Bacteroidota; class Ignavibacteria; order Ignavibacteriales; family Melioribacteraceae; genus JAGFIY01. The sequence goes on from CAZCLA010000047.1 coordinate 12,597, forward strand.
TTTTGAAAAACAATTATGAAACCTGTTTGACTTACTACAAACAATCGATTGGAACCATCCCCGGCGTTCTGTATCTCAAGAGGTCTGTTGAAGGAAAGATTAGGAAAAGCATTTTCCAAGTTGAATGATTGAGCGTTTAAAAGTGAATAAACCGATATAAAGAATATTACATTAAGAATTCTTCTCAAAATTATTCCCTTTCTATTTAAATTAATTTCGAATGATAATTTTTAAAAGCTATCTAAGATATTTTTCAAACCATAATCTTCTTTCTTTATCAACTTCAGTTCGGTAATTTTTTAGAAAATGATCTCCGTTTTCGAACATCAATAATCTGAAAGTTATTCCAAGATCGAGAAGTTTATAAGAAATATCAAGAGAATCGTGAGGAAGTACACGTTTGTCTTTATTCCCGTGCATGATTAAGATTGGGGTTGACCTACTGAGTCGCTCGGCAATATTTACGATTGATCTGGATCGGCAGTTGCCCTCAAACTCTTTACTTTTATATGGACCAAGCGCAGGCGTATAAAGTTTTTTCATGAACTCGCTTTCATCAGCATTGCACCTAAGATTTGCAATCCCTCCGGTTACGACTGCGGCTTTGAATTTATTTTCCTGCGTCAAGGATAAGTATGTCATCATCCCACCGCGGCTCCAACCCTCGATACCCCATTTTTCTGTATCGGCAAAATCAAGTTCATCAGCGGCTTTCATGATATTCAATACATCATTAACGTCTTTGCCTCCGAATTCATCTTTTCCTTCGCCGCCGAGGTTTCCTCTGTATTGCGGTGCAAAAACAACATAGCCCCAGCTTGCCATCTGACCGAAAATTCCCGCCGCGTTGAATTCATCAATTGCTCCTGCATTTCCGTATCCTCCTCTACACCAAATAATGCAAGGGTATTTTTTTGATGGATTTTTTGGATAAGCGAGATAGCCTTTGACTTTTAGTTCATCGGAGAGATAGGTTATTTTTTCCACCACCGAATTATCGACAGCTTCATTGCCCCAGCCGCTTTTAATTATTTTTAATTGAGTTTCACCCAGATTAATTTTCTCGCGTCCCACTAAATTTTTCATTTATCTTATCTTTTAATAATTATTAAATTTGTTAAAATGATTAAAAAGTTATCTGATGAACAAAAATAAGAAAACCAAGACGAAAAATTTAAGTTCCAAGCGAGAATCGAAGAAATCAATTTCGGTTTATTTAATCGGCGGAATAGTAATAATTGTAATAGCTGTTGCAATTTATATGATGAGTGGAAATGATAATTCAGCTTCTTCCCAAACGGACTACCGAAGATCTAATCAAGAAAGTGACCTTTACAAATTCAAAAAAGAAGGGGAGCTAAGCTTTAATTCGACAGAAGGAGAGTTTTTAGCCTCGATTGATATTGAAGTAGCCGAGACGATGCAAGAACGCGCTCTTGGACTTATGAACCGTGATAAGATGGAAGAAAACCAAGGTATGTTTTTTATCTTCCCGTTTGAAGAGGAGCAGTCTTTTTGGATGAGAAACACGCTTATCTCACTAGATATGATTTTTGTGAACTCTAACAACACAATAGTAAAAATTCACAAGAACACCCAGACTCAATCAGATCAAAGTTATCCATCAAACGCCCCGGCGATTTATGTGGTTGAAGTTATAGCTGGATTTACCGATAAGTATAAAATTAAAGAGGGGGATAAAATAGTATGGAGACGTTTTTAGGCGGTTGTAAATTGAACCTATTTTAGTTAATTATCATCCATAATTTTTTGGAATTCAGGTGATCCGCAAAGTTTTTATTCCTATGCTTCTTTCGTTACTTTTATTTCAAAGCACATTGATTTACGCTTCAACCTGCTTTGGGGATAATACTGCATCAGGACAAACAGAATTTATTCTCATCGAAGATTTTTCTCAGTTTTTAACAGTAAATTCTTCAATCAATAGAAACTATGACACAAAAATTCACACGAAATTAAAACCCTGTCTGGATCAAAAATTTGAGGATAGCGAAAGATTAACCTTCCAACTTTACAATAAAATTATTCCAAAAAAACTAACCCTTGAAATAATTTATAAAACATTTTTTTCCCTGCGATTTTCCACCGACATTTAACCCCTCGTTGTTAAATATTTCTCAAAACAATTTTTAACAAACGAGGTGTAAAATGAACGAAAAGAAAAATAATGTTCAAACCGATAAAGCAACGACAGTTAGCTTTTATGTAATGCTGGGATCATTGGGTGTAGGATTCTTGCTATTGGTTATTTATGTTTTGTCACTTCTTTTTTAACTCTAAGAATTTATGAGAACAAACAAGGATTGCATTTGCAGCCCTTTTAATTTTAAATAAAAACCCAACTTCTCAAAGAAGTTGGGTTTTGATATTTAATAATCATAGAATTAATAAAAGATTTTGGAAGCCTGATTGAAAAAATTTATAAATGAATGTTTATACTATTTAAGAATCATCAGCTTAATGGTTTTAAAATTGTCATAAAAATTCATTCTACAAAAATAAGTGCCTGAAGGTAAATTTATGGTATTTAGCTTAACACTATTTTTGCCTGCAGTGTAATAGGAATTTACAAGACTTTTTACTTTCTCACCCAACGCGTTATAAATATTGATGTTAACAAAACCACTACTAGGTAAACTAAAATTAATTGTCGTTTCACTATTTGATGGATTTGGATAAGCAGAAATTATTAACTCACTATTGGTTTGTTCTAAATTCGCAATTCCTACAACTGCATTCCAATAGTATTGTTTTAGAAATACATCATACCCGGTATTCGGAAGATGGTTTGAAGACCAAGCAAATGAAAGTAATCCATTTTCCAAATAAACTGATTGTTGATGTTGAGTCCTCAATGTATGACTATTGATCAAAAAATTACTGTCAAATGGTTGGTAATTTGGATAGTAAAGTTGCGCATAAATATCTTTCGAACCATTTCTTGAATCAGTCCAACTAATCACAAACTTCCCATCTGAATCGGAAGCAATAGTTGTGTTTTCTTGGTCTACTCCAGCATTATCATCGTTAACTAAAAACAGTTCTGTTTTTGGCTCACAATTAGAATCAAATATTCTTGCATAAACATTATTATCCCCTTCAGAATTATCAATCCACGTAGTTATTACATCTCCATTAGTTTTATTATAAGTGATAGCGGGGAAATTAATTGTGCCGGGCATACTTCTAATAACAACTAACGTTTCATTAGTTAGTGGTCGTAAATCAAAGTCGAATTTTTTAAGAAACAATTCTTGATCTGTTGTCTGCCATAGGATGAAAATATTATCATTATTAGTTAGTAAAACTTTTATGTTAGAGACGTTCTCTTTTAGTTGAAGTATTGTTGTGTTTCCAAGTTTTTCGAGGTCTGAGTTCATAATTTGTCCATAGATTTGATCATGGTCCCACCAAACATATACTAATCTATTCCTTGGGATTGCGTAAACCGTAAAGCCCAATATTTTAGTATTAAAATTTAATTCTGCAATATCAACTTCTTCTTTTAGTAACTCACCTTCTTCACTTATCTCTTGAGCAAAAACAGATTCAGCTAATCGCGAAATTATATATCGATTATTCGTTTTTACTATTTTCGGAGGGTGTCCTTGAAAAGAACTATCTCCTGAAATCTTTACTTCTAAACCTGGCTGTTGCTGAAAATCAAGACTTCTAAAAAAAGTGCTATTTGAAAACACCGGAATTTTTAATCGCAGATTCCACACAACTAAAAGTTTATTGTTTGTACTAATAATATCCGGATCAAATTGATATCCACTGCCTTCGTTTGAACATATTGTATTTTCCGTATCTAATTCACGAGTAAATTTGTCTATTGAGTTATAAAAAAATTGTGGGTAACCCGTTACTTCAGATAACCAAATCAAATTGATTTTATCGGTCCCGCTTTTGACAGCTTCTGGTTTAAAATGATATCTGAAGTTAGTGGTAGTATTAATTTTTAATTCTTCAGACCAATAACTTGAATTATCATCACTAAATATTTGGCAATAGAGCGATCGACCTTCATCATTTGTATCTAATTTTTCGAAGCCAATTAAGTACTCATCATCAATAAAATTAATTAAAAAAAGACTTAATGAACCTTCAGTCGTAACTTCAATTAAATCACCAATTTCAAGTCCATTGTTCCAAAACTTTTGAAAATAGGTTTTGTTAAGGGATCCGGTAAGTCCTTCACTGAGGAAAGCAACACCAAAAGTTAAGCCGGAATCTGAAGCAGCAAGTCGATAAGCAGTAGACGATTTTATTTGAGCATTCACACGATAATTTAAAGGCATTAAAAGAGTTTCTCTAAAAACCTGTAGAAAAAGAAACTCGTTTACAAAAATAAGAACAGCAAAATTATTATCTGATGTAACCGCTATCTCAATTTTCCTTAAATCAGAAGTATATGGACAAGAGATTAATCTTTTAAAACTGTCAATAGATTCCAAGTCAGTGTTAAATCTAATACCGTAAAGGTTGTTAACATTAACAAAACCTGATGTCGCAAAAACCACAACAGCAACCTCATTATTTCTGTTTATTGCAAGATTAAATCGATTACTTATTGTATTAAATTGTGATACATCTATACTGATCTTTGATATTTCGTTTAGTAATGAGTCACATTTTGAAAGGATCAACTCACTTTCCAGTTTGTACAATACATAGATGTAATTCTCTGAATCGGCAGCAGTTGCAAAATCGGTAACGCCCGGGTATGGCAGCCATTTTTTACAATACGAAATTGAAGTATTTGCTAGTTTATTTGTGACATAAGTTTCAGAAGTTCCGCTTCTAAAATCTTTCCAGAAGAAGAGAGATTTTCCATATATACTATTGCTAATCGGTATATCGTTTGGCTGTTGATCAGCATATCCCAGATCATTATTAATTTTAGTTTCGGGAATAGTAATCTCAAAACTTGATTGGGCTATAAAAGTTGTGCTTAAAAAAATAATATTAATTATTAAATAAAATGTCTTTCTCATGGATTTCTCATAGTGCTTATTTCAAAAACAATACTTTAATGCAATCAGAACTCTTAGCACCAATAATTTGTATTAGATACACACCGGAGCTGAGGTAAAAGAAATTAATTGGTAAGGTATATTTGCCAGGATCGTATTTCCTATTAATAATTTCGCGAATCTTTTTCCCGGTTATGTCTAATAAATTAATAACTAAATGATCTTGTTCGAAAACAGAAAAAATTACATTTGTTAATGAGTTAAACGGATTTGGATAAACACCTAGCTCAATAATATTTCCATCAAAAGAGTTAGTGGTGCTTTTATAAATAGGCCCATCACCAGAAATTTCAATAAATTCTGAGGGAGCAGACAAATAATTTCCCGAAAAACTTTGTATGGATGAATGAATTTTATAAATATATTTATCATTTGAATTGCGGCGGATTATCACTGAATTATCAGTCCAATAATTATTATATGTGCTGGCAACATATGCCGGGCTATGGAGAATTCCATTCTCTTCCCAATATCTATAAACAAGGTAAAAAGATGCTGATGGTACATGTGACCACTGGAATGATGGGTTAGCGTTTAATGGAGCAGTGTTTTGAAAGTTTACTGTTAGCTCGGATGGTAAATAGTCCATACCATAACCCATAGTTGGACCATTAACCCCCTTTATCTCCCAATATCTGATTGTTTCGCCGCTTTTTATTACTCTCCAATTTTCCTCAATACCAATGTTTTTAATTTTAAAATAACTTGAATCATCATTAATCGGATATCCGGTAATATCAAGTTGTGGTATAGAATATTTTATTGCAATATCTATTTTATGGCCAATTGGATTGAGAGGATCATAATTATACAAATTAACATCACGACAATCGATATAAACATAGCCTAATGTTCTATAAAAGTCTTGAGTCCCATTATCAAAAATTACATCTACTTTTAATTTATATATTCCAAAAGCAAAGTTGGGATATGGGGTTAAATCTGCTGTGTGAATTTCAAATCCATACCATTGTTTTATTATATTCTGATTAGGCCAATCTTGTGTTAGCCAATCATTTGGATCTGGCAAGCCAATTGGTGGGATTGTGGCAGTGGTCGGAAATGTGTAATCACCTTCATCAGGCCATCTATCATCTGAATCATCACCGACTAATGAGAATGACCCGTCTTGCTCTCTTAAGTAGAATGGAGCAACTGGTAGCATTTGAATACGATACCCCAACAAATACTCTCCCACTTCTTCTCGACTTTTTTCAAATTCATAATTGAAAACACAAGTAAATATTTCGGGATCATCAGCGAATTGTTGAAATTGAGCTTGTATCAGAGAAGTTAAACAAACAAACAAACAAACAATGTTTCATTTTATCACCTTTTCAGTAATGATTAATATAAATCTTTGGGCGATTCATTCTTATATGAAAACAATTTAAATTAAAGATAAGATAATGTCAAGATTCTATAAAGAAAAACTTGAAATTTAATAAGGGCTGCATTTGCAGCCCTTTTAATTTTACTTATTTTGTTCGGCAATTAAGTTTAATGCACTTCCTGCTTTGAACCATTTTATCTGGTTTTCATTAAATGTATGATTCAATTTTACCTCTTCAACCGAACCATCTTTATGATGTATCTTTAAGGTAAGTTTTTTATCGGGAGCTAATTCTTTCAAGCCGATAATGCTAAGTTTGTCATCCTCTTGAATCTTATCGTAATCACTCGGATTATCGAAAGTAAGAGGAAGCATACCTTGTTTCTTCAAGTTTGTTTCGTGAATTCGCGCAAAGCTTTTTACAATAATTGCTTTACCGCCGAGGTATCTCGGTTCCATTGCGGCGTGTTCACGACTTGAACCCTCACCGTAATTTTCATCTCCAACAACAACCCAGCCCAAACCTTTGGATTTATAATCACGGGCAACTTCGTGAACTTGTTTGTATTCACCCGTTAATAAGTTTTTGGTTTCTCCGGCTTTACCGGTATAAGCATTGATTGCACCAAGGAACATATTGTTGGAAATATTATCCAAGTGTCCGCGGAATCTTAACCAAGGTCCCGCCATTGAAATGTGATCGGTGGTACATTTACCTTGAGCTTTTAATAGAAGCGGGAGTTCAGTATAATCTTCACCGTTCCAGGGGTCAAATTTTTCCAGCAGTTGAAGTCTGTTGCTGTCTTCTTGTACAATTACTTCCGCATCAGGATTACCTCCTTGACCGGATATGTATCCGCTTTCACCTTTATCAAATCCTTTTGTAGGAAGTTCCAAGCCTTTAGGGGGATCCAACTTTATTTTTTCACCCTTTTCGTTTTCTAATTCATCGGTTTCTGGGTTGAAGGATAGTCTTCCGGCAAGTGCTAGAACGGTTGTTAATTCGGGACTTGCAACAAATGCCATTGTTTCGGGATTGCCGTCGTTTCTCTTTGCAAAGTTTCTATTAAATGATGTTACAATGGTATTTTTTTCACCGGTTTCGATGTCCATTCTTTTCCACATTCCTATACAAGGACCGCAAGCATTTGCTAAGACAAGACCACCTACATCGGTAAGGGTTTTTAATTGTCCGTCACGTTCGATAGTTGCTCTTACTTGTTCGGAGCCGGGAGTAATTGTGAACTGCGATTTTGTTTTTAATCCTTTATCTAATGCTTGCTTTGCAATACTTGCAGCACGGTCAATATCTTCATAGCTTGAGTTTGTACAACTTCCGATCAATGCAACACTTATTTTATCAGGGTAGCCTTCTTTTTCAACGGCTTCTTTCATTTTTGAAATAGGCCAAGCTTTATCCGGTGTAAAAGGGCCATTTAAATGTGGCTCAAGTTCACTCAAGTTTATTTCAATTACTTGATCGTAATATTTATCAGGATTTTTATGAACTTCGTCATCGGATTTTAGTAAATCTTTGTGTTCTTCAGATAATTTTGCAACATCTTCTCTTCCGGTAGCTCTTAAGTACTCAACCATTTTATTATCGAATTCAAAAATGGAAGTTGTTGCCCCGATCTCTGCCCCCATATTACAAATTGTACCTTTACCCGTACAAGATAGTGATTGTGCACCATCGCCAAAGTATTCAACTATTGCACCGGTACCACCTTTTACTGTTAGAATTCCGGCTACTTTTAAGATAACATCTTTTGCGGAAGTCCAACCGCTCATTTTGCCGGTAAGTTTTACACCGATCAGCTTAGGCCATTTTAATTCCCACGGCATACCGGCCATAACATCAACTGCATCAGCGCCTCCAACACCGATTGCAATCATTCCGAGTCCACCTGCATTCGGAGTGTGCGAATCTGTTCCGATCATCATTCCGCCGGGGAAGGCATAATTTTCTAGAACAACTTGGTGAATAATTCCGGCGCCTGGTTTCCAGAATCCAACACCGAATTTTTTAGATACACTTTCGAGAAAATCGAATACTTCTTTGTTTTCGTCTTTTGCTCGAAGAAGATCATCCTCTGCACCAACTTGAGCTTGAATTAAATGATCACAATGAACGGTTGACGGAACAGCGGCTGTTTTTCT
>CAZCLA010000048.1:0-15315 GCA_964499285.1 uncultured Melioribacteraceae bacterium
GGGGAGGTCTTCTTTTTTACCGATATATTTTAATGTATCGGTTGCATATCGCTCTGTTTGGTCGTGAACTTGACTAAGAGTCTTTCCTTCTGCCTTAGCTTCAATAACTCCAATTGGCTTTCTATCAACGAAGAGAAGATAGTCCGCACTACCGGATTGAGTTGGGTATTCAGTTACAGCAATTCCAAAGTTTGATGAAGGATTAAAATCTTTAAGCGATTGAACTGCCCAGCCAGCAGATTTAAGTTGGTTATCAATATTTTGACGTGCTTTTTGCTCTGGCGTTGGCATACTAAAATAATCGTAAAATCTAAATAATGAACTGAATTATATTATAACTTATATAAATGGTAGATGTGATGCAATAGTCTGTAATTGTTGGCGATGGTATTCAAATAATCAAAAGTTGAGGAATATTAAACGAATGAAGTCCCGAAAAATTTTCTCCACCCTTTTCTCCACCCCTAATTTTCCTTTAAACTAAAAAAGCCCGATAACTTATTGAGTTATAAGGCTTAAAAGTTCGAATTTACGAGAGAAAGTTGCAATTTCAATTTGACATAGGCGGGTCGAAAGGATCTCCTGGCTGATAGGGCGAACTTCCGCATAATCAGTAAATAAATAAAAATGTACTTCAGTTTGTACTTCAGTTAAATATACAGCTTCTTTAAATAATTGTAAAACAATGACTTATACTGATCATAGAATTTATACACACTGATTTGTAATCAGCAGGTTGCGGGTTCGAGTCCCATCACCAGCTCTTGATACCCCGATTATATATAAATAATCGGGGGGGTTTTTTTATTTTGTTAATCTCGTTTTACCGTTCTAAATCAGCTCATTTTAGACTTCATTGTACTTCGATTATCTGTTATGATACTGAAGATTATCTATCTCTTTACCTACCTTCATCTTGTTGACACAAAGAAAAGCATCAAAGTCTGATTATTGCAATAAACAAAAGTTAGATTCAGCTTTGAATAACATATCACCTTTGAATTTGCTTGCTGCAAACAGGTTTGAAAAAAATATTTCAATGAATCTATAAATGATTTTTATCGCAAAAGAATTTTAATTGTTTATAAAAAAATATTTAAGTGATGATAGTATATTTTTGTCCTCTGATAAAACCATAAATTGAAAATATTTTATTTAATGCTTGCGTATGTTTTATTATTCTTATAAATTAAAAACAGAACAAAATTTCTGATTATAAATTATTTTCAAGATATCATCCTAATAAAAGAATCTTTAATTCCTTTTGAAGGATAACTTTTATGATATATTATAATATTCTTAAAGTCCTTTTTATTGTATGCTTATTTCAATCGTTGATAGCACAGGAAACAGGTAAAAAGATTTTTTCTGCACAATGTGCTGTATGTCATACGATCGGAGAAGGAAAACGAGTTGGTCCCGATCTCGAAAATATTCAAAAAAGAAGGGACGATGAATGGTTGATAAAATTTATCAGATCTTCACAAACACTTATCATTCAAGGCGATTCATTAGCAGTATTGGTTTTTGAGGAGAATAATAGAACCATCATGCCTGATCAATCGTTAAGTGATATTGAGGTAAAATCCGTACTTGAATATATCACACTCAATAGTCCTGATCCTAATAATCCCAAAATAAGAACACCAAAACAAATTTTTGATCCCACAAATGTAACCCAGGTTGATATCGACAGAGGGAAAAAATTATTCGAAGGAACTGTAGAATTTGAAAACGGGGGCGCTCCCTGTGTCGTTTGCCATAACGTGCAGCTCCCGGGTGTATTTGACGGCGGAACTTTAGCTAAAGACCTGAGTATGGCTTTCACAAGATTAAGTCCCGCGGGTGTTGATGGTATTATTAGAAATCCTCCGTTCCCTGCAATGGTAAACAGCTTTGCAGACAAACCCCTAACCGATCAGGAAGTTAAAGATTTACTAGCCTTTTTATATTATTCCGATGATTGGAATTTATATCAAAATTATTCCGGGAACGGAAATATTATTTTCTTAGCAGTTTCAATATTTGGTTTGAATATTGTTTTTCTCTTTTTCCTTTGGAATTGGAGAAAAGTAAAAAAATACAGTGTTAATTCCGGTCGTTAATTTTTAATAAAAATATAAGTGAGTTTATGAGCTGGATTAAAGACATCGTTTCTCCCGATACGAGAAAGTGGGAGGAGTTTTACCGTAACCGTTTTCAACACGATAGAATTGTAAGAAGCACTCACGGCGTGAACTGCACTGGTGGCTGCTCTTGGCAGATTCACGTTAAAGACGGAATAGTTGTTTGGGAAACACAGCAATTGGATTATCCATTACTCGAAAGCACCCTGCCCCCTTACGAACCGCGCGGCTGCCAACGCGGAATTTCTTTTTCGTGGTACTTGTACAGCCCGCTTAGAATTAAATATCCGCTCATACGGGGAGCTTTGGTTGATGCCTACAGAGAGGAAAAAGAAAAAACCGGCGATCCTTTGAAAGCCTGGGAAAATTTACAGAACAACAAAGGAAAAAGAAAAGAATACCAAACAGCACGCGGTAAAGGAGGATTCAGAAGAACTTCTTGGGATGAAGTTCTCGAAATTATTGCCGCAGCAAATATTTATACGGCAAAAAAATATGGTCCCGATAGAGTAATCGGTTTCTCGCCGATTCCCGCTATGTCGATGTTAAGTTATGCAGCAGGCAGCAGGTTTCTTCAATTATTCGGCGGAGTGAACTTAAGCTTTTACGATTGGTACTGCGATTTGCCGAACGCCTCGCCCGAAATTTGGGGCGAGCAGACCGATGTATGCGAAAGCGCCGATTGGTACAATTCAAAAATGATTGCCGTAATGGGCGCTAACTTGAATATGACGCGTACACCCGACTGTCACTTTTTCGCCGAATCTCGTCACAACGGAACAAAAGCCGTAGTATTTGCACCCGATTTCAATCAAGTTGCTAAGTATGCAGACCAGTGGATACCGCTTCACGCCGGAAGCGACGGCGCTTTTTGGATGGCGGTAACTCACGTAATTTTAAAAGAATTCCATCACGAAAAGAAAACACCTTACTTTATTGATTACGTAAAAAAATACACCGACTCCCCCTATCTTGTTGAATTGAAAAATGAAGACGGGGTTTATAAACCGGATAGATTAGTTCGAGCGAATCAAATTACAGAATACGAAAATATTTCGAACGGCGATTGGAAGTTTTTAAACATCGATTCGGAAACCGGAAAACTTGTAGTTCCGAAAGGAAGTATGGGTCACAGATGGGATAAAGAAAAAGGCGGTTGGAATATGAAGTACGAAAACTCAACCGACAATTCCAAATACGATCCCTTGCTTACATTGAGTGATGATAATGACGAAATCCTACAAGTAGAATTTGTTGAGTACGGATTGAATCAACAACGACAACGCGGCATTCCTGTAAAATTGATTCAAACAAAGGACGGAAAAAAGATTGCCGTTACAACCGTTTACGATTTAACAATGGCACAGTATGGTGTCAGCCGTGGATTGGACGGTGATTACCCGGAAGATTATTCCGATAAAGATGCTGCTTACACACCTGCCTGGCAGGAGATATTTACCGGCATCGATTCAAAAACCGTAATAAGCTATGCAAGAGAGTGGGCATACACCGCTGAAGCTACCGAGGGTAAGTGTATGATAATTATCGGTGCGGGAATAAATCATTGGTATCATAATAACCTAATGTATCGAGCAGGCATTATGGCATTAATGTTGACCGGATGCGTTGGGAAAAATGGCGGTGGTCTGAATCACTATGTAGGACAGGAAAAATTAGCACCTTCCGATTCTTGGGGCGCAATTGCGTTTGCTAAAGATTGGGTTGGCGGTACACGACTTCAGCAAACTCCAATCTGGCATTATATTAATACGTGCCAGTACCGTTATGACGGACTTACTTCAAGATACAGCGCCGGTCCCGATAACGAGCTTACAAAAAAACATATGGGCGATCTGATCTTCAAAGCTGTTCGAATGGGATGGATGCCTTTTTATCCGCAATTCAACAAAAACACTTTGGAGTTAAGTAAAGAAGCCGGGTCAAAAGACCCCGAAGAAATAAAGAAATTTGTTTTAGAGAAATTAAAAAATAGGGAAGTGGAATATTCAATTGCTGATCCCGATAACGAGATAAACTTTCCTCGCGTGTGGTACATCTGGCGCGGCAATGCAATTTCCGGCAGTATGAAAGGACACGAATACGCGCTTAAGCATTACCTCGGAACCCACCATAATACAATTGCAAAAGATAACGAAGAGAAAACCGAAGAATTAAAATGGCACGATGTTGCGCCTGTCGGTAAAATGGATTTAGTTGTTGACCTGAACTTTAGAATGGATTCGTCGGCATTATATTCAGATATAGTTTTGCCGGCTGCTTCCTGGTACGAAAAGGATGATTTGAATAGTACCGATATGCACTCGTTCATTCACCCGTTATCGGCTGCAATCGCGCCGGTTTGGGAATCTAAATCCGACTGGGAAATATTTAAAGCCGTTGCACAGAAAACAAGTGAACTCGCAAAAACTCATTTCAACGAACCGCAGACGGATATAATAACAGCTCCTCTCTCTCATGATTCCGCAGATGAAATCACACAGCCCGAAATGAAAGATTGGTTCACCGGTGAATGCGAAGCGGTTCCCGGTAAAACAATGCACAAGATTGCTGTTGTTGAAAGAGACTACACAAAGATCTACGATAAATTTATTTCACTCGGTGATAATATTAAAAAATCCGGTCTGGGCGCTCACGGCAACCATTACAAGTGCGAAGATTTTTATGATGATATGTTAACGTCGAATTATTTCCCAAAAGAAAAGGTTGACGGAAATGTTTATCCGTCTTTAAAGGAAGCAATTTCAGCAGCAAACGCTGTGCTTCATCTTTCTTCGTTAACAAACGGCGAGTTAACAAAACGTGCATATGATTTTATGGAAGAAAAATCCGGCTTGGTTTTATCCGATTTAGCCGAAGGAAGTAAAGATGTAAGAATGGATTTTAAAGACCTGCAGGCTCAACCGAGAAGATACAATACTTCTCCTGTTTGGTCCGGTTTGATGAACAACGGCAGGGCTTACTCGGCATTTACTTATAATGTAGAGAGATTAGTACCGTGGCGAACATTAACCGGCAGGCAGCATTTCTATCTCGATCACGAAATGTATATTAAATTCGGCGAGCATCTTCCTACGTATAAACCGTCGCCAAGACCGGAAGTTTTCGGCGACTTAAAAGAAACGTTAAAAAACAAAGATGCGAAAGCGCTCAATTGTCTAACCCCTCACGGCAAATGGCATATTCACTCAACATATATGGATAATCTGAGGATGCTTACACTTTCTAGAGGATGCGAACCTTGCTGGCTAAGCGAAGAGGATGCCGACGAATTGGGAATTAGGGATAACGATTGGGTAGAAGTTTATAACGATCACGGCGTTTACTGTACTAGGGCAGTTGTAAGCAGCAGAATTCCTAAAGGTGTGTGCATTGTTTATCATACTGTTGAAAGGACAATTACAATTCCTAAATCACCTGAAAGAGGAAACAAAAGAGCCGGCGGAAATAACAGTATTACGCGTACACACTTAAAACCGAATTTGCTTGCAGGCGGTTACGGACAGTTTTCGTATCACTTTAATTACTGGGGACCGACTGCCCCAAATCGTGATACGCACGTTGTGGTTAAGAAGATGAGTAAAGTCGTGTTTTAATATAAAAATGGAATGCAGATGACACTGATTAAACTGATTATCACAGATTTTAATCTGCGATAATCTAGCCCCATCAGTGATCTATTTATTCTTAATGAACAAGAAATTAAAAACAAATGTAAAGTAAAAACTATGGACGTACGCTCACAAGTAGCAATGGTATTTCATCTCGATAAATGTATCGGGTGCCACACTTGTTCAATAGCTTGTAAAAATATTTGGACCGACCGGAAAGGCGCCGAATATATGTGGTGGAACAACGTCGAGACAAAGCCCGGAACCGGTTACCCTACGAAATGGGAAGACCAGGATATTTACAAAGGCGGCTGGAGGAAAAACGGTAAAGAAAAAATTTCGCTTCGGGGTTCCGGTAAATACAAAGGATTGCTTAACATTTTTCATAATCCTTATCTGCCGGTACTAGATGATTATTATGAACCTTGGACTTATAAATATCTCGATTTGATTGAATCACCCGCGGGCGATGATCAGCCGACTGCAAGACCGGTTTCGCTTGTAACCGGAAAGCCAATCGATATTAAGGGCGGACCAAATTGGGATGACGATTTAAGCGGTACACCCGAATATGCCCGCCGTGATCCTAATCTGAAAAATCTTAGTAAGGCAGAACGGGAAGCAATGTTTCAACTGGAAAAGATGGCAATGTTTTATCTGCCGAGAATTTGCAACCATTGTTTGAATCCCGCCTGCGTTGCTTCGTGTCCATCCGGCGCAATTTATAAACGGGGCGAAGACGGAGTTGTGCTTATAAATCAGAAAGTCTGCCGTGCTTGGAGAATGTGCGTAACTGCATGTCCGTATAAAAAATCATATTACAATTGGAACACCGGCAAATCGGAAAAATGTATTTTATGTTACCCGCGTTTGGAAGCCGGGCACGCGCCGGCTTGTATGCATTCCTGCGTCGGAAGAATTCGTTACCTCGGAGTTTTACTTTATGATGCCGATAAAATCGAAGCAGCCGCCTCGGTTCCGGACGATGAATTAATCGGCAGCCAGCTTGATTTGATACTCGATCCGTACGATGAAGAAGTAATCCGAAATGCAAAAGAAAACGGCGTTGCGGATTCAACAATTAAAGCCGCTCAGACTTCACCGGTTTATAAATTTGTAAAAGAATGGGGATTGGCGCTTCCGCTTCACGCAGAATACAGAACGCTGCCGATGCTTTTCTACGTTCCGCCGATGCTGCCTGTTATGGCTTCACTCAGCACAACCGATGACAGCGGACAAGCGGTAAAGCTCGACCCGGTTGCAAAGTTTTGGGATAAGAATCACCGATACGATACAACTTCAAAAACAATTATGCAGACAGTTGAACAGGCTCGCTTCCCGGTTAAATATATGGCTAATCTCTTCGGAACCGGCAGTGAAGAAAAATTAATCGAAGTACTTAAAAAGCAGCTTGCTGTAAGAGTTCACAGAAGACACGTAACCGTAGGCGATGTGGATGCCGGTTTAACAAACGATACTTTGAACGAAGTAAAACTAACTGCAGAAATTGCAGATGATATTTATCGTTTAACTTCACTTGCTAAGTTTGATGATAGATTTAACATTCCACCCGCACATAGAGAGCAGGCGATTGAAATGATGGACTTTGCCGGTGATGCGAAAGGTTCAACAGGGTTCGGTTTCAAAGAAACACCGCAGAGAGGATTATAGATGATAAACGAGATAGATGTCTACAAAGGATATGAAATTTATGCGGATGTGTTCGCTTACCCGAATAATTCTTTGAAAGAAAAGATAGAGAATGTTCAACAATATCTTAATGTGAATTATCCTAATGCAGCGGTGGTGTTTAAAGAGTTTGCCGGTTTTTCTAAAAATATCGATATAAAGTCGTGGGAAGAAATTTACACACGTTCATTCGATGTGCAGGCATTAACAACTCTTGATCTCGGTTACGTTCTTTTCGGTGATGATTATAAACGCGGCGAACTGCTTGTTAATCTTAACAACGAACATAAGAAAGCAGACAATGCTTGCAGGAATGAATTGAGCGATCATCTTCCAAATGTTTTAAGATTGCTTGCAAAATTAAAAGATGAAGAATTGCGCGCTGATATTATTTCTTTAATACTCTACCCGGCGTTGCGAAAAATCGAATCCGAGTTTGATTCAAAACATATTGAAATGAAGAGCAAAGTATATAACAAACATCATAGAACGATAATTGAGAGAAATGAATCTTACGGATTAATATACCGCCGTACGATTCAAACATTGCTGGTTATGCTCGAAGAAGATTTTTGGGAGATTATCAGAATCCCGGTCAACGATAAAAATTTTTCGAATCAGATCATAAAAGAATTGGAAATAGAAAAATTAGGATAAACTAAAATGACTCCGTTCAATGTAATATTTTTTATCGCTCTGCCTTATGCCGCTTTGTTGATGTTTTTAGTCGGAACGATTTACAGGTATAAAGCGACAAAGTTTAAATTCTCTTCCTTATCATCTCAGTTTTTAGAAACAAGGAAGCTTTATTGGGGCTCTGTTCCGTTTCACTGGGGAATATTGTTTTTGTTCTTTGGACATCTAACTGCGTTTCTTTTTCCAAGTTCAATTTTAGCTTGGAATCAACAACCGGTAAGATTATTAATTCTAGAGATCAGCGCCTTTGTTGGTGGTGTAGTTACTTTATTGGGATTGATCAATTTGTTCTATAGACGGCTAACCGATGCACGTTTGAGAAAAGTTACAAGCCTGATAGATATACTTTTAGAAGCGCTCTTGATCACCGAAATATTTTTGGGACTTTGGGTTGCATACGGATTCAGGTGGGGCTCATCCTGGTTTGCGACTGTTCTTTCGCCTTACTTAAAATCCATTTTTACATTCAGCCCGAACATTGATGCGGTTGTAATGCTTCCGTTCATTATTCAATTACATATAATTTTTGCGTTCATAATATTTCTGATAATTCCTTTTACTCGACTTGTACACTTACTCGTTTATCCGCTCAGTTACTTATGGCGACCTTATCAAAAAGTTATTTGGTATTGGGATAGAAAAAAAATTCGTAGTCCACAGACAAAATGGACTATTCATAAACCAAGAAACAACTAGATAAAAAAAACAGATTTTTTAGTTAACACAACTTGATAAGATAATTGGTTATTGGAATTTGTCGTTAATCATAATGATTGAATAATTATGGAATAAAAGAAGTATGGTAGAAAAAGTAACTAGTAAATCATATCAAATTTTATTTATGAATACGCTTGCATTTACAATCTGCTTTGCAGCTTGGACAATTAACGGCGTATTGGTAACATTTCTTGTTGATACCGGAACATTTCAGTGGAACAGTGTGGAAATCGGTTGGCTATTGGGACTTCCAATTCTTTCGGGATCAATCTTCAGGTTCCCCATTGGTATGTTAACCGATAAATTCGGCGGCAAGGTTATTTTCATTTCATTGTTATTCTTCACCAGTATTCCAATGTACTTATTGGCATATGCAAACAGCTTCACTATGTTTGCAATACTCAGTTTCTTTTTCGGTTTAACAGGGGCAAGCTTTGCTTGCGGAATTGCTTTCACATCGCTTTGGTTTCCCAAGAGCAAACAAGGAACAGCACTCGGCATATTCGGGGTAGGTACCATAGGCACGGCTTTTACCGCATTGATAGCGCCAAGCCTTTTAGACTTTTTAACCGAACAAGGTGCGCACGTAGAGGGTTGGAGAATTCTTCCTCAAATATATGCGGTGGTCTTAATTCTTATGGGAATTCTCTTCATATTCTTCACAAAAAATAAGCTGCCCGAAAAAGCAAAATCTTTTAAAGAATTATTTCATCCCCTAAAAAATATCCGTCTTTGGAGATTCGGTTTATATTACTTTCTCGTATTCGGCTGCTTTGTTGCTTTCTCTCAATGGTTGGTACCTTATTATGTAAATGCCTACTATCTTCCTCTTGTTACTGCCGGGTTTTTAACATCATTCTTCAGTATGCCCGCTGGTTTATTCCGTGCTCTCGGCGGATGGCTTGCGGATAAATTCGGAGCCAGAAAAGTAATGTACGGTGTTTTCAGCGCTTCAATTATTTTGTCGTTTTTTTTGATCTTTCCCCGGATGGAAATTTATTCTCCTGGTTACGGTATAACAGCAAATCAAAACGGGAAGATAACAGATGTAACAGAAAACTATGTTGAAATTGAAGGTGAAAAGATAAAATTAACTCAAAAAAATATTGAATCTTACCATGAAAACAATAACATGCTTGTTTTGCCAAGAATTGAAGCGTGGCAGGAACCGGTAGTATCTGCCGGCGACGAAGTTAAAAGAAAAGAGCTTGTAGCAAGAGGAGTAACAAGAATTTTCTTTCAGGCAAATGTTTGGATATTTACAGGACTTGTCTTCTTAATCGGTATTGCGTGGGGAATAGGAATGGGCGGTGTGTATAAATTTATCCCGGAATATTTTCCGAATGAAGTAGGAGTTGTCGGCGGATCAGTGGGTGTTCTCGGCGGGCTTGGCGGATTTTTCTTCCCGATTGTTTTTGGTTATGCACTCAGTTTTTCGGGTATTTGGACGTCAAGCTGGTTTTTGATGCTTTTACTTTCACTTATATGTATTGTCTGGTTTCACTCTGTTGTAACAAGAATGCTTAATAAAAGGTCTCCCGAACTAAGCAGTAAATTCGAATCTGCTCGTTAAGTATTTAAATGTTCTTTGAATTTTTGATCGGTTCATTTAGTAACTGAAAAATATTTTTGGTTGAAATGATGTTGTTCCGGGATTACTGAGTATGTGTAAGCAGTTCTTTTATTTGACTGCCTGCGGAGCGAAGAAATCCAATGAAGGCTAAAGTCCATGCCGATAATGCGATATAAATGAAATACTCCGGTATTTGGTTTAAAAATGTCATATTCATTGCTTCAGCCATACGAAAAGTACATGCTGTATACATTCCCAAGGGGAAGACTGCACCCCAGTATAATGGATCATAGTTGAGCGGGAACCGTTTATAACCATGCCGCCAAATAGCCAGAATTATTAACATTGGTATCCACCAGGTTCCTGTTACCCAGTAAAAAATTGTAAACCCCTTCAGAAAGGGTTGAATTGAAACCAAAAACGGAGCGTGGTCGATACTTAAAATCAATAAAGAGCCGGCTAAAGTAGAAATTGCCATTGCTCCCATATTGATCCAATAAGGCGGGGAAAGATCGCCCGGAGAAAACCTGAAAAATGTATAGCGGTAAAAAATTAAAGAGATCATCCATATATACAACATTCCGCCCCAAAGCCACATGCAGAGCGCTAAAAAGTTCATCTGTAATTTAAAGGGTTGTTCTAAGTGAACCGCAATTAGAGCACTGAGAACTGCAATTGATTGGGTTGCGACAACGGCTAATAACCATGCACCGGATATACCTTTATCTAACGGCGGTTTGTTTTCTTTTACCGTAAACCCGGTAAAAATTGTATAATTAAATATTATCCATAGAACCAACCCGATGACCCAAAGCATAAATGCTGCCGAATAATCATTAAGGATTATTATCATTTGACTGCCGAGGATACATGATCCGGCAACCATTGTAAAAAAAGCAGGCCCTTTTTGATGATCGATTAAATCTTGAAAAAAATCTCTGGTGTTGAAGATGATTCTTAAAATAGTAAAAAACCATAACGATAAGTAAAACCAAATATTTGACCAGAACAAGATATGAGCTAATAATTCCATCTCTAGGAGATGACATGAGATAGAAATAATTCCGGTTGACATAACCATTGCGAAATAACCCGGGTGCAGATCTTGGGCAAGTTTAACTACACCAGGCAGAAAGCGGTTTGCTTTTATTATACTCAGGTTTATCTATCTTTTATTAGTTAGTAAAAGTTAGCTATTACACAGTCGACTTTCAAACTGACATTTAAATTTTTTGCAAAGAAAGTATCAAGGAGGTTTTATGAATAAAATTTTAGAATTAAATAAATGGTTCGAAAACCACAGAGAATTAGCTTACTCATTTATCCGTATATTTCTTGGTTTTGCGCTTTTTATACGTGGATTAATAATAAGTTTTGATCCTTCGTTAATTACACAACTAACCGGCGCCAACCAGTGGTATTGGTGGTATTCTTATGTAATAATCGCTCACATTATCTGTGGGTTTTTACTCGGTATTGGTCTGTTAACACGTCTAGCGGCATTTTTACAAGTACCTGTTCTTCTTGGCGCAGTACTCTTCTTTCATCTTAAAGCAGGCTTGGCGAGGGTGGAACAATCCCTTGAATTATCTATGCTCGTGCTTGTTCTATTAATTATTTATTCTCTTTTTGGAGCAGGTCTATTGTCGGTTGATAATTTTTTTGCCAGGGAAAAGAATTCCGCCGGGGAATAATTTTAAAAGAACACAGTCAGAAAAAGGGAAATATTTTTATTGAATAAAAAGTTAAAGCAATGGGAGAATAAGAATTGAACAATGTAAATAAAAAATCCGGTGATTATATCAAACGAGACGTACAAAAGGATAGCACAGGAGAGTTTTCACCTTTCGATCCGCCTGAGGCATACGATCCCCAAAATATTGAACCGGTACCTTACGAAAAATTGGATCCGTTTTTACAACAACTCGTTGACGAACACAATGCGTTCACAAAGGTATTGAACGCGTTTGAAGAAGCATTAATCAAATGGCGTGAAAACAATTGGCAGTTCGATAATGCTATCGACAAAAAACTCAAAAATTTCTTTGAGTTTATTGATGAGAAAGTTCCGGTACATAATCAAAAAGAAGAAAAGGTGTTATTTCCTCTATTAAATAAAAAGCTAATTGAAATCGGGGAACATAACTCTAAAGATTCTTCTCTAACTGGAATCAGTATTATGGAAGACGAGCATATAAAAGTAGCGCAAGCCGCAGTAATTGTTTTCAACTTTTTAGGATTGGGTTCCCGTTTGCAGGATCAACGGTCAAAAGAAATTACATTTCAAGCAGCTTTCGAACAAGGAATTGCTATAGTTGAAACCATGAAACTTCACATCTTTAGGGAGGAAAATATTTTTTTTTCGCAAGCGATGAAATTGTTTGATAAAAATGAATTCGATTTATTAATATGAAATTGAGGAAAAGTTAGCTGTGTTTTTCGGTAAAATTATACATACTGGATAAAAGCGGTAATTTTGTCTTTAAATTTAGGAATAAGAAAGAAGAGACTCCCAAAAAAATTTTTTATTTCTTGTTGACATAAAAATAAAAAAACCCGGCATTAAGCCGGGTTAATTATTCTATCTTTTTTCGTAATTAGGAGGAGCAACTTGAGGAGATGGTTTGTTCCTCAACTCCTGCATAAGAACCTCAACAGCTTTCTTAAGCTGCGGGTCGATGCCGGAAGCCATAATCGTGGGATCTTCAACAACTTCAATATCAGGATCAACACCATGACCTTCCTTGAACCAAGTACCGTCGGGATTATACATTCTGAAAGTTGGCACAGTAACCGAACCGCCGTCAATCAATTGCGGAGAGCCTGTAATTCCAATAAGTCCACCCCAAGTTCGGGTTCCGATCAATTTACCCAACCCGGCTTTTCTAAAATAATCCGGAAAAGCATCACCGCCTGATCCACTCCAGCCGTTAATTAACATAGCTTTAACACCGAAATGAGCAACCGGAGGCCATTGCCAAGTTTTGCCGTCCCTAACAGCCCAGAAGGCAAGCGGTTTTCTATCAAGCAGTTCTATAAATCTATCGGGAATTTGTCCGCCGCTATTAAATCTTTCATCAATTACAAGACCTTCCTTATTCTGCTGTGCATAAAATTGGCGCACCAACTCATTTTGTCCGTCAATTCCCGTGCTACGTACATATACATATCCTAATTTTCCACCACTTAATTCATCGACATATTTTCGATTTTTTTCAATCCAAGCCAGATGACGCAGACGGCTTTCATCATTCATAGTTTTCACAATTATTTTTCTTGCACCATCGAATGAAGCTTTATCATTGACAGTCAATTCAACAGTTTTACCCGCAAGCCCGGCAAAAGCAGAATACGGTTCAATCTGTGAATTCAATTCCATTCCGTTTACTGCGAGAATATAGTCGCCTTTTTTTACCTTTAGATCGGTTGCAGCAAGCGGAGATCGTGCTTCGGCATCCCACTCGGCACCGCTTATAATTTCGGCTATTCTGTATCTTCCATTTTCAAGCGACCAATCAATTCCGAGCAATCCAACGTTTTGTCTTTCCGGTGATTCGAGATCTCCTCCTCCCCTGTAAGTATGAGATGCACTAAGTTCTGCAATCATTTCACCGATTAAGAAATTAAGATCCGTTCTTGTTGCACAGTATTTAACCAGATTACCATACTGTTCTTTTATTTTATCCCAATCGACTCCATGCATATTCGGATCATAGAACATATCGCGTTCTAGCCGCCAAGCATCTGTAAATATCTGCATCCATTCTTCCATCGGATTAATAATAACTTCAAGATTATTTGTCGGAATTGCATCTTTAAGCTTTTGTCCTGGTTTTGGTTCAATTATATAATAGGAACCTTTATCTCCAACCAAAATTTTATTTCCGTCAGCTGTTAATTCGAAGAACGAAACATTATCAGCGATTGTTTTTTCTTCGCGTTCTTCAAAATCATAGTATTTTAGCGGTCGATCCTTAGCTTCTGATCCTGAGTTTGGAATTTTGTGAAAAATCAATTTGCCTTTTAATGCACCGAGAGAACCAAAATTTCCTGCTTCTATTGGCAGAATCACAACTCGGGATTCGAATCCATCAAAATCAATTTTTATGGATTTTTCTTTTTCCTCTTTCTTTTCATCATCATCGGATTTTTTATCTTCTTTCTTGTCCTTACCATCTTCTTTTTTCACTTCTATCTGATCGTTTTTAGGAGCAACCGGTGAAGGAATTTCGGCTGTAAGGGGAACTGCAGCTAATTGAGTTGCGTTTGCATAAATCCATGAATTATCGAAGTTAGAGTAAACTGGCGAAAACGATCTTAATGTTTGATAGTATAAATATTTCCCTTCCGGATCAAAGACCGGGTCAGAATCATTATAGAATCCTGACGTAACTTGATGCAGTTTACTCTCATCGGTATCATATATAAACACAGCGCTCTGTCTGTTATCCAACCCCCGGTCATAAGCGATAAAGCGGCTGTCAGAAGACCAGTTTACTTTGAATGCCTGCAATGCACCATGATACTTAAAAAGTGCTCTATCAATATCAACAATTTTATCTTTGTCTAAATCATAATATCTTATTCTCATTGCATTATCGATAAATGCTACTTTCTTTGAGTTGGGTGACCAGTAAAGATTGTATTTATACTTTTCGCCAGTGGAGGTAAGTTTCTTTTCATTGTTAATTTCATTCATATCCTTTAGCATAAGTTCGTACTCACCGGATTTATCGCTCCAGTAAGCAATATATTTTCCGTCCGGCGACCATGAGGGATATCTTTCTGCAGCACCGCTTGAATTTGTTAAGTTATAAATTACTCCATCTTTAGCCGGAACAGAGAAGACTTCTCCTCTTGCCTCAACTGCAACTCTTTTCCCGTC
>CAZCLA010000048.1:15415-19175 GCA_964499285.1 uncultured Melioribacteraceae bacterium
TCTCCCCTGTCTGAAAGGAAATATACCTTTTTACCGTGCCACATCGGGAGTTCATCGTTAGCAATATTGTTGCTGATATTCTTTGATTCGTTGGTTTTTAAATTAAATAGCCAGATATCCGCTGCTGTTCCGCCCCGATACCGTTTCCATGTTCTAAAAAGTCTTGTTGTAAAAGTATAAGCAAGCCACTCCCCATCCTCAGAAATTGCAGCGAATTCACCGAACGGAACAGGAAGTTTTTCCGCTATTCCGCTGTTTGAATCAATTGTGTAAAGCTGACTAAACCTCTGTCTTCCGCTTTCTCTCGAGGATGAAAATAAAATCTTTGAACCGCTGCTGGTCCAATCTTGAATCCTGTCACTGTATGGATGATAAGTAACTCTGGTTGGGATTCCTCCTCCAACGGGAATTGTGTACACGTCAACATTTCCGTCGTAATTTCCGCTGAACGCAATTGTTTTCCCGTCAGGAGAAAACTTTGGTAAAACTTCCTCCCCCACGGGCGAACTTAATTTAAGTGCTGTTCCGCCGTTCTTATCCACAACCCAAATGTCTCCCGCATAATAAAATGCGATTTGATCCTTGGATACATCAGGAAATTGAAACAATCTCGCATCAATCTGCGAGAAGATGTTGGTACTTAAACCAAATAGAAATAACAAGTAAATTATTTTTTTCACTACTTCCCCTCCGTGAATTGTTATTGAAAAATTATCTAAAAGATGCATAATATAAAAGACGTTTTAGCGGCTGATTTGTTACCCGACTTTAATATTATTTTTCATATTATTTTACTAATTTTATAATAAATGGATAGGCGCTAAAATTTTGGAAAAACGATTAACATTTATCTTAAACTCGACAGTTATAAATGAGGAAATAAATCCATCCCTCCCATTATTAGATTTCATTCGAAAAGAAAAACATTTAACCGGCACAAAGGAAGTCTGCAAGGAAGGTGACTGCGGTGCGTGTACAGTTTTGCTGGGCGAACTTATTGACGGGAAGCTGAAATATAAAACAGTTACTTCGTGTATTTATCCGGTGGGAAATTGTCAAGGTAAACACGTTGTAACTATTGAAGGAATAAACAAACACGAGTTGCTTCTCCAACAGCAAATATTTGCCGATGAAAATGCATCCCAGTGTGGTTTCTGTACGCCGGGATTTATAATGTCGTTTACTTTTTATCTGCTTAACAACACAAAATATTCCCATGATGGAGCGATCAACGCAATTGCAGGAAATATTTGTCGCTGTACGGGTTATCATTCAATTATTCGTTCTGTAGATAAAGTTATAAATGAACTTACAGATGTAAGCGAATCAAACCACATTTCATTTCTAATTGAAAAAAATGTACTGCCGGAAACATTTGTTAATATTGAAAATAGATTGAAAGAAATAAAATTAGAACAAGTCGAAGCAAATGAGAAATCAAATATTTTTGTTGGCGGCGGAAGTGATTTATTCGTGCAAAAACCAGATGATCTTTTAGATAAAGCGGTTGCTTTTCTTGAACATCAACATTTGAATTATATTGTTGAAAACAACAATCGCATTGAGCTTGGCGGCGGTACAACGTTTGAAGAATTTAAGCAATCCGAAATCTTAAGAAAAATTATTCCGACACTAGAAAGAGACATTGATTTAATAGCATCGCTTCCTATTAGAAACTCTGCAACAATCGGCGGTAACTTATCGAACGCTTCACCAATCGGTGATTTGACGATTTTACTGCTTGCGTTAAACTCCATATTAATTATATCCGATGGTAAAAATGAAAGAGAACTTCCACTCTCAGAGTATTACCTCGGTTATAAAAAGCTAAACAAAAATTCGAATGAATTTATTAACACAATTTGGTTCGAAGTTCCCAACAACAATTATCAATTTAGTTTTGAAAAAGTTTCTAAAAGAACATACTTAGATATCGCCTCCGTAAACTCAGCAATGTTAATTGAAGCAGATGATAATAAAATAAATAACATTTTGATTTCAGCGGGCGGTGTTGCTCCGGTTCCCAAATTATTGAAGGAGACAAATCAATATTTAATCGGAAAAGATATTTCAATCGATACAATTGATTCTGCTTTAGCAGTTATGCAAAATGAAATATCACCGATAAGCGATGTAAGAGGAAGTGCCGAATATAAAAAGTTATTGCTAAGCCAATTAATTAAAATGCATTTCCTAAAGTTATTCCCTGAATTAATAAGTGAAAAAGAGATCGTATGAAATCGAGTGATGTAATAAAACACGTAAAAGGTGAATCAATTTTTGTTGATGATTTGCCGGTTCCGCAAGGAACGTTGTATGCATCCGTATTTGATTCAAAAATAGCACACGGTAAAATTACCAAACTCGATTTGTCGGAAGCGTTCAAAGTTCCCGGAGTCGTAAGAATTATTACTTACAAAGATATTCCGGGTGAAAATCAAATAGGTAATATTATTCCCGATGAACACTTGCTTGCCGAAGACACAGTTGAATTTATCGGCGAACCTATTGCAATAGTTATTGCAGAAACAGAAATGACTGCGAAGAAAGCAAAGAACAAAATTAAAATTGAATATGAAGAACTAACCCCAATAACCGATCCGCGCGAAGCTTATGAAAAAGGAAGCGTAATAATTCCACCAAGAATTTTCTCAATGGGCGATGTTGAAAATTCTTTTAACGATTGTGAATATATAATTGAAGACAGAGTTGAAATAAGTGGACAAGAACATTTATATCTCGAAACTCAAGGAGCTGTTGCTGTTCCGGCTGAAGGGGCCGGAATAAAGATTTATTCATCGACACAAGGGCCAACAGCGGTTCAAAGCACAGCGGCGAAAGTACTTAATTTAAAGATGCATCAAGTTGAAGTTGATGTGTTACGATTAGGCGGTGCTTTCGGTGGTAAAGAAGATCAAGCAACACCGTGGGCTGTGATGGCAGCTCTTGGAGCAAAGTTAACTAATAAACCGGTTAAGTTGATACTTCACCGTCACGACGATTTGAGAATGACTGGCAAACGTCATCCATACTCGGCTGATTATAAAATCGGTTTATCAAAAGATTACAAAATTCTTGCTTACGATGTAACATTCTATCAAAACGCAGGAGCCGCAGCCGATCTTTCTCCCGCGGTTTTGGAACGAACATTATTTCATACAACAAATAGTTATTACATCCCGAATGTAAAAGCTACTGCAATTTCTTGTAAAACAAATCTTCCGCCAAATACTGCATTCAGAGGATTCGGCGGACCGCAAGGTATGTTCGTGATTGAATCAGCAATACATAAAGCAGCACTTTCAATTGGCATTGAACCTTACATAATTCAAAGAAAAAATTTACTTGAAGAAGGAAACAAATTTTATTACGGTCAGATTGCGGAAAGAGTCAATGCTTCAAAATGCTGGGACGAAGCTGAAACAAGATATTCAATTGATTCAATAAAGGATTCTGTTGAAGAGTTTAACAGCAAAAATATTTTAATGAAAAAAGGTGTGTCATTTATGCCGGTTTGCTTCGGCATTTCGTTTACAAATACGATGATGAACCAAGCGAGCGCATTAGTTCACATTTACACTGATGGATCTGTTTCGGTAAGTACTGCAGCAGTTGAAATGGGACAGGGTGTAAATGAAAAGATGATAAATATTGCTTCAAAAGTTTTTTCAATTGATAAATCTAAAGTGAAAGTTGAATCAACTAATACAACCAGAGTTGCAAACACTTCTCCAACTGCGGCAAGCAGCGCAGCGGATCT
>CAZCLA010000049.1:0-2789 GCA_964499285.1 uncultured Melioribacteraceae bacterium
AAGTTGAAGGTTTAATGTTGCGAGGGTATGCAATAAATGTCATTGCGAATCCTGATTTATCGGGATGAAGCAATCTTTGAAACACAACACAGAATTATATTGATACTTAAATATTTTTGATTTATTATGGAAATGTAAATTAAGTAAATTTAATCGGGACTTCAACATTGATTGAAAACCGAAATAGAACCTCAGCAAAACCTAAACTGCTTAATCAAGCAAAGCACAAACTGCAATCCGAGCGCTACAGCAAAAAGACAATAAAAAACAGCGTTGATATAGATTTAGCGGTTGAAACAACAGTATTTTATCTGCAAATGGAATCAAAGTGGACATCCCGATTCTTCGGGATGAGTCTTAAGGTTATTCAGTATCTATTTTTTTTCTCATTTACAGATAAAATACTATAGAGTTAGGCATCAGAATAAATAAGTTTATTAAATTTTAAATGAGCAATATAATGGAAACATTATTTTCGATCGGTTTGCTTATTGTTTTTGGGATTATTAGCAATTTCTTGATGTTATTCATACTAAATATTGGAGGTGTGCCCGGTGCACTTATAGCTGGGACCCCTGGAAAAAGGAGTAAGTCACGTTTTATAACTGGTTCTATTATTGCATCTTTTGGCCAAAGTTATATTTATCTTGCTTACATCGCTTTTATCGTTAGTTGGACAAAACTTGCAGCGAGCCAACCCGATATTACAAGCTATCTCATTTGGCCGATTGCGTTTTTGGTAGTTTTAGGCCCAATTTGGTTTAATCTTATCAGAGCAAGAGTTGAGAATAAAGAACAGGAACACGCTAGTGCACAAGTTGAAGCTCTACATTTAACATTGATTGTTTCACTATTTGGATTTTTTATATTTGTTTTTTTTGAAAAGATTATGTCATTTGGCTGGGGATGGGTTCCGTATGTCAACTAGGATAATAAAATAACAACATGGATAATCTTCGTTTAGAATTAGAAAAAATAACAAAGAATGGCGATCCCAAAAGTCATCCATATTTGATAGATAAATTAAAATCAAAATTCCACCACTCTATAAGAGTTGAAGAAAGCCTAGTAGACATTAGTAAATATACTTGTATACTTTATGCTTTTGATATTGTTGATAATCAAGAATATATTTCTTTAGCACGTAGATGTCCGAAAGCAATATTTGCGAATACTGAATTTTTAAAATTTCTAATCGATAAAAATTACCTATTACCATCAAATAAAGAGTCAGATAAAAAATTAATTATTTATTCAGATAAAAATAATATTAAACACATTGGTCGTTTAATTGAAGAAGGATCAGTTTTATCCAAATGGGGAACTGGACATTTGTATAAGCATCCAATATTTGAGATTCCTTCAAATTATGGCAATGATGTAAAATACTTTTTAGCAATAAATAAAGAAAATGTCCTAAGATTTTTTATTGAATTTGCCAAGACAAAGGGAGTGAAATTTAATTAATGCCTAACATCTGTTATGTTAAAAGTCAAATGAAGCGATCAAGCAGCTTCCCAGTAAATAAGAATCAATCTGTTATTAACAGTCATCCGGTTTATGGAGCTGCAAGAACTAATAAAGTTATATAATCATTGCCGCAATCATTAAATTGAAGGAATTTACCAATCCGCAGATGTTAGTTAACGGTCAATGCGTAAATAATGGATTCTTACTTTACTAGTGCTAGTTCGTATTTCTTTTATTTTTTAAGACGTATGTGATTCTACTCAATAATTTCTTTGCTATTCCGATTCCGATTATTGCTTTTTGCTTAGGCATTTAATAACAAGTTTTTATTGAGTAAAGTCCCGGCTGTCGGAATGTTCCAGTCTGCTAATAATGAAAACGAAATTGTCCCGATATATCGGAACTTATTACAGGATATCCCACTTATATTAGAGGATAAATTATTTCGTTTGTTGGGTTTGCTGAAGAATTTAAGTAGTAAAGAATCACAAAGCGGAAAACTTTTGATTAGGAAATCTTTTAAATAATAGCAGCGTTTTAACATAACACGCCAGTATACCACAAAAAATATTTTTTCAGTTTACATTTTTTAGAGAACAAAACACTAAAAATCATCAAGTTGTGTAAAACCAAAAAGTAGTTGTTCATTTTTCTTGCAAATAATAACGTAAAGCGTTATTATTAACCTATGATAAAAAGTTTTGCAGATAAATCAACTGAATATTTATTCAATAGAAGATTCGTCAAACGATTTCCGAATCAAATTCATAAAATTGCTTATCGAAAATTATTAATCATTGATGGTGCAGAACATCTTGATGATTTGAAAGTTCCACCCGGAAATCGACTCGAAAAATTGTCTGGAAATTTATCCGCAAAGCATAGCATTAGAATTAATGACCAATGGAGAATAATTTTTTCTTGGAAAGATAATAATGCTTATGAAGTAGAGATAATAGATTATCATAAAGGATAAAAATTATGAGTAGAAAATTAGAACCAATACATCCTGGGGAAATATTACTTGAAGAGTTTTTAAACCCAATGGAAATCAGTCAATATAGATTGGCAAAAGATATAAATGTTCCGGCAAGGCGAATCAATGAAATCGTACTTGGTAAAAGATCAATTACAGCAGATACCGCTTTACGATTGTCAGAATATTTTGGAATGTCAGAAAAATTTTGGTTGAACTTACAAATGAAATACAACTTAGAAATTGAAAAAGATAAACTTCAAGACAGATTAAAAAGGGAAGTAAAGAAACTAAAACAAGCTATTTAAAAAGTTGTGGTATTACCTCTTTAATAAGTAAAAAG
>CAZCLA010000049.1:2889-19147 GCA_964499285.1 uncultured Melioribacteraceae bacterium
TTTGAACTTCACTGCAATAGTGAAATGAATATTATCAGGTTACGAGATTATTACTGCGATAATTGACGGGATTTCAATTACAGAAAATATTAAAGTGATTTCAACCACAAATTATTTCAAGCTATCCAGCAAGTGTTGAAGAAGTTCGCTTTTGTGTACTCTTACCTGCTCCATTGAATCACGTTCACGCACGGTTACCGTTCCATCTTCCAAAGTTTGAGTATCAACCGTTATGCAGTATGGTGTGCCGGCTTCATCCTGTCTTCTATATCTTCTTCCAACAGCACCTTTACTGTCGTAAAAGACTTTCATAAAAGGTCTTAAGTCAGCTTCAATTTCTCTAGCAATTTCAGGCATTCCGTCCTTGTTAACTAGGGGAAATATTGCTGCTTTTATCGGAGCCAACTTAGGATGGAAACGCATAACCACACGCATTTCACCGTTTACTTCTTCCTCATCATAAGCATCCACAAGAAAAGCCATAAACGATCTACTTGCTCCGGCTGATGTTTCGATTATATATGGAATGAATTTCTCTTTACTTTCTTCGTCAAAATATTTTTGTGACTTACCCGAAAATTCTTCGTGTTTGCTGAGGTCGAAATCAGTTCTGTTATGAATGCCTTCTATTTCTCCCCAACCGAACGGAAATTCATATTCAATATCTGTTGCCTCTTTTGCATAATGTGCAAGCTTATCTTCGGGATGATCGTGAAAGCGGAGCTTATCTTCCTTCATACCCAAAGACTTGAACCATTCAATTCTTTGCTGCTTCCATTCATCGTAGTATTTTTTATCGTCTGCCGGTTTTACAAAATACTGCATTTCCATCTGTTCAAATTCACGGGTGCGGAAGAGGAAATTTTTTGTGTTTATTTCATTACGAAATGCTTTACCAACTTGTGCAATTCCGAAAGGAAGTTTTTGTCTGCTTGAACCTTGAACGTTCAAGAAATTTACGAATATTCCCTGTGCAGTTTCGGGTCTAAGATAAACAACGTTGTCGCTGCTTTCGACCGGACCGATAAATGTTTTGAACATTAAATTAAAACTTCTTGGCTCAGTAAACTTCCCCTGTGTTCCGCAGTTAGGGCAGTTCATAAGTGACAGCAGTGTTTTGCTTATTTCGGGATCTTCTAATAGAAGTTCAAATTTTGAATTTAGATCATCTTCCGATTCGATAATTTGATCGAACAAAGCCGCAAAGTTTTTATATCCATCTACTGATTTAGCTTCTTCGAGGATTTTTTCTTTTTTCTTATCGGAAATTTGTTCTGAGAGTGTGTCTAATCTGTATCTTGCTTTGCACTGTTTACAGTCGATCATAGGATCAGTAAAATTTTCAACGTGCCCCGAAGCTTCCCAAACTCTTGGATGCATCAAAATTGAAGCGTCCAAACCTTCAACATCTTCGCGGTAAGTCATCGTCTTCCACCATTCTTCTTTAATATTGCGAAGGAGTTCAACGCCAAGCGGACCGTAATCCCAGCAGCCGTTTAACCCTCCGTAAATTTCACTCGATTGAAAGACAAATCCTTTTCTTTTTGCAAGAGATACGATTTTCTCTACAACATTTTCTTTCTTATTCTGTGCTATGACAAACCTCGCTTATCTGATTTTTTCGAAAGGACAAATATAACATTTTAGGTTTTCTTTAAGAAGAGGGAGAAGATTTAACTTCTCCCCAAAGATGTGATTAATTTTTTGCTTTGAAGTCTTTCATAAATTCAACGAGATCATCAACGCCATTCGGAGGGAACGCATTGTAAATCGATGCTCTTAATCCGCCAACCGATCTATGACCTTTCAAACCGTTGAATCCTTTTTCCGTAGCCTCCGCAATAAGTTTCTTCTCAAGATCTTCATTTGGCAGCCTGAAAGTAACGTTCATCAACGAGCGATCTTCTTTTGCGGCTGTTCCTTTGTAGAAACCGTCTGTGCTGTCCATATAATCATAAAGAACATTTGCTTTGGTAAGATTTCGTTCATACATCTTATCCAAACCGCCCATGTTGAGAAGCCACTTAAAAACTAATCCCATTATATAAATTGAGTACGTGGGCGGTGTGTTATAGAGAGATTCTTTTTCCTCGTGGATCTTATAGTTAAGATAGGTATGAAGATTATCCGACGATCTTTCAAGCAAGTCTTTTCTGATAATTACAAGAGTACAGCCGGAAGGACCCATATTTTTCTGTGCACCGGCATAGATCAGCGCATATTTGTTGATATCAATTTTCTTATGAAGCATATCTGAAGAAGTATCACAAACTAGAGGAACATTTCCAACTTCCGGCTCTTTATGATATTGTGTTCCGAAAATGGTGTTGTTCGAAGTAAAGTGAACGTATGAAGCTTCGGGATCGAGTTTCAATTCTTCTTGTTTCGGAATTCTAGCAAAGTTCTCGCTTTCAGTCGAAGCAGCAATATTAACTGTGCCCACTCTCTTAGCTTCCTTTACGGCTTTCTTTGCCCATGAACCGGTAACGATATAGTCGGCTTTAGCTTTCATTATATTCATCGGAACCATCGAAAACTGAAGCGTTGCACCGCCTTGCAGAAACAGCACCGAATAATTATCTCCGATATTGAGAAGTTTTCTTAAATCAGCTTCGGCTTCTTTAATTATGTTATCATAAGTTTTTGAACGGTGACTCATTTCCATCACCGACAAACCTTGTCCTTTATAAGAGTAAAAATCCTTCTGCGCTTCAAGCAGCACTTCTTCCGGAAGAATAGCCGGACCGGCACTGAAATTATAAATTCGTTTTTCCATTCTAACCTCTTTTAGATTTTAAATTTTCTTTTATATCGTGTGTAATAAAAGTCCGTCTCTTAATTTTGGTTCGAACCAAGTTGATTTCGGAGGCATAATTTCGCCGGCATCTGATATTTTCATCAAATCGTTGACTGAAACAGGATACATTGAAAACGCTGCCGATGCTTTCCCCGAATCCACAAGTTTTTCTAATTCCTTTGTACCTCTAATTCCCCCAATAAAATCAACGTTCTTATCCGTTCGGGGATCTTTTATTCCGAGTACCGGGTTAAGAAGATAATTTTGCAAAATTGATACGTCAAGGTTTTCGCCGATACTTTCACTTTCTTGTACATTCTCATTCGGTTTAAGCAGATACCATTTTTTATCAATGTACATTTTAATTTCTTTTCTTTTTTTAGGTTCAGATGTTGCAGCATCTTCAACCGTGAAATTTTCTTTTATCTTTTCGATAAACGAATCTTTGTTCATTCCTTTCAAATCGAACACCACACGATTATAAGGTAGAATTTTCAACTGTTCTGCCGGAAACAAAACTGCCATAAAGAAATTATATTCTTCTTCTCCGGTATGATCAGGATTTTTTTCCATCATAACTTTTTGAGAGCGAGCCGCACTTGCAGCCCTGTGATGTCCGTCCGCAATATAAAGATTACGAACTTTGCCTATTTCGAAAACTACTATATCTTTAAAATCATTCGGCATTTTCCAGACAATATGTTTAACCCCGTCGGGAGCAGTAAAATCGTAAAGCGGTTCGGTTTCCATAGTTTTGTTTACAACATCATTAACTTCCTCAACACCTCTATAAGTTAAAAATACTGCACCGGTTTGAGCTTCTGTAGTAACTATATGATTTGTTCGATCGTCTTCTTTTACTTTACGTGTTTTCTCATGTTTTAGGATAACATTGTTGTTATAATCATCTACTGCAAAGGTTGCCGCAATACCCACTTGTTCCTGCTCGCCCCAGATCAACTTATAAACATAAAAGTACGAATCATCATCCTGAATAAGAGGCGCATCTTTTTTTATTCTCTCTAAATTTTCTTTTGCTTTCTCATATACTTTTACATCATAAGGATCTATTGAAGGATCAAGCTCAACCTCGCTTCTCGTAATTCTTAAAAATGAAATGGGGTTATCTTTTACAAGTTCTATAGCCTCATCTCTGTTAACTACATCGTAAGGAACACTTGCGACAAGATGAGCTACTTCTTTATTGGGTCTTAAAGCTCTAAAGGGTCTAATAACAGCCATAATTTCTCCATTTCTAAAAAAACAAGTTTTTCATATCCAAATATATGGATATTAGTTGAGAGAGCAAACGAAATCAACGTTTTTGGGACAAAATGGGGCATAAAAGTGATCAGTGATCTGTGATCAGTTATCAGAATAAAATTGATGATTTTCATAAACTTTTACTTTTTTTATGATGATCAATAAATCGCATGGGAGAATATGGAAATTATTAACTCATGCTATTAGTTTTTGGTCTTTGAAAAACCGGTTTAACGGTTTTAATTAATTCTGTAAACTAGTTTGTGTAAATGGATTTTTTGGTTAATAAAAATAGAGTCTGTAAATCTTGTCTGTCGAATGTATGATTGCGGGAATCTATAATTTCAATAGTCTCTCATTTAATTCAAACCTTGTCATTGCGAAGCGTTTATTGCTGAAGCAATCTCAAACTTTTGCTCATTTACTAAACTTAAGATTGCTTCGTCCCGATTCTATCGAGACTCGCAATGACAAAGCGAGACTTATGCAAAATACTCTGAAGCAGCGGATACATATAAAAGAGTCCCGATATTTTGTCTTCGGCAGACAATTCTTAAATAACGCGGGACTCTATTATATAAATTATTAAGACTGAATCAATTCAATCATAGCCGCAATTTCATCCGGGATTTTATCAGTGTTGCCGCTAAAACCTACACTCTTAAATCTCACATTGCCGTTTGCATCAATAATAAATTTTGTCGGAATGCCGCTTACTTTATAACTCTCAATTACTTTGTTGTCATAATCCATAAGAACATTAAAAGTATAATTGTTCTGCTTAATAAAATCTTCAGCGTTTTTCTTTTTATCGTCAACATTTTCCCAAGTATTAACAAATAAAAATTCCACATTGGGATTATCCTTAAACCTATCTACTGCTTTCTGCATTCCGGGGAAAGAACTTAAACAAGGTCCGCACCAAGTTGCCCAAAAATCTATAATAACACTTTTTCCTTTAAGAGAAGTTAGCGAAACTTCTTTTCCATCGAGATTGGTTAGAGTAAAATCCGGGGCAGGATAATTTATCATTTCTTTTTTAAGCTCTTCAATCATAAGTTGTTTTGCCGCAGATTCGAACTTAGCAGCATATTCCTGAAAACCAGTTTCGCTGCCGTTTTTACGAATGTAAAGATCCCGCATATAATCGAACAACTGAGAAGTGCCAAAACCTTCGCTTACGTAATACTCAACTTTTTCCTGAGCTTCTTCGAATTTCTCTAATTCAATTAGCGCATTGATGTACGTTTCAACATCGGCAACATCCACGTAATAATTTTTATTTGTTTCAATTCCTTCTTCCAGATAACCGAGAGCATTTTCTTTATCACCGTTTTTAACCAATGCAGCACCATAAGAGATCAACGCGCTGCCGTAGGTATGTTTACGGCTTTCCTCCCACTCTCTATTCGTTGAATATTCGGGTTTCTCACCTTTCGGACTCCCTACTTCCGTTTTAGCGATATCGAGGGCAGTTTTCATTAATTCCAAACCTTTTTCTTTAGTCGCTTCACCATCTGCTATTCTGCCGGCGCAGTAATTAAGGTAACCGAATTCCATTTTATCAAGATTAGCAATAATGAAATCGTAGGCTTCTTCCAAATTCCCGTTTCTCACATATTGATAAGCAAGATCGTTGTAAAATCTATTGGGGTTTTCAATTTCAGGATATGCCGATAAAATTTCTTCTATCAGCTCTGCTTTTCTCCCGAAATCCTTCTCGGAATAATATTCGTTCACCTTTTGAGTCTGAACATATTTTCCATTCGGATATTTGTCAGCTACAAGCTTTGAATATTCATCGGCTTTGTCGTTATTATCAATACGTGCATACCATGAAGCTAAAAGTGTTAATTCATCTTCGGTCAAATTTTCTTTAGCTGCAAGTTCATCAAGTTCTGCTTCAATAGTTTCATTTGCCGTTTCTTTTTCTGCACGAAGAATTTGACGGAAATAAAATTCGAGATAATCAGTTTTCGTTTCGGGATTTGTTTTAAACACTTCTCTAAGTTTAGCAATCGATGTTTCGGAATCACCATCCAAACCAACGCTTCTAATCCAGCTCCCCAAAGCAGCTGCATATCCTGCAGAGGCACCGGGTAAAATTTTACCGGAAATATCATACAACGAGATCAAATAACCTTCTTTATCGTTAAGATCTTCCATTTCAAGATCATCTCCATCGACAAATTTAATAACCAAGCCTTCGGCATCATTATGGGGAACAAAGCTTGCTTCAAAATGATTATCGACTTTTTCCATAAAGTAACCTTCGGTCGAGATTAAATCTTTGTTGTAAGAATAAACAACAAGCTCAATTGATTTTGAGTTTTCGAGTTCGGTTCCTTGAGGATTATACTTTACCGTAAGTGATTTTCCCGGTTCGGGACTTTCGGGTTCGTAACCGAATTTTCCTTTGAATTCTTCAGAGCCGCAGTTTGATAATAAGAACAATAAAGGAATGATTAAAAAGGACAAATAAAATCTGATTTTCATACTACCCCCGCATTTGGTTGTTTTATTAATGTAAAAAATAAATGTGGTCAAAAAGTTAACCACAAATCAAGAATTGAGCAAAAATTTTTATATTATCGGACGTAATATCTATTTATAGTATTGTTAGAACAAGTTCAACGGGATTTTCAATGACCGAAGTAAAAGAAAAATATTTTACACCTAATGAAGCGAACAAAACCCTTCCTCTCGTGAAACAGATTGTTAGAGACATTCTTGAAAGGGGATTTGAGATAAAAACAATTGCCGATTCGTTAAACGGAAGAATAGAAGGGAACGAAGAAATCGAGAATCTGTTCAGTCAGATTCAATCTTATTTGGATGAACTTAAAGAACTTGGCTGTTACTACAAAGATTGGAATTTTTCTGTCGGCTTAGTGGATTTCCCTTCAATAATAGATGATCAAGAAGTGTTTCTCTGTTGGAGAAGTGACGAAAATTCAATCACTCATTATCATGGAATGAATGAAGGGTACGCCGGACGAAAGCGAATACCTGAAGAATTATTGGAACTTACAGACTAAATATTTCTATAATATTTTGATACAAAAAAACCGGCTGCTAAAGAGAAAAATCAAATCTTTAATCCAACCGGTATTTAAAAAGTTAAACTTAATACGCGAAAGTTATTTATAAATTATTTTTCTACTATTCTATAAGTGTGATTTATTGTAATTGCTTTTTCAAGCATCGCTGTAACACCGCAGTATTTTGTTTGAGAAAGTTCGATTGCCCGTTCAACGTCGGTTTCTTTTATTCCTTTGCCGTAAAAAACATATTCCAAATTTATTTCTGAATAAACTTTCGGATGCTCTTCGGTCATTTTTGCCGAAATATTTATTTCAAATCCTTTAATATCAACTCTTTTTTTCTGAAGAATAGATGCTACGTCGCTGGCAGTGCATCCGCCAAGACTAAGCAGCAGCAATTCTTTTGGTCTTATGCCTGCATCACTTCCACCGAAATTTTCCGGACCATCCATCGTAATCCAGTGATTTGAATCTGTCTTACCTGCAAATGTTATTCCCTGTATCTGTCTGATATAAGCTTTTGCTTCTGCCATTATTTCTCCATTTTTTAAAAAACTATCCGATTATGATGCAGAAACTATAGAAACGATTCGATCAAACTCCGATATCTTCGTTCCAAAGTTCAGGTTTTGAAGCAATAAAGTCCTCCATCATATTAATACATTGTTCGTCATTAAGCACTATAACATCAACACCACGGGATCGGAGTAGTTCTTCGTCCCCCATAAAAGTTTTATTCTCACCTATAACAACCTTAGGAATTTTGTAGAGTAAAATTGCACCTGTGCACATAGAGCAAGGCGAAAGTGTAGTATAAAGTACACTTTCCTTATATACCTTTGTGGGTTGTCTTCCGGCATTTTCAAAAGCATCCATTTCACCGTGAAGAATTGCGCTTCCCTTCTGCACTCTCCGGTTATGACCGCTACCCAAAATTTTTCCGTTATGTACAATTACCGAACCAATCGGAATTCCGCCTTCTTCCAAACCTTTTTTTGCTTCTTCAATTGCCGCATTTAAGAATTGATCTTTCATCAATAAACCTCCTTAATAGGGATAAAAAATGTAAAATAAAACTGAGAACACGAATAGTATCCACATTCCGGGATGCACTTCTTTTATTCTTCCACCGAAAAACATTGATACCGGATACACAACTAATCCGCTGGTCAGCCCGATTCCTAAATTAAAAGTAAAACTCATAAGTATAATTGTTGTGAATGCAGGAAGTGTTTCAGTAAGATCGTCGAAATTTAATTTGGTAACAGGCGACATCATAAGCAGTCCAACAATAATTAAAGCCGAACCGTAAGCATACGGCGGAATGGCAGTAAACAACGGGGCAAAGAACAAAGTTATCAGGAACAAAAAAGCCGTTACGACAGCAGTAAATCCGCTTCTACCGCCTGCTTCAATCCCAGCAGCAGATTCGAGAAATGTTCCGGTTGTTGTCGTACCAAATAATGAAGCGGCAACAGTTGCAAGCGCATCACAAAGCATTGGTTTTTCGATTTCGGGCAGGTTGCCGTCGTTATTAATTAAATTTGCTTTATATGCAACACCTAAGAGTGTTCCCATTGTATCGATAAAATCTATAATAAACACTGTCAGTATTACTGCTATAAATCCCCATGAAAGAGCGCCCACAATATCTACCTGTAAAAACAATGGCTCGATGGATGGA
The DNA here is from genome assembly GCA_964499285.1 of uncultured Melioribacteraceae bacterium. GTDB lineage: Bacteria > Bacteroidota > Ignavibacteria > Ignavibacteriales > Melioribacteraceae > JAGFIY01. The sequence continues at coordinate 11,678 of CAZCLA010000049.1, forward strand.
GGGGAACTAACAATATTTTCCGGAAGTTCGGTTGTGCCGAAAATAAAACCCAAAACCGTTGTGAGAATTATTCCGATAATTATTGAACCGTTAACTTTTTTGATCAGCAAAAACCCGATGAACAAAAAAGAAAATATTCCAAGCAGCACTGATGTTTGATGGAGATCGCCGATTTTAACAGGTGCCCCGGGCACACCCACTTGAACTAAACCTATATCGTTTAATCCAATAAAGGTTAAGAAAAGTCCGATACCGACCGCAAAAGCAATCTTTAATGATTCAGGCACAGCGTTAGCGACCCAGCTTCTGATCTTAAAAATTGTAAGTAAGGTAAACAGAATGCCGCCAATAAATATTGCCCCGAGTGCCGTCTGCCAGCTGTAACCTAAAACATTAACAACGGTATAAGCAATAAAAGCATTTTCGCCCATATAAGGAGCTATCGCGAAAGGTCTTTTCGCATAAACTCCCATCAGTAGCGTACCGAAGAACGCGCTGAGAATCGTAGCAACCATAGATGCACCGAACGGCATGCCGGCGGCTTCCAAAATTTTTGGATTTACAATAACAATGTAGGACATAGTGAAGAATGTAGTAAATCCCGCTAAAGTTTCAGTTTTGTAGTTTGTCTGAAGTTGATCGAAATGAAAATATTTGGAAAGCATTTTTTTCTCCAAAATCTATTTGATTAAGAAAACTATTTCGGAGCAACAATTTAAACTAAGAAATCAGTTTATTAGATAAAACTTTTTAATTGCAAGGCTAAGGAAAAATTTTTCATCTGTTTGTAAATGGCAAAGTAATTTATATATTGTTCAATTATAAATTAAAACGATTCTAAAGTGAGATTAAAAACTCTCATACCAAAATCCGAGGCACGGAAACTTGTCGTTCAGCGGCGCGCAGAGATAAGCAGCACTGAAATAAAAAACAAAACAAATAAAATTATAAACAAATTTATTCAAACCGACGAATACGTTTACGGATCGGTAATTCATTGCTATGTTAACAGCCGTCCCGGAGAAGTTGATACAAGAAGTTTAATAGATTTGATGACGAGCAGCGGCAAATCAGTAATAGTTCCCAAACTGAATAAAAAGACAAAGACTTTTGCACGATTTCATTTTATGGGATGGGATTCGCTTGTAAAAAACAGCGAAGGTTATTGGGAGCCGAAACTTGGTGTTGACGAGGATTTAAGCGATGTTGATTTGATCATTGTCCCCTCTCTTGCGGTTTCAATTGCCGGACATCGTGTTGGTTACGGCGGTGGTTACTATGACCGGTTACTTAGAAATTCTTTTGCGCCTAAAATTGTGCTTGCTTTCGAGTTCCAGTTGTTCGACTACATTGAAAATTCGACTCACGATATTCGTGTGGATAAAATAATTACCGAACGCAGGATAATCGATCCAAGAAGTCCTTCCAAATAATTTGCTTTTTAGAATTTTATTGTTCGCTTATGATTGAACCTCAGAATAATTTTAATGCACAGGAAACCGCTGACCCTCGCCCTAAGAGATTAGTGCGGTCAAACACCGATTATCTTCTTTTTGGTGTTTGCGGCGGCGTGGCCGATTATTTTGATATCAGCTCAAATTTGATAAGATCATTTTTCATCGTTTCATCGCTTATCGGCGGATGGGGAATTGCCGCTTATCTTTTTTCTATGATATTTTTGAAGAAGAATCCCGAAAAGATTTCCGACGAACAAAATTTAACGCGTGATAATAATTTTAAGTTCTCAGCGGGATTTTCCCTTTCATTTATTGGTTTTTTATATACATTTGAACTTATTGGTTTAATAAGCTATTCAAAATTCTTCGGGATCTCGCGTGATTTATTTCTTCCGGTTTTAATTCTTTCAGCCGGTTTGTTTATTCTTTTTATTTATCACCCCGTGCAGAAAAAAATCAGCAAAGAAGCGGTAATCCTTAGAAGATCGAGCAATAGGAGAATTCTAGGTGTGTGCGGTGGCATAGCAGAATATTTAAACACAGAACCTGTTGTCGTAAGAATGCTTTGGCTGATTTTTTCACTTATTACACTAGGAGTAGGAACAGTAATCTATTTATTGTTTTACATGATTATCCCTGAAGCAAAAGATGATGACAATGACAGCTAACCATAAAATAGTTGGAATTATCCTAACAGCTGGCGGTCTTTTGTTTTTGTTTTCATACTTCGGAGTGATTAACGAACCCAATCAATTTATTACTTCGATCATATTTATGATTTACGGAATAATCAGCGTGTTCAATTCGTTTGGAACCTACAAAAGAGGAACTCTTTTACTTGGAAGCATAATATTTTTAACCGGAACGGCAATGTTTGCTGTACATCAGTTTGAGATTTTACGGACGGCAAATATTTTCTTTCCATCAATTTTATTCATCATCGGCGGCGCATCTTTCATCCTTTTCCTTGACAACATCAGTAACTTTATATTCTTCTTGACAGCAGTAATTTTGATGGGCTTCAGTATTTTCTTAATTATTGCTTCACCAGTTCATCCTTTTATACGTTCGGCAAACTATATAGCAAATATTGTTGTTGAACTTTGGCCGGTATTGTTGTTTTTTGCCGGGGTCGGAATCCTTCTTAGAAAATCGGTTTAATTGAAAAGAGGTGCACCGAAAGCGTAAGTATTGCCTTCGGGAATTTCTGTCAAGTTGTTCCGTTCGGCAGTAATCCTTATCAACTCAATATCAGAAAATCTAACTTGAGGAAATTTCTCTATAAGATAGTAAGGTGTGTTTTGATTGTAATCAAAAATAATTGAAGGATAAGATTTGCCCTGACTTACTATCCAAAGCCGAAATTTTAAATTCTGCTCGATCGGCGGGAGATTAAAAATGTTAAGCAGCGCGGTATTATCCGATGTTGAAACCATCAACTTACCGTTCGCATTCTTTGCGAGATCTGTTCCTTCCATATCAATTGTTTTTATCTGCCGTTTTGAGATAAAATCAACAAGAGGATTTACCGAATTCAAATAGCTTTCTTTTTCTCTAAGTTCAGCTCTTGTATCTATTGCTTCACGCTTAAGATTGTTAACCGTGCTTTCATACTCATCAACCACGAAGAAATGATAAACACTCAAGGCTCCCAGCAGCAAGAAAAGAATCACGAGTGTAATCCAAACCCAGGCTCCAATCGGTCGTTTAATCATTGGTGTTGGATCAGGGACATAATCTCCGTCTTCAATTTCAGCACTATGAAGTTTTGGAACGGCTTTCTTCTTTACTTCAGGATCAACTTTTTCCTCTTTATGAACTTTTATCTCCTCCCCGGATTTTTCTTCAGGTTTTGGTTGTTCTTTCCGGATTTGATCTTCATGCTCCGGGTCCTTTATTTCTTTTTCTGCAACCGGTTCAACAGGAGGTTTCTCCTCTGTCGATTTTTCAGTCAACGTTACCGTTCCGGTACGAGTTTTTTTGATCTGTTTTATTTTCTCTTTTATTTCATCCTGGTAGGTTAAAATCTTTTTCGCAACTTCCGCTTTCAGTTCATCTCTAGGCTCTTCAACTTCAAGCATTGCAGGAATTAGAGACATCAGGTTCATCGCCTCTCCTAATTCCTTCTTGGGTAATTTACCGCCATCTTCAATATACTTTCTGAACTGGATATAATTTTCCTTATCGAGACAACCGGACGCATACGCGCACATCATTTCATAAATGGCTTGATCGGACATTATTTTCTCCTCTCGGAAAAAAGATAATCCTTAAAGTTTTGCGCGGCCGTATATACCTTATTCCTTACTGTCTCTACTGGAATCTTCAACTTAACTGCGATTTCATTAATTGTATATCCTTCGTAAAAAGCAAGATGAAGCACATACTTTTGGGCATCGGAAAGTTTATTTAATGCTCTCTCCACTTTTCCTTGAATTTTACTTGCAGTACCCAAATCCATAATATCGATATCCCTCGGCAGCCATGGTACGATAAAAAAGTTTTCGTAATTATCGTCGTAATATTCCATTTGTTCCGATGTGCGATTCCTTCGAACCGAATCGATAGCTCTATTGCGGGCAAGAGTAATTATCCAAACGTAAGGATTTTCTGTTTTAGTATCGTATAATTCGGACTTCCGCCAAATGATTGCAAATACTTCTACTAGAATTGTTTCGGCGGTTTTTTCGTCCTGTGCAATCTTTTTGATCAAGGTATACACAATAGGAGAATACCTCGTATAGAGTTCCTCAAGAGCACGCGAATCGTACTTTTGAACTTCGCATAAAAGTTTGTGATCTGAAAGTTCTTTGTACTTGGTCAATCTGAATCCGGCTGAAGTTGAATATAACCGTAAAACTAATTTTATAATGAATAAAAATCAATTTATGCAAATACTAATTAACCTCTTAAGTTAATTTTCAATCATATTTCGTATATTTGCGTGATTTTAAAAAATACGGAAACATTAATGACTTCAAACGAAATCCGCGAACAATTTCTGAAATTCTTCAAAAATAAAAATCATAAAATTGTTGATAGTTCACCTGTGGTTCCATTCAACGATCCTACTCTTTTGTTTATTAACGCCGGTATGAATCAGTTCAAGGATGTTTTTCTTGGAACGGGAACACGCGATTATAAAAGAGCTGTAAACACTCAAAAATGTATAAGAGTGAGCGGAAAGCACAATGATCTTGAAGAGGTTGGATATGACACATATCATCACACTTTTTTTGAGATGCTCGGTAATTGGTCTTTCGGTGATTATTACAAAGAAGATGCAATTAAATGGGCTTGGGAACTTTTAACGGATGTATGGAAACTTCCTAAAGAAAGACTATGGGCAACTGTTTTCCGTACCGACGACGAAGCGTTCGATATTTGGAAAAATCATACTGATATAAATCCTTCTCATATCTTAAGATTTGATGAAAAGGATAACTTTTGGGAAATGGGTGATACCGGTCCTTGCGGTCCTTGTTCAGAAATTCATATAAACCTGACCGATGATCTTGAAAATGTATCGCTCGTAAACGCCGGCAAACCTGACTGTATTGAACTTTGGAACCTGGTGTTTATACAATACAACCGAGACGAGGAAGGAAAACTACACGAGCTTCCAAGCAAGCACGTTGATACCGGAATGGGTTTCGAACGTATGTGCGCTGTGCTTCAAAATAAATCTTCTAATTATGATACAGATGTTTTTACTCCACTAATAAAAGCTATTGAAGCGATAAGCGGACACAGCTATAAAAACGAAAATCAAATCGCTATGCGGGTGATCTCCGATCATATCAGAACATTAACGTTTGCTGTCGCCGACGGAGCAGTTCCCGGCAACGAGGGAAGAAGTTATGTTCTTCGAAGACTATTAAGAAGAGCTTCGCGTTATGCACGCAAACTCAATCTTGAAAAACCATTTATGTTTCAGTTGGTTGATGTTGTTGCAGATAATATGGGCGAAGTTTTTCCGGAAATTGTTAAGCAAAAAGATCATATTAAAAAAATTATAAAAGCGGAAGAAGAGAGCTTTAATGCTACACTTGACAGGGGTATCGAACTTTTTGATGATCTTATAAAAAAGGATTATCAGAAAAAAATTATAAGCGGGGACGATGCTTTTAAACTTTATGACACTTTTGGTTTTCCGCTTGATCTTACGATGGTGATGGCAAAAGAGAAAGGTTTTTCTGTTGATGAAAAACGATTTAACGAGCTTATGAATGAACAGAAAGAAAGATCAAGAAAAACTGCAGAAGTGAATCTTTATTTTACAACCACTGTAACCTATGAATTAAAAAGAAAATTAGACGATTTAGAACCTACAATTTTCCTTGGCTACGATACTCTTGAAGCAGAAGCAGAAATTATCTCAGCAGAAGATGGTTATCTAATTGTTGATAAAACACCTTTCTATGCCGAATCGGGAGGACAGGTTGGAGACACAGGAATCGCTGAAATCGGGGATAAAAAAATCATTATCACGGACACTCAAAAAATCGGAAATGTAATTGTACATAAGTACGAGGACACTCTTGACGCAGCAGCCGGATCCAAGGTGATGATGAAAGTAGATGAAAAAAGAAGAAGAGATATAATGCGAAATCATTCAGCTACTCATCTGCTTCACGCTGCACTTCGTAGTGTATTAGGCGAGCACGTTCAACAGAAAGGATCATTCGTCGGTCCGGAATACCTTCGTTTCGACTTTACTCATTTCGAGAAAATGACACGTAATGAAATCGACGAGGTTGAATCGATAGTAAATGAAAAAATACTTGAGTCCCTGCAGAAAATGCATCACCGCGACACCCCGTTCGAAGAAGCAAAAAAAATGGGAGCAATGATGTTCTTCGGAGATAAATACGGCGACAAAGTTAATGTTGTCCAGTTCGGAGATTTTACATTAGAATTCTGCGGCGGAACTCACGTAAATAACACTTCTGAGATAGGACTTTTCAAAATTATTTCCGAATCATCAATTGCAAGCGGTATAAGAAGAATTGAAGCGGTAACGGGAAGAGGTGTCGAACAATATATTAAGAAACAAGAAGACAGAATTCAGAAGTCAGAAGTCAGAATAAATGAGTTGCTCGATGAGAAGAAAAAACTTGAAAAAGAATTATCAAGATTTCAGCTCGAAGAAAAACTTGGTGGAATTGACCAAATTATTTCCCAAAGTGAAGATGTGAGCGGAATAAATGTTTACAAGGGAAAAGTGCAAGCAGAGGGAATGGATGAATTAAAATCTTTAGGCGATGAACTACGTAATAAAATGAAATCCGGAGTCGGATTGCTGATTGCCCAAATTGAGGATAAGGTTCAGATGGTATGTGTTGTTTCTGACGATCTGGTTAAAGAGAAAAAAGTATTAGCAGGAAAGATTGTAGGAGAAGCGGCTAAAATTGTCGGCGGAGGCGGAGGAGGAAGACCTCACATGGCAACAGCAGGCGGAAAAGATGTTGAAAAAATTGATGAAGCCCTTTCATCTCTACCCGAAATAATAAAAAATTTATAACGAGTGATTAGAAAGTATATAATAGACGGCAACAATATAATCGGTAAAATTTCAAGACTTCAGAGGACAAGAAAAACCGATCCCCAAGCAGCAAGAGATCATTTAACCGCAATTATCGATAGATATTTTTCAATAAAAAAAGTTGAGGTTTCTCTCCACTTTGACGGTTTTAAACACGAAGGATTACAATCATCAACAGCAAAAATAAAATACTCAAATAACCGTCCCGCCGATTTGTTAATAAAAGAAGAGATCGAGAAATCAAAAAATCGGAAGCAGATCTGTGTCATAAGCTCTGATCATGAAATACTGAATTATGCAAAAATATGCGGTTGTAAAACCATTAAATCCGAAGTGTTCACAAGAAATTTATTCCCAAAATCGAAAGAGAAATCCGAGGAAGAACTTACAAAAGAAATAGACAATGACGAGATTAAACGAGCATTCGGTTTAGATTAAATCAGCATATCTTGCGTCTATAACCGAACA
>CAZCLA010000050.1:0-9468 GCA_964499285.1 uncultured Melioribacteraceae bacterium
ATTGATTGATTGATTGATTGAGATTGCTGCATTATCGTATTAGAGCATTGTCAAATTGTTTAATTGTCTAATGGTGTTTTCTGGTTTCTTGCTTCTAGCTTCTTGCTTCTTAATTCTCCCAAGGGATCCCGCTTTGCGATGATTATTTCTTAACTCTTAGTTCTTATTTTTCAGTTACTATATTGTTTTCTAGTTTGTAGGTTTTATTTGATTTTTCGCAGTGGGCAATTCCATTCTCATCGAATTTTAATCTTTTTCCGGCTTCGGAAACCCAGCCGAGCTGTTTTGCAGGTATCCCAACCATCAATGCATAATCAGGAACATCTTTTGTGACAACACTGCCTGCACCGATCATACAGTGTTTACCTAATGTGTTGCCGCAGACAATTGTTGCATTTGCGCCGATTGAAGCACCTTCCTTTACAAGTGTTTTGACGTAATACTGTGCACCGACTTGCGGATATTTACATTTTGGGTCCAGAATGTTCGTGAAGACCATAGAGGGTCCGCAAAAAACATAATCTTCCAAAGTCACACCCTCATAAATAGATACATTGTTCTGTACTTTGCAATAGTCTCCAATACTGACATTATTACCGACATTCACGTTTTGTCCAAACACACATTTTCTACCTATCTTTGCGCCTGATTGGATGTGGCTGAAGTGCCAAATTTTTGTGCCTTCGCCGATTTGTACATTCTCATCAACAACTGCGTGTTCGTTTATGTAATAGTTTTTTGACATTTTGGATTCCTAGTTTTAGGTTACGGGTTTCAGGTTACAGGTTACAGGTTAAAGGTTTCAGCCTGCCTAACGGCAGGTAAAGTTGAAAGTTAAAAGTTTTGGAGATTGCCGCGTCGCTTCGCCGACCTCGGTCGGCAAGCTCCTCGCAATGACAGTGTGTATTAATTTTCGAATTGGCGAATTTTCGAATTGTTTAACTGTCGTTTGCTGGTTTCTCACATCTTGAATCTTTGAATTTTTGTATTCCTCGAACGACTTTAAATTGACTTAATTTTTCTATGAGGAGAAAATAGTCATTGATTCTATTAAGATAGTCCTTATCAATCTTATGATGATAGATTTGTTCAGATGCTCCATCATTTGTCTTGTATTTCTTAATCATTTTTAATTTTTTCTTTTAGAAACAATATATCCAATTTATCTATCTCACGGTGTGTATTCTGCTTCATTTCTAATAGACTTTCTGCGGTTGCATATTTAAAAACTATTTCATCAATCACTTTATCTTGTTTAGTAATGTTGTAGAAGTCAAAGCTCTCCCCAATTCGAGAAATAACATCAATATAGAAATTATCCGGCGTACCATAACGAATTACAGAATAATTTGAAAGCTCGAAATAATTAATTTCATCAATATCTTTATCGTTATACACTTCTTTAAGTGCTTTTTGAAAATTATTGATATTTTCTTGGGTCATCTGTACAACTAAATCTAGGTCCTCCGTAGCCCGCAAATAACCATGCAGTATAATTGCATATCCACCTATAATAACGTACTTAACATTATTACGATCTAAAGATTTTATTATTTCAGGGACTTTATCCAGCATTTGATTTTGATTAAGAAAATTATGTTATATGTTGTGTTGAGTTCTGTTAGTATCCTGACCAGGAGATTGCCTCGTCGCTTCGCCGACCTCGGTCGGCAAGCTCCTCGCAATGACAGTGTGTATTAATTTTCGAATTGGCGGATTGTCGAATTGGCGAATTTTCGTATTGGCGGATTTTCAAATTGTCTAATTCTCTTTTAATGGCTGCTTAGATCTTGGTTATTGGATTTTATTCGAGTTTCAATAAGTTTTAAGACTTGATTTACATTTTCTTCGATATCCGAATCATCGTTGTTGTGCAGAATTAAATCCGGATTTTGAGGTTTTTCATAGGGTGAATCAATACCCGTGAAATTTTTCAGTTCGCCAAGCTCTGCTTTTTTATACAATCCCTTTGGATCTCGTTTTCTGCACGTTTCGATATCACAGTCAACATAGATCTCTAAAAACGAATCAATTCCAATAATATTTTTTGCATCTTCACGATCATTAATAAGAGGAGAAATAAAAGAAGTAATGACCACTGTGCCGGAATCAACAAAAAGTTTAGCTACCTCCGAGATTCTCCTTATGTTTTCCGTTCTGTCTTCTATTGTAAATGATAAATCTTTATTCAGACCGTGACGAATATTATCGCCGTCGAGGAGATATGTGCGAAAATTCTTTTTGAACAACTTTTCTTCGAGAAGTCCGGCAATTGTAGATTTACCGCTTCCTGAAAGTCCCGTAAACCAAAGACAGATTCCCTTATGACCATTCTGAACTTCTCTCATACCACGGGTAACCGGGTGAGAGTGCCATACAACTTTATTCATCATCCTTTGTAGATTTTTTCAGTTATAATTCCGTTCTTAGCGAATGCGTTCCGCGTATCAAGAATAAGTTTTGCGTTAGATTCAATAAACTTATAATCGTAATCACTATGATCGGTGCTCAACACAACCAGATCATAATTTCTCAAATTCTCTTCAGTAATATCGATTGATTCCATATCATACTGATATTTTCTTGTTGGGGGCAGTTTCGGAACATAAGGATCATTATAATCGACCGATGCTCCCTTATTTCTGAATATCTCGATCAACTTCAGTGAAGGAGATTCGCGCATATCATCAATATCTTTTTTATATGCGGCACCGAGAATTAAAACTTTGCTCCCTTTCAAAGATTTCTCGAATTGATTAAGGGCTTCGGCAGCTCTTTCGACGACATAGTAAGGCTGATAAGTATTTATTTCACCGGCGAGTTCGATAAACTTTGTATTCAACTCAAACTCACGAGCTTTCCAGGTAAGATAAAACGGATCGATTGGGATACAGTGACCGCCTAGTCCGGGTCCGGGATAAAAAGGAGTAAAACCGAAAGGTTTAGTTTTAGCTGCTTCAATAACCTCCCACACGTCAATATCCATTCTTTCAAAAACCATTTTAAGTTCATTAACGAGAGCGATATTTATTGAGCGGAAAATATTTTCAAGCAGTTTTGTTGCCTCAGCCACTCTAGTTGAACTGACGGGAACAGTTTTAACGATCACTTGATCATAAAGAGATGTCGCAGCTGCAAGACAGTTGGGAGTGACACCTCCAACAACCTTTGGGATTGTGGAAGTATTGTACTCGGGATTATTCGGATCCTCGCGTTCGGGAGAAAATGCAAGATAGAAATCCTCCCCCACATTAAATTTTTCTGCCTTATTATCATCAGTGATTGTGAAAGGATGAGGCTTACCGTTCTTAATATTTTCTTGAATAAGTGGAGCATTTTCAAAAAGTGGAAGAAGAAGCTCATCTGTCGTACCGGGATAAGTCGTGGATTCAAGAGTTACAATCTGTTCTTTACGAAGAAACTTTGCAATAGTTTTAGCTGTATTTTCAACAAACGAGATATCCGGTTCGCGGTATTCGTTTAACGGAGTGGGAACACAAATAATTACCGCATCAGCTTCAGGGAGTCTTGAAAAATCCGTAGTTGCAGACAGTTTCTTTTCTGCGACTACATCAGAAATTAAATCCGAGGAAATATGTTTTATATAACTTTTACCTTTTTCAAGGTTTTTGATTTTCGACTGATCAAGATCAAAACCCAGCACATTAAAACCTTTTTTAGCGTAAGCAATTCCGAGAGGCAGACCAACATAACCAAGTCCTATAACACCAATAACAGCTTCTTTAGATTGAAACTTTCTTACAATTTCCATTAAAATTCTCCGATTATTTAGAGCTTCGCCACGTCAGTCACACTAACGAGGGAAAAGTTAAAGTAAGATGTGAAATAATAGACCCTAGGTCTACTTGTCTTATAGTCTAACTTTAAAAATAATTATAAAAAGTTAAAAAAATATTTATAAATAAATCAAAGCAGAAAAATGATATAAAAAATGATATTCATCACGTTAATCAGTAAGTTTAAGAATCACCGATTGACGTTCCCTCTCAGTTATCACTTTTGCTTGTTTGGTGGTTGATTTGAATAAGTCTATCAAATTAGAGTCAGAATTAACATCATTTGAATCACTTACCTCAATCTCCTCATCTTCTACACTACCGGGATCGTCAGAGACATTCTTATCAGTTTTGTCAATGCCCAATGCTTTTTTCAGAAGCTGAAGTTTTTGTTCTCTAAGCACTTCAGGATTATCCTCATCGAACTTAACCTTAGAGAGCGCGGTTTTAGCACCGCTTTGATCCTCTCTTAGAGAACTTGATGCATCATAAATCTTTTTTATCCTACTGCCGGATTTAAAGTCCGAACTTTTTCCGACAAAATCTATTTCAATATCATCATCATAAGATGTATCAAAAGCAAAAACAGCATCTGCGTACATTTTATCATCTTGGTTCTGAGCTTCAGAAGCTTTCAAGTCGAAACTATAAACTTGGGCATAAGAAGCTTCTGCAGTTATCATCCCGGTGGTTTTGAGTCCCACCTGTTGAATTTTGAATCTAAACTTCGATTTTTCAATCTGCAAATTTAAGTAATTTAGATCTTCAAGTGCAAATACAGGATCAAAATAAATAAGTTCAATTTTTCCATCTATCCAGATAAAGAACCCGAACCTAGTTGAGGAGGCATCGAGATCGCGCAAATTTGTAAGAAGGCGATAAACAATCAAGTTTTTAGGAACCGTATTTTTCACAAAATCCGTGACCTCAAAATAAGAGATAGATCTGGGTCTTTTTATCGATGCATTTTTATCGACAATTTTAAAATTATTTTCGAGATCGAGATTATTTCTCGAAAATATAACAACATCATTTTTTCTTACGTCGATTGTTTCAAGAAACATAATTAACTGATTTTATTATCAACCCATTTTATAAGTCCGAGATCGAACTGATTTATCTGCACTTCATGTTTCGGCATCATTCTCAGTGTATAACCGAACTGTCCGGAATTTTCGCAGACAATTTTCCCTCTATAAATATAATTACCATTTTTATTAAGCTTGCCCGAAGTATCCATCTCAGTAAATTTATTTACATGAGCAAGGTCTTTATCGTCAATCTTTCCGTAATATATCTGAACCATCACATCCGAAGGTTTCAAGCCGCCCAAATTAACCTCTGCATTAACGACAAACTCATCCCCAATTTTCAGATCGCCGTTTGAATGTTCTTGGGAAACATTAATAAACTTAATCGTATTCCAGTTTGAAATGACTCTTTGTTTCCAATCCGAGAACTCCTTCCCTTTTTTCCACTCATTATTCATAAGAAGAGTTCTGTTATCATAAGCTTTAAGATAAAATTTATCAGTGTACTGCTGCACCATTCTATTTGTATTATAGAGCGGGGCAAGTCTCTTCATCGAATTTTTCATCATTTGGAGCCATCCTCTCGGAAGTTTATCCTCTCCCCTTTGATAGAAGAGCGGGATAATCTCTTTTTCGAGAGTTTCATAAATCAGACGTGATTCAACCTCATCCTGGTAATCGAGATCATTATATTCTTCGCCGGAGCCAATTTTCCATCCGACTTCCGGATCATAACCCTCATCCCACCAGCCGTCGAGAACGGAGAAATTCAATCCGCCGTTTGCGATAATTTTCATTCCCGATGTACCGCTTGCTTCCAGTGGTCTGCGCGGATTATTCAACCAAACATCGCAGCCTTCTACCATATAGCGTGCGACATTCATATCATAATTTTCAATAAAGACAATTTTTTTACGAAGGTGATCTTCCTTTGCAACAGCTATCAACTCTTGAATAAGTTTCTTACCCTCTTCATCTCTCGGATGAGCTTTACCTGCGATAATAAATTGGACAGGAGTTCGGCTGTCGCACAAAATACTCACAAGTCTTTCTAAATCTTGAAGAATCAAAGTCGCACGTTTATACGTTGCAAATCTTCGTGCAAAACCAATAGTAAGCACCGACGGATCGAGAGCTTCCTTTGCGGCAGCAATTTCCGAAGCAGAACCTCCCCGCTGAATAATTTGCTGTCTAAGTCTTTTACGTGCAAAAGCGACCAGCCGTTCGCGTCTCCTTTCGTGAGTCCTCCACAATTCTTCGTCCGGAATTTCATCTACCCTATTCCAAGTTTCGGTTTCCTCGGGAGCGTAGATAAAATTCTCGCCAAGATAGCGGAAGAGGAGTTCGTTCATATCACCTGAGATATGAGTGCGAACGTGAATACCGTTTGTAACGTAATCGATAGGAATCTCGTCGAACGGAACGTCTTTAAATCCGGCGACCCACATTTTTTTAGATACTTCGCCGTGCAGTTTACTCACGCCGTTAACATACCCTGCCATATTCATCGCAAGATGAGCCATATTGAAATTGCTTGGTTCTTTATGACTTAGGATTGTACCCAATCTATAAAACTCTTTATCCGAAATATGAAGATATTCTCTATAATATTTCGCGAAATATTTTTCCATAAGCTCATTAGGAAAGACGTCGATGCCGGCAGGAACCGGTGTATGGGTTGTAAAGACATTCGAATAAAATCCCATATCCGAAGCTTGTTTAAAACTCAGGTTATAATTTTCAATCAAGTAACGAATTCTTTCGAAAGCAAGGAATGCAGAATGTCCTTCGTTCATATGGCAGACATATGGTTTAATATCAAGTGCATGGAGCATTCTAATACCGGCGATACCGAGCACAATTTCCTGTTGAATTCTAGTTTCGTTATTGCCGCCGTAAAGAGCGCGGGTGATCAGGCGATCTTCCTCGCTGTTTTCATCAAGATTAGTATCGAGAAGATAAAGCGGCACTCTTCCTACATCAACCTTCCAAGCTTGAACAGCGACTGTTCTTCCCGGAAAATCGAGATAAACTTTAAGCGGTTCATTATTTTCATCAAGGACAAGTTTCATCGGCTGGTTGTAGAAATCTACAAGGTCATATTTTTCCTGCTGCCAACCATCGCTGGTAAGATACTGCTGGAAATAACCTTCCTTATAACATAAACCGATGCCTACAAGCGGAATCCCAAGATCGCTTGCCGATTTAAGATGATCGCCGGAGAGAACACCGAGTCCCCCGCTGTAAATCTGAAGACATTCAGTGAGTCCATACTCAGCAGAAAAATAAGCAATGAACGGCTTATCGAAACTTCCAAATTTCTTTCCGTACCAGGTAACCTCATTAAGATAAGTTTCAAGAGAGACATAAACTCGGTTCATGTGCGCAATAAAACCATCGTCCACCGAAAGCTCTTTCAACCTTTCGTTACTTACGCTGTCGAGAAGAAGAACAGGATTATGATGAGTGGATTCCCAGATCTTTCTATCGATGCGTCTAAAGAGGCTGATAGCATCCTGGTTCCAGCTCCAATAAATATTATAGACAATTTCCCTCAACGGTTCCAAATTTTCCGGCAAGGAAGGAACAATATTAAATTTTCCTATAAACTCAATCATACTTAAAGCTCCGCTGCTTTACCAACAATAATATTAAACAAACATATATTTATAAGAATCTTATGAGAAATGCAATTTGATTATTTGACTATTTTGTTTATGAAAAAGTAAGTAAATTTTGACCGTAATTTTGCGCCGATTCAAAAATAATTATCACAATCAATGATTACTGAAATTTTAACTGCATTAGTTTTAGGTTATCTTATAGGTTCATTTCCCACGGCATATGTTCTGCTGAGAAAATACAAAAACATCAACATAACCGAAACGGGAAGCGGAAACGTCGGGGCAATGAATTCCTTTGAAGTGACTGGATCGAAAAGCACAGGAATAATTGTATTTGCAATCGATTTTCTGAAAGGATTTTTACCCGCAGCAGCGGCTTACTTTATTTTCGAGATGAATTTTGATTTCTGCGGAGCACTTTTATTAGGGCTTGTTCTGGGTCACTGTTTTTCATTTATGATAAAATTTAAAGGCGGAAGAGGGTTAGCAACTGCACTCGGCGGAAGCATTTTAATTGCTCCAGCCATTCCAGTACTTTGGATCCTCTTTTGGGTTATAGCATATATCTTTAAGAAAAATATTCATTTCGGAAACATATCGGCGACACTGCTTACGCTGATATTAAACATCACTTCGGCGGATATCCTAATTAAGTATACGATAACGGAACCAAGTTCGGAAGGTTATTATATTATAATTTCGGCAGGAATTTTGGGAACAATTTTAATTAAACATTATAAACCGATTAAAGATTATTTTAGAAATATTAAATCGGCAGAGGTAAAGTAAAATGAACAAGTTCAGAACAATTATTTACACGGTAATAATCACTGTATTTTTAATGTCGGCAGTGTTCGGATATTTATACAAAACAAAAATAGATGAGATTGAACCGCTTTCTGCTGCGGAGATGCAGACCACCGGAGGGCAAGATTCAACTTCAATCAGCACTGCAGATTACAGATCGAATATAACTAGCGATTTAAACAACAACCGCAGCAACATGCTCACAAGGACTGTTTCAAACGTGAGTCCGGCAGTTGTCGGAATAAACGTTACGGAAATTCAGCAAGTTAGAGTAAGATCACCTTTTAGTTTTGATCCTTTCTTCGAACAGTTTTTCGGAAACAGGGTTTACAATCAAGAAATCAAAGGATTGGGATCGGGAGTTCTTATCTCGTCGGACGGTTACATTCTTACAAACGATCACGTTGCCGGTAATGCAGTTGAAGCAGTAGTTACACTAACTGACGGTTCACGATACGATGCTAAAATAATCGGCACTGACCCGGCATCGGATATCTGTCTTCTGAAGATCGACGCACAAAATCTGCCTTATGTACAATTCGGTAACTCAAAAGATATATTAATCGGCGAGTGGGTAATAGCTTTAGGAAATCCTTTCGGACTTTTCAGTATCAACGACAAACCAACAGTAACTGTCGGAGTAATAAGCGCTACCGGAATGAACTTAGGAAACGTAAGAGGAAGATATTATTTTGATATGATACAGACAGACGCAAGCATAAACGGGGGCAACAGCGGAGGTCCGCTTGTAAACGGAATCGGGGAACTGATAGGTATAAACACACTTATCTACACGGCATCCGGATCGACGGGAAGTGTTGGAGTGGGATTTGCAATTCCAATAAACAAGGTCAAAAAGATAGTTGAAGAACTTAAAACGGAAGGTAAAGTTGACAGAAATTTCTGGACGGGATTAAGGATTCAAAGAATCACACAAAGTATCGCAAAATATTATAATCTTACCGATACAAAAGGAGTAATAATCACTCAGGTAGAAAACGGCTCTCCTGCGCACAGTGCAGGATTGGAAGTCGGGGACATAATAAGAAAGGTTGATAATTACAGAATTCAAGACGACAACACGATGGTCGATCTTCTCAACAATTATCAAACAAACGATGTTATTGCTTTAGAAATTCAGAGAGAAGAAAATACGTTAATCAAGAACCTAAAACTGGAAAGAAGAAAATGATTGAACGATACACGCGT
>CAZCLA010000050.1:9568-17225 GCA_964499285.1 uncultured Melioribacteraceae bacterium
CACATCCATTACGGAATGACCTCAAGCGACATTCTCGACACAACACTCTCCTACCAGATGAAAACCGCCGGCGAACTTCTATTAAGACAGATGAATGAATTAAAAAATACATTAAAGAAAAGAGCCGAGGAAAATAAATATACATTATGTGTCGGGCGGAGTCATGGGATTCATGCCGAGCCAACATCAATGGGATTAAAGTTTGCTTTGTGGTTTGAGGAATGCAAGAGAAACATTTCACGATTAGAGAGCGCTGTTGAATCGATAAGCGTCGGACAAATATCCGGAGCCGTAGGAACATTCGAACATCTTACCCCGAAAGTTGAAGAATACGTCTGCAGCAAAATGGGATTAAAGCCGGCACCGGTTTCTACCCAAGTCATTCAGCGGGACAGACATGCTCATTTCCTCACAGTCCTAGCAATAATAGGAGCCTCACTTGAAAAAACAGCAATAGAAATAAGACATCTGCAGAGGACTGAAGTATTGGAAGCCGAAGAATTTTTCTCCAAAGGTCAGAAAGGTTCTTCAGCAATGCCTCATAAGCGCAACCCGATTATCAGCGAAAGGATAAGCGGTTTGGCAAGACTGCTGAGAACAAATTCATTAGCTGCGCTGGAAAACGTTGCATTGTGGCATGAAAGGGACATTTCACATTCATCGGTGGAAAGGGTAATTGTGCCTGACAGCTGCATAATTTTGAACTATATGCTTCATTTAACGACAAACCTAATCTCCAATTTAATTGTTTATCCGGAGAAGATGAATGAGAACTTAAATCTTACACGAGGATTAGTCTTCTCGCAAACCGTACTTTTAAAACTTGTCGAAAAAGGAATAACACGCGAAGAAGCATATTCGTTAGTGCAGGAACCTGCAATGAAAGTATGGAGCGACAAAAACAAAAACTTACGCGATGAGCTGCTCA
Source organism: uncultured Melioribacteraceae bacterium (assembly GCA_964499285.1). GTDB lineage: Bacteria > Bacteroidota > Ignavibacteria > Ignavibacteriales > Melioribacteraceae > JAGFIY01. The sequence goes on from CAZCLA010000050.1 coordinate 10,497, forward strand.
ATTCGGAAAAAGTTATGTCGATAATATCCGAGGAAGAATTAAATTCAATTTTCGATTCACAAAAAATGTTGAAAAACATAGATTATATATTCAACCGTTCGATTGATATGAATGAGATATAAACTAAGAATACTTTTTTTAGCAGCTTTATTTTACAATCTTAATATAGGGTACAGCCTTGTACCGGAATCAACGACCGCACAAGCCGATACGACGATTTTAAAAAACTATATCCAACAGATTTGGAAATTCCGGAACAACAATCCCGATACCGCAATATATCTCGGCGAGAAAGCAATAGAACTTGTCGAAAAAAACAAAATGCAATCCTACTTCCCTCAGATCTACAACTATCTCGGTGTAGTTTACCGAAACAAAGGACATTACACAAAATCGATTCACAATTACAATCTTGCACTTCATTATGCGAACACTCTCAAAGATTCGACACAAATTGGATATGCCTTCAACAACATCGGCGGAATCTACAGACTTCAAGGCAACTATCCACTTGCATTTGAATATATGTTCAAAGCGTTAAGAGTTTTTGAAAGAATTGAAGATAAAGAAGGGATAGGTTTCTGCACAATCAACATCGCAATTGCTTACCGAAAAGAAAAAAATTATGAGAAAGCACTTGAGTATCTTCAGTACACACTGAAGATCAGGGAAGAGACCGGTTATAAAAACGGAATAGCATTGACGATCAACCATATTGCAGTAGTTTATCAGGAAATGGGAAGATACAGCGAAGCGATGCAGCATTACAGAGAACTTATTAATCTCTACAATGAACTTGGTGATGAAAAAGGACTTGCTGCCGCAAACAGCGGAATCGGCGCCATACACACAATTCAAAAAGAATACAGCAATGCATTGAATAGACAGTTAAGAGCATTGGAAATTTGTCAAAGAATTCAAGACAAGGACACAGAAATAATTGTACTGAACAGAATCGGACAAATTTACTTAGAAACAAATCAATTTGAAAAAGCACTGGAATATCTTCACATGTCCGAAAAGATTTCGCAAGCACTTGGTACCCCTGTCGGATTGATTGAGACATATAGAACCATAAGCACCTTATACGAAAGTACAAAAAATTTTGAAAATGCATTATTCTATCACAAGAGACATACACAGATCAGTGATTCACTATTCTCGGATGAAACAGCAAAGGAAATAGCAAGAATACAAGCCGATTACGATCTTGAGCTACGAACATTTGAAAACATAAATCTACAGGAAAAACTAGACCAGCAGAAAATACAAAACAGTCTTCTGCTTCTTATAACATTTCTGGTAGTAATCATTATCGCGATCCTATATGTAAGATTCCGTTCAATGAGAAAGATGAAGGAGAAACTAGCCGAATCAAATCAGACCAAGGATTTATTCTTTTCAATTCTGGCACATGATTTAAGAAATCCATTCTCCACCGCACACGGATATCTGCAGATGGCAATTGATGATTCCGACAGTCTCAACAAAAATGATCTCAAGGAAACAATAACCAAGGTTTACGAATCATCACAAAAAAATTTAACACTGTTAGAAAATCTTCTCGACTGGGCGAGAACGCAGCGAGATCAAATTCAGGTTCATCCAAAGACTCTTCATCCCGCCGAAATAATACGAGACACGATACAACTTTACAAAGTATCAATAAATGAGAAAGAACTGACCGTAATAAACAATTTAGCTGATGACTTCAAATGTTTATGCGACGAAGCAATGTTAAGGAGCATTTTCAGAAACCTCTTAAACAATGCGATAAAATTCAGCTATGAAAACGGATCGGTTGTGATAAATGGTTCAGTTAGCGGAGATTTTTGTGAAATAACAGTCAAGGACAACGGCACCGGTATGTCGAAAGAATTGATAGACAAACAATTCAATCTATCGGCAACTGAAATGATGCCAGGAACGCGAAACGAAAAAGGTACCGGTTTGGGATTGATTCTCTGCAAAAAATTCGTTGAGATGAACGGAGGAGAGATCTCACTTGAGAGTTCCCCGGATATGGGTACAGAAGTAAAAATCACGCTCAAAACAGCAAATTGATCGCCGCTTAGAATCATCGATTTTCCCCCATTTCTGCAATTTTTTGACCTAAAAACGACTAACAGCCCTTGACAAAAATGAGTCGTATTTATATATTAGCACTCGTTATTTATGAGTGCTAATACCAATCTAAAACATAAACTAAAAAATGGAGGATAAAATGGCAGAATTTAAAATTCAGCCTTTAGCTGACCGAGTAGTTGTAAAACCACGCGAAGCGGAAGAAACAACAAAAGGCGGAATAATTTTACCTGATACGGCAAAAGAAAAACCGATTGAAGGAACGATAGTAGCTGTTGGTCCCGGTTCAGTTTCCGACGACGGAAAAAGAGTTGAGATGAGCGTAAAAGTAGGTGATTTAGTTCTATACGGAAAATATTCCGGTACAGAAGTAACCATCGACAGCGAAGAATATCTAATTATGCGCGAAAGCGACATTTTCGGAATCGTAAAATAATTGTTAAAGAAAAGAAAATTTTTGAAAATAGATAAACGGAGGAATAATAATGGCAGCTAAATTAGTTGAATTTAGTGCAGATGCAAGAACCGGACTTAAGAGAGGCGTTGACAAACTTGCTAACGCTGTTAAAGTTACGCTTGGTCCCAAAGGAAGAAACGTAATTTTGGATAAAAAATTCGGCGCACCGACAGTAACAAAAGACGGTGTTTCTGTTGCAAAAGAAATTGAATTGGAAAATCCAATTGAAAACATGGGTGCTCAGATGGTAAAAGAAGTTGCTTCCAAAACTAGTGATGTTGCGGGTGACGGAACAACAACTGCGACTGTTTTGGCTCAGGCAATTTACCGCGAAGGTTTAAAAAACGTAACTGCTGGTGCAAACCCAATGGACTTGAAACGCGGTGTTGATTTGGCAGTCGGTAAAGTTGTTGAATACTTAAAGAATGCAAGCCGTGATGTTGAAGGAAGAGACGAGATCGCACAGGTCGGCTCAATCTCAGCAAACAACGACAAGACAATAGGAAACCTAATAGCCGATGCAATGGAAAAGGTTGGCAAAGACGGTGTTATAACTGTTGAAGAAGCAAAAGGAACCGAAACAGGATTAGATATAGTTGAAGGAATGCAGTTCGACCGCGGATACCTCTCCCCTTACTTTGTTACAGATTCTGAATCGATGGAAGCCGTGTTGGAAGATCCTTACATATTGATTCACGACAAGAAAATCTCAGCAATGAAAGATCTGCTTCCAGTACTTGAAAAAGTTGCACAAGCCGGCAGATCATTGCTTATCATCGCAGAAGATCTTGAAGGCGAAGCTCTCGCTACATTGGTAGTCAACAAATTAAGAGGAACTCTGAAAATTGCCGCAGTTAAAGCTCCGGGATTCGGCGACAGAAGAAAAGCAATGCTCGAAGATATTGCAGTGTTGACAGATGGTACAGTAATCAGTGAAGAAAGAGGCTTCAAACTTGAAAATGCCACTGTTGAATATCTTGGTTCAGCAAAGAAAGTCGTAATAGACAAAGATAACACAACCATCGTCGAAGGTTCAGGAAAAACCGATGACATTAAAAAGAGAATAAATGAGATCAAATCACAGATCGAAAAAACGACCTCAGATTACGATAAAGAAAAACTCCAAGAAAGGTTGGCAAAACTTTCGGGCGGAGTTGCAGTATTGAAAATCGGTGCAGCCACCGAGATTGAAATGAAAGAAAAGAAAGCAAGAGTTGAAGATGCTCTGCACGCCACAAGAGCCGCAGTTGAAGAAGGTATAGTTTCCGGCGGCGGCGTTGCATTAGTTAGAGCTCAATCCGCACTTGACAATCTCGAAGGCGAAAATCTTGATCAAACAACCGGTATAAAGATAATCTACAAAGCACTTGAAGAACCTCTTAAACAAATCGTTTACAACGCTGGTATGGAAGGTGCTGTAGTTTTGAACAAGATTAAAGAAAATAAAGGAGATTACGGATTCAACGCTGCTACAGAAGAATACGAAGATCTCGTAAAAGCCGGTGTTATCGATCCAACAAAGGTAACAAGAACAGCTTTAGAAAATGCTGCTTCAGTAGCTTCACTCTTAATAACAACCGAAGCAGTTGTTTACGAAGAACCGGAAGATGAAAAACCAATGCCCGATATGAGCGGAATGGGCGGCGGAATGCCCGGAATGATGTAATATCCTTCTGGAATAATTATGAAATGAAAGAGGCTGTCTAAAAAGGGCAGCCTTTTTTTTATCCCATTGTAATCGAAAAATTTTACTGATGGGCCGGCTTGGGTTAATTTAAGTCGAGAATCGTTTTGAAGTAATCGAGAGTAATAACTAAGCCATCTTTGCGGCTTACTTTAGGAGTCCAATCCAGCAATGCTTTTGCGCGGGAAATATCAGGCTGACGCACTTTGGGATCATCAATTGGGAGTGTTTTATAAACGATTTTACTTTTCGAATTTGTGATAGATTTAATTTCTTCCGCCATTTGATTTATGGTTATCTCCTCAGGGTTTCCGATATTAACCGGAATATTTTCACCTGAGATTAAAAGCCGAAAAATACCCTCGATCAAATCGGAGACGTAACAAAAACTGCGGGTCTGTTTACCATCGCCGAACACCGTCATCTCCTCATTCTTAAGTGCTTGAGACATAAATGCGGGAAGCGCTCTTCCATCGTTTAACCTCATCCTCGGACCGTAAGTGTTAAAAATCCTAACAATTTTTGTATCAACACCGTGATATCTGTGGTAAGCCATAGTTATAGCTTCGGCAAACCTTTTTGCCTCATCATAAACGCCGCGCGGACCGATTGGATTTACATTTCCCCAGTAATCTTCTCTTTGAGGATGAATTTCGGGATCGCCGTAAACTTCCGAAGTGGAAGCTAAAAGAAACACAGCATTCTTTTCCTTAGCCAATCCCAATGCTTTATGAGTTCCGAGAGAACCGACTTTTAATGTCTGAATCGGAAGCTGAAGATAATCGATGGGACTTGCAGGAGAAGCAAAATGAAGCACGTAATCAATCTTGCCCGGAACGTGAATAAAATTGGTGACATCGTGTTTAATGAAAGAAAAATTTTCGTTCCCGAACAAGTGTTCAATATTTCGAATATTTCCGGTAAGAAGGTTATCGATACAAATAACACGCATCCCCTCTTCGATCAATCTATCACAAAGATGCGAGCCGAGAAATCCCGAACCTCCCGTTACAACTGCTGTTTTCAAATATTTTTTCCCTTATTTTTTCGCTTTGTTTCGAGAAATATGAAATACGATGAGATTATAAAGAGAGCTGTCACAAATATGAAAAAAGTTGAGAATAATAATCTCGGACTTACCGGACGTTTAGGGACAATAGCTGCATCAAGCACTTGGACTGTGGGAATATCTTTATTTTCTTGAATGCGTTCTTTATAGAATTGTTTTTGAAGCAGCAGATAGAGTTCGTTCTGCACCTTCACCTCGCGTGTCAACCGTGCGAGTTCAATTGCAAGCTGCGGGACATCCTCGAATGCGGGCAGAAAGTCGTTTTCCGCACCGCTCTCGCGGGTGATAAGATTGTTGTAAGTCTCATTGAGCACATTAAGTTTCTTCTGAAGACTTAAGTACTCAGGGCTTGTCTCAAGCATATTATAATCAAGTGTATTCAATTTAATTTCAGTAAACAAAATTTCACTTTTAATTCCGGCTGCATTATCGAGTGAAGCCTTAAGCTGCTCTGGTATTGAAATTGTTTTGTTCACCTTTTGGAAATTAAGAAGAGAATCCTCAGCAAGTTTTAGTTTCTCCTTAGTGGTTACAAGCTGCTGCTGGATGAAGAGTCTAGTGTTTTTTGCTTTCTGATTTAATTTCTCACGGTTAATTTTATCAAGAACACTTATAAATTCGTTTGTTGTACTTGCACTTAAAGCTGCAACAGAATCAACCGCATCCGAAAATCTAGAAAAATATCCAGTAGATAATGTAACCGAAAGAATCAGAATACGTTCTTTAGTCACCTCAACATCGATCAATTTACTTAATTTTTCGGTCGCAAGTTGAAGATCATCGGTCCCAAAAAATTCAAATAGATTCAGGTTTTGAATCACTGTTTCCGTGCAAGTACGGCTTTTAATAATTTCGGCATAAAGCTGAGCGTTTGCATTTGATGTGCCGATTCCTATAAAATCCGAAACGTCACCAATTCCAAGCAACTGACCCAAACCGCTTCCTGAACTTTCCTCGGGAGGAAGAAGAGAGGTTTGGGCTTCAAATTTAATAGGAACGACAAAAAACAATAGTAGAAATGATAGAACAGCAACAGCGATTCCAAGAACAATAATTTGTTTAATTTTTGATTTAAGAAGATTTACAATTTCTTGAAAGTTCATTTAATTACCTTGCGGCAACAATTAGTGCAACAACTGCAGTAACAACAGCGGCAACTTGAGAGAAAGCCCCAAGTGCATCGGTAAAAACATCCCAAAACTTAGGCGGAGGCGGGTCTTCAGGAACCCAGATAATATCACCCGGACTTAAATCTTCCACATCTTCAGCTTCAATCCATTCGCCGGTACTTGCTTTAATCACCCTAACATCACCTTCAATTGCACGCCAGGCAAAACCGCCAGCAAGATCGATATAGTCATCCACCGCAAGCTGCGGGAGATATGTAATATTGCCTGGATTAACCACTTGACCGACAAGAGTTATATAATTTTT
>CAZCLA010000051.1:0-16911 GCA_964499285.1 uncultured Melioribacteraceae bacterium
GATTTATATTCGCTGTTATAAACACCAGAAATTGTTCTTGTCACGGCTTTGTATCTCCCGCTTACTTTTTCAATTGCATTTGATATTTCTCCGAGTGTCGCTCTAACTCTTGCGGCATTGACTGATAGTTCGAGTAAATTTCCGTTTCCATTTTCAGCACATTTTGTAAGAGCTTCTAACGCAGCATTAACTTTTTGTGCATCACGATTTTGTTTTAGTTCTGTTAATCTTCTAATTTGAGCATTTCTTACAGAGGTATTATCGACCTCCAAAATTTCTATCGGGTCTTCTTTATCAAGACGATATTTATTCACACCAACTATTGTTTCAGTCCCGGAATCAATTCTTGCTTGTCTTCTTGCCGCCGCTTCTTCAATTCTCATTTTCGGAATCCCGGCTTCGATTGCTTTTGTCATTCCGCCGTATGATTCTATTTCGAGAATATGTTTCCAACCTTTTTTCAACAATGCATCAGTCAAAGCCTCAACATAATACGATCCGCCCCAAGGATCAATAACCTTTGTAATATTTGTTTCATCTTGAAGATAAAGTTGAGTGTTTCTCGCTATTCTTGCTGAAAAATCTGTCGGAAGTGCAATTGCCTCATCTAAGGAATTTGTATGAAGTGATTGAGTATGTCCCATTGCCGCCGCCATTGCTTCAATGCAAGTTCGTATAACATTATTAAACGGATCTTGTTCGGTTAGACTCCAGCCGGATGTTTGAGAGTGAGTTCTTAGAGAAAGCGATTTTGGATTTTTGGGATTGAACATGTTAATGATTTTAGCCCACATCAGCCTAGCTGCTCTCATTTTTGCAATTTCCATAAAGTAGTTCATCCCTTGCGCCCAAAAGAAAGATAACCGCGGTGCAAATTTATCTATATCCATTCCTGCATTAACTCCGGTTCTCACATATTCCAAACCGTCAGCTAAAGTGTATGCCATCTCCAAATCTGCCGTTGCACCGGCTTCCTGCATGTGATAACCGGAAATACTTATACTGTTAAACTTCGGCATGTTTTGTGAGGTATATTTGAAAATATCCGCAATAATTTTCATCGACTGTTCGGGAGGATATATATATGTGTTTCGAACCATATATTCTTTAAGAATATCGTTTTGAATTGTTCCCGAAAGCTGCTCCGATGATACGCCTTGTTCTTCTGCGGCAACGATATAAAAAGCCATCACGGGAAGCACCGCTCCGTTCATAGTCATAGAGACCGACATTTTATCGAGCGGGATTCCGTCAAAGAGAATTTTCATATCCTCTATCGAATCGATTGCAACACCGGCTTTTCCAACATCCCCTAAAACTCTTGGATGATCAGAATCATATCCACGGTGAGTTGCAAGATCGAAAGCGATTGATAATCCCATTTGTCCTGCTGCAAGGTTTCTACGATAAAATGCATTGCTTTCTTCGGCGGTTGAAAATCCCGCATATTGTCTTATAGTCCAAGGTCGGACAACGTACATTGTTGAATAAGGTCCTCTCAAGAATGGAGGGATTCCGGACATGTAATCTACATGCTTAATTTCTTTGATATCTTCTTTGGTGTACAATGGCTTAACTTCTATCTTTTCCATCGTTTCCCAAATTAGGTCTTCGGGAGTTCGACCGGCTTCATTTTTAAATTTATTTGACCACTCTTTGAATGATATTTCTTTCTGTTCTTTGTAATCTAGTTTAATATTTTGAACATCAATTCGTGCCATTATTTGTTTCCTCCTAATCCTGAGATTAAACTCTTTAGGATTTCTAAAGTGTTAGCACCTAAATAAATGAATTCATCTACACCGGATTTTTTATGTGTTTCAACTTGAGCTTTCGGATAACCGGCAAGAACAATTTTCACTTTATCGTTTTTCTTTTTCAATTCATTAATAAGTTTAGGAACAATTTCAGGATATGTATCATCGGTCGAACAAATCACAATTACATCAGCTTTGGATTTAACTGCTGCTTCCGCTGCATCACTTTCATTATTAAAGCCGCCGGGATAAACAACTTCAAAACCGCCTGTTTCAAAAAATCCTCGTGAAAAATCTGCACGGGCTTTATGTTGTTTCAAACTGCCCATATTGGCTAGGAAAACTTTCGGCGGGTATCCACGCAGCATTGCTATCTTGCTGCTTTCATCCCGCAATTGTTCAAAGTCTTCGCTCAGTCTTGAGAATATTAATTTTTCATTTAATGTTTCACTTTTTGCATCTTTTCTGAAGATATTTGTCAGTTCGCCGATCGTAGCACCTAATCTTATTGCTTCCGAAGCGAGTTCTATTGAGTTTCCCGGATCTGAAAGCGCAACTTTTTCTAATTGTTCAATTATCTTTCTGTGTTTTTCATCGTCCCTTTCAATTCTATATTTTTGAAGAAACTCCGAACGTTTCTTAACGAATTCTTTTTGATCTGTTCTGCGCATCTCGAATTGTTTTTCTTTGGTATTTGCGTACATATTAGTTCCAACCAGCACAGTTTTACGTTTCGAAAGATCATTTTTCCTTACTGTTCGTGTTTCCGAAATCATTGTTTGAGGAACACTTTTTTTCAATGCTTGATGCATTCCGCCTTCAACTTCGATTTGCTTTACAATCTCCCAAGCCTTTTCTGCAATCTGTGCAGTTAATTTTTCGATATAAAACGAACCACCTGCCGCATCTATCAAATTATCGAGATGCGATTCCTCGCCGAGGATTATCTGAGTGTTACGCGCAATTCTTCTCGAAAATTTATCCGGTTCGTTAAATGATTCATCGAAGGGATTCGTTTGGAGTGTGTCAACGCCGCCGATTATTGCTGAAAAAGCTTCGGTCGTTGTACGAAGCATGTTTACATAAGGATCCAATTTTGTCTGATTGAACTTTGTCGTCCGGGCATGAAGTGTTAAATTTAATTCACTCTCTTTTACGCCGTATTCCGTAAGTATTTTGGACCAAAGAATCTTTGCTGCACGGAACTTTGCAATTTCCATAAAAAAGAATGAACCGATACCGAAATTAAAAACAAGTGCATTGTTTATTTTTTCAGCCGATAGATTTCTATCTGTTAATTGGGCTAAATAGTCAAGACCGGTTGCAACAGCAAAACCCAGTTCCTCAGCTGCTGAAGCACCTGCATCGACATATACGGACGAATTTATTGAAATTGATTTGAAATTAAGATAAAATTTATCAACGAAGTTCAGAGTATCGGCAAGTTGATCATAGATATTCGAAATCTGTAGAGGGAGATTTCCTTTTTCCGCAAGATAAGTTATTGGATCTGATGTAATTCCCCCATGGAATTTTTTTCTATCAAAATTGGTTTCTCTTAAGAATGCATCAAAAACCATTAGGAAGGGAAGTGGGGAAAATCCGGCGTCAATCCAAACCGGAAAATTATTGAGATCAATACCTTCAAAAACACGTTTTAAACTTCTGCATGCAGAAACTGAAAGTCCATTGTTCCCCACCAGAATTGGATCAGCGTAATCGGCATCCAAACCTAATTTGGTTGCATCGTCGAGAGCGATACGAATTCCTTGTAAACCTTTTTGCGTATCGTTTCTGAGAGCTTCATTAAGTTTTATCGCATCTGCGTAATTAAATTCTTGAGTTATTTCCCATGATTTTCTTTTGTATCCGGAAGATTTAAATCCTCTTTTGAAATTTTGAAAACCGGGAAAATCCGATCTATCGATAGACTCAAGATCAGATTTTGTGTAAATCGGTTTGAGATCAATTCCCTCATAAGTTTTTGTTGTTAATTTTTTGTCGTAATCTGCCCCTTTTAAGTCCTCAATTACTTTCGCTTTCCATTCTTCAAATTCGGGAATAGGGAATTCATCAGCGATCTCAAATTTTTCGCTAAGTTTAATTTCCGTTTTATTTTTCCTTTCTGATTCCATAAACAGCTCCAAAATTTCAAATTTATCTTTAAAACTTAGTGAAATTAATGGAATAATACTTTTGGGTATGATTAAAGATTTCTATTTTCAGCTAGTTATTAAAGTTTTTTCATTTCGGAATTCCCAAGAGACTATTTTGTGTAATATTATCCTCATTTCTTTTCTTTTTACTGTATATCTACATATTTTTGATACAACAAATAATTATTAAATACTCGTTTATCCACAAAAGGAAATTCCATGAAGAAAGTTTTAATTCTAGGTGCCGGACAGAGCACACCCTCACTAATATCTTATATGATTGACAACGCAGGCAAGTATGATTGGTATGTTACGGTAGCGGATTACAATTATGAAATGGCTGCTGAGCGGCTTGAAGGAAGAAACTCAAACTGCAAGGCTGTTAAATTCGATGTTAACGATTCAGATCTCAGAAACAAATTAATTGAAGAATCGGATTTGGTTATTAATCTTCTTCCTCCAACGTTTCAATTTATGATTGCATTGGATTGTCTCAATCATGGAAAGCATATGATTACTGCTTCTTATGAAAACTTCCGCGTGAAGCAGCTTCACAAAGACGTACTAAAGAGCGATATTCTTTTTCTTAATGAAATGGGACTCGATCCCGGAATTGATCACATGTCGGCTATGTCGATGATACATGGAATAAGAGAAAGAGGCGGTTACGTTACAAGTTTTATTTCATATGGAAGCGGAATACCAGCTCCCGAAGTTAATTCTAATCCGTTAAAATATTGTATTACTTGGAACGCACGAAATGTTGTAATGGCGGGCGAAAGCGGAGCACAGTACATGGAGGACGGCAACATAAAACTTGTTTCGCATAATCAAGTTTTCAGAAGAACTTGGAGCGTTGATGTAGAAGGTGTTGGTGAACTTGAAGCTTATCCCAACCGTGATTCTCTTATCTATCTCGATGTTTTTGACCTAACTCGAGTTTCAACAATGATAAGAGGAACACTAAGATACCCGGGGTGGAGCGAAACTTGGTATAAGATTGTAAAGCTCGGAATTCCAAACGAAACAATGAGAGTCCCGAATTTAAATCAACTTACTTATGAACAATTTACTAATATGTTTCTCCCTCAGTCTGCATCCGGCAGCAAGCTTGAAACACGGTTGGCAAATTACTTAAACATCAATCCAACCGGAAAAATAATGCAGAATTTCAAATTTCTCGGTCTTTTGGATAAGAGAAAAATTGAAGGCAATCCTAAGACAGCTGCTCAAGTACTTGAAGGTTTATTGATCCAAAAAATGCCGCTTCCGAAAGGCATGCGTGATATGGTTCTTCTTCAACATGAAATTGAGGCTGTATTCCCGAAAGATGGAGATAAAATAGAAAAAATTACTTCTTTAATGATTGAATACGGTGATCCGGACGATAAGACCGCAATTGCAAAAACCGTTGGACTTCCGGCAGCTATTGCAGCTAAATTACTGTTGACAGATGAGTTTAAAATTAGAGGCTGTCAAATCCCGATTAAAAAAGAGATATATGTTCCCGTCCTTGAGGAATTAAAAAAACTGGGAATATATTTCAAAGAAAAAATTGAAGTGATTTAAAATAACCGGGCTGATTAAAAAGTGACTTACAAAACTTCCCTTTAAAGTTTTTTAATCAGCCCAATTTCATTTTAATCTACAACTCAAAATTAATACCGCCATAGAAAGATCTTCCTAAGGTTCCGTAGTAAAGTACTTCCTCATAATCAGTGTCTAAAAGATTTTCAACCCTTACAAAAAGATTGATCTCATCAAGCAGATTATAATTAACCGTTAAGTCGACAATTGTATAATCGCTTAGAATAACTCTGTTGGACGGAAATGTCGAAAAATCATCATCTTCTCTTTTACCAACATACCTTATACTAGAATGCAGATTAAATTTTTGAATAGGGTTGTAGGACAAAGATAAAGTGACCTTATCCTTTGGGCGGCGAATTAATTTTGACTCTGATTTGTTGCTCAGGTCGACAGCGTTGGTATAAGTATAGGTTAAGCTTGCATAAAAGTTATTGGATTTATAAGTAAGAAAGGATTCCACTCCTTTTGTTTCTGATTCGTTAATATTTATCGTCACAAAGTTTTGATCGAAGCCGAACATATTTTCGAATTTCATAGAGAAATATACTGCACCGAAAGAGAAACCGCTTCCGAAGAAAAATTGCTCAAATCCAAAATCCCACCCTGAATTTTGTTCTGGTTTCAAATCCGGGTTACCAAATGCAGGATCGAACAAATAAAACAATGACGGGGCTTTGAATCCTGTTCCATAGTTTGCTTTTATTTTAGTATTGGTCTTATCAAACCAAAATGAAGCTCCCAACTTATAAGTGGAATGATTTCCGAATTTCTCATTCTCATCAAATCTTAATCCTGCAATTGCGGAAAAACCACCATCAAGCATCAATTGATTTTGAAGAAATACAGAGTTCGTCCGCATTTCTTGTGAAGGGAAAATACTTTCAAAAGGTCCCCATTCTCCAATCGAAATATATTCTGTGTTGGCTTTTTCAAGTTCGGTTTCTAATCCGATTGTAATAACATTGTATGGAATGAAAGAGAGATTATTAAGCCACTCAAATTTTGTTCGGGTTGCATTTGTAATATTTGTCGAAGAACCGGGATTATTATCGTCCGGTTCATCAATAGATTTACTAATTCTTCTAAGAACCGAACCGCTTAATTTTTGCTTCCATTTGTTATCGAATAAATTGTAATTGACTGCGGTGTTAAAAATATTCTCTTCAATACCATAAGTATAATTCGGGTCATCTCCGAATTGCGTGCCTTGATCCAAATCAGCAGAAGAATTTGTATGTCGATAACTAAGGCTTAGTTTCATATTATCCAATACTTGTGCCGAAAGAAAGGATGAAAATGAATTGTTTGAATAACCGTCTTTCTCGGTGTTGCCGTACTTTTCGTTTGAAGCAGATATACCTTCAGTTGCGAGACGTGAAAAATTAACAGAGTAATTGAACAAACTGTAACTTCCGGTTAATTGTCCGCTGCCTTTGTAAAAACTGTTTGAACCGCCTTCGGTTTGGAATGAAAATTTGTTTTCATCTCCGCCTTGTTCGGTAAACACGTATATAATACCAGCGAGAGCATCTGACCCGTAAAGTGTGCTTTGAGGACCGCGCACAATCTCGATTCTTTCAATATTACTTGTTTGCAAATTTGATAAATCGAATGCATTGCTCGGGGAACTCGGATCGTTTACTTCAACTCCGTCGATTAACACCAAAGTATGATTTGCATTTGCACCTCTCATAAAAAGGCTGTTTAGTTTTCCAAGTCCGCCTTGTTGTGCAATTGAAATTCCGGGAACCTCTCTTAATAATTGCAGCACAGTCGAAGTGTTTGTTCTATGAATATATGATTTATCGATAACAGAATAAGCACTCGAAATATTTTGAACTTCAGTTGGATATTTTGTTGCAGTCACCAAAATATCATCAAGTTGTGTTTTTAGTGTGTCGGTTTGAGCGAAAAGTGAAAACGAAAAAAGTAAAACGAACAAAAAATAATGGAAAGATTTCATTGAAGTTACCTCCTTAAAAGATGTAACTTCGTGGGCGTGCTGTAACGTTAATTTGATTTGTTACGTACATAACCTCACCCGCGAAGGTTAATTAGTTAATGAATGCTTACGGCAGGTCTCCTGGCTCAGGACATCTATCAGCGCCTTCCCATCCCGAATTGCCGGAACAGTGGCATTGTGCTGAAGACTTTTCTAAATCCTTTACAGTTGCGGGGCAGCACCGGAATTTAACCGGTTTCCCTAACACCATAAGTTTGTTTAAGAACTAACCGAAACTTAAGGATGAAATTTTTTGTTAGCAAGGCAAATTTAAAAATGCGTTAATAAAGTTCAGAATTTAGTGTCTTCAACTCAAGTTTCTAAAGAAATCTTTGAATTTAATTTCGATTAGCATTATTTTGCGATTAAACATTTTACTCCAACAATCGGATTTTTGTGACTCACCAAAGCTTTACATACACGTATATATATTTTCCTTTCAAAACGTTGTCTATTTTAATTAATTCATTAACTGCAGATAAATAAGGAGGAGATTAATGGGCTGGCTCTCAGAAGCACTTGGTTCGTCTATCGGTAAAAAATTTATTATGGCACTTACCGGTATTGGCCTTATTCTCTTTTTGATTTTCCATCTTATCGGTAATTTAACTTTATATGGTGGAGCCGAAGCCTTCAATGGTTATGTTGAGACTTTGGATATCGTCAAACCACTAATAAGAGTGATCGAGGTTGGTTTAGGGCTTGTCTTCGTATTTCATGTTTTTAACGGTATCAGACTATGGCTGGAGAATAGGAAAGCAAAACCGATTACAAATAAGGTTTCTGCTAAGGCAGAAAATTCTTCGTTCTTTTCTCGAACTATGGTTCAAACAGGCAGCATCGTATTCATATTTTTGGTTCTTCACTTAGCAACTTTCTGGTGGGCGTTTAATTTTACAGGTGAAGGACACGAAGATCCTAACGGTTATTATAATATTGTTGTCGAATGGTTCCAAATTCCATGGTATGCAATCTTTTATGCTATTGCCGTCATTTTGTTAGGATTTCATCTTAACCATGGCTTTCAAAGTGCTTTCCAAACCTTCGGATGGAATCACAACAAGTATTTTCCGTTCATCAAAAAATTTGGAACCGCTTATGCCGTAATTATGGCATTGGGATTCGCATCCTTTCCGATTTATTTTTTATTTTTCTACGGAGGTAACTAATGGTTAAGCTCGATTCAAAAATACCGGATGGAAACATTTCCGAAAAATGGACTAACCATAAGTTCAATATGAAATTGGTTAACCCCGCCAATAAAAGAAAGTTTGATGTAATTGTTGTTGGAACCGGTTTGGCGGGCGCTGCAGCTGCGGCAACTTTAGGAGAACTTGGTTACAAAGTTAAAGCATTCACTTATCACGATTCAAGCCGCCGTGCGCACTCAATAGCTGCTCAAGGTGGAATCAATGCGGCAAAAAATTATCAAAACGATGCTGACTCTGTTTATAGATTATTCTATGATACTGTAAAGGGAGGCGATTTCCGTTCACGCGAAGCTAATGTTCATAGATTAGCCGAAGTAAGCAACAACATTATCGACCAGTGTGTTGCTCAAGGTGTTCCATTTGCTAGAGAATACGGAGGAACATTGGCAAATCGTTCGTTCGGTGGAGCCCAGGTTTCAAGAACCTTTTATGCACGCGGAGAAACCGGTCAGCAATTATTGCTCGGTGCTTACAGTTCACTTAATAAAGAAATCAAACGCGGAAACGTTCAAGTTTATCACAGAAAGGAAATGCTCGATGTTGTAATTGCAGACGGAAGAGCAGTCGGAATCACAGCGCGCGATTTGGTTACCGGAAAAGTTGAAAGCTTTTCTGCTCAAGCGGTTATACTTGCAACAGGCGGTTACTCAAATGTTTTCTTCCTTTCAACTAGTGCAATGAACTGCAACGCAACGGCAATTTGGCGTGCGCATAAAAAAGGCGCTGTGTTTGCAAATCCTTGTTTCACTCAAATTCATCCTACTTGTCTGCCGGTTCACGGTGAAGGTCAATCCAAACTTGTATTAATGAGTGAAAGTCTTAGAAATGATGGACGAATTTGGGTTCCGGCTAAACCGGGTGATCACCGACCGCCAGATCAAATACCTGAAGAGGAAAGAGATTATTATCTCGAAAGAAGATATCCTTCGTTTGGAAATTTAGCTCCAAGAGATATTTCATCGCGCAGTGCTAAATATGTCTGTGACGAAGGCAAAGGAGTAAACGGCGGAAGAGCGGTTTATCTTGATTTTGCCGATGCAATAAACAGAATTGGTGTAGATGCAGTTAGAGAAAAATACGGCAACTTGTTTGATATGTATGAAAATATAACGGGTGAAAATCCGTACAAAGTTCCGATGCAGATATATCCTGCGCCTCACTATACTATGGGCGGCTTATGGGTTGATTATAATTTGATGAGCAACATTCCGGGATTGTTTGTTGCCGGTGAAGCTAATTATTCAGATCACGGGGCTAACAGACTCGGAGCAAGTGCATTGATGCAGGGATTAGCCGACGGCTATTTCGTTATTCCTTATTCAATAGGCAATTATTTTGGAAGCGAAAAACCGGAAAAAGTTGATGTAAATCGATCCGAATTTAAGGAAGCCGAAAAGAGTATTGAGGATATGACTGACAAACTACTTTCGATAAACGGATCACAAACGGTTGATGAAATTCACAGAAAACTAGGTGAACTGCTGATTGATAAAGTCGGTATGTCCCGCGATGAAGCCGGTTTGAAAAAAGTAATCCAAGATATAAGAAACCTTCGTGATGAATTCTGGAAAGATGTAAAGGTTACAGGGAAAGCAGAAGAACTTAATCAGAACCTAGAACGTGCTGGTCGAGTTGCGGACTTCCTTGAGCTTGGTGAACTAATGGCATTAGATGCATTAAATAGAGATGAGTCCTGCGGGGCACATTTCCGCGAAGAACATCAAACCGAGGACGGCGAAGCTGTTCGTAACGATGAAGATTATTCTTACGTTGCGGCGTGGGAATATGTCGAAGCAGGTAAATGGAATCTTCACAAAGAAGACCTAAACTTTGAATATGTTGAATTAGCTACAAGGAGTTATAAGTAATGAGCGAAAAACACATTAATTTGACATTACATATATGGCGGCAGGATTCTCCTGAGGCTAAAGGGTATTTTGAAAAATTTCGAGTTTCTGTTTCTCCTCATGCATCAATTCTAGAAATGCTTGATGAGTTAAACAATAAATTAGAAAAAGAAGGGAAGATTCCGATTTCATTTGAAAGCGATTGCCGTGAAGGTATATGCGGAACTTGCGGATTGGTTATCAACGGTCATCCACACGGACCATTACCTAAAACCGCAACTTGCCAATTACATATGAGAAACTTCAAAGACGGTGAAACAATTTATATTGAACCGTTCCGTGCGAAAGCTTTTCCGGTATTACGAGATTTAATTGTCGATCGTGCCGGACTTGATAAAATTCAGCAAGCAGGCGGATACATTACTTTCAATACAGGTAGTGCTCCGGATGCTAATGCGATTCCAATTTCAAAAGAAATTGCTAATCTGGCTTTGGATGCCGCCGAATGTATCGGCTGCGGTGCTTGTGTTGCCGCTTGTAAAAATGCATCTGCTATGCTGTTTGTCGGTGCAAAGGTTACGCAATTCGCATTGCTTCCTCAAGGACAACCTGAGAGATACGAACGCGTTCAAAATATGGTTGCAGCAATGGATGAAGCGGGATTCGGTTCCTGCACTAATACTTATGCTTGTGAAGCCGAATGTCCTAAAGGTATTTCAATTGTTAATATTGCACAGATGAACAAAGACTACATAAAAGCAAAGTTTATGGCGAGGAAAGTGGAAGCATAAAGTCAAGTTAAAGACATAAATTCAAATTAAGAACCCGGTCAATTTGATCGGGTTTTTTTATTTGATTTCACAAACTTTGCTGAAATTTTGTTAATTTTTGTCCGTTAAGGATAAATTGCCCTCAAAACTAATTTTCAATAAACCGGACCGCGCTATGTTTGAACGGGAAATAAAATTTATTTATGATTTCAACTTAAACAGAGTAAAAAAACTCGGAACATTTCTAACATTCGAAGAAATTGCTCAAGCGGAACTGCATCCGGCTGTGCTGAAGTATATATCCGCAGAGATCGATTTTTTAATTTTTGAAGATCGGCAAAAGCTGCTTAAGAATTCTGTTTTCGATTATTCAAGTACGGAAATCACAAATTATTTTAACCTTATCGGTGATGAAATAAAACAAACAAAAAAGTTTTCGCTGGAATATATAAATAAACTGATGCTACAATCATCTTCATTCATCGTTAACTATCTTATTCGTCCTAGATGGGCTCTAATTAAATTTTTATTCGGAAACGAAACTGAAAAATCGGTATCTGAATTAAAGCAGGTTCTTAATTATGTTCACTATTATTCCTATTTAAGAGATACACTTCTATCATATTTTGATAAAAAAAATCTGGTCGCAGTTACTGCAAAAGAGACCGAAGAATTGATAGGTAAAATAGATGATCTGAGTCTTGAACAATATAGAGCTTCGATCTTTAATAATGCAATTGAATCTATAAGTTCATTTTTAAATATCGGAAGTGTGCAGACTGATAAAATACCTGTTCAAGCTGTTTTAATTTTTCTTAAGGATAAAAATCTGTTCGATCATATCGAAGCTTTTCAAAATGAATTTAACATGGACGAAAACCGTTCAGCACTTACAAACGATGTAAAAAAATTGTTGAACAGTATTGAATTTTCTGCATCGAATATCGAACCCGAACCGCAGGAGGAATATGTTGAAGATAATTGGGATGTCAGACCGCAGACTGAATTTGAAGAGGTTCATGATGTTGTTCATCAGGATAATGAATTGCATGATGAATACGATTATGTTGATGAATTAATTTCCGACAAATCACAAAATGATTCCTTCGAAAAAGAAGAATCAACAGATGTTGATGTTGAAGAATCCGGCAATGATGAAGATTTTGAAGACAATGATTTTCTTACAGATGAAAAACTTGAAAAAAGAGTTAAAGCGGAATTCATACAAAAAGAAGAAAATAAAGTAGAGGAAGAAACTGAATATAAATCATTCGCTGAAGATATGAATTCCAAAATTGATGACGATTCAGTTGAGGGGAAGCAAATTTTCGATGATACGAATGAAGAGGAAGAAATAGAAAATATTGAAAGTGCTAACGAAGAAACTATTAATAGAACTAATCAAGATGAAGATATAACGGAAAATGAATTTTCGGAAGAAGAAGTTTACGAAAGTGATTTAAATAAACAATCGGACTACGATT
The DNA here is from genome assembly GCA_964499285.1 of uncultured Melioribacteraceae bacterium. GTDB lineage: Bacteria > Bacteroidota > Ignavibacteria > Ignavibacteriales > Melioribacteraceae > JAGFIY01. Next base: position 12,818 of record CAZCLA010000051.1, read on the forward strand.
TTGAGGAAGTTAAGAATTCTGTTGCTGATAACGTATCAATTACTAAAGATGATGAATTGGAGAGTGAAGAAGCACAAGACTTTCGCTCAGAATTGCTGGGTGATGAGATAGAGGAAAATGAAACGGATTCGGACACAAATCAGTCGGGTTCAATCGACAATGATGATGAACCGGAATTATTTCCAGAACATACGCTTACTGAAAACGAAGAATTAGACGAAGTAGATTCGGAAGAAGAAACTGAGTCTCCGCTTGTTGAAACTCAATCTTCCACTGAAGAAGATGAAAGAACTTTTACAAATAGAAGGATTGATATTTCCGAAATTTTGGAGAATAAAAATACATCGAAGATTCTGCGCGGGATATTCGATTATGATATGGAAGATTTTACTAATACAATAGAAAGAATTTCAGAATGCAGAGATTTGGATGAGGCACAATATGTCCTGGAAAATCTTTATAAAACAAACCGTATAAAACCTACTTCTAAAGAAGCATTAATATTTAATGAAATGATCCAAGAATATTTTAACAAAATTTAGATTCCGCAATGTTTATAGATTATGCAGAAATTACTGTTAAATCCGGCAAAGGCGGCGACGGAGCAGTTGCGTTCAGGCGGGAGAAATATGTGCCAAAAGGCGGACCTGCAGGCGGCAACGGCGGAACCGGTGGAAATGTTATTATTGTAGCCGATCATAATCTTCATACCCTTTTAGATTTTAAGTACAATAGAAAGTACACTGCGGATGACGGTGCACCGGGAGGTACTTCTCTTAAGGATGGAAAAAACGGTGAGGATGTCATTATTAAAGTTCCGGTTGGTACTATTATAAAGGATAAGATCTCATGCGAAATTATTTTTGATTTTAAAGAAGAGAATTCAAGTTTAATTATTGCGAAAGGTGGAAAAGGTGGAAAAGGAAACAGCAACTTCGCTACAGCCACTAACCAAGCTCCCCGTTTTGCGGAGGATGGTAAACCGGGTGAAGAAAAAAATATTGTGCTTGAACTAAAACTGATTGCGGATGTTGGATTGGTGGGGTTTCCTAATGCAGGCAAATCCACCTTCATTTCCTCAATATCGGCTGCGAAACCTAAAATAGCCGATTATCCTTTCACCACATTAAAACCTAATCTCGGAATTGTTAATTACAAGGATCATCAAAGTATTACCGTCGCAGATATACCCGGAATCATTGAAGGAGCTCATGAAGGAAAGGGACTTGGTCTTCAATTTCTGCGTCATATAGAAAGAACAAAAGTTTTGTTAATATTAATAGAATCGATTGCAGAGGATATTCAAGCACAATATGAAACCCTAAGGAATGAACTGAAAAATTACAGCGAAGTGTTGAGCAAAAAGAAAATGATAATTGCAATTTCCAAAATAGATCTTATTCCGGAGGAAGAACTTAACGAACTGAAAAAGAAAAAAATCAAAAATTATTCGGGGGAAATTTATTATCTGTCCTCTGTTACAAAACAAGGTGTTGAAAAAATATTAGATGTTCTATGGAATATGCTCTCGGAATAAGAAGCAAGCCGTTGTTATACATATCGTCATCGGCAATATTTTCGATTATCGTATTATTTATCTGCTTGAGCATCGGTGCGTCTCGAATTTCATTTGCAGAACTATCTCGAATTTTATTAGCATCAGAAAATACTATTAACAGCAAAGTTATCTTTGATATAAGACTTCCGCGCCTTCTTCTTGCATTTGCGGTGGGAGGCGGACTATCGATAACCGGGGCGGTGTTTCAAGCAATGCTATTAAATCCGCTTGCCGAACCTTACATTCTAGGTATATCCAGCGGCGGAGCTTTCGGTGCAGTTCTGTCGTTTCTAATCGGAGTTTCATTTTTTGGTACACAGATTTTCGCATTTTTGGGTGCACTAATTGTAATAATGGTGGTATTTATTGTAGGAAGAAGATATGGTGAACTAGATCCGAATATTCTACTTCTTTCCGGCGTTATGATCGGTGCGTTTTTAAGTGCTTTGATTTTAATTATGATAACGCTTCTCGGTGATTCGCTCCGTAATGCTGTCCTTTGGCTGATGGGAAATCTTTCGGATGCAAATTTTGATCAGGTTGTTTATATACTTCCATTGACGATAATTGTATCGTTAATACTGAGTGTAAATGCTTTTAAGTATAACATACTTTCATTCGGTAATGAGAGTGCGAAAAGTATGGGAATAAATACAAAGGTATTCAAAAATTTTATATATATTATCTCAAGTCTACTAGTTGGCGGACTTGTTTCGGTAAGCGGTATAATTGGTTTTGTTGGACTGCTCATTCCGCATTTGGTAAGAATTATTTTCGGAATGGATAATAGAATAGTTGTTCCAGTATCTTTTTTTGTAGGTGCCGCTTATTTAATGATCACAGATACAATAGCAAGAACTATAATACTTCCGGCGGAACTGCCGGTCGGATCCATTACTGCGCTGCTTGGCGCACCGTTATTTATTTTTCTTTTACGACGAAGATATAATTCTATAGGATAAAAAGTATTTAAAATTTAATTTAATGTAAAACAGTAGAGAGAGGAACAATGAAATTTCCCAAATCGGTTTATAACTGGACTTCACTTACGGGAGCTGCAATTGCAGTTATCGCGTTTTTCATGATTGTATTTCTATTTTCTATTTCATTTTTCTTTAACCAGGGTGGATCATATCTGGGTTTGATCATTTATATAGTACTTCCGGCGTTTATGATTCTTGGGTTAATACTTATTCCTATTGGAATGTGGATAACAACAAGAAAGCAGAAAAAATCTGGCAAGAGTGCTGAAAGAAAATTTCCCATAATTGATTTAAATGATACCAGAAATAGAAATGCCGCAATTGTATTTTCGGTCGTAACGATAGTATTGTTGTTTTTATCAGCAATTGGAAGCTACGAAGCATTTGAATATACCGAGTCGGTTGAGTTTTGCGGAACAACTTGCCACAACGTGATGATACCCGAATACACAGCGTATCAAAATTCAGCACACTCAAGAGTAAGATGCGTGGACTGCCATGTAGGTAGCGGAGTCGATTGGTACGTGAGATCAAAACTTTCTGGATTAAGACAAGTGTATAAAGTTACTCTCGGCGAAGTCCCAAAACCGATTGAAACGCCGATTGCGAACCTACGGCCTGCAAGAGAAACCTGCGAACAATGCCACTGGCCCGAAAAGTTTTATCCAAACAATCTTCGTTACGAAAAACACTATTTGAATAACGAAGAAAATACTGAGTGGGATATTAAACTTCTAATGAAAGTCGGTTCTGATATAAGAGCAAGAGGTTTAGAAGAGGGGATTCACTGGCATATAAACCCAGAAGTCAAGGTAGAGTACATCGCAACTGATCATCAAAGACAGGAAATACCATGGGTAAGATACACAAATCTTGCAACAGGTGAAGTTAAAGTTTTTAACGATGAGAATAATCCTTTTGACGAAGCAATGATAGATAGTTTTGAAGTAAGAGAAATGGACTGTATGGATTGTCATAATCGTCCTTCGCACAATTATCTTCCACCTGCCTTTTTTGTGAACCAAGCGCTTGATGCCGGTGATATTCCCAAAGATTTACCATGGATAAAAAATACTGCTGTTGAACTTTGTGCTGAAGAATATGAATCAACTGAGGAAGCATATGAGGCAATCAGAAGCGGTGTGCTTGAGCTTTACGAATCTGATTATCCCGATATATATGAATCACGAATGAATGATATAGAAAAAGCCATTAGTGGTATTCAAAAAGCATTCGGGAAAAACATATTTCCGGAAATGAAAGTAAGATGGGATGCATATCCGACTAATATCGGACACTTAGAGTTTAACGGTTGTTTCCGTTGTCATTCAGATACTCATATAAGCGAGGAAACCGGTGATTTAATCTCAATGGATTGCAATTTATGTCATACAATTGTTGCACAAGGTCCCACTGATCAATTGGTATCAGCACCTTTCGGGCTTGGGATGGAGTTTATGCACCCGGACGGATATGATGATTGGAAAGATGCATTTTGTACGGATTGCCATACTGGTGTAAATCCGTAATTTAGTTTAGTAGTAAAATATATT
>CAZCLA010000052.1:0-7477 GCA_964499285.1 uncultured Melioribacteraceae bacterium
GTCCGGCCTTCGGTACAACAAAATACAAAGCCCGAATATTCGGGCTTTTTTAATTCTATACCAAAAATTGTATTTAAGTTTCACAAATTAAAAAAAAGCTCGCAATAGTGCATCACCTTCAACATGCAACATTTAACATTCAACTTGTCCTTCACAATTTTTCTATGCTTTCAGTATAAAAGTCATAAAACATCGTCAGTATTTTAGAATGGTCTTATTCCTTCATCAAACAATAGTTGGTTCGCAACGGAGAATACAACTCAAAGTCGCCGGCGATCTTTAGATCATCCACTTAAGCTTTACTTGTAGGAAATATCCTTAATTTACAACTAATCCAATTCTATCAAATCTGACAGAGCCAAGTTTGTCGAATATATTGAGAAATGGAATATCCGGATTCCATGACCAGTAAATTAAAATTGGAGTTCCAACAATATTTTCGCGTGGGACAAATCCCCAGTATCTGCTGTCTAGACTGTTATCCCGGTTATCGCCGACCATAAAGTAATAATCTTCCATTATTTCATATTCCGTAACCGGTTTCCCATCTATCGATACAATTCCATTATTTACCGATACAACTTTTCCCCCGAGTTCTCTATTAATCAATGTTTCGTATATATTAATATTCTCGCTTGTAAGTTTTATTAAATCACCTTTTTTAGGAACTTTTAAAGGGCCATAATTATCTTGATTCCATTTGCTTCCCTTTGGGAAAATGTGGGGATCGACTAAATCTTCAGGAAGAGAAGGTCCGTTTTCGTATAGAATATTTTTGGGAATCGGAAATTCTTTCCCATTTACGAATAAAACTTTGTTTCGGAATTCGATGACATCTCCAGGAGTTCCCACACAGCGCTTCACCCAAAATTCAACTGCGTCATCTTTAAGTTGATTAAGATCACCTGGATATCGAAATACTAAAATCTCGTTAAGTTCCGGTTCACGAAATGCCGGCAGTTTGAAATAAGGAAGCTCAATATTTGTAAAAGGAATGTATCTGGGAGTTGCTGCACCAAAAAGAAATTTATTGATAAACAAAAAATCGCCAACCAAAATTGTTTTTTCCATTGAAGGAGTGGGAACTTTTGAGGCTTCGATTACAGCGGATGTAAGAAAAATTACAATTAATGCCGTAGATAATATACTTTTGACGAAATCCTTAATTTTATTTTTTGAGATAAGAGATTCTTTTTTCATTTTCAGCCAAATTGTTAGAATTATATTTTCAGACGGCACAATTTATAAACAGTTCGCTTAAATTGGAATATAAATATGAATTTTGTTGTCTAAAGTAAAAAATAATAAAGTGCGCGAAGCATTAAAGATATTCAGCAGATATTCTGATTTGGAACTGATTGCTATGGTAAGAGATGGCGATACAAAAGCATTTCGGGATATTATCAAACGGTATGAACCCAAAGTTGCTGCAACTGTCAAAGGAATTTTGGGCGATACACTCGAGGCTGAAGATGTTGGACAGGAAGTCTTTATTCGTTTTTATAAATCATTGAAAAATTTTAGAGGCGATTCAAGTTTGGGAACGTATCTGATTAGGATCGCGATTAATCTTTCGTTGAACGAACTGAAGGTGAAAAAGAGAAGATCAATCCGTTCATTTGAAGATTGGCATGAATCCGAGTCTGATTTTCAAAATTCACAAAAGGCATTCAAAATTATTGAAACGAAGGAGATTGTTAACAAAGCACTTCAAAAAATTCCTACAAAATTTAGAACAGTTGTTGTGCTTAGACTGATGAACGGATTTTCAACAGAAGAAACAGCAAAGATTTTAGGTGTTCCAATTGGTACAGTTTTATCAAGGTTAGCGCGGGGACAAAAAAAATTAAGAGAAATATTATCTCCTCAAATGGAGGGAAAATGAATGCTATAAATACAGAAAAATTGTTGATCAAAAAACTCGACGGAAACATTTCACTTAAAGATGAAATTAAGTTGAGAAAACTTTTTAAAAATTCCGATGAGCTCGAAATTGAACTTAAACGGATTAAAAATTTGAGAGAGGTGGTGGCACAAAGTATCACGACCGGTTTTTCTGCCTCTTTCGAGAACAAAGTAATGAACAAAATTCAAACCGAAAATGTGTTTAAGTTTTCACCGATTGATGATTTTTTGGAATCTGTTTTCACACAGTTCAGAAGACTGGCTGTCCCAACTCTTGCAATATTGCTTCTCCTTGTAACTTTAACATTTATTTACAGCGGTGAGATATCTCTTGATCCGATTTTCGGTTCGTACGAATTAACAATAGAGGAAAGTTTAAATCCGGCTAACTTTCTTGCAATGGAGTAATTATTATGAATACTAAAATGAAATCGATTAGTGCATTATTCTTTATGCTTTTGCTTGGGGGAGTGATTGGCTTTTTTCTTAAATCAATTTTAATTCAAAAAGATTTTAAACGGATTCATGAGTTAAGAAATCCGGGCGGCTTCGAAGTCGTGGCGAAAGATATAATTAAGCCTACTCTTGAACAAAACGAGAAATTAGATCCAATTTTAAGGAAGCACAAAGAGAATTACGGTAACCTCCGCAGAAGTATCTGGAGCGAATTCGAAAGTTTAAGAGATTCCTTAAATAATGATTTGAAAGATATTCTTACCGAAGAACAAATGGAACGCTGGCAGAAAAGTTTCTTAAATAAGCCCGGTCCTCCCGATTTCAAGCATCCCAAAAAAAGAAAACCAAGAATAGATCCGCATTGAAATCAGATTCTTAACACTTTCAGCTTTATTACACAACAGTCCAATTATTTTGGACTGTTTTTTTATGGGAATAAATTGAAATGCATAAATGTCTAATTGCCAAAACAAATAAACGGAGATAAAATGAAATTAAAAATATTTGCACTTCTCACTATTTTGCTTACAATCAACATTTTAGCACAACCTCGATTCGATCCTAAGGAACAGGTTAAAGAATTAAAGCAGTTATTAACTCTTAATGATGAACAGACGAAAGAAATAGAAACAATATTTGCAGGAATGGCTGAAGAGATGAAAAAGGTGCGTGAAAATAACACTGGAAATAGAGAAGAAATGTTTCCAAAAATGATGAAGATTCGGGAAGATGCTAACAAAAAGATCGAAAATTTGCTTGATAAGGATCAGAAGAAAAAATTCAATAAATATCTTGAAGAGCGAGAAATCCAAAGACGAAAAGGATTTGGTCCCGGGAGAAACAAATAAATTAAATGGAGGTTAATATGAAAACACGAAAAATTTTGATCGTTATTTTAGGTTTGATGTTTTTAACACTTACAAATCTGCAAGCGCAAAAAAGAGGTTTTGTTCCGACTGATTTACCAGGGGTCTTGTCTATAATAGATCAACTCGATCTTACTAATGAACAGCAGCAGAAACTTGACAAAATTCTCGAAGAAAGAAAAACCGCGTTTGAGAATAGAAAACCGCGTTGGGTAGAAAATAGAGAACCATTCTTGATGCATGATAAAATTTCGGAAATACTAAATGATGAACAAAAGGAAAAACTTGCCGAAATGAGAGAAGCAAGAAGAGCTGAGTTCTTCGATAAATTTGCTGTCCCAAAAATGGAAAGACTGAAAGAAGATCTTAGTCTTACAGATGAGCAGATGGAAAAAATAGAAGAGGTTTACAAAGAGCGAAGAGAATTCTTAATGGATTCTCACAGAAATTTTCGATTTGACCGACGCGACGGATGTGAAAATTGCTGCCGTCATCATCATAAAAAATTTAGGAACCGTAGATAATAATGAAAAAGCTGATCTGGATTTTTAGCATAATCATAGTTGCATTTGCCGTTTGGTTTTTTCTTATTAAAAACGGTGAATCAAAGCAAGAAACTTACTCATTTGTGGAAATCACGAGAGGTAATTTATCTTCGAAAATAACAAGCAGCGGAACTCTGGATCCCGTATCGACAGTTGAAGTTGGTACTCAAGTTTCTGGTATGCTCGATAAAATTTACGTTGATTTTAACGATAATGTTAGACGAGGACAGCTGCTTGCATTGCTTGATACAACTTTCCTTGCAGCATCGGTTAAAGATGCAAACGCGGCATTGGAAAGGGCAAAAGCACAGTTACACGAAGCTGCAACAAAACACGATTTAAACAGTAAATTATTCGAAAAGCAGATAATCTCGGAACTTGAATTTCTAGTATCGGAAACATCTGTCGTTACTAATCAAGCGACAGTTCAATCTGCAAAATCATCATTGGAAAGAGCCAAGACAAATCTTGATTATGCTTTTATTCGGTCACCTATCGAAGGGACAATAATTCATAGAAATGTTGAGGAGGGACAAACAGTTGCAGCAAGTTTATCTGCACCTCAATTGTTCATTCTTGCCGAAGATTTATCTAAAATGGAAATTCTTGTCAACGTTGATGAAAGTGATATAGGTAGAATAAAAGAAGGACAACGAGCTGCTTTCACAGTTCAAGCCTATGATCAAAAAGAATTTGAAGGATTTGTCAATCAGATTAGATTGCAGCCGCAGACAATTTCGAATGTTGTTAATTATACTGTTGTCGTTAATGCCGATAATGAAGAAGGATTGCTTCTGCCGGGAATGACAGCCACAGTAGATTTTTATGTCGAAGAAAAAGAAGATATACTTCTTGTTCCGGCTGCTGCGTTAAGATTTACACCTTCCGAAGAACTTGTTACCGCGTACCGAGAGAAAATGCGTGCTCAATTTGAAAATGCTCAGCGCGATACATCCGGCGGAGGACAAAGGCGGGGTGGCTTTTTCAGTGGTCAGGGTGGAATGACAGGCGGGTTTTCCGGAAATGCAAACAGAAATTCATTCGGATCCTTGTGGTATATGGATGAAAATAATGAACTCGCGATGACCGGAGTTTTCCTCGGTTTATCAGACGGGAAAAATACCGAAATCATAAGAGGTAGAGACGTTGAGGAAGGGATGAAAGTGATAAGTGGTTATGAAAATTCCTCATCGACAAATTCGAATAATACAAGATCTCCATTTCAACCATCATTCGGACGCGGATTCAGATAATATGAAAAAAGTAATCGAATCAATTCAGCTTGCAAAAACTTTCTTTTTAGGTGATGTTAAAGTACACGCTCTCCGCGGCATAGATTTGACCATTCACGAAGGGGAGTTTGTAGCAATAATGGGTTCTTCGGGTTCGGGTAAATCAACGCTGATGAACCTGCTTGGTTGTCTGGATCAGCCGACTTCAGGCGAGTATTATTTGAACGGAGTTAACACAAGCAAGATGACAAAAAACGAGTATGCAAACATTCGAAATCAAAATATCGGTTTTGTTTTTCAAGGTTTTAATCTGCTGGCGAGGACTTCAGCTCTCGAAAATGTTGAACTGCCATTATTATATGATAGGCACGGCAGAGTAAAAAATCCTATTCAACAAGCTAAAGAGGCGCTTGTAAAAGTTGGTCTTGCCGATAGAATGGATCATGAACCCAATCAGCTTTCAGGAGGACAACAGCAGCGTGTTGCAATTGCAAGAGCTTTGGTCAATAGACCTTCACTGATTCTAGCTGATGAACCAACGGGTAATCTCGATAGTGTTACATCCGTAGATGTTTTCAGTCTTTTTCAAGAATTGAATGCTAAAGGAATTACAATCGTTATAGTAACTCACGAAAGGGATTTTGCAAAGTATGCCAAGCGGATTGTAGAAGTAAAAGATGGACTAATCCTAAACGATTATGAGGTGAAAAACCGTTTGAGTGCGAAAGAAGATATGGAACGGCTGAACCATGATGAAAGTGTCGTAGCTGTGGAGGAAAAATCATGAAATGGAAAAATCTTTTTAAGGTTGCATTTAAAAGTCTTCTAAAAGCAAGAATGCGAAGTCTGTTGACAACACTGGGAATTATTATAGGTGTGAGTGCTGTAATTATAATGGTGGCAATAGGCGAAGGTGCACAACGTGAAATCGAAAAACAAATTAATTCTCTTGGTTCTAATTTGATAGTGATCTTTCCCGGTGCAAGCAGATCGGGAGGTGTGAGCAGAGGTGCGGGAAGTTTTAATCGCTTTACGATGGACGATATTAAAAAGATTGAAGAGGAAGCAGTACTAATAAAAGCCATTTCTCCTATTATTAGGTCTGGAGGACAAGTGATAGGCGGCGGAGCAAACTGGAATACAGCGATCTATGGAGTTTCTCCCTCATACTTGGAAATTAGGGATTGGGACTTGGAGTACGGCGATATTTTTACTGAACGCGATGAACGTGCAAGGAGCAAGGTTTGTGTGCTTGGTAGTGAAGTTGCAAAAAATTTATTCCCTAATCAAAATCCTGTTGGTGAAATGGTCCGGATTGTAAATACTCCGTTTAAAGTTATCGGAGTTCTCAAAGAAAAAGGACAAACTGCAATGGGTGCAAGTAACGATGATCTTATCCTTGCACCGGCAAGCACTGTGCTCTATAGATTGTCCGGGGGAAGATTTATTCATTTCATTTATGCAAGTGCGGTCTCAATAGAAAGAATTGCTGAAGCTCAAGAGGAACTGAGGCAGATAATGCGCGAAGCTCATAGACTCAATACTGGTGATGATGATGATTTTACAATTCGGAATCAAACGGAGATAACGGAGGCTGCAAGCGAATCATCAGAAGTAATGACAATGCTGCTCGGTGCGGTCGCTGCTGTCTCTTTAATCGTCGGCGGAATCGGGATTATGAATATTATGCTCGTTTCAGTTACTGAACGCACAAGGGAGATTGGAATTCGTTTATCAATAGGTGCAAGAAGCAGTGATATTTTAACACAGTTTTTGCTCGAAGCCATTGTGCTAAGTCTGCTTGGCGGACTACTAGGAATTTTAATTTCAATTGGAACCGTTTACGCACTCAATGAATATTCCACATTAGCAGCGGAATTGAACTTTGTAGTGATGGCTGTGGCATTTATCTTTTCTGGCTTCGTGGGGATATTTTTCGGTTTCTATCCTGCACGGAAAGCTTCATTGCTAAATCCGATTGATGCACTGCGATATGAATAATTTTCATTAGTGTGTTCCAATTCTCATTCAAACAATTGGAATTCGATATTATCTGCAAAGATCGATTCAAAAGGTCACTTTGATGTTAGTCGGAGCTTGAAACCGATAACATTGACTTATAAAATTGTACTCTACCCTCTACAATGATAGTTTTATTTGTTATCTTAAACCAACAAAAACAGATGCTCCCTTCGAAAAGATGAAAGGAAATATCTTTGATATTAAAAAGTTTGCAATTCATGACGGACCAGGGATAAGAACGACTGTTTTTCTGACGGGATGCCCGCTGAATTGCTGGTGGTGTCACAATCCGGAAAGTCTTCGAAAAGTAAATTCTCCCAATGAAACTACTAAAGAGGTAAGTGTTGAGTATGTCATCAAAGAAATCGAAAAGGACATCATTTTCTATGATGAAAGCGGAGGAGGAGCAACCTTTTCCGGGGGTGAACCATTAGTTCAATTTGATTTTCTT
>CAZCLA010000052.1:7577-16380 GCA_964499285.1 uncultured Melioribacteraceae bacterium
TCTGAAGAATATTATCAAAATAGATCTTCTTCCTTACAATAAAATCGGCGAAGCAAAGTACGCTAGATTCGATCAAGAGCTAAGATTAGGTAAGTTAGAGATACAATCGGAAGATAAATTGGAGGAGATAAAATCGAATTTCGATTCACTGGGAATCGAAACAAGTTTTAGAGGATAAAATGACTGAAAGAATTAAAAAATTAAGAGAACAGACATTAAATACAGAACCATTCATTTCTATTGAAAGAGCGAAGTTGCTCACTGAATTTTATAAGAGCGGTAAGGTTGAGAGAGTTTCTGTGCCGGTTGCGAGGGCAATGGCGTTTGAACATATTCTTATGAACAAAGAATTAATAGTGAACGATGGAGAATTAATTGTCGGCGAAAGAGGTCCTCAGCCGGCAGGAACGCCTACATATCCGGAGATCTGTACTCACTCTTTAGATGATTTTAAAATTCTTAGTGAAAGAGAAAAAATTTCATTTAAAGTCTCGGACGCGGTTAACGACTTTCAGCAAAACGAAATAATAACTTTCTGGAAAGGAAGATCGATAAGAGATAGAATATTTGAGGAAGTCGATAAAGAATGGATGAATGCTTACGAAGCTGGAATTTTTACCGAGTTTATGGAACAGCGAGCACCGGGTCACACAGTTCTTGACGATAAAATTTATAAAAAGGGAATGCTTGATTTTATTGATGATATTGATGATTCAATCAAGAATTTGGATTTCTTCAACGATCCGGATGCGTTTGATAAAAGAGAAGAACTTAAAGCAATGAAAATTTCAGCAATTGCAATTATTAAGTTTGCGGAAAGATATTCCCTGTTTCTATCGCAGCTTGCCGAAAGAGAAAACGATGCTGAAAGAAAAATTGAACTTGAAACAATGTCAGGAATTTGTTCACGAGTTCCGGCAAATGCACCTCAGACCTTCTGGGAAGCGCTTCAGTATTATTGGTTTGTTCATCTCGGTGTTATAACGGAACTGAACACATGGGATTCATTCAATCCCGGAAGATTAGACAGACATTTATTCCCGTTCTTCAAACGTGATATTGATAACGGACTATTAACCGAGGAGAATGTTTACGAACTGCTTCAATCTTTCTGGGTGAAATTTAACAACCAGCCTGCTCCCCCTAAGGTAGGAGTAACCGCACAAGAAAGCAATACTTACACAGATTTCTGCCTAATTAATTTAGGCGGTGTTGATGAAGCAGGAAAAGATGCGGTAAATGAACTGTCTTATATAATCCTTGATGTGATTGAGGAAATGCGATTGCTGCAGCCAAGTTCGATGGTTCAGATAAGCAAAAAGAATCCCGACCGTTTTCTCAAAAGAGCACTTAAAATTGTTGCTACAGGATTCGGGCAGCCTTCAATTTTTAACACGGATGCAATAGTACTGGAATTACTTCGTCAGGGTAAATCAATTATTGATGCACGCAACGGAGGAGCCAGCGGCTGCGTAGAAACAGGTGCGTTCGGCAAAGAAAATTATATTCTTACGGGTTATTTCAATCTTGTAAAAGTTCTTGAAATTACTTTGAACAACGGTATCGATCCAAGAACTAATAAAAAAATTGGTATCCAAACCGGTGAACTAAATTCATTTAAAAATTTTGATGATTTGTTGGATGCTTTCAAAAGGCAGCTTAATTATTTCATTGACATAAAAATTAAAGGCAATTTAATTATCGAAAAACTTTGGAGTCAAATTTTACCTGCGCCGTTCCTTTCAATTTTAGTAGATGATTGTATTAAGAGTGGAATTGACTATAACAACGGCGGTGCAAGATACAACTCTAGTTACATTCAAGGTGTTGGTGTAGGAACACTTACCGATTCTTTAACTGCAATTAAATACCACATCTTCGACGAAAAGAATTTTTCACTTAATGATTTTATAAACGAAATTAAATTAAATTATTCGAACAAAGAGTTTAGAGATATTCTACTGAATAAAACTCCGAAATACGGAAACGACGATGATTATGCAGATGAAATTTTGAAGCAGATTTTTGAAATGTATTTCAATTCAATTGATGGCAGACCAAACGCAAAAGGCGGAAAATTTAGAATAAATCTCCTGCCGACTACTTGTCACGTTTATTTCGGAAGTGTATGCTGTGCAACACCGGACGGAAGATACGCCGGAAAACCTTTGTCCGAAGGCATATCTCCGGTTCAGGGTGCTGATAGAAAAGGTCCGGGTGCTGTTGTCAAATCAGCTGCAAAGATTGATCATTTGAGGACAGGAGGAACTCTTCTTAACCAAAAAATCACTCCGGAAATCATGAAAGACGATAGCGGTTTAGAAAAAGTGCTTCATCTTATAAGAGCATATTTTAAAATGGATGGACATCATATTCAGTTCAATGTCGTGGATGCCGAGACTCTTAGAAAGGCTCAAGAAGATCCGGAGAATTACCGTGATTTGATCGTTAGAGTTGCAGGATACAGCGACTACTTCGTCAATTTAGGATCCGATTTACAGGAGGAAATAATTAATCGTACTGAACAACTGCTTTGAGGTTTAAATGATTGTCAAAGAAAAAGTAAATCAAGCAAAAGATGTTTTAAAAGAGTTTAATATTGATTGCTGGATAACCTTTCTTAGAGAAAGTGAAATAAACGGAGATCCTTCTTTGGATTTTCTTTCCAATACCGATGTAACCTGGCATTCGGCTTTTATAATAACACGACTTGGTGAGGCAATCGCAATTGTGGGAAAGTATGATAAACAATCGATTGTTGATACCAAAGCATACGATGAAGTGATAGATTATGTGGAAGGAATCAAACAGCCTTTTCAAAAAGTTATGCGTACAATTAATCCCGCTAAAATTGCTCTTAATTATTCAATATCAAGTGAAATTTGCGACGGATTGACTTATGGAATGTTTTTGACCATTAAGAACTATTTGGGGGAAATCGGATTGGGTGATAGAATCGTTCCTTCAGAACAGATAGTTTCCGCATTAAGAGAAAGAAAAAGTGCAAGTGAAGTAGAAAACATCAGAATTGCGATACACGAGACAGAGAATATTTTCGAAAAAGTTTCAGAATTCATTAAACCCGGAAAAACTGAACAAGAAATTGCTTCTTTTATGAAGGCAGAAGCTGCTAAAAAAAACTTGGGATTTGCATGGAACGAATTGACATGTCCATCTGTTTTTACCGGAATAAATAAAAATGAAGCTCATTATGGACCCACGAATAAAGTAGTTTCAAAAGGGGAAATACTTAACATTGATTTTGGATTGCGATACAACGGTTATTGCTCTGATATGCAGCGTACTTTTTATATAAGGAAAGATAATGAAACTTTCCCACCGCCCGATGTGATGCGTGGATTTACAACAATAGTCGATTCAATCGAGAAAGCAAAAAAGGGGATGAAACCCGGAACCCCTGGGTGGAAGATTGATGAAATAGCGAGAAGTTTTATTGTTAAAGCCGGATATGATGAATTTCCTCATGGATTAGGTCATCAAGTAGGCAGATTTGCGCATGACGGAAATGCATTGCTCGGACCAAAGTGGGAAAAATATGCCGATAAACCTTTCAAAAATCTTGAAGAAGGAATGGTATTTACGATCGAACCGAGACTTACGGTTGAAGATAAAGGTGTTGTTACTATAGAAGAGATGGTATTAGTGAAACAAAATGGTGCTGAGTGGCTAAGCACTCCTCAGAAAGATATTTATCTGATATAAAGGTTAGGTTATATGATCAAAGTATGAATTCTATATCTTAACTTTTATTTTGGATTTCATTTATAAACACGTGTCAAATCTTGCCGGGACGAAGTGATCGCAAATATAATCTTAAAATGCTTTACAATTACTTTTTTTTCTCTTTAATTAATCCCTTAAAATAGAAACGTAGGCTAACCCTCGTCTCATTTTCTGACAAATCTTTTCACTTAATTGACTTTTT
This sequence comes from uncultured Melioribacteraceae bacterium, assembly GCA_964499285.1. Taxonomy (GTDB): domain Bacteria; phylum Bacteroidota; class Ignavibacteria; order Ignavibacteriales; family Melioribacteraceae; genus JAGFIY01. The sequence goes on from CAZCLA010000052.1 coordinate 11,524, forward strand.
CAGAAACATACAGTTTCTTAAAGTTTTTCTTTAGGCATCTTTCATTATATTATTATATTTCATACATTTAATGTGTTCAAATAGTATTTTGGCGAAAAGCGGAGTGATTATTTGGAAGCAGCTAATTATTTAGAAAAAATTGAGGGCAACCGCTGCTATTTGCGCAAAATATTCATCGAAAGAAAAATTTTGCTTTAACAAAGCTGAGCCTAAGATGAAAACAAAATTTTTTATTCTCCTTTTCTTATCTCTCACCATTGCATCTCCGATTTTTGCACAGGATTTTTGGCTTACGATGGATGGGCCATTCGGTGCAAACGCAAATCATCTTGAAAAAAATGGCGGAAGAATATTCGTCTCACTTGAAAACGGGGGGATTTATTTTTCGGATAATAGCGGAACAATTTGGACGAAATCGGGACTTGGTTCAATATCAGTTAATTCAATTTTAACGCTTAATGCAAATACTCTTTTAGCCGGGACAAAAAATAACGGTACTTACAAATCAACAGATAACGGTTCAACTTGGTTTCATTCGAGTTTCGGGTTTAATGAAGCAAATGTGTACGATTTTATTGTAGATACTTTAGGAAATGTTTTTGCAGCGACAAGTCAAGGTGTTTATAAGAGTACAGATTCAGGAAATAATTGGACAAAAAAGAACGGCGGATTTGCATCATTTATTGTAAATAAATTTCTTTCCGATACCACATCAACGCTTATTGCCGCTACCACAAACGGCGGAATTTTTAGGTCAACTGACAACGGTGATAACTGGGTACGGCAAAATAATGTGCTTTTCAACGAGACTGTAAACACACTTGTACTTCATTCTGATGGTTCGATATTCGCAGGAACTGAATCGATAGGAATTTATAAATCCACTGACGGCGGAGAAACCTGGGAGGAAAAAAATACCGGTTTCGGAAATTACAATGTAAGTGATCTTCAATATTTTTCAATCGGAGGAAATTCAAGGTTTATTGCATTGGTAAATTCCTTCGATAACGGCGGACTTTTCGTTTCATTGAACGAAGGAGATAGCTGGCAGAGGATTAATGGTTACAAGAGCAAGTTTTCGAATTCTGCAGTGATATTAGACGTTAACGATTTTATTACAGCATCTATGGATTATGGATTACTTCGGAGTTCTGACGGAGGCGTTACTTGGAATGAAGTTAACACCGGAGTTCATAACTCTCACATCACATCATCATTTATTTACGAAAGCAGTGAGATGAATGAGGTTGAAGTTTATGTCGGAACCTACAACGGTGTTTATTCAACAATCGATTATGGTGAAAACTGGATAAACAAAAGCGGTAATCTTCCAAATAAATTCATTAACGATATTTTATTCACAGAAAAAATTTACGCCGCCACTAACGAGGGAATCTATTCAACAACCGACGGAGGAATTACGTGGATAAATACTTCCAGCGGGATTAATGCAAAAGTAAACAGCATCGTTTTCAGCGATGGTGATTATTACGCTGCAGCGGCAGACGGAATTTATAAATCGACCAATGCCGGTGCAACGTGGAGCCAAGTGGGTTTGTTCAACACAAATGTAAATTCAATTATTGTCGGCATGAATGGTGAAATTATTGCCGGTGCGGATAATGTCGGTGTCTTCATTTCGACTGATGATGGTTTAACCTGGCCTCAGACAAGTCTGAACTCGTTTTCGATAACATCGTTAACGGTAGATCAAAGTTATATTTATGCAGGTACAAGATTTTCCGGAGTTTATAGATCAGGAAACGACGGCTTATCATGGCAGCAGATCAATTTTGGTTTAGGTGATTTGGGAATTGATCAATTGTTTGCCGACAGTAGAAACCGTGTTTATGTTTCGACGGTTCAATCAGGTGTTCATAGAACGGCAAATCAAGGCGTCAGCTGGATAAATCTTAACTCCGGAATCGGTGATAACAGAACATCTACATTTGCTGAGGATAATACTGGACATGTTTATTCGGGTTCATTGGGAGCGGGAGCATTCTTAAGTACCGAACCGGTTCTGCAGTCTATGGAATCAACTCAACTTTCATATTTTGAAGACGGAGTGCCGATTAATTTAACGGATTCAATTTTTATTAGCGACATCAGCCAAACTGTTCTTGACAGTGCTGTTATCCGCATAACCGAAAATCTTGTTGCTGATGAAGATTCGCTCGTGTTCGAAGATCAAGGTACAATACTCGGTTTTTATGACGAAGCAAACGGCTGGCTTTCACTTATAGGGAACGATATTGCCGTGAATTACATTACGGCTTTAAGAAGCGTAAAATATTTTAACAGGAATTCTGCAGATCCCGACAGTGTGTTGAAAAATATTTCATTCAAAGTTTATAAGGGGGAAAACGGAAGTAATTCCTTATCCCGCAAGATTAAGATCCATCAGGTTAACGATGCACCGGTTCTTGCCGGAATTCCTGATGTTGTGATGACCGAGAATACAACATCACAAGTGAGCCTAAACGATTATTTGATAGATGTTGATAATCAACTTTCTGAAATAACTTATTCGGCTCAAGTGGTCAGTGCGGATACCCTGGCTAAAGTAGGCATCGAGGATTTGACTGTTTCAATAAATCAAGAGACGGGAATTGCGACATTTACTCCCTCAACAGATTCAACGGGAATATTCAAAGTCGTATTTAGAGCCGAGGATATTTTTTCTGCAAGCGATACTGACACCCTTAACGTAACAGTCGAAGAACTTGTTAACGTTCCGCCGATCTTAACAGGAATGCCGGATATAACTTTTCCCGAAGATGATTCGACTACCATCAATCTTGGCAATTACGTCACCGATGAAAACGATAATCTCGCCGACCTTATTTTTGATGCAAGGGTTACAAAAGCTTTTTCACTCGGAAAATCATTAACCACTAAACGAACGGTTTTGGATAACGGTAATATACTGCTCCAAGTAGGGCTCGATGATCTAATGATTGAAATCGATAACATTGAAAAAACGGCGAGATTAAAAGCATCTGCCGATTCCAGCGGTCTCTTCGCTGTAATATTCTCCGTTACTGATCCGCACTTGGAAACCGATGAGGATTCGATTTTCGTTACGGTTGCTCCGATGAACGATCCGCCTTATATAGTAAGTCATATTGCCGATCATGTTTTTGACGAGGATTCAGGTCCGCATACAATCTTGAACGATGTTTCTCTCGTATTTGGAGATAATGATCCCAAAGATGTTCATATTTATTCTGTTGTATCGACTTCAAGTTCAATCTCAGCAACGCTTGACAATAAAGCGTTAATTGTAGATTTCGAAAGAGACTTCTTCGGATCGGGGAATGTAATACTGACCGCAACGGATGGAGGAAATGTATCGGTCTCTGACACTTTCAAAGTGACTATTCTTCCTGTTAACGATGCGCCGGTTGTTTCCGGACTTCCATTAATAAGGTTTGATGAAGACAATCAGTTTACTTTTGATCTTGACAATTATGTATCGGACGTTGATAATGAAGTCGGTCAATTGATATGGAGCTTTGATTTTCCCGAATCTTTGCTTTTCGAAAAATTGAACTCGGAGAATGGCTTATCGTTCAACAAAAAATTAAACGGTAATGTTGAATTAGTATCATCCAAATCCGGGAAAGGGGAACATGGTTATAGCGAGGGTTTATTCATAATTGCAAATGACAGCATTTATGTCATAATTGATCCGATCTCCCATGTGGTTGAGATAAGCGCATTAACCAATTATTTTGCATCCGATATTCCGATTTCTTTTACTGCAAAAGATCCCGAAGGATTAACCGGATCGGATACAACAGCAATTACAATTTCCCCTGTTAATGATCCTCCGGTTCTAAACGAACTGCCAGTAATAACATTCCCGGAAGATGATTCCTTGACATACTTGATCTCAAATTGGGAAGAGTTCATTTCGGATGTGGATAATGAGTTCGGCTCACTTACGTTTACTTTCAACGTGCCCGAAGAAAGCAGAGTATTACTCGAAATTGTTGAAGAGAATATTTCGTTTAAACTTTCAGCCGAGGAAAATTGGTACGGTGAAGAGTCGATAAGTGTTTTGGTCGGTGACGGAATCGATACTACTGAGGCTGAATTTAAAGTAAACGTTCTTCCGGTTAACGATCCGCCGGAATTTGAAAATGTACCTTCGACAATTACTTTTAAAAGTGATACAAGCTATATCATAAATGTATGGGATCTTGTTTCGGACTTGGAGACACCGGATTCGCTGCTGATATTTGATTTTATTACAAGTTCGGATACGCTTGTTACAACTTACAATGTATTCAACGGAAATCTTACTTTGTCGGTTAGAGAAACAGTCGAAGCAATGTATTCGTTAATTATAAAGGTTACCGACGACAGCGGTTCGGTTGCGCAGGCTATAATCGATGTGGAAATTGAATTTGGTGCGGAACATTGGACGAATCAAATTCCGATTACGTACGAATTGCTTCAAAATTATCCCAATCCTTTCAATCCGGAAACCACTATCCGGTTCGGAGTACCGGTTGCGAGTGATGTGAGCATATCTATTTTCAACACACTTGGCGAACGGGTTTATTATTTCAACTTCGGGGAGCACAATCCCGGATATTATGAATTCACGATTCAACCCGAAGGATTAGCATCGGGAGTGTACATCTACACAATGTACGCAAAAGCAGTATCAAAGGGAGCTGACAGTTTTCAGTCGAAAAAGATGATACTGCTGAAATAGTTACTTCGCTGGATTTAATCGCTGGACATATTTATTCCTGCCGAAAAATTAACCGGGCTATATTATTGTGTATAAGTACATATAACTAAGATATGACGTGAACGGCACTGCACCGAGACCAGAACGGC
>CAZCLA010000053.1:0-2730 GCA_964499285.1 uncultured Melioribacteraceae bacterium
CTCCACAAAATAGTTTTATCACGATTCGTAGAGACACAGCATTGCTATGTCTCTACATAACACTATCCTAAATATAAATCGCACAATTAGCTATCTTTGTTTATTATAAACAAAGAGCAAATCAATGAAAAAGTACCGTGAATTATCCCCCGAAGAGAGCATTAAAACAGTAACAATAGAAATCATAGAGCGAGCAATTAAACTCGGCAGAAAAAAGAATCGTGAAATTTTCATTAGCAAAACTTCCGGAGGAAAAGGCACGAGCGTTTTTGAACTTGACCCGAAAACCCCGAAAGGCAAAGAGAACTTAGAAAAATTTTTAACGCCTGTTAGAAGACATTATACTTTCAGCGGACTCGGCTCACCAGAAGAAAAGAACTCAATAAACTGGCGAGTGCTAAATCTTCCGTTTAGAAGAAGATTACTTTTGCAATTTCAAGTCGCCGCGTCATTTTTTATGAAAGGCGTTCCGTTCAAAAATAAATTTTACAGATGGATGGGGGCACACATCGGTAAAGGTGCCGAAATTATGCAGCTCGTTTGGCTCGACCACTTTAGGCCCGAATTAATTTACGTTGGTGAAAATACGGTACTTGGAGCATTTACGAGATTAACAGTTCACGCTTACGAAGGCTCCGGAAAATTTAGATATGGACTTATAACAATTGGCAGCAATTGTATGATAGGCGCCGGTACCGGAATGGGTCCTGTAGACATAGAAGATAACTCGCGCACTTTGCCCGGAGCAACGCTTTCACCATATCTTTCCAAAATAAAATCAGGCTCAATAGTTGGTTGGAATCCGCCCAATGTGAAAGAGCCAAAAGAAGAAAGCCAAGATTAAGTCATTACTTTAAAGGTAGACTAAATTTTAGGTTAATCAAATCACTCGACTGGCGTTCGAACATCTCAAAAGACAATACGTCTCAATATTTTGTAAGAAATCATTAAATTACAGGGAAGAATTATTTTGAGCGTAATGAGTGATAAAATTCAAATAAAAAACACTCTTTGCTTGGCCGTTTTGCCGTTCGACAATTTAACAGGCGATATCGAGAAAGATTACTTTTCACGCGGATTTGTAGAAGATCTTATTACAGACCTTTCTCGATTTCCTACATTACAAATAATTTCATCTAATACATCCCTTTCGGAAAAACTTATTCCCGATAAAACTTCAGCGGTGAAATATAACGTCAATTACTTTTTGAAGGGAAACTTTCGCCAAATCTCAGGTACAATTCGCATCAATACTCAACTCTTCGATCCCTTCAATCAGACTGTGTTGTGGGCAGAAAGATATGATGCCCCCGTTAAAAATGTTTTCGAAATTCAGGACAGCATAATTGAAAAGGTTGTAAGTACGCTTTCTATTTTTATTGATGAAAAAAGATTAGCAGAGATTCGTAAGAAAGAAATAACGCAGCTTGAAGCTTATGATTGCTGGCTTCGCGGATATGAATACCTTAGACGAGGCTCAATAAAAAATGATGAAAAAGCACGTGAATTTTTTACTCGAGCGCTTGAAATAGATTCGCACTATGCAAGGGCTTACGCCGGACTTTCACTTTCCTATTTTAATGAGTGGACTTGTCAGTTTTGGGATCGCTGGGAAGATACATTAACTTCAGCTTATAATTTTGCGTTGAAAGCAAATCAATATGGTTCAAACGATCATATGGTGCAGATGATATTGGGAAGAGTTTTGCTTTACAGAAGGGATTTTGATGCGGCAGAAAAGTTTATCAACAAAGCGCTCGATCTTAATCCAAATGATGCCGACACATTGGTTCAATTGGCAAATAGTAAAGCGCTTATGGGCGACACAAAAACAGCGCTTGAATTGTTTAATAAAGCTGTCAGATTAAATCCTTTTCATCCTCAATGGTATAATTTGTACGGCGCAATTTGTCATTTTGCTGCCGAAGATTATGACACAGCGATAAGGTTGGCCGAACAAATTCCGCCTGTTATGTGGGTTGACTTGCCGGCATATCTAGCCGCGGCATACATCTATAAAGAAAATTCCGAAAAGGCAGCTTATTACATAAATCTCTATTTAAAAAACTTCGTTGAAAAGATAACATACGGAAGAGAACCATTACCGGGCGAAGCTTTTGATTGGGTGATCGCGGTTAATCCATATAAATATGAAAAAGATATCCAGAGATTGATAAAGGGATTAGAAAAAGCAGGCCTTACTCAAAACGAAGCCGGGACAAATTATTTATCAAACAATACAGTTAATTACGATAACAAACGAAATGTGTTTAAGAAGACGGATAACTTTTGGGTAATGTCTTTCAACAATCTTTCGGTTCAATTACCAGAAGTAAAGGGATTTTTTGATATTGCCAAGCTTATTAAAAACCCCGAAAATGAAATTCACTGTGCTGAATTAATGGGAAATATTACAAGTAAAAGCGAAAGCATCGAAGCTATTGATGAAAAAGCAAAACGGAAGTATCACTCAAGAATTAATGAACTTCAGGAAGAATTACGCGATGCCGAAGAAATGAATGATGTCGGAAGAACGGAGTTGATAAACAGCGAACTAAATCAAATTTTAGATTACCTTTCCCAGTCAACAGGCTTAAAAGGAAGAGCTCGCAAACTTGCCGATCCTTCGGATAGAGCAAGAGCCGCAGTTACATTGCGCATCAAAAGCGCTATTCAGAAAATAGAAAATGTTCATCCCTCTTTAGCAAAACACTTCCAAAATAATATTAA
>CAZCLA010000053.1:2830-9311 GCA_964499285.1 uncultured Melioribacteraceae bacterium
AGAAAATAGAAAATGTTCATCCCTCTTTAGCAAAACACTTCCAAAATAATATTAAGACCGGAACGTTCTGTGTTTACTCACCCGAGAAACCTCCTCGGTGGGAGTTGTAATCATCAATCGTTAAAGTCTAAAAACCTGTTTTCATATTCTCGGCTGTAACTATAATTTGCCCCGACTTTTAAGTCGGGGACCAAGTCAACAACTATTCCTTGGGCTTTAGCCCCATTTTATAGTTTAATGGGACTAAAGTCCGCTTGTTTGTGGTTAATTTGTCCGTTCACTAAAGTGAACGGCAAATATTCGACTTATACAAAACAAACTTTATCCACGAGGAAATAGGGATCAAAACATTTATTGCTAACCGATTATCCATCTTACACCCCCGCCTTACAATGTAAGTTCGCTTCTTACGCCTTATAAGTAAAAAACAGAAAACGTTGAGGACAAAATGGAAGCGACTATCCTGGAAAGAGATTTTATCAAAAAGTTGGAAAACCAAGAAGCACAATACTGGAGCGATTATTACTTGTGCTGTAAATCGCCGCTTCAAGATAAATCGGGCTGTTCGATATCTGTAATTAACGGCGCGGTTTGTTGTGCGGTTTCATCGACGGATAGATTGGCTTTCAACCGCACAATCGGAATTGGTCTCGATTATGAAATAACAGACGAACAACTAAAGGAGATAATCAATTTTTATAAACAAGCGGGTGTAAATCGATTTATGATACAGACAAGCCCCGCTGCTCTTCCGAAAAAAAACGAAGAACTTTTCGTTCAAAACCGATTTGTGCACCACAACCAATGGGCAAAATCATACAAAAAACTTAGAGATAAAGTTGAGCTTCCCAAAACAGATTTAACGATTGAAGAACTGAACCTTTCCAATATAGAAGAATTTGACAACGTAATTAAAGAGGCGTTTGAATTTGACGGCGGGACGCATCTATTTATCAGCAGAACTTACAAAAGACCCGGCTGGAAACATTACTTGGCAAGAGATAACGGAAAAGCGATAGCGGCGGCTTCACTATTTACTTGCGGGAAGTTTGCCTCACTGGCAATCGGCGGTACAATTCCCGAAGCACGAGGTAAAGGAGCCCAAAGCTTATTGATTGCACAAAGGTTGAACGACGCAATTGAAACTGGATGTGAATATGCGGTAGTCGAAACTTCGGAAGATTTGCCTGACAAACCCTCTCAATCTTATAGAAACATAATTAAAGCGGGATTTGAAACAGCATATTTTCGACCAAACTATGTCTATAATTTTTAATTAGAGGAGATAGATGAAGACCATACAAAATATACTTAAGTACTTTTTTAAAATAATTCTGGTAGGAAGCTTGTTTTTTATGAAGGCAGAAACAACGACAGAGGAGAAAACAGAAATAGTAAACGGACTTAAAGTTAATTATAGAATAAGCGGAGATGGGCCCGAGCTGCTTCTTTTACACGGATACACTTTAAGCGGAAAACTTTGGGATCCGTTTGTCGAAAAACTTTCGCAAACCTTTACGGTAATAATTCCGGATTTACCCGGCCACGGAAAATCTGATGAAGTAACAGGAGGGTATTCGTTTGAAAAGTTTGCCGATGTTATGATTCTATTCTTGGAGCAACTTGGAGTTAGTGAAGTTAATGCGATCGGGCACAGCGGCGGCGGTATGACAATTTTAAATATGGTCAGACAAAAACCCGGTCTTGTAAAAACAATGACGTTGGTCGGATGTGCTCATAAGTTCAGCAAAGAATCGATTGAGTTTACAAAACAGGATACATTCGAAAACCTAAGCGAAGAATTAAAAATTTTTTATAGAAGTCTTCATCCCGGCGGAGATGAGCAAACTAAAAGATTATATGACGAATTATTTCCATTGCTTCTAACACATAATAATTTTGATATCTACGCTAGCGAATTCCAGGATTCAAATATGCGTACTTTAATAATAATGGGAGATAATGACCCCTACTTCAAGCCGGAATATGCGGTTGAAATGTATAATGCAATTCCGAATTCAAAGCTCTGGATTATTCCAGATCAAGGCCACCTTCCTTTTAGAAAAGATTGGGGCGGTTCCGAAACAACCGAAAAAATTTTTGTCGATGAAATTGAAAAGTTTATTAACAGCAACAAATCATCAAACGATCTAGAGTTAAATTAAAAACAAGTACTATAAATTAAAGGAGAAACACAATGTGTTTAGTACACCAAATAGATACACAAAAGTCAGAATTATTCGCCGAAAAATTATTAGGTACATTAAATCAAGGGGCATTAAGCGTGATGATTTCAATCGGTCATCGCACAGGACTTTTTGATGTAATGAGCGAACTTCCTCCATCAACATCAGAAGAAATAGCAAAAGCCGCTGGTTTAAGCGAAAGATATGTCCGGGAATGGCTGGGAGCAATGCTGACGGGATTTGTCGTGGAATATAATCCTGACACAAAAAAATATCATCTTCCTCAAGAACACGCATCTTTCTTAACAAGAAAAGCCGCAGCAGATAATATTGGCGTTTTCGCTCAGTACATTCCTCTTCTTGGAACAATAGAAGATAAAGTAATCGACTGCTTTAAAAACGGCGGTGGAGTTCCCTATTCGGAATATGATAGATTTCAAGATGTTATGTCCGAGGACAGCAATCAGTCTGTGGTTTCCTCACTGCTTGATGTTATTCTTCCCGCAATATCTGGAATTGTTGACAGGCTTGAAGAAGGAATAGAAGTTGTTGATTTAGGCTGCGGAAGAGGCAACGCCATTAATTTAATGGCGAAGACATTTCCCAAGAGTAATTTTCTCGGTTATGACTTAAGCGAAGAAGCAATTGACTATGCGAAAGCACAAGCAGAAAAACAAGCATTAACAAACGTTACATTTGAGGTAAGAGATCTAACCGATTACAACATTACGGCTCAGCAGAACAAATTCGATTTTGTAACAACGTTCGATGCTGTACACGATCAAGCAAGACCGGATAATCTTTTAGCAGGGATTTACACGTCATTGAAAGAAAACGGAATTTATTTAATGCAGGATATTTCTGCTTCGAGCGAACATCATAAAAATATTGACCACCCAATGGGAACGTTACTATATACAATTTCAACTATGCATTGTATGACTGTTTCGCTTGCACAAGGCGGATTGGGACTGGGTACAATGTGGGGAAGAGAAAAAGCAATTGAAATGCTTAACGAAGTTGGATTCTCAAATATAGAGATTAAAAACTTTGAGCACGATTTTCAAAATGATTACTATATAATTAGGAAATAATAACTAACTCCCGTCTCAACTATTGGCAGGAATAAGTTCCGGATAGAATGCGAGACGGGATGTTAATGTAAAACGATGACGAGATTAAATGAAATGAAAACAAATTCTGAAAATAAAGCTTTAGTTTACTTCATATTAAGCGTTACTCTAAGTTTAGTACCGTTGCTGTTTTTATACTTAACAGAGGTTCACGGTAAAAACTTGTTTACGATAATTCTCAAATCCTTATCTAGTTTAATCTGAGAATAATCTTGCGTAATCTAAATTCTTATTCATCAAACCGCTCAACTATCTTCATATTCTGATGGTTATATATATCCTTTCCTTCCGGAGTGTATAAATATTCAATTCTGTTTTGATAGAACTCGGTGATTTTTCCGCGCACCATTTTTAATGTGTTGTTCATAAATTGATTCTGTTCGGTGAATCCTTCACCGAGCAAAGCAAAAGATGCGGGAAGCCATCTTTCGGGAAACTCATTTTCGTACTCACCGCCGGATTTAAATTTATCAATATCCTTTTGAACAAGCTCTATCGCTTTAGTTTGTCCATCCTTTGTTTGAATTGTTAACGAGATTTTTTTTAATTCATTTTTTATTACTTCTTTGTTTGGGACTATCAAAGCAATAGTGTAAGGGTTCTGGTTATTGTGAAGCATTACCTGTTCAATAAAACTAGATTTCTCAACCAGCGCTTCTTCAATTCCTTCGGGAGAGTATTTTTCACCGTCGCTCGCGATCAGTAAACTTTTAAATCTGCCGAGAACATATAGATATCCGTCTTCATCAAGATAGCCCATATCGCCGGTATAAAGCCAGCCGTCTTTAATTGTTTCGTTGGTTGCTTTGTCGTTTTTCCAGTAACCTTTCATCACATTTTCGCCTTTGCAGACGATCTCCCCTTTTTGTCCAACCGGAACTTCCATTCCGTCCTCATTACAAATTTTTACATCAAGATTTACAACTATCTTACCCGAAGAACCAAGTTTATGCTGTGCAGGAACATTTGCCGAGATTATAGGAGCCGCTTCAGACAAACCATAACCCTGAAACATTGGAGTCCCAATAGCATAAAAGAATTTCTGCAATTCGATATCGAGCAAAGCACCGCCGCCGATGAAAAACTCTAGTCTTCCGCCAAAGCCTTCACGAATTTTACTGAAGAGAATTTTATCATAAAGCGAGATCAAAGGCTTTTTCAATTTGCGAAGTCCTTTTCCTTTATTGCAGCCTAAACCATTGTAATCATATGCTGTTTCAAGAGCTTTGTTAAAAAGCTTCTCTACCTTTTCCCCTTTTGCTCGAATGCCGGCTTCAATATTTTTTCTGAAGTTTTTTGCAAGAGCAGGAACGCTTAACAAGAATGTTGGTTTAATCTCTTTTATATTTTGAGGAATGTTTCGCAGAGTTTCAATCGGTGTACTGCCGACTTGTATTGAAGCCATCGAAGCACCGTTTTTCATCAGAGTATAAATTCCCGCAGTGTGTGCAAATGAATGATCCCAAGGTAAAATTAAGAGTGAAACATAATATTCGGGAATTGGCAAAAGAGCGGTAGCCTGTTCAACGTTTGCAGTATAGTTTCTGTGAGTTAAAATAATTCCCTTTGGGTCAGCGGTTGTGCCGGAGGTATAACATATGTTTGCGTTGTCACCTTCTTTAATAGACTGCCAAGTTCTGTTGAAATATTCTTCATTGTCTTGTAAATATTTTTCGCCCATCTTGAATACATCATCTTTTGTGATTTCATCATCGTGCAAATCGGAAATATTATCTAATACGACAATCTTTTCTAAATCGGGCAAATCATTTTTTATGCGGCGAATTTTTTGCAAATGATTTTTTGATACAACAACAAACTTGGATTCAGAATGGGCTATTCGAAACTTTAAGTCATTAGGCTCATCAATTTTTACCGAGATTGGAACATTAACACCGCCGCAGTAAAGAATAGCAAGCTCGCTCATCACCCAATCGTTTCTTCCTTCGGATATTAACGCAGCTCTGTCACCTTTTTGCAAACCGAGTTTCAATAAACCAGCGGCAAACTTGTAAACAAGCGGTTTCATATCGCCGTAAGTCAGCGGTTCATATTTGTCGAATAGTTTTTCCCACATTAATGGATTGTTTGCATACTTATTTGCGCTTTCTTCGAATAGATTGGGTAAGGTTCTTTGATTCACGGTATCCTCGGCGACTATTTTATAAATTTATCTATTTTCTCTTGATCCAAATTTGACTCATACAAAACAATTTCCTTGTTTGAAATATTTTCTATAGTAACGAAGTTTTTATTAGTGCTTAGAAATTTTTCTGCATCTTCATTAGAATCGAAAAGAACCTTTGCAATATTTAAAAATCCATCTTCTACTTTGATGGGTAGCAAAACGACGTCATAATTATTATAACCAGAGAAATACTTTTCCCATCTTGGGAAACCATTTTGCAAACCAAGCTTACCTTTTATCAACTTAATCTGATTCTGATATGGTTTAAACGGATTTTGTTGAAAATATTTGGGGACAATAAAGCTTTGCAATTCAATATTAGACAGCAATTTTTCAAATAAATGAAGAGAATAATTTTGAGCTTCTCTATTGCCGGATTGATTTGAAATGGAGAAATAATAACCTCCAACCGTTGCTTGTAATTGATAAGGAGTAATACAAATATATTTTACAAGAGAGTCGGTTATGTCACAATTAAATTTATTAATAGAATAAATTCCGAAGGCTTCTTCTAATCCTGTCATACCATAAACTTCAACCCGATATATGTTATCGTTATAATTTATCTCTTGAAGTAAAGTTCTATCAAGTCCGTATTCGAGATAAAGATCAGCGCCGCCGTTGATTAATCCCCAAAGTTCTTCGCCTACATAAAATTCAGTTCTTGTAATCACTCCGCCGGATACATCTTCTTGATAAAGTTGAGGAAACTCTTTTTGTTGAGCTTTTGATATCAAGCTTACAAGGAACACCAGAAATATCAGTGCAAATATTTTTTTGTTATTCATAATTAGGTCAGATCAATTTTGTTGAAATGTATTTTACTGTTATCGGCAACACCGAGTTTTAAATTTTCCGCCATAGCTAAGAAAGCCGAACCGCGCGGTGATTCTTCTTCTTGCAATCCTTCTTCGATTCGTTTCTTCGTAACTATGTTTAAGCCAATTCTATCAACAGCAACTGGATCAGTTCCG
>CAZCLA010000053.1:9411-16155 GCA_964499285.1 uncultured Melioribacteraceae bacterium
TTTCTTCGTAACTATGTTTAAGCCAATTCTATCAACAGCAACTGGATCAGTTCCGATTAATACGGTGTTGTAATTTGTAAAGAATTGCGGAACTGCAGAAGGCCCGCCATTGAAACAACCTTTAATTCCATCAACAATATTTAAAACAACTTTATCGCGTAGCGGAGGAAATGCACAAACTTCGGCAACGGTTTCTGCCCAAAGTTTTTCGTGAAGACGACCTGTATTTGTAATTGCACCATAAGATAAGTTCTTCATACAAAGGGTAACTGAAGTACCAGCGTTTTTGAGTATAGGGATGTTTATAATTTTATCGCACATCTCTGTTACAATTTTTGTGAAATAAGAATACTTGCCTGTGTTAACCATATAAGGCAAAGTCTCTGGACGATATTCCGTTTCAACTTCAGCCCAGTAAAACCACTTTTTGTCAATCATTCTAAGCGAATAAAGTTCTTCGTTTTCATCATACATTGTCCCGTTTTCACCTTTGCGCTCGGTTCCTATAATTTTGATTCCCGGAAAATTTTCTTCGGTTATTCCCGACTCAAATATTTGTTCTTCTCTTCTGTCCCAAATAATCAAATTGTTTTTTGGAATTCCGGCTTCTTGAAGTTGGTTGACAATTGCAAGCGTAACTTCAACCGATGTTGATAATGTTGGTCCGGCAACCGGATTTACTTTCAATCCAATTTTGTCGTTTTCATTAACGAATTGAAGCCAAGCATCTTTTAAAGTCACTGCGCCTGTTAACGATAACATTCCCTCGGCAATCATTTTGTAAGCGGCATCGTAAACTATTTTGTTATCAACAACGGGATTTGGGTGATTGACCTGAACTACTTTTCCGGGGTATTTGCCCGGCATTGAGTTTTCATTACGTGGATGTTTTAAAGCATCTTCGATGTTAGTTTTTGGTTTCTCTGCTTCTTGTAAGGTCTTAGCAATTTTGTTATTCGTAAATATCGGAGATAAAGCAAAGCCCGCGCCTGTTAAAGATGAAATTTTGAAAAAGTTTCTTCTGGAAAGTTTGTTAGATTTCATTTTCGATTCCTTATTTGTAGTAGAAGGAAAAGTTGAGACGTGTAATTTAATTATTAGTTCAATAATTTATTTACGAATCAAATCGGTGTTGGTGTCTTATATTTTTGTTTAGTAAACTTCTGCACTAATTGTATTAGGAGAGGAAAATGAAATCACCAAAGGAAATTTTAATGAAGTGGGTAGGGCATTTTAACAATGCCGATGTTGAAGCATTGATAAATTTGTATGCCGAAGATGCAGTTAATCATCAAGTTGCAAATGAGCCGATTGAAGGCAAAGCTGCAATTAAAGTAATGTTTGAAAAAGAATTTGCGCAGGCAGAGATGACCTGCATTGTAGAAAATATGTTTGAAGACGGAGAGTGGGCAATTATGGAATGGAAAGACCCGCTTGGTTTAAGAGGCTGCGGGTTCTTTAAAATTGTGAACGAGAAAATTGTTTTCCAAAGAGGTTATTGGGATAAACTTTCGTTCTTAAAGATGCATAATCTATCAATTGAGTTATGAATAATATTACTCAAAATTGATTTTAATATTGACAACCTCTGCTCTGCTTCCGGTTCTGACAGGTGGTCCCCAACCAGCAAAACCGCTTGAAACATAATAATGAGTATCCCCGATTTTTTTATAACCGTAGCTTATTTCGTAAATCATTGAAGTCACATAATTTAACGGCCATAGTTGACCATGATGTGTATGCCCGGAAATTTGAAGATCAATTTTATTTTTTTCGGCTGTTTCTAATTTAAGCGGCTGATGATCCAGTAATATTAAAGGATACTCGCCAGGTAAAGTTGATGTTATTTCATTTAATTCTTTTCGTCCGAATGCAGAAAAGCGTTCTTTATCATTATCTTCTCTCCCAACTAAATAGAAACTGCTGTCTATTAGAATTGCGTTATCCCTTAGCACTTTAATTCCATGCTCTTCCATATAATTAACCGCAGCTTCCGCGCCTCCGATGTACTCATGATTTCCGGTAACAGCAAAGGTACCATACTTCGATTTCAACTTTCTTAAGTCATCACCTAAATTCTTTTGAATTACCGGTCCTATATCTTCATCAAATATATCTCCAGCCAGAAGGATTATATCGGCGTTTAAAGAATTAATTTTAGCAACCAAATCATTTAATCTAGATTTTCCGACAATCGTACCTAAGTGAATATCAGAAGCAGCAGCTATGTTTAACATTTTTATATTTGAGTTCTTTTTAGGCAGAGTTAATTCGATTTTTTCAATTTTTGGCGTTAGAAAATTTATAAAACCATAAATAACAATTGCGGTGGTAATGAGAATTGTCGAAAACAATACTATCAACTTTACCTTAGCATAATTAGTTTCGATAATCTTTGGAAAAACGCTAAAGAAAAAATTTGATAGTCTCAAAAGATCAAACAAAAGAGCAAACAAGAAAAAATAAAGCATGAATGCAAGCCAAAGAGAACCAACTACAACCAGAGAGTCCGTTAAAATGTTGTTAAAGAAAGATTCCAAAATTCTTCCCGCCCAGAATGAAAGGGATAAAATCAAGAATGTGATTATATAATAATTTCTAATGACAGAATCTTTTGGGATTGCAGCAAGTCCTCGGATATAGATGTAGTAGTTTACTGAAACGTAAACAAAAAGCACTATTGATATGAATATTATGAAGCTGAAAGTTTTCATTTGTCTTTTCCGACTCGAAATATAAAAAAGTAAAATTTATTGTTGCTAGACAAACAAAACCTCAGTCTATCCGCTTTTGAAAACGTTGAACACTTAAGCCGAGGATTAAAACGCCTAGCCCAAGCATTGCCAAAAGTTGAGGCCAGAGATCGGCAAAGCCAATTCCTTTTAATATAATTCCGCGGATGATAGTCATAAAATATCTAAGCGGAATTATATAAGTAATCGCTTGAATAATTTTCGGCATATTTTCAATCGGGAATGCAAAGCCGGAAAGAAAGACCATCGGCATCATAATTAAAAAGATTGCAAGCATCATTGCCTGCTGCTGGGTTTTTGAAATTGTAGAAACGAATAATCCGAGTCCGAGTGTTGAAAGAATAAAAACAAAGGAAGAGATAAACAATAAGGTGACACTCCCTTTCACTGCTATTCCGAAAATAATATTCATTGCGGTAATAACAAGTATAACGGCTACAAATCCAAGTAACGTAAACGGAATAAGTTTACCAATTATCATTTGTACCGGTTTTATTGGTGTAACAATTAACTGCTCAAGTGTGCCGATTTCTTTTTCTTTCACAATTGCAAGAGAAGTTAAAATTAATGTAATAATCATCAATAATAGGGCAACTATTCCCGGAACCATAAAATTTCTTGTTTTTAATTCGGGGTTGTACCAAACACGAGTTTCAGGATGAATGGATCCGACAGGTATCGTCTGTATTCCCAGTTTATTTCGTATTTCTGTAACAATCTCTTTGGAATACTTTTGAGTTATTCCTTGTAAATATCCGGCAGCAATTGATGCAGTGTTCCCGTCCGATCCGTCAAATATTGCTTGGACCTGCACGGTTTCTCTTCGGTTAATTTTTTTTTCAAAACCTCGGGGGATTACCAATCCCATAATAACTTTTCCATTATCGATGTGCTCAGATAACTGATCATAATTATCAACGTAATAATCAAATGAGTAATAACCGGTCGACTCGAAACTCTCAATATATTTTCTGCTGGATTCAGATTTATCCATATCATAAACGGCAGTATGAACAACATTTACGTCAAAATTTGCCGCGTAACCAAGAAAGATAAGTTGAATGATTGGCGCGACTAATATCATCGCAAACATTTTCGGATCACGTTTGAATTGAAGAAATTCTTTTTTTATGAAGTAGATTATTGTTTTCATTTTTTATGTTTACACTTAATCTCCGAGCGTGCTTAGCAAGAAGCAAGAAGAAAGGAGCTAGGAGATAGAATTTTTATTATTCTTTTTTATCGAGTTTGTATATCCACTAATTAGTTTGCTGACTTCATTTGTTGGTTCAATCAAATCATCAATTTTGCAATACTTTAAATCTCTTGCTAAGATTAAGTAATACTTTAATTCCTCAAGAGAACCTTCAGCCACATTGAAAAATCTCAGTTTATCCTTTGGTGTTTTCTTTTTGTATCCTTCAGCAATGTTTGCCGGAATTGAAATTGCTGAACGTCTCATTTGAGATGTTAAAGAGTATAACTCTTCTTTGGGAAACGACTTTGTTAGTGTATATATGCTGAGCACCAACTTGTGAGCTTTTTGCCAAACGATTAATTCGGTAAAACTTTTTGATTTGTTCATTTTATCTCCTTTCTCCTAACTCCTAGCTTCTTTCTTCTTAGAAATTATATTTCCTAATGCTAAAAAGAACACAGTAAAAATTCCGAGATAAATCCATTGCAGCCAAAAAGCTTCAAGTCCAACTCCACGCAGCATAATTGCACGAAGTGTAGTTAAATAAAATTTTGCCGGAGTTACATTTGTTAACAACTGAATAATTTCCGGCATACTTTCAATCGGGAAAATGAAGCCGGATAAAATTAACGACGGCAACATTGAAGCAAACGTTGCTGCAGTAAATGCAACTTGCTGTGAATCGGAAACAGTTGAAATAAATATTCCTAAGCTGGTGCTCGCAATTATAAAAATAAGTGTGCTGAAGAACATCAGAATGTAACTTCCCTTTACGACAACATCGAACAAAATGTAACCCGCAATTAATATGAACACTGCATCAATTAACGCAATTATAATATATGGCAGAACTTTGCCGATCATTACTTCCAAAGTATTAAGAGAAGAAACATTAATTTGCTCTATTGTCCCGCGTTCTTTTTCGCGTACAAGAGAAAGTGCAACGCTTACAACAGAAGTAATAATTAAAATCATAGCAATTAAACCAGGAATCAAGAAGACAGTTGTTTCAAGTTCCGGGTTAAACCAAAAAATTGGTCGTAAATCAATTGGAATAATTGGATTGATTCCCAATTTGGCAAACATTTCCTGCTGAAATTCTGAGTTATATTTTAACGTTGCCGCTTCAACATAATTTTTAATAATTGTTGCCGTGTTGCCGTCAACCCCGTCGATTAAAAACTGAACTTTAGCTTCTTCTTTTGCGCGATACATTTTTTCGGAAAAGTCGGCGGGAATTACCATAACAACCTGTGCTCTTTTTTCATCGAGCGCAGTTGTAGACCTTGCTTCTTCATTTATGTATTCCACAAAATCAAAATACTCGGAGCTTGTTAAGGATTGAATAAATTCCCGGCTTTCTTTTGATTTGTCTAAATCTTGAACGGCGAGCTTGATATGTTTTACATCGAAATTGACGGCATACCCAAAAAGCACAAGAAGAAAAACCGGCAGCGAAAAGAGAATGATTAAAAATCTTGTATCGCGGCTGATCTGTTTTACTTCTTTCTTTGCAACTGCTTTTATTCTCGGCAGACTAATCATCTGTTGTACTCTTTGTCTAATAAGTGAATAAAAACATCTTCAAGTGTCGGTATAATTTTATCTATTCGTTTGATTTCAATAGAATGGTCGTCTATTAATGTCTTTTTGATTTGATCTTCAGTTTCAAACAGATCATTAACAATGATATGAATGTTATTGCCGAAGATAGAGGTATCGTCTACATAATTTTCGTTTTGAAGAATATCGAGCGCATCAACAACACGTTCACATTCAATTTCGAAGATTTTATTTTTGATGTAATTGGTTTTCAGTTCGTTTGCATTTCCTTCAGCAATAATCTTCCCCGCATTAATTAATGTGATGTTGTTGCAGTATTCGGCTTCTTCCAAATAGTGTGTTGTTACAAAAACCGTAGTTCCGTTTGCCGAGAGATCGTTGATCAAATCCCAAAAATTTCTTCTTGAAATTGGATCAACTCCGCTCGTTGGTTCATCTAAAAAAACAATTTCCGGTTCGTGAATAACTGCAGCACCGAGCGCAAGTCGTTGTTTAATTCCCCCGGGAAGAGAGGCTGTTAATAATTTTTCTTTCCCTTTTAAGTTGGCTATTTGCAAAACCCAATCTTTTCTTTCTTTGAATTTCTTTCCTTCCAAACCATATACTCCGCCGAAGAAATTTATATTTTCTTCAACGGATAAATCGTTGTAAAGCGAAAACTTTTGCGACATATAGCCAATTACTTTTTTTACTTTGTCTGGTTCATTCATCACACTGTAACCGCCGACCATTGCATCGCCTGAAGTCGGAGAAAGAATTCCGCATAACATTCTAATAGCCGTAGATTTACCCGCTCCGTTAGCGCCGAGAAATCCGAACACTTCTCCCTCTTTTACATTGAAAGAAATGTTGTCGACAGCGATGAAGTTGCCGAATTGTTTTGTCAAGTTATTTACTTCAATTGAGTTCATTTGTTTTTTACTTTAATAGAACGCGGATGACACAGATGCGACAGATTTACACTGATTTAAACCAGCGCTAATCGGCTTTTTCTGTGTTATCTGTGTTCCATTTAGTTTCAATAAATTCTTTTACCGACACTTTTCATTAATTTCGTTTTAGCTAATTCTAAATCAACCAAAGCATTAGTTAAGTTTGTTTGTGAGTTTAGCAATGCAACTTCCGCATCGATTAAGTCTGTGCTGGTTGCCAATTGCTGATTGTATTTGTCTTTAGTAATTCTGTAATTCTCTTCTGCTTGCTCGACTGATTTTTTTGATACGTTTACTT
>CAZCLA010000054.1:0-14898 GCA_964499285.1 uncultured Melioribacteraceae bacterium
GAAATTACAAATCCCCGCAATAATACTTTAGAAAGACGAGTTATGCAGATTGCGGAATCAAAATCGTTTCAAAATACTAATTGAATCAACTGATTTTGAAATTCAGTATAAGCTGAAACTAAATTAATTTTCCAAGGCTTTCTTGAAAAATTTTTTCAGTGTCTTTTTCGGAAGAAACAGTCGTGTTAAGATTCTTTAATAACCCGTTATTTAAACCGTAAATAAATCCATGAATTTTAATGTTTTTCCTGTCGTCCCATGCTTCTTTTAGTGGTTTAGTGTTTGCCAAGTTGTGGACTTGTTCAATAACATTAAGCTCGCATAGTTTATCGACAGTTTCTGATTTATTAAGTCCATTAAAAAAATCTGAATATTTGTTCTTAATGTTTCTAATATTCCAAATCCAGTAGTCGATTAAACCATGAGCATTTCTGGTTAATGCGGCATTTACTCCCCCGCAGCCGTAATGACCGCAAACAATTATATCTTCCACTTCAAGAACCTCTATTGCAAACTGTACAACTGACATGCAGTTGAAATCATTTGATAATACTTGGTTTGCAATATTCCGGTGAACGAATACTTCTCCCGGTTTTAGGTTTACTATTTGATTTGCGGGTACTCTAGAATCGCTGCATCCGATCCATAAAAATTTTGGATTCTGCTGTTTCGATAGTTCTTCAAAAAATCCCGGATGCTCTTGTTCTATCTGTTCTGCCCAAATTTTATTTTGTTCGAATAGTTTTTCGATATTCATATTACTCTTTCAATTATTTATAAATTGCGTTAGTAGTATTTCGTGGAATCCAGCTTTTTGGCAGAAGGAAAATCAGAAGTCCGTAAATTTCAAGTCTTCCCAGCAGCATCGTTCCGGTTAAAATCCATTTGCCTACATCAGGGATTTGACTAAAGTTACCGGTAGAACCCACGTAACTTAAACCGGGACCAACATTGCCCATGGTCGCAATTGTTCCCGTAATAGAGGGGACAATTTCAACTCCTAATGCAATCAATACTGTTGAAGCAGCAAAAATCACTGTCAAATAAACTACAACATAAAGTACACTTTGGGAAACAATAGAATCTTCAATTTTTTCTCCATCTAATCTTACTGGAATTATTGCATTAGGATGACGCAGCAGCCTCAATTGTCTTATTATATCTTTCCAAAGTAGAACAAATCTATCAACCTTAATTCCCCCCGATGTTGAGCCAGCACAAGCACACTGCAGAGCAAAGAACATCAGGATTACTTTTGACAAGGCAGGCCAAACTGAGCTATCTGCATTAGCAAAACCAGTCGATGTCCCAAGCGAAATTACCTGGAAGGCTGCATATCTCAAAGCTTCCCACCAGCTTGAAGAATAACTTCCGTAAATATCATAAGCTGAGATTAATGTCCCTATAAAAAGAGCCGCTAGATAATAACGCACAACTGTCGATTTAAATAAAATTAATTTGCCGCCGATTAATGTCATAAAAAGAATACCAAAATGAATTCCCGAGAAAACCATAAATACCATTATTACACTTTCAATAGCTAGACTGTTGAAATGAGCTATACTTAAATTCTTGGTCGAAAATCCACCGGTCGCAATAGTCGCAAATGAATGGGTTACGGCATCGAACACGCTCATACCGCAAATTTTCAAAGCCACGGATTCCAAAACTGTTAATCCAACATATACTATAAAAAGAATCCTAAGAGTTTTTTTTGCGTTTGCTCTAAAATTGTTTCGAGCTAACGGGGACATTTCATTTCTTATTAAAACTAATCCGGACATTCCCATCGAAGGAAGCAGCGACAGCACAAAAATTATTATTCCGAGACCTCCAAGCCAGTGAGTTAAGCTTCGCCAAAACAATAAACCCATTGGTAATGATTCAATATTGTTAAGTATTGATGATCCTGTTGTTGTAAACCCCGATACACTTTCGAACCAAGCGTTCGTAAACGTAAATTCTCCTCCCCAAAGTACAAATGGAAGAGCTCCTATTAAACTGATAAGTATCCAGCTTGATATAACAATTAAAATTCCTTCATCGTTTGTTAGGTGTGAAACCGAAGGAACAAAAATGAGCGGGAAAAATCCAAACGAAGCAGAAATCAGCGCGCTGTATAATAAAGGGCTGAAGGAAGAGTCTCCATAATAAAGTGAAACAGTAGCGGCAAGAAGCAAAGCGGTTGCATTAATTATAAGAACTATGCCCACATATCTTAAAACAATTCTTGGTCTCAATTTTTTCTCTCCGCGGTTCTAACAAACTCGCACAAAGTTCTTATTGAGTCAGATAGTTTTGAAATTTCATCTTTTGATTCAATCTCAATATTGTAATCTTTCCCTTCTTTAACAAAATCTGTAACACTATTGGTTATTCTTACGATTGGGCTTATTAAAAAATAATTGATAAAGTAAGTGAAAATAAGACTGAAAATTACAGCGGCAATTATTGCTACTACACCAGGCATTACTGCGCGGTTTGCTCTGTTTTGAAGTTCGGAGGCGGTATCGAACATTGTTTTATCGTTCAGATTCATCAGTTTATTGACGGATTCTTTAACCGACACAAATTGTTTATGAGGTTGATCAAAATACCAGGTAATATTTCCTTCTTTATCTGTCCCGACAATCGGTCTTTCCCAAGTCTGTTTGTAGACCAAATAATCTTTGGAAATTTTTTCGACATATGACTTCTCATTTTCGATGGTAATATTACTGCTTGCTACATTATATCCCCATTGGAATAAACTATCCCCGACAGAAATGATTTCTCTTCCCTCTTCCCATTTCCCAAGCATCAATAGAAGAATCCCGCTGTCTTCCCTTTCAAGAGCCTCCAACATTATTTTCGCTGAGTTTATGCTCTTATAATTTTCATCAAGCAGATTTTGTACAGAGGTTCCTATTGATCTCAATTCTTTTATTGACCAAAAACCGGCTATAGAGAGCATTAAAGCAAGAATAAAAAAACCCGACAGAATTTTGAGTCTTAAAACCATTTTAAACTCCAATTCTTAATTTGATTTACAACTTGGCAGAAATGTAAATATTTTTCACGGAAAAAGGATTTTATTTTTATTTGAATATTTCCTAATTAGTCGTCTTTTGTCTTCTTTCTAAAAAGCGATAGACCGCCGAAGCCTCCGATTATGGCAATGTAATAACCGAAATCGTACCACCAGCCTGTGTTCATCGGTTCGTATATTCTTATGGCATCGTTAAAGATTCCCCAGATCAATGTAACCGGAGCAATCCAACCGTGCCAGATACCGGAGAAAAATCCGGAGGGATCGTCAATGGTGCTTGATCCGTCTCCTGGCACACAGCTGCTCAGCAAAAATAATATCGCAGCAAACACGATTAATAATTTTGTTTTTTTCATTTTTCCTCGAGGTTTTAATTGTTGTTATAATTTATTAAGAAAGTTTAAGATAATTTCCTTCATCTGATCGAATTCAATTAAAAATCCGTCGTGACCATGTTTTGATTTTATTTCAGCATAGACACTGTTGGGAATATGTCTTTGAATGTTTTTTTGTTCCTCGGGTGGATAAAGAATGTCTGTGTCAATTCCAACACATAATACAGCTGCCTTGATTGAGCCGAGTACGTCCTCAATGCTTCCTCTATTATATGAAATATCGTGAAGATCCAATATTCTGCTGATAATAATATAAGCATTAGGATCAAATCTGTTTACTAGCTTGTTTCCTTGATAGTTCAAATAACTTTCGGATTGAAAAAGATTATCATCGCTAAAGTAATCATTGTTGTTGAATCGATCTCTTCCAAATCTTTCTTCGAACGAAGGCTGAGTTCTATAAGAAATCATACCTATCATTCTTGCGATAGACAATCCGCTTAATTTCGTTCCATTGTAATTTCCATTCTTCCAATCAGGATCATTCATAATCGCTCTTCTGCCGATGTGATTGAATCCAATTGCCCATGCAGAATGTTTCGCGCTGGTAGCGATCGGAATTATTGATTCAACCATTTCAGGATAAATAATTGACCATTCGAGAGCCTGCATTCCTCCTAAAGATCCGCCAATTATGGTTTTTAGTTTTTTCACGCCGAGTTTATCAAGCAGTCTTTTTTGTGAACGTACTATATCTCTTACCGTAACTTGCGGAAAATTCATCGCATATATTTTGCCTGTTTCTGGATTGATACTTGCAGGACCAGTCGATCCATAACAACTTCCTATAATATTTGAACATATTACGAAATATTTTTCCGTATCAAGCGACTTACCTTTCCCGATCAAACTATCCCACCATCCGGGCTGTTTGTTTTTCATTGCTTTGTAGAACGGAACTTTATCAATTAACTCATCGGTCAAATCAAGCTGCCCGGCAACATGCGAATCTCCTGAAAGTGCATGACATACTAAAGCGGCGTTTGTCCCTTCTGAGTTTAATTTGCCGTATGTCGTGAAAGCCAATTCAACTTGTTTTAATTCTTTTCCGTTTTCCAAATGAAAAGTTGAATTTTGATCCATTATCGATATTATGTTTACAGCACTTCGCATTTTCATTCCATCAAATTAAAAATCATTATTAAAATACGAAGAAAGTCATATTAGAATAAATCATTAATTTGAAATAAACCGGAAGTTCTAACTGTCTAACCACAAAACCGAAGGAGGTTTTATGAGCAGCCTAATGAAAGTCTTAAATACAACATTATTCTTTTTCATCTTTGCTTGTTTGCTGTATTCTCAAAACAATAATCTTTCCTATCCAATTGTAGATACAGGGCAGTCGGATTTTTATAACAACACAGGTATAATTCAAAGTCCGTCTCCCGGCGAAAAATTTTACGGACAGGATGCAAACTACAACAGCTTTGAACCAAGTTATACTGATAATGGAGACGGGACGATAACGGATAATGTAACTGGACTAATGTGGCAGAAATCATTTATCAGAATTGAATGGAGTGATGCTGAGAATGAAGCCGCAATTGCTTCAACCGGAGGTTATAATGATTGGCGGGTTCCAACAATTAAGGAACTATACTCTCTAATTTTGTTTACAGGAAATCAAGGAACCGGTGATCCTCCCTCGCCAACTCCGCCGCCCGATGCTGAACCGTTTATTGATCTAGATTATTTCGATTTCGAATATCCCACAGATGCCCGTTATATAGATGCTCAATATGTTACTAACACTGTCTATACATCGACAACAATGGACGGTAACCCGACTTTTTTTGGTGTTAATTTTGCGGATGGAAGAATAAAAGGCTATCCCCAAAATTTCGATAGCAAACTTTATTATGCACGATTCGTAAGAGGTAATTCAACATACGGTGACAATCAATTTGTCGATAACGGAAACAATACAATAACTGATGAAGCAACCGGTTTAATGTGGACGAAAATAGATTCCGGCAACAATATTTTTCCTGATCTGGTATCGCAGTTCACTAAAACCGATGGTTCATTAAATTGGGAAGAAGCTCTTGAAGCAGCGGAAAATTTAGAGTTTGCTGGATTTGATGATTGGAGACTTCCAAATGCCAAAGAACTGCAGAGCATCGTGGATTATACAAGGTCCCCCGACGCAACAAATTCGCCGGCAATAGACCCTTTATTCGAATGCTCGGTAATAGTAAATGAAGCCGGAAGCGTCGATTACCCTGCATACTGGGCATCCACTTCTTTTAATCCCGGACCGGATGCAATCGTAATATATTTTGGGAGGGCACTTGGTTATATGCAGCTTCCATCGGGATTGGATTTTTATGATGTTCACGGTGCCGGAGCTCAAAGAACTGATCCTAAAACTGGTGAGCCTTCATATGGATTCGGTCCTCAAGGCGATGTAAGAAGAGTATATAATTATGTCAGATTTGTTCGGGATGTTGATGGCATTTCTCAAATAGGTTATGAAAATGAATCAATTCCCGATAAAATAAAACTGGAGCAAAATTATCCTAATCCCTTCAACCCAACAACGAAAATAAAGTTCAGCATCTCCGGAATTGAGATAACGGATCAACCCATATCAACTAAGTTAATTGTTTATGATCTGCTGGCACGCGAGGTTGAAACTTTGATTGATGAAAATCTTTCTTCGGGTAACTACGAAGTAACCTTTGATGCATCAGGTTTATCAAGCGGAATCTATTTTTATAATTTAACTGCTGATAATTTTTCACATACAAAAAAATGTTATTGATTAGATAACGTTTCTTCAAGAGCTATTTTTGTCCAGACATCAAAAACAAGGGATATTTTTTAAGTTCATTATCTCTTTGTTTTTCAATTTCCATCACAATTTGCGAATCGATATTCTTAAAACCGGTTTGCAAGAGTAGTTCTTTTAATTCATCCAGATCAAAGCCATTATGTCCTGAAAAACCTTTGCCATGAAACGAGCCGTCCTCCTTAACTAAATCAGCAATGAATAGATATGAATTATTTTCCATCAAAGAATAAAATATGTGCAATATTTTATCAAGATCATTTATGTGATGAAGCGTCATTAGCGAAAAGACTATGTTAAACTTTCTTGTGGGGAGAGGATCAATCAGAAAATCTGCATTAAGTGTCTCGGCTTTTGAGTAGTTGTTTCGATTAATTTTTTCCTGCGCGATGCTCAGCATTCCATCGGAAGTATCGACTAAAAGGACACTATCTAGGAAAGGCAGCAGTTCAAAACTTAAAAGTCCCGTGCCGGCTCCATACTCCATAGCTTTAACGGGATTCATTCCTTTTATCGTTTCACCAATATGACCGGCGATCAATTTTGCCCGCCTTACTTTAACAGGATCGTCGTCCCAAGTTTCCGCTTTTATATTAAAGTCAGTCATTATTAATTAGTTTAGATTCTAATGCAATCATATACAATTTTCTTGTAAGTTGATTAACAAAGTAGTATATATTCCGCAAATTTTTTGGCGATTGTTGTGATACAATCATTTTTAAATCTACTTCTCTTAAATGCTCGCTTGTCGATTAGATATTTTCCTGCCATTGGACTTACAAGAATAATTCATTTACTTTAAACAAAAAAATTGTAGAACAGGCACGAACATCATGAACGAAGAAAAAATATCAAATATAAGCTATTCCGAAAAGCCCTATGATTTGATTGACGGAGCTGAAGCAAGCGGATTCTCCACAACTCTTGATGTTGAGGATAGAAAAAAAATCATAGCCGATCCCGACGCAAGTCTAGAAGAAAAGATAGAGGCTTTCGAGGATGTGATAGATTCGGAAGTGGGCGACACATCACTTTACCGAGCGCGAAACATTGAACGTGAAATCGGGTTGAGACAAATTTATCTCAAGTTTGAGGGAGGCAATCCAACTGGAACACAAAAAGATAGAATTGCTTTTGCTCAAGCTTTAGATGCATTGAGACGGGGATTTGATACCATCTCACTTGCAACATGCGGCAATTACGGTGTTGCATGCGCTCTTGCGGCTTCGATAGGAGGTCTGCGCTGTTTGGTTTACATTCCCGAAACATATCACACAAAACGTCTGAACGAAATTGAAAATTTAGGTGCGGAAATCGTTAGGGTAAAAGCAGATTATGAAAATGCCGTAAAGATCTCGAGTACCGAAGCAATTGAAAGAGGATATTATGATGCAAATCCCGGTGGGGATAATATCACCTTACAACTGAAAGCTTATGGTGAGATTGCTTATGAAATTTATGATGAACTCCGTGATGCGCCAAAAATGTTTGCAGCTCCCGTATCCAACGGAACGACCATTGCCGGAATTTATAGAGGATTTTTAAGTCTCTATCGCAGAGGAAAAACCTCGAGAGTTCCAAAGCTGATTGCTGGATCATCGTTTAGGAAAAATCCTATTGTGCAAGCAATTCTGCATAATAAACAATATTGCGAAGATCTTCTTCCCGAAAAAATAAAAGAATCGAAAGTGAACGAACCTTTAATTAACTGGCATTCGATTGACGGAGATTTAGCGCTTGATGCAGTAAGAAACACACAAGGCTGGGCTGATGATGCTACCGATAAAGAAATGTTATTATATACAAAACTTCTTAAAGAGAAAGAAGGAATGAACGTATTACCCGCATCAACAGCGGGATTGGCTGCATTTATAAACAAACACAAAGTTGAACCAATTAACAACGACAGATTCGTGATTCTATTAACGGGGAGACAATAATGAATAACTTTCCTGAAGGGACTGCAGTAGTTTTTTGTGAAGGGGCTTTTCAAACACCGAACGGAAAAACCGCTCACGGGCTTGTTCGTTTCACATACCGATATAATGTGCTGTGTGTTATCGATTCAACATGTGCGGGTAATGATGCAGGAGAAGTAATGGACGGAAAAAATAGAAATATCCCCGTCCTTGCCAGTCTTATTGATGCACTTAAATTTGCGAAAAACAATCAAATTGCTGTCACTCACTTTGTTGTCGGCTTGGCGCCTGACGGTGGAAGACTTCCTGAAGAAGCTAAACTTGTTATTAAAAAAGCAATCAGAAAAGGGCTTAATGTTGATTCGGGTCTTCACGATTTTTTAACTATTGATAAAGAACTTGTAAGTCTCGCAAGAAAACACAATGTTGTTTTGCGCGATATTAGAAAAACACCTCACCGCGATGATCTTCATTTCTTCACGGGTAAAATTGAAGAGGTTGATTCCAAAGTAATCGCAGTTCTGGGTACTGATTCCGCAATCGGGAAAAGAACAACTGCGTGGATATTAGTAAAAGCGCTAAATGCGGCTGGTTATAAAACAGAAATGATCGGAACAGGACAGACGGCTTGGATGCAGGGAGCAAGATATTGTGTTATACTTGATAGTCTTGTGAATGATTTTGTTTCCGGCGAACTTGAAAACGCCGTACATTCGGCATGGAAAGAATCAAAACCTAAATTTATAGTTGTGGAAGGACAGGGAAGTCTTCTAAACCCGGCATACCCGGGTGGATTTGAAATTCTTGCAGCAACAAGACCGGATTATATAATATTACAACACGCTCCGGCAAGAAAAGAATATGACGGGTTTCCGGGATATCATATTCATTCTCTTTCAAAGCAGATAAAAGCAATGGAAATCATCTCCGGCAAAACTGTTACGGCGATTACAATCAATCATGAACATATGCAGATGAAGGACGTTCATAAGGAGTGCAAAGAAATAGAAAAGTTGTATGATATTCCCGCATCGGATGTTCTTTTGGAAGGCGGCGAAAAGATTGCAAGACTTCTTATTGAAAAATTAAAGAAGAATCAATAACGGTATAGTTATGAGCAATAAAACAAAGTACGGGATAAAGGAATTATTGGTAATCGATAGGCTTGAAGTCGGTCCCGTTAATCTTGAAGCAAAAAAACTTATCATGCCTTATGTTATCACCAAAGGGAAAGAGAGATATTCTACTGAATTAATTTACAGTTACGAAGAACCGGTTTTTGAACCTTCAGATATTTCGCATCAAAATCTTGCATCATTAATTGGTGCGCAAGTGGCTATTAATTACGGACTCTTCTGCAAGAAAATCATTTTCAAAGGATTGTTTGATTCAACTGATCGTTCTGCAATTAAAGATTGGATGGAAAACACTGCCCGTGAAATTTATGTGATAAAAATATTGCATGATAATCCTTTCTTAACAGGAAAAGCAAAAAATATAGAGCCGATTAAACAAAAAACTTATTTACAGTCCGAGTTAATTTTTGAAAGCAGCGATACTGATCCGGTTAATACGAAATGGAAGTTTTGGGAAACCGACAAAAACAAACACTGCGTTTTATCAAGCGGGGGGAAGGATAGCCTTTTAAGCTACGGGTTTCTTAACGAGCTTGGATTTGAGACACAACCAATTTTCCTGAATGAATCCGGCAGACATTGGTTCACTGCAATTAATGCATATAAATATTTTAAAGAAGTGGTTCCATCAACCGGAAGAGTTTGGGTCAACTCCGATCGTGTGTTTAATTTTATGTTAAAACATCTATCATTTATAAGAAGCGATTATGCGAATATCAGAGCTGATATCTATCCTATAAGATTGTGGACTGTTGCCGTGTTTCTATTTGGCGTTCTGCCGCTTCTTCGAAAAAGAAAAATAGGAAGACTGATCATCGGCGATGAATATGACACAACTGTTCGCAGCAGCTTCAAAGGAATAACTCACTACTCAGGACTTTATGATCAAAGCAGGTATTTTGATGAATACTGCACAAGATTTTTTATGAGGAAAGGATGGGCGATTGCTCAATTTTCAATTCTGCGGCCGTTATCTGAACTAATGATTCAAACAATTCTTGCAAAACGTTATCCGAAACTTCTCGAACAACAAGTTTCCTGTCACGCCGCACACAAAGATGATGAAAGAATAAAACCTTGCGGAAAATGTGAGAAGTGTCGAAGAATTGTCGGAATGCTTACGGCTGTAGGAGTTGATCCAAAGATTTGCGGTTATACTCAAATGCAAATTAAAGATTGTTTGATAGCTTTGGAAAAAATAGAACTCCATCAGGAAAAAGCAGGATCGCAGCAGTTGATGTATATGCTGATGCAGAAAGGAATTCTTGATGCCGAAAAAATTAAACAGCCGCAAAGACATCCGGAAGTACTGAGTTTAAGATTTGATAATGAAAGATCTCCGCTTGCGGCAATTCCGGTCGATCTTAGAAAACCACTGTATAAAATTTATCTTGAGTATGCGGAAAAATCATTAATCAGATCTGAAAGGAAATGGAAAGAATTTGATTTAATGCAAAGCCGTGAAATAAAAACACCTTATCCTTTTGAGTTTGAGTCGAAGAAAATATTATCAAAAGGAAATAATTATTCAGATAAAAAGAACGAGTATCATTGGGGTTCCTTAACATGGCAGGACGCTGAAGAGATGCTTGAAAAAATTGATATTGCACTTCTCCCTGTCGGTGCAATCGAGCAGCATGGACCTCATCTTCCGCTGGATGTTGATGCTTTTGATGCTGAATATTTATCGCAAAAAGTAGCAGAAGCGTGCAGCTATCCAAAGCCTCTCGTTCTGCCTCTGATCAGCTACGGCGTTTCTTATCATCATGAAGACTTTAAGGGAACAATAAGCATAACCAACGAAACACTTGCAAAACTTATTTATGATATAGGGATAAGTCTTGCAAAAAACGGAATAAAGAAAATTGTTATTATAAATGGTCACGGCGATAACGCTCCAACATTAAGTTATGCAGCTCAAATGATAAACCGTGACGCAGGAATTTTTGTTGCTGTAGATACCGGCGAAACCAGTGATGTAGATCTCGATGATTTATGCGAAACTCCAAATGACGTTCATGCCGGCGAAATAGAAACAAGCACAACCCTCGCAGTTCGTCCTGAAAAAGTAAATATGAACAAAGCCGAAAAGAACGTTATCAAATTTTCGAGCAGGTATCTCAATTACTCCTCGTTGAGAGGAGTGCCTTGGTATGTTAGGACTAAAAAGATCTCAGACAGCGGAATAATGGGCGATGCAACAAAAGGTGATGCGGAGAAAGGAAAGAAAATATGGGCTATTATGATAGCTCATCTTGTTGCATTTGTGGAAGATTTAAAAAACCTAAAAATAGAAGATCTGCATCAAAAGCGATATTAAAATGAAAATTGTTTCGACTCAAATATTCCCGACAGAACTAAAGCTTAAAGTTCCATACACAATAGCTTATGAAACCGTGGATTCGGCATGGAATGTCTTCTTGAAAATTACAACAAGTGACGGTTTAACAGGGTTTGGCTGTGCAGCTCCTGATCCTGAAGTAACAAACGAAACAAAAGACAGTGTTGAAAACACGTTTAAGAACATTCTCGAACCCTATTTGCACGGTAAGGATCCGCTTAGATATGCGCTTCATCTAACCGAGTTAAAGAAGACAGCAGCGACTCACCCTTCGGCGCTGGCAATGGTAGATATGGCTCTGTTCGATCTGCTTGGAAAGAAAGCAAACCTCCCGCTTTATCGTCTGTTAGGATCTTACAGAACTAAAATTAGAACAAGTATAACTATCGGGATTCTTCCGCTTGACGAAACTTTAATGAAAGCCGAACAATTTATTGGTGATGGCTTTAGGATATTAAAGATAAAAGGCGGGAAAAATGTGGAAGAGGATATTGAAAGAATAAACCGCGTAAGAGAAAATGTCGGGAATAAAATTGAACTTAGATTTGATGCAAACCAAGGATATAATGTAGAGCAGTCCCTTAAGTTTTTTGAAGCCACAAAAAAATCGAGGGTGGAATTAATTGAGCAGCCGACTCCGAAAGGCGAACCCGATTTACTTGGGCGGGTAACAAATAATGTTTCGATCCCTATAATGGCTGATGAAAGTTTAATGAATCTAAGAGATGCGTTCAGACTTGCAAAAAGAGATCTCGTCGATACGGTAAATATTAAACTAATGAAAGTCGGCGGCGTTTTTGAAGCACTTAAAATTAATTCGGTTGCTCAGGCTGCAAACCTCGAAGCAATGGTTGGATGTATGGATGAATCGGCGCTTGCAATTTCTGCCGGACTTCATTTCGCACTTGCAAGAGCTAATGTTATTTATGCGGATCTCGACGGTCACCTCGATTTAATTGATGATCCTGCCGCTGGTGCTGTTATTCTTAAAGATGGAACACTTTATCCAACCGATAAACCGGGGCTTGGTTTTAATTTAGATATGTAGTTATAACTCATCGAGACAGACAGTGCCATGTTTTCTAAGCCCAACAAACTTTACGGAATTTTCACCAAAAACATGTTCGATGAACTCCCGGAAATCCTCCTTCATACTTTTTTGAACATAGGCTTGAATTGTTCCCCCGAAACCACCGCCATGAATTCTGCAAGCTCCCTTACCATTATCGTAGAAGAATTTTTCACATAGAGATAAACCCACCGATGCGGCTTGATTGTTGATCTTTCCTGCTGAATAAATATTCTGTAAATATTTATAAGATGAATTTCCGGATTGATTAACGAGATCTAAAAATTTGTTAAAATTATTATTCAGCAAACACTGTTTTTGTTTCTCAACCCGTTCATTTTCGTTCAAGAAATGAATGACTCGTAGAACAGGTCGGTCTCCGTATATTTTTCTTAGTTCGGGAATTTTTTTGTAAAGAATTTTTGGCTCAATAAACCTGCATGAATTATATCCGAAATGTTCGGCAACTAATTTCATTTCGTCTGTTATTGATGAATATTCTCCGGTTAAGTCGGCGTGACTTTCGCCTGTATCAATCAAAGCAAGAATGTATTCTGTTTGATTGAAATCAAAATCAATTTTTTCAATGAAAGGATTTCCTATTTCTTTGAAATCAATTGAAACAATTCCTCCCACGGAAATAGCAAGCTGATCCATCAATCCGCACGGTTTCCCGAAGTAATTATTCTCTGCGGCTTGTGCAATTAGAGCAAGTTCGGTTTTTGAAATGGTATTGTTGTTAAATAAAAAATTAAAAATCTGTCCGATCATAATCTCGAAAGAAGCAGATGAACTAAGCCCTGACCCGATCAAAATATCAGAATCAAGATTTGCATTAAATCCACCGAACAAATAATCTCTTTTCCTGAATTCGAAAGCTATTCCACGAATTAATGCTTCGGACTTTCCTATCTCGCTTTCTTTTTTATTAAGATCATCCAGATCCACAATAAACGGTAAATCAAATCCTTTCGAAAAGATTGTCGCAATATTAGTTTCCGATCTGCTTACAGCGCAGATCATATCAATATCAACCGCCGCTGCAATAACTTTGCCGTTGTTATGATCGGTATGATTACCCGATAATTCGGTTCTTCCCGGGGAAGTGAAGAGAAAAGGATTAGTTTCAGAAAATTTTTCATTGTGAAACTGTAAAGCTTTTTTGTACCGATTTTGAGCGACAGTCAAACTTTGCGGAGAATATAGTGATGATAATTGATTTAATATTTTTCTTTCCATCTTAGAATTGTTTTTGGTTTAGATCAAAATATAAATAAATGTGGAAAATCTCCTTTGAGCAAAAAAAAATTATAATTGTAAAATGGAGTAAAAAGATTAAATTAGACAAGAGGTATTATTATCGATCTCGAATTAATTCAAACAAATAAAAGGAGTTTATATGAGGAAAACTTTTTTGTTAGTTATCTCACTGTTTTTGATTTTCGGTATTACAATCTCGGCACAGGAAACATTCACGCACAAAGCTTCGGGCATTGATATAACCTTGCCTGCCGGATGGTTTTATGAAATTGAAGGAGAAAACATGACGGCTTATACCGAAGATGAAACCCTTGGCGTAAATTTTACTGTGCTTAAAGCCGCAGATATAGATGCAGCGCTTACAGAAGTAGATTATATGCTCGACACCGAATTTGACAATGTGGAGATTGGCGAAGCGGAAGATATTGATGTCAATGGAATGTACTGTGTTTGGGTGGATGGATATGCTGACGGAGTTGAACTCCTTTTTGCGGTTATTCAAACACCTAAAAACAAAAGCAATCTTTTAGTGATGGCTTGGGGTCTTCCGGAAGTTATCGATAAATATGCTGCAGATATCCGATTGATAATTACAAGCATTGAGCCATCAAAATAAACATTATAAAATTATGGGGCGATCTCAACCGTCTTGAGTTGTCTTCCGGGACAACCCCATAAATTTTGTAAATAAATTCTTACCTAAGTAAAATCATCTTTTTTGTTTCGCTGTAATTTCCGGCTTGGAGTCGGTAATAATAAATCCCGGAGGATAAACCTACAGCATTAAACTCAACCTCGTGTTCTCCCGGCTGTAATTGTTTGTTTATAAGCTTTGCAACTTCTCTTCCGAGAATGTCGTATACGCGAAGAAGCACTAACCCCTCCCTCGCTCCCTCCCCTTGGTAAGGGGAGGGATGGGGTGGGGTTGGTATTGTGAAATTTATTGTTGTGCTTGG
>CAZCLA010000055.1:0-14153 GCA_964499285.1 uncultured Melioribacteraceae bacterium
CTTCGATAGAATCCGACTGTCCGTGAGCCCAATCGTACATCGGATATATGCACCATTTGTCACCGGTTCTGTGATGATGAGCATGTTTAATCCTGTAAAGAATGGGATCGCGCAAATTCATATTGGGTGATGTCATATCTATCTTGGCACGCAATACGTGTTCGCCATCCTGAAATTTCCCGTTTTTCATTTGTTCGAACAATTCAAGATTTTCCTCAACAGAACGGTTCCGATAAGGACTTTCTTTTCCAGGAGAAGTAGGCATTCCTCTGTACTCTCTAATTTCTTCGGATGATAATGAGTCAACATAAGCAACACCTTTTTTTACAAGTTTGAGTGCATACTCATACAACTGATCAAAATAATCCGAAGCGTAATATTCTCTTTCCTCCCAATCAAAGCCGAGCCACTTGATATCTTCTTTTATTGAATCGACATATTCTTGTTCTTCCTTCGTAGGATTTGTATCATCAAACCTAAGGTTGCACTTACCGCCGTATTCTCTCGCAAGTCCAAAATTCAATGCTATAGATTTTGCATGCCCGATGTGAAGATAACCGTTTGGTTCAGGAGGAAATCTTGTTATAACCTTGCCTGAATACTTACCGGTTTTTAGATCTTCGTCTATTCTTTCCTTAATGAAATTTGATGGAAGAGATTTTTCGTTTTCGTTCATAATTTTCTCTATTGATATTATTTATCCAGTACTGTTAATGCTTTTTGAATTCTGGTCAACACTTTTTCTTTCCCCAGGATGTAAAGTAAATCAAACATCCCCGGACCAATTCCGACTCCCGAAACTGCAAGTCTTATCGGATGAATTAACTTCCCTTTACCAACATTATTTTCTTCAGCAACTTGTTCTAGAGCTTTTTCATAATCCTCTTTAATTGGATTTTCGAGAGCTTCAATTTTTTTCGAAAACTTAATTAAAAGATCTGCCGAATCTTCCTTCCATCTTTTTGCGATAACTGCTTGGTCATAAGTTTGAGGTTCTTCATAAAAGTAAGGGCAATTATCTATGTATTCTTTAATGAAAGAAACTCTTTCGCGCATTGCTTCAATTATTAAAAGCAAATACTCATCACTAAACTTTTGATCTGCATATTTGCCTTTTTTCATTTCTTCTTTTAACATAGCGAGTAGTTCATCTGCTGGTTTAGCCCTAAGATGTTCTGCATTTAACCAGTTAAGTTTTTCGACATTAAAAACCGCCCCGGCTTTATGAACTCTGTCTATTGAAAAGTGCTGAATCAACTCATCCATTGTAAAAAACTCTTTGTTGTCGCTCATACTCCAGCCGAGAAGAGCAACAAAATTAAGCAATGCTTCTCTCAAATATCCTTTATCCCGATAATCTTCAGCTGCAACATCACCTTGTCTTTTGCTTAATTTTGATTTATCCGGGTTTAGTAAAAGCGGAAGATGCGCAAACTTTGGAATTTCCCACCCTAAATAGTCGTATAGAAGAACATGCTTGGGTGTTGAAGATAGCCACTCTTCGCCCCTGATAACATGAGTGATTTTCATAAGATGATCATCAACCACATTTGCGAGATGATAAGTAGGATAACCGTCTGCTTTAATAAGCACTTGATCGTCGATTACATCTCTTTCAAACTCAACTCGCCCTCGAATTAAATCATCTATTAAAACTCGTTCACCCGGCTCAACATTTAATCTTACAACGTGTGGCTCATTATTTGCAAGTTTATTTTGAACTTCATCATTTGTTAGATTAAGACAGTGTTTATCATATTTTGCTTGAGGAAGTTTCAATCTTTGCTGTTCTTCCCTCAAATTTGTAAGTCTTTCTTGTGAACAGAAACAATAATATGCTTTCCTATTCTCGATGAGCTTCTTTGCATATTTGTGGTAAATATCTAGACGTTCTGATTGTGTATATGGTCCGTATTCTCCCGGTTTATCAGGACCCTCATCGTATTCCAGTCCAGCCCACTTAAGCGTATTTATCAAATTTTCAACTGCATTTTCGACTAGGCGATTTCTGTCAGTGTCTTCGATTCTTAATACAAACTTACCGTCATTGGATTTCGCAAAAAGATAGTTGTATAATGCAGTCCGCAATCCGCCAACATGTAAATAACCGGTTGGGCTGGGTGCAAATCTAACTCTCGGAAATTCGTTTATCATATTTAAAATCCGTTATTAAACAAAATTCAAATATACGAAAAAATTTTGTGCGGTAATTCCCGGCTGTGAGTATTAAGAGTTTGTATAGTATTTAACTTTTTCTATAAACTCTTTACTGTCAATCGGTTTCGGAATGTAATCGGTTGCCCCGGCATCAAGACATTTTTCACGGTCACCTTTCATAGCGAATGCCGTAAGTGCTATTATTGGCGTGTCTTTATATTCCGGAATCTGTCTTATGTTTTCGGTTGCTTCAAAACCGTTCATTATCGGCATCTGCATATCCATCAGAATAAGATCGAATTTTTCTTTTTTTGCAAGATTGTAGGCTTCTTCACCGTTTTCGACAACAACAATATTTTCAAAATTGTTCTTTTTAAGAAGACGAGTCACGATTATCTGAGAATGCTTATAATCCTCGGCAAGAAGTATTTTTACACCGTCTTGTTTTTTTATGACTTCATCTGCGGGGGGAAGTTCAGCACGATTGACCATCGCTTCGATTGTACTTGCAAGATCCTCAATGTTCGTACTTTTCTTATCCAGAAGCTGATCAAACAAACCATCGATCTTCCTCAAGTCCTCCGCATAGTTTTCCTTTCCGGTATAAATAATTATTGGCAGGTTTTTATATTTATCTTCCTGCTTTATTTGAGCGATAAGTTCGAAACCGTTTGGATGAGGCATATCCAAATCGATAATAGCAAGATCTATCATTTTATCTTTTATTAGATCCATCACATTTGCCGAAATGTGCTCGGCAACTGCATTATAACCTGCCGTTTCAATAGCTTGCTTAATAAGATTAAGAGTCGGAACATCATCATCAACACATAGGATATTCGAATTTTTTCGAAGCTTATAACTTGTCAGAATCTCAACGAGATAATTGTAATTTATCGGTTTTACAAAATACTCAACAGCACCCATCAAATAAGCTTTCTGTTGATCTGCTTCTATGGAACAAACAATTACCGGCGTCGATTTCGATAGCGGATTGGAGTTAATCTGTTTAAGTAGTTCAAGTCCGTTTGTATTTGGTATCTCTATATCAAGAATTATTGCTAAGAATTTTTCTTTTTGAATAAGTTTAAGCGTCTGTTCCTTTGTGTTAACTATAACGGGTTCATATCCCCACTTGGTGAGATAATTGCTCATCAGTTTGGATGTTGCGTAGTCGTCTTCTATCACAAGAATTTTGTTCAACTCAGAGGTCGATTTCGGTAGTTGACTCATCAACCCGGCAACAGATTTGTGATCTCCGGCATCGAACACAAAATTGAATTCCAATAAATCTTTTTTTCTTGAAGCGGTTAAACTTCCGCCCAACAATTCCGAATATTTTTTAGCTAAAATTAGTCCGAGGCCCGGAACAGATTTATTTTTCAATTGATCAATTTCAGTAATCCCGAAAGGTACAAACAATTTTTTTTCGGCATTTTCGGATATAACAATTCCAACTCCTTTAATGCTAATTATTTGTCTCTTGTCACTTTGAGCACTTCCAGCAATCTCAATTTTCGTAACATCTTCAAACGCGGATAAAAATTGCAGTAAATAGTTCATGATCAATCTAATTTTTTGATCATCGATGCTTTGCTCACGATCAAATTCTTCAGGAAGTTTAATATCGAATTGAATTGATTTATTCAAAGTTTTCTGTTTGAATATGCTAGTTAATTCTCTTAACAGATTTGTAAGTTTTGCTGCTTTGTTTGTCGTCTGAATTAATCCGGCATCGAGTTTAGCTAGATCACTCAAATCATTTATTGTTAAAAGTATTTGTTGTGCATTGTTCTTTATTGTGTTCACATATTCCGATTGAGACGAAGTAAGATTATCTTCTAAAAGAATAGATGTAAACCCAATTATTGAATTTGCAGGAGCTCTCAACTCCATCGAAATTTTAGAAGTAATTTCATTGAAGCGAAGTTCGCCGGGAACGGAATCAGAATTGTTGTATTGTGCCCAAGTTAAAATTAGCTGTGAGATAAAAGTGGTTAGATTTTTTATTCCTTCAGATTCGCTTTGAGAGAAGGGAGTTTTTTTTGCAATTTTTAAAAACCCTCTCTGCCCGTCATCAATTTTAAATGTTACGCAGCTTTCGTAAACAACGAATTCTGAAATCTGCAAAGTACAACTGCTGTCTGAATGAATTGAAAAATCAGATGTGGAATTCTTAAGTTTGCATACAGTACAATCAAAAGATGAGCCTCTAAGGTAATTTTTTCGTGCCGAGTTTGATCTACCTAAAACCACCAATTTTGATGAATTATCGACTTTAAAAATTACGCAAGCTTGAAGTTCAAATTCCGTTACCAAAAAATTGCACAGCTCGTCCGGAAAGTTATCCCTGCCGTGCCTGGCTATCTGATTTAAGAAATTAAACTTTTCAACAAGATCGAGTTTGATTCCGGAAAGCATAAGCAAATCTCAGTTTAGTTGAACAAACAATAAGTTCGTTATAATTTTTAAAGATAACGAATAAAAAAAAGATAGTAAAATATAATATCGTTGAAACTAACTGTTAGCTGACAAATATTGATTCCGTTGCATTATTTTTCTAATATCGGTAAATTGATTAATATTTACATCAAAGGGGTGTCATAAATGAACAAAGTAGTTCTTAATTTTCTTTTCTTATTTCTCTTTTCAACTTTTGTAACCGCGCAAATAACTTATCAAGGACCTGAGAAAGGGTCAATTTCGGGCGGGGCAACAGTTTCCACTGATGATTTTACTTTTACAAAAGTTTTAAATCAAAACAAGTTTAGCGTAATAATACATCAAAGTCCCGGGGAATTAATTGATGTAAACGCGCAAAAATCAACTGTTGATAAAAATTTAATTTATCACGTAGATCAAAGCACAATTCCAGGTAAAAGTGTTGGCGAGAAACCAATAATCATTGCTCATTTTCAAGGTCTCGACGATCCGGGTGGATATATACCGCCGGATCCGTATATTGCCGCTGGTCCAAATCATTTAATGCAGGTTGACAACAGCCGATTTCGAATCACTGATAAACAAGGCAACGATTTAGCGACAATCAATGCCGATAACTGGTTTGCCTCTGCTTTAACTGGTGCTAGTGTTTTCGACTGTAAAGTTTCTTACGATCATTTTGACGGAAGATGGTTTATGGTTTGGCTTCACGTTAACGATGCCGCAAGTGAAAGCTATTATATGCTTTCTGTCTCTGATGATGATAATCCATTGGGAACTTGGTTCAACTGGGCAATTCCGTCAAATACAAACGGCGATAGTCCAAGCGGTAATTGGGCGGATTACCAAGGCGTTGGGTTCGATTCAAAAGCTATTTATTTAACATCTAATATGTTTTCTTTTTCAGGAGGTTATCAATATTCAAAAATTAGACTTATTCCAAAAGAAAACATTTATGTTGATGCTAATCCCGGTTTCGTTGAGTGGACAGATTTTTGGGATATATCCTATCCAAATTCGTCATCGTTCTCATTTGGTATTAGACCAGCTAGATCGATGCAGGATGATGGATTTTATTATTTCGTAACTGCTTCACCATTTGTTGATGGTCAAGATTTAGGCTTATATGAATTAACCGATCCGCTCGGTTCACCTTCAATAACGGGAGTGAGGGTTCCCACGATTACTTACAATTCCCCCTCAAATGCCGAGCAATTAGGAGGAGGATCTCCAGCACTCGATGGAGGAGGAAGACACGTCAGATTTGAACCGATTTATCAAAACAATATGGTTCATGTAGTTCATACAATTGCGGCGAGCGGAAGCGGCAGTGATCTTCACTATGTTGCTATTGATGCTGTTTCTGGTTCGGCTGCCAATGAAGTTGTATTTGGATCATCAAGTTACTATCATACTTACTCGACATTAGCTGTAACCGAGGATGATGATGTTGTAATAACCTATTCGAGATCTTCTGCTCAAGAGTATATGGGCTCCTATTACACTGTTATTCCTTTTGCGACAGGAATTCCTGTTACTAGTTTTGTTCTGGATGAAGGTAAAGCAAATTATGTAAAAGATTTTCAATCCGGCAGAAACAGATGGGGTGACTATAACGGCGCATGGGTTGATCCTGCTGATCCCAAAACAGTTTGGCTTATGACTGAGTATGTAGCTGGTGCAAACAAATGGGGAAATTCGGTTGCCGGGGTGAGAGTTGAACCGTTCGAAAACGCATACGCTAGAAAATTAACCGATGAAATTGATTTCAGTGTTCACGATCTTGGGACATTATCCGAGACCGCCGTCGTTAGAATTGCAAATGTAGGGGCACAAACGTTAAACATCCTTTCTGCAGCGACAGACACAGATCAGTTTGAAGTATTGGGTGAACCATCAGAATGGACGGTGGAATCTTTGGATACATTGGAAATATTGATCAGATACAATCCGACGCAACTTGGATCAGTTGAAGATGTTTTGACATTAACAACTAATGATTTACTAAATCCTGAATTGACCGTAACACTTAAAGGAAACGGATTCGGTATCGCATCTGCAAATAAAATTTATGCTGTTACACAAAGAGCCGTAGGCTGGCAAGGAACACTTCTTACAATAAATACTTCAACTGCGGATGTTGAAACAATTGGGGAAAGTGGTTTTAATCCGCTAATAAGTTTAACTGTTAATCCGATAGATAAAAAGTTATATGTTCTGAGCACAACGGCATTTACACCTTCGACCATTTACAAAATAAGCTCATTTGATGGTTTGGCTTATCCCCTTTTTGAGTCTGAACTTGACATAGCAGCAATGGCATTCGATCTGGAAGGAACACTGTATGTTGCTACTGAAGATAATAAGTTATTCACATTGGACATCGAAACCCAAGAATCGACTTTTATTGCTGATCTTGATTTTGCTGTAAAATCGATGACAGTAAATCCGATCAATGGAGAATTTTGGATTTCAGTCGATGAAAATTCGGAAAGAGATCGTATTTATAAACTCAATGAAGATACTGGAGAACTTACTTTAATCGGATCGACTGGAACCGGCTCAAAGACTGAAGCAATTTCATTTGATTGGGAAGGAAAACTTTTTGGAGTTGTTGGAACAGGTGTTCAAATTTCAACACTTTATGAAATAGATTCGTCAACTGGGGTTGCTACAGAAATTGGGGCGACACCGGCAAAAGCTATAGGCGGTATGACGATGTTGTACGATCCTTCAACAGATGTTGAAGATGAGATAGAAACGATAATACCGAAAGATTTCAATCTTTCTCAAAATTATCCGAACCCGTTTAATCCTTCAACACAGATCAAATTCTCGCTTCCGGTGGTATCTGATGTGAAAATCGATATCTTCAACACGATAGGTGAAAGAATTTCACAACTCATCGATTCAAAATTCAGCGCCGGAGTTCATACTGTGGAATTTAATTCTTCGTCTTTTGGAAACTTAAGCAGCGGAATTTATATTTATAGAATCACTGCAATAGGAACTGATGGAAGGATTTACTCAGATTCTAAAAAGATGATGCTGATTAAATAGTAATGAGGACAAATTTAAAAAACCCGATCATTAATGATTCGGGTTTTCTTTTTTATTTATTTTTATTTGAGAGGAGTAGATGAAAAAAAAATTATTACCTGCTTTACTTGGGGCATTTGTTTTTTCCTTTTCAATGTTTTTCAACTCAAATTATGAATCCATCTTTGATGATAAATCAATAAGTTTTGTTCCCATACAAAAGGGAGAAGATGTAAGTGAATCGGACAAAACTGCAAACCCGGAACTTTACTATAAACATCATATTGATATAAGAACAAGGGACGGAGAACATAAACCAAGTTATCAGCCAAACTATAAAATTACCGAACTCCTTAAGGCCAAGGGTGTTGAATCGACCCGCGAACTTTCATTGCAAAACAGTAAATCATCCTTGGTATGGGATGAACGAGGTCCCGGCAACGTAAGTGGAAGAACAAGAGGAATAGTTGTCGATCCGGATGATGCTGAATTAAACACTTGGTATGTCGG
The DNA here is from genome assembly GCA_964499285.1 of uncultured Melioribacteraceae bacterium. Classification (GTDB taxonomy): domain Bacteria; phylum Bacteroidota; class Ignavibacteria; order Ignavibacteriales; family Melioribacteraceae; genus JAGFIY01. Next base: position 8,149 of record CAZCLA010000055.1, read on the forward strand.
ATCAGTGGGCGGAGGTGTTTGGAAAACTTCCGATGCCGGGGAGACTTGGATTCATCTAACCGAAGGTTTAACAAACCTCGCGACAAGTACAATAGTAATAGCTCCTTCAAATCCTGAAGTAATTTATGTAGGAACCGGGGAGGGATTTAATAATGTAGATCAGATTGATGGGAACGGTATTTGGAAATCTACCGATCGTGGATTGACTTGGGAACAACTTGAGGCTACAACAAATGGTGACTTCCAAAACGTTATGAGAATGGTCGTCGATCCAAATAATGAAAATATTATATTAGCTGCAACTAATCCGGGATTTAATGGTGGTGGTTCATCATCCAAAATTTTTAAAACAACTGATGGTGGTGAAAGTTGGTATTCCGTGTATGATGGTAATAATTTTTCCGTAGAACAAATTGTTGCCGATCCAAATAACTTTAATGTTTTGTATGCGACTGTAAACACTTTCGGCGTTATAAAATCGGTAAATGCAGGAGAAACGTGGGTAAATAAAAATTCCGGTTTAAGCGGGGGAAGATTTGAATTAGCGGTTTCACCGGTAAATACTAACAGACTTTTCATTTCAGTTGAAGGCGGTTCGGTCGGATCTATTTTTTACTATTCAGACGATGCGGCAGAGTCCTGGACAAGGATTGATCCGCCTAACAATTGGCTGGGTGGTCAAGGTTGGTATGACAACACAATAGCAGGAAATCCTTTTGATGAGGATATATGTTATGTCGGTGGAATTAATCTATGGGAAATTGTAATTACCGGACCTTCTTCAATCGACTTGAATATTATAACAGACGGTTATGGACAATTCGGCGGTTCAAGTAAAGGAGTTCACGTCGATCAGCATAATATCGTTTGCATTCCTATGAGTGAACGAAACCAGACTTTCAGAATGATTGTCGGGAACGACGGAGGTATTTCCTATTCGGATGATGCCGGTACAACATTTAAACATACACTAAATGGTTATAACACAACTCAGTTTTACGGCTTCGATAAGAATAACGGAACTAACGAATATATTGGAGGAATGCAGGATAATAGCACTTTCAAATCACCTGCCGGCGGAGGTGTTGACCCTGATCCCCTGAGTAGTTGGTCATTTAAGTGGGGCGGTGACGGTTATGAGGCAGCTTGGCATTATTTAAATTCGGATAGAATTATTGTTTCTTCTCAGTACAACAACATTGGCCGATCAGATGATAGAGGAGCAAGTTTTTACAGTATAAGCCAGTCAATTGACCGCGGCAGTTCAAGCGCACCGTTCTTCACAAAGGTTGCTGAATCAAATCAAGACCCCGATCTAATATTTGCAATGGGTGTATCAGGTGTGTGGCGATCAACAGATTTTGGAACTACTTGGAAAGTGGTACGAACTCCGGGTTCGATTTCCGGAACGAGTACTTTTTCACAGGTCAAAATTTCATTGGCAGATCCTCTTATTATTTGGGCTGGAAGCGGTATAGCTGCTCATACCGGTTTAAATGTATCTCGCAACGGCGGATTGAACTATGTTGAAACGAATGGATACGACGGGGCAACAATGGGAAGAATAACCGGATTGGCGACCCACCCTTCAGATCCAAAAACAGCATACGCACTTTTTTCATTTGCAAACACACCAAAAGTTTTAAGAACTAACGATTATGGAGAAACTTGGGAGGACATCTCCGGCTTCGGAGCAAATAATGCAAACAGTTCAAACGGATTCCCGGATGTAGCAGTTTTTTCACTTGCCGTTATGCCTTACGATGAAAATATTTTATGGGCGGGAACTGAAATAGGAATGTTTGAATCCACAAACAACGGAGCCGATTGGCATATTTTGGACAGCAACCTTCCCTCCGTTGCAATTTATGATATCAAAATAGTGAATGATCAAGTAGTGGTTGCCACTCATGGACGAGGAATTTGGAGTATCACTCTGCCTGAACTTGAAGGATACGAGCCGCTTGAAGTAGGACCAATTCCCGTTTTAAACGATGTTTCGATAATCCAGAACGGTCTATCTTTAAATGTTGAAGTACCAGATATTTACGATAAAATTGAGGTTTACATTGATAATGAGTTGATCGAGACTTTTACTGAAATACCGGTATCGACATTGGATCTAGATGTAAGTTTCATCACTCCGGAAACTAAGAAGTACGTAATTTATGCTATTGCATATAAGGACAATCGAGAAATGATGACCGAAATGATTGATGTACAATTGTACACTTTTTCGGATCCAGTAAATTCGTTCTCCACCGATTTTGAAACTGATGAGGGATCATTTTACAGCGAAACGTTTTATATTAAACGAGAGTTCGGTTTTACTAATTCGTCTGCTCACTCAAAACATCCTTACGGCAACAACACCAACGAATTCTATGTGTTGAAAAAGCCAATAATTGTCGATGCTGAAAATTCGTACATTAGTTTCGACGAAGTTGTTATTGTAGAACCCGGATTCGGAAATGCTAACTATGGTGATCCGAACTTCAAGGATTATGTAATAGTTGAAGGAACCAAAGACGGCGAAAACTGGATACCGATTGCCGACGGTTATGATTCAAGAAAGAGCGACGTTTGGCTAGCTGCCTATGAAGCAGGCAGCGGTCTTTACAGAGATATGTTTGAACATACCGAATTTGATCTCCTGGATGCGTTTGAACCCGGCGATGTTGTTCTCATTCGTTTCCGACTTTTTGCAGACGGCTCAAACGATGGATGGGGATGGACTTTCGATAATCTCGAAATTCAAGAAAGGCTAACGAATGTTGATGATAACTCTTTAATTCCATCAAAATTTGAGCTATTGCAGAATTATCCTAATCCATTCAATCCATCAACAACTATTGAATTTGCGTTGCCTCAAACTGCGAAAATAAATATTACGGTTTACAATGCACTCGGTGAAAAAGTTAATACACTTGTTGAAGGGTATATGTCAGCTGGAGTTCATAGCGTAAATTGGAACGCCTCCGCGCTTTCAAGCGGAATATACTTTTATAGAATTGTAGCTGAAACAAATAATGGAGCATTTGTAGATTCAAAGAAGTTGATTCTGCTGAAATAATAAATGAATAAAATTTTCAGTAATATCGATTAGGTCGTTTGTTTCATCGATTAAAAATTATAAATCCCGCAAGTTAAAAACTGCGGGATTTTTTTATAACCAAATCTATTATTAAACCTACATTAAACCGGATGAAAAACAATGTTTGAACCGACCCAAGTTTTGTTTTTATTATAATCTACACCAACCATTTTTCCTTTAGTTGTCCGAAGCAGATTATTTACAAGTATCGGTTTTCCATCTCTCCAAATAAACATCATTCTCACTTCACATTTTGAATAGCCCTCCGGAGTTTTTATTATCGGTGCATACTCAACTTTCTTCTGAAGTATATAATTTTCTTTGTCACGAATTGATTCCAACTTTTCTTTTGTAACATCTATTATTACTCCCGACCCGGCAAACGAGAAAAGAGGTTTCAGAACATAATTTTGAAGATCATCGGGAAGTTGGTCAACTTCATTTAAGAAGTAACACTCCGGAACAAATTGGCTTTTCAAGTAAGGTAGAGTAAACTTGCTGATCTTAAAAAACCAGTTTGGGTGTCCGATCCATTCAGCATCAATATCATAATTAAAATCGAAATTATAATTAATATCCGTTTTATCAAGTTCATCGAAAATTACTCTATTGTAAATACGGCTAATCGGAATCTCTTTCCCATTTTCATTTTTGTAAAAAAGCTTTTTCCCCCTTTGGATAATTCCAGAAATACAAACAGATTTTACTCCTGTTAATTTTTCTGTTAAATTAAAATCAATTCTTGTTTTCTGCTTTTCTGGATTTACTTCAAGAAGAATAACATTTTCCGGGTCCTCATCTTTCAACAATGTACTTCGAAACAGGTTCACGTAAGAAGTATAATCATAGTCCGAAAAATATGTTGTCAGTGAGTCCGGCAGTTCAAAGTGTTCTCTCACTTTTTGTTCTAGCATACATTGAAATGCATAAAGAGAAGGAAAGCCTTGGAGTTCTATTAATCTTGGGGCAATATTTCCGTTCTCATCTTTTACTAATCCAAAATCGAACTGCATAAAAACCGGTTTGACGGTGTCGTTGGGAATATTCAAATGCTTGGGTAGAGCATTTTTCAACTTGCCGTTCAATTTATCACTCGATAATTCTTGGGCAATTTCTAAGCTTGCATTTTGTATCAGTTTAGAAAATGAATAATCTATAAAAAGAGGAGTTTCTGAAATTCTGAAATCGATCCTTCCATTATTAAAACTCCAAATGTCACCGAGAAACTTCTGATATGCTTCTACGCTGAATTTAGAATTGAATTTCTCGCGCCAAGATTCAATCATATCTTCACTAAGCTTCTAATCCGAGATTTGTTTCTTCAATGATAAAATCAACAACATTTTCATATTTTTGCGACTGCTCCCATATTCTTAACTGCCTATCGGCTCCTGTTCCCATTTCCAGAATTTCTTCAATGTACTCAATTTCTTTTCGGCTGCCGAGATCATCAACGACATCATCAATAAATTCTAACAATTCGTGAATTAACACTTTTGTATCAACTTCAATCTGTTTTCCAAAGTCAATCATTTTCCCGTCCAATCCGTAACGAGCCGCTCGCCACTTATTTTCATTTATCAGCATTCTTCTGTAAAGTCTGAAACCAAGATTTTGTTTAATCAGCTTATATAACTTTGCTACAACAGCCTGCATAACTGCGGCAAGAGCTACAGTTTCATCAATTCTCATCGGAACATCGCAAATTCTAAACTCAAGAGTGTCATAATAAGGATGAGGGCGAATGTCCCACCAAATTCTCTTTGCATCGTCGATACATCCGGTCTTAATGAGTAAATCAATAAAACGCGTGAATTCCGAATAACTATTGAAATAATCTGGAATTCCGGTTCTCGGAAAGCGATCAAAAATTTTTGATCTATACGATTTGAATCCCGTGTTGCTTCCCTTCCAAAATGGGGAATTTGTAGAAAGCGCAAAAATATGAGGCAGAAAATATCGGGCAGCATTCATAATATGCATCGCAACTTCTTTGTCGTCAATCCCAATGTGTACATGAAGACCAAATATTAAATTTGCTCTTGCAACCTGCTGAAAATCCTTAACAACCCCGTGATAACGCGGGTGATCGGTTATTCGTTGATCCTCCCAACGGGAGAAAGGATGCGTTCCCGCAGCCGCGATTTTAAGTCCATGATTTGCAGCAATTTTAGCGAGATTATTTCTAAGCTTATACACCTCATTTCTTGCCTGATCAATATTAAGACAAATTTCTGAACCGGCTTCAACCACCGATTGATGCATTTCAGCTTTGATTTGTTCTTTCAAAACCATTTTGCCTTTTTCCAAAATTTGCTGAATATGTGATTTTAACTCACGAGTTTCGGGATCGATTATCTGAAACTCTTCCTCTATCCCCAAAGAAAATAATTTACTCTCTGCCATAATATTAACCGGTTTTATTGGAATTTCATTTTAATTCTTTTGCGCTTACAAATGATTCTATAAAATTTCCCCAAGTCAAATTGTTCTGATTGTCTTTATGTTTTTTTGCTCTTCGGATAGCCATATTGGCAGCTGCTTCCACAACCCACTCAAAATTTTCTTCGCCTACCGAATCGACTGCCGCATCGGGAGCCGGATTACAAAAATCGATAGCATAAGGAATTCCGTCACGCACAGCAAATTCCGCTGTATTGAAATCATATCCTAATGCATTATTGATTTTCAGAACATCTTCCTCTATTCGCTTCAATAATTTTGCTTCAATTGGTTTTGGATTTCTTACATATCTTAAATGATGAGGTTGTTTCGGATCGTACTGCATAATTCTTACATCCTTTCTATCCAAACAGTAACATCTAAAATATTCAGTAAAGTCGATTGCTTCTTGCAGCATCATCACAAGTTGTCCCGTTTCGTGATATGCATTAAAGAACTCATCAATGTT
>CAZCLA010000056.1:0-13536 GCA_964499285.1 uncultured Melioribacteraceae bacterium
AAAGAATGGGAATTGCTTAAATCCTATTACAAGGATGAAGTAGAAAACAAATTTTTCCAGCGTCTTTTCAAGGAATTAGATTTGCGGGGAATGCTTGATGTAATTCGCCACGGAATAACAGACAGCGGTGTTAAATTTAAAATGGCTTATTTCAAACCAGACAGCGGCCTTAATCCTGACACTCTCAAACAGTACAGCCTAAACAAACACTATATAACAAGGCAAGTTTATTTTTCACCCAAAAACAAAAAAAGCATTGATTTACTTCTTTCCTTAAATGGTTTGCCTGTTGCAACAATAGAACTTAAAAACCATTTTACCGGGCAAAGAGTAAAAGAAGCTATTGAACAATACAAAACGAGCCGCGACCCGAAAGATTTGTTATTCCAATTTAAGAAAAGAGCTATAGTTCATTTTACAGTTGATCCGGACGAGGTTTACTTCACAACGAAATTAGAAAGTAGCGGAACTAGGTTTTTTCCGTTTAATAAAGGATACAACAACGGAGCCGGTAATCCTCCCGCAAAGGATTATACAACTTACCGCTCGGCTTACTTTTGGGAAGATATTTTATCAGTTGATAGCTGGTCAGAGATTATAGGGAGATATGTTCATCTTCAAAAAGAAGAGTATACTGTTGAGGGAAAAAAATATTACAAAGAAGCAATGCTTTTTCCGCGTTTCCACCAATTAGATGTTGTAAGAAAACTCATAGCGGATTCTAAAACAAATGGAAGCGGGAAAAGATATTTAATAGAACACTCTGCCGGAAGTGGTAAAAGCAATTCTATTGCCTGGCTTGCTTATCGGTTGTCTTCCCTTTACGACTCATTTGATAAAAAGATTTTTGATTCGGTAATTGTTATAACCGATAGAAATGTCCTTGATCAACAGTTGCAGAATACAATTTATCAGTTTGAACATAAATCCGGTGTGGTTCAAAGAATTGAAGTAGATTCTAAACAATTAGCCGATTCAATTACAAACGGTGTTAGTATTATTATAACAACGCTTCAAAAATTTCCTTTTGCCCTAAACCATTTATCAGAAATACCAAACAGAAAATATGCGGTTATTATAGATGAAGCTCACAGCAGTCAAGGCGGTGAAGCAAGCCGGAAAATGACAGAAGCACTTGTAGGCAAAGATGTTTCATTGGAAGAATCTGAAAAGGTTGAAAGTGAAATTGAAGCCGGAGTTCAAGATGAAGACGACTATATAAGAGAAATAATTCAAAAAAGAGGTCCTCAAGAAAATATTAGCTTGTTTGCTTTTACAGCAACGCCAAAACCGAAAACTCTAGAAGTCTTTGGTATTAATAATGCCGAAGGAAAACCGCAGCCGTTCCATCTTTACTCAATGCGGCAAGCAATCGAAGAAGGATTTATTCTCGATGTTCTTAAAAACTACACAACTTATGAAACCTATTACAGATTTAGCAAAACCATTGAAGACGATCCTGAATTAAATAAAAAGAAAGCCGTAAAAGCTATTGGCAGATTTGCTTCGCTACATCCTACAAACATTTCTCAGAAAACAGAAGTAATGGTTGAACATTTCCGCCAAATCACAATGAAGAAAATCGGCGGGAAAGCAAAAGCAATGGTTGTAACTGCATCTCGCAAACACGCTTTAAAATTTTATCTGGAGTTTAAAGATTATATAAAAGAAAAAGGTTACAAAGGAATACGCCCTCTTGTAGCTTTTTCCGGTTCGTTAATAGATGAACTTTACCCTGATGGTGTAACCGAACCCCAATTAAATAAATTCGGCGAAAAAGAATTGCCGGAAAAATTTGCATCAAACGAATATCAAGTTTTGCTGGTTGCCGATAAATACCAATATGGTTTTGATCAACCGCTATTGCATACAATGTATGTTGATAAAAAGCTCTCCGGAGTAAAAGCTGTTCAAACGTTATCCCGCTTAAATAGAACTTGTCCCGGTAAGGAAGATACTTTTGTGCTGGATTTTGCAAATGATCGCCAGACAATTATTGATTCATTTCAGCCTTATTACGAAATGACAACGATGAGCGATACTACTGATCCAAACCATCTTTATGATTTGAAAGGCAAAACCGATGCCGCACAAGTTTATTTCCAATCAGAAGTTGATGCATTCTCAAAGGTGTTTTATAAACCGGGCAGCGCTTCGGTTAAAGATCAAGGGAAATTGTATGCATACATTGATCCGGCTGTAGATCGTTTCAAACAACTTGACGAAGAAAAACAAGATGAGTTTAAGAAATCTTTGACTTCATTCACGCGTATATATTCTTTTCTTTCTCAGATTATGCCTTTTCAAGATGTTGAATTAGAAAAGCTTTATTCATTCGGAAGATTTCTATTAACAAAACTTCCAAAGGTAGATTACACGGAGAGATTAAAATTAGATAATGAAGTTGCTCTTGAATATTATCGACTGCAGAAAATTGCAGAGGGTGATTTAGTTTTACAAGTACAAGGCAAACACGAACTTGACCCAGTTACTGAAGCCGGTATTGCAAGAGAAAAAGAAGAAAAGGATAAACTCTCAAATATTATTTCACTCCTAAACGATAAATACAATTTCGATTTTACTGACCAAGACAGATTGTATTTCGAACAAATTGAACAAGCTTTATTTGAAAATGATGAATTAAAAGTCCGTGCTAAAAACAACCCTATTGAAAACTTCAAATATGCTTTCGATGAAGTATTTATTCAGACATTGATCGACCGAATGGATGCGAACCAAGAAATCTTTGATAAAATTATGGTTGATTCAGATTTTAAGGACGATGTAAAAAATTGGCTGATTAAGAAAATATATCAGCGTTTCCTTGATGAATAAGTGTACAAGTTATTGAGACTCTTCTTTTTGATTAACAGGTTTCCTCAAACATTCAAGTATTTCTGATTTTTCTTTTCTGTTCTTGCGGAGTTCGTTGGTATTTTGTTTTTAATACTTAATGTATTATTATCAACACTAACAATTTATGATAATTTGTAAATGTCTTCACAAAGTGCAATTAATAAGCTCAACGCAATAATAGTTGACGATGAACTTCATGGAAGAGAAAACCTTAAAAAGATTATCGAAAGCTATTGCCCCGAAATTGAAATATTAGGATTGGCTAATTCAGTTCTCACCGCAAAAAAACTTGTAGAAATTCACAAACCAAATGTTGTTTTTCTTGACATTAGTATGCCGGTTCTTAACGGTTTTGATTTTCTGGATGAATTTGATGAACGTAATTTTATGGTAGTATTTGTAAGCGCTTATGAAGAGTACGGGGTTAAAGCAGTTAAAGCCGGTGCAGCAGACTATATTCTCAAGCCGATCAACATAAAAGAGCTTAAGCAAACTGTCAAAAAACTTATACTTCTCAGGTCAGAATCGATTAATCGCAAAACACACCAGTATGAGGAGAAAATTGTTTTACCGGCTTCGCACGGTTTTAATGTGATTGTTATTGATGATATAATCCGATTAGAAGCAGATGGATGTTACACGAAAGTAATTGTTAAAGAAGGAAAGAATTCTATAATATCACGAACTTTAAAAGATTTTGAGGAAACCTTACCAAAGGAAAAATTTTACAGAATTCATAAATCTCATATAATTAGTTTAAAATATATAAAAGATTATTCCGGTATAAGCGGCCACTATGTTACAATGGTTGACGGAAGTAAAATTGAAATCTCACGCCGAAAAACTCCAGAATTTATTCAAAAAGTTAAGACATCTCTGAAGACTGTCTAACCATGACAAACAAAATAATTATAGTTGTATTAACAGGCATACTTCAGTCCACAGCGCTTCAATCACAAACACCACCTTATTATCATTACACATCTTCGGATGGATTAGCTTCTTCCACAGTTTTTCATATGATTCAAGATAAAGACGGATATTTATGGTTTGGAACATTAAATGGGTTAAGCGGATTTGACGGCACAAAATTTATTACATACAGAACAAAGGACGGGTTGAACTCTAATTCTATAACACAAATTGTGGAAGGTGACGATAATAAACTTTATTTATCAAATTTTGAGAGAGGTATTAATGTAATAACTAACGGGAAAATTGAAAATTATATAGAGAAGATTAAAGGGCAATCTCTAATAATTTCCGATATGATTGAGTTCCGAGAAAAACTATATGCATCTGCTCCGCTATTAGCTATATATGTAATTAATAAAAATAAATTGGACAAAGATTCGAGCTATGTTTTACGTGCCACACCGATGATAGTTAATAAAATAGTCGTTCTACCCCGAAATAGATTGGCAGCACTAACACCAACAGGATTATATAATATCAATGATGATAAATTCAACAAAATAAATATCCACAATATGGGAGAAGTCAATCTTACATCTTATGCAAAAGATAAGGACGGTAGTTATCTACTTGGCTCATTCGGTGCCATATATAGAATAAAAAATGATACTTTAATCAAAAAGTATAATATCAACATTAATAAACAAATTAAAATAGAATTTATTTTCCCAGACAGTAAGGGTAACATATGGTTTAATTTTCCGGGAAAAGGTTTTTATATACTGTATAAAGAAACCGAAGAAATTATTAATGTTGGCGAAATGCTCAAAATTGATAATACTCCAATAACAAATTTTATGGAAGATAAGGAGGGAAATGTTTGGATTACAACATTTGGTAAAGGTGTTTATTGTTTCAATAATCTTTATCTAAAAAATTATATGGAAAGTGACGGGTTAATTAATAATAATATTAATACAATAACAAAAGATAATTCGGGAAGAATTATTATCGGCACGTATAAAGGAATCAATATTTTAGAAAAAAATAGTTTACAAAAACTAAAAAGCGAGTTAGATGAAGAACTCATCGGAGATATAAATAGCGTTATTGTTGATAAAAATAATGTATATGTCGCTTGGTCGACACACCCTTTGTATCCAAAAAGAACTAGATACAAGGACCTTCAATTTAGTATTACCGGAAAGCGATCTCTTTTAAAGACGACTTCAGATTTATTTATCTATGGGGGTTGGGGTAACGACATCAGAATAAGTAGAGCTTTCGAATTAAGTTCTCAAAGTCCAGTCTATTATCTAAATAATCTCCCGCAAGCAAATAGGATTTATAACTTAAAAGAAGATAGTAAAAAAAATATTTGGATTGCTTCCGCACTTGGCTTAACAAAACTTTTTAATATGTATGAAAAAGATGGTGTTTGGAGGTGGGATCAAACAATATTTAATGACAATATAATTCTTAATTCAAGAATAAATTATATACACGAAGACTCCGAAAACATTGTTTGGTTTGCCGGTTCAAAAGGTGTTGCCTCGTATAATCTTAAATCAGAAACCATAAATAATTATACAAGTATTAACGGAATTGATTTATCAGGAGCAAATTCCATCTCATCAGATAGCAAAAACAGAATTTGGATTGGCACTTATAGCGGGCTTTATATGATGGATGGAAGCAACATTAAGTACCTAAACAGTAAAACCGGACTCCCTGCGGATGAAATACTCTCCTTGTATTATGATAAGGATGAAGACTATTTATATATCGGGACAAGCAGCGGCTTGTCCATTATGGATATAAAATTATTCGATAATTATGTTTATCCAGATCTAGATATTAAAATAAATACTATAAAATCGGGAGACTCTGTTTTTACGGGCACTAACAATTTAATATTCGAACCGGATCAAAATAATATTTATATGGACTTTAGCGTTTTATTGTATTCGTCACCTGATATTGTCAAGTATCGATATAGACTTAACAATCAATTACTGGAAACCAATCATAATTTTCTAAATTTAGTTTCATTAAAATACGGGAAATACGAGCTTGAAATAGCAGCAAAAACTCCTAATACCGAGTTTGGGAAACCATTGTTAATGAAATTTGAGGTATTACCAAATTTTTACGAAACTCTTTGGTTCTACACAGCTTTGATTATTCTTTTTCTAGTTACAATAATATTCATTGCAGCAAGACGAATTAAACTTAATAATAAAAAGAGAAGTGAACAGTTTGAACTAAACGAAAGAATAAATCAGCTTAAACATCAGGCTTTATCGTCAATGATGAACCCACATTTTACATTTAACGCACTTAACTCCGTTCAGTATCTTATTAATTCAAAGCGAAACGAAGAAGCTAATGATTACATAGCAATGATGGCTAAACTTATTAGGAAGAATCTTGAAACGGCTGGCAACGGGTTCATTCTTTTATCAGAAGAGATCACTCGACTTAAGCTTTATTTGAATTTAGAAAAATTGCGATTCCAAAACAGATTCAATTATGAAATTATTAATAAGACAAATATCGAAGCATCTTCGGTAATGATACCCAATATGATAATTCAACCATTTGTAGAAAACTCACTCTGGCACGGAATACTCGATTCCGGGAATGAAGGACAAATCAAAGTTTCTTTCTCGCTTGAGAATGTAGATATTGATTCGGTTTTGTGCAGAACATTAATAATAAAAATCACTGATAATGGTGTCGGGATTAAAGCAGCAAAGAAACAGAGAGAAGATAAAATAGCTGAAAGAGAAGATCATATATCCAAAGGAATTCAAATAGTAGAAGAGCGATTACAATTACTAAGTACAAAAATGAACATCCCGCAACCGATTATGTTTGAGGATCTGAGCAGTCGTGATAAGCATTCGAAAGGTACGGAAGTGATTATATCACTTCCACCTACACTTTATAAAATCATAGATATGATACAAAACATCACCTTGGCACAAACCGATTAATTAGTAAAACATACCGTTAATTTATTAAAAGACGCCGCATCCTTATTTGCCGTTGTCACCCCCACTTCATTACCATAGATTTGATCCAAAAAAATAAACGGATATCATATCGTGAATATTATTAATCAATTTAAGACTATCTGTTTGAAGATATTTTCGAATCATTCCTCGAAAAAATTTAAGCACACGCCTCTAATTATAATAAAGAAGGAATCCTCTTTTTCTGATTCGAGATATAATTCTGATGTGAAGGAATACAGTTCGATAGATGAAGCAATCGAAGATCTCGAAAATGATCCGAATGTACCGAAAGAAAAAATTGAAAAACTAAAATCATCTCTGAAATTATTGAAGGACAAAACTTCAATACAAATTAGGGATGGTGAATTAATCAAATAATATAAACGAGGGTATAATGAAACAGTTATATAAGGTAATTGTGATACTTATCGTATTGTTTACGGTAACAAATATCAATGCACAAGGTGCTTATGTAACCTGGCCGCTTTCGAGCACCACAACAATAAATCCAAATACGCCGGTAGGGAATATACAAGCTTCCACTGAAGTAATAGGTGCCGGCACACCAGCAATGGCAGTATTTCTTCCTTACACCAGCGATGGACAAAGACTTTATGTCCCAAACACAGGATGGCCTGCAGGTCCGGTTGATTATGATCGTTATATTCAATTTGAAGTTACTCCCATTCCGGGAAATAGTTTTACGATTCAGTATGTTTCATTCAAATATGGGGACAACCCTCTAGCAGCTAATTTCAACATAATAGAATCTGAGGTGTGGTACTCACTCGATAATTGGAATACCAAAATTCAACTGAACACTAACCCACTGAATTATTTGAATTCTTCAATGCAGACTTTCTCAAAAAGCATAAATGTTTCTGTTGCAAGTGGACAGACATTTTCTTTTAGAATATTTCCATATTCTCCAAACGGAGGTAATGCGATGACACCCTCATTTGCAATCCACAATTCAGTACTAATCGAGGGGACAACTACTCAAACTTCTACTTCTATTTGTGCGGATTTTGAGGATGGCAACGGTGGCTGGACAACAAGTAATGCTATAGCTACCATTATTGAGGATGGGGGCAATCATTATTTTCAGACAACAGATCAATCCGGTCCCACAAGGTTTTATAACGAAAGTAAACCTTTAACCGGAGATTGGTCTGAATTTTTAGCAGGCGGGTGCGGTACATTATGTTGGGACGTAAATTATTTTTATGCCGGTAACGGAAATGATGGATCTTCACAGCCGATAACCTTCACACCCGGTGTAAGAATTGAGGGGAATGGTTTTTCAGCATATTTTCTTACTAATGAAATCATTACTGCGGGAGACGGCTGGCATTCGTATTGTGCTCCACTTGCATTAATTAATGCCGGTGAAGCTCTGCCGGCAAACCCTGAAGGTTACTGGGTGATGTCAGTCGGTACGGATGGTGATTGGAATTCGATGTTGAGTAATATAACTCGGATACAATTCACTATTGATCCGACAAGTTATCAAGCTGAAAGATTCGGATATGACAATATTTGCTTAACAAATACAGGTGAATGCGGATCTACATCTGATCTTTGTGAATCATTAGATACTGAGGTAATAAAAACTTCCGATGATGAATGCAACTGGAGTTTAAATCTTCTTCAACCAAATGATCTTACAGGTATAACTTCAATACAAATTTTATGTTTGCTGCCAAATCAATTTACAACCGGTACAGGTTTGGGAAGTAATTATCAAGATTGGTTTATTTCAGGATCAAACACGTATACACCTCCGGACGGAATTGTACCGGGAGGTAATCTTAATGATTTCTTTAATATGTCGCTGAGTTATGTTACTTCACCTCAGGTAATCATAGTGAACTGGTTAGATGAATCCGGAGACATTGTATGCGCCAAAACTTTAGAACTAGATTGTGAAATTAATTGCACTACAATACAAAACGATAGCGTAACGTGCGATGGAAATAATTATAATTTTTCATATACATTCACTAACAATGCGGATTATGGGATATCTAATATCGAATACACTTTACAGAGTCCAAGTAATGTAACAATTTCACCACTTGTTACAGATTTGGCATGGGCTGTTTCACCGGGTTCAAATTCTATTCTTCAAAACATAGAAATTATGGGAGCTTCGGAAGGTGATACTGTAAAAATATTGGCTAAGTTTAACAGCCCTGATGGCTGCTGTTGGTGCTATGAAACAATTACCGCGATTATGCCCTCTTGCACAACAGTCTGTGATTCATTAAGTGTTGAAGCACAGGGTAATCCAGAAGATTGCTGTTATTCAATTTCATTAACAAATACTAGCAGTATGGAATTTTCACATGTTGAATTTGAATTAGTTTCGGGAGGAATGTTCAGTACGTTTTCAACTTCTGCAACGGGTTGGGGATTTACGAACGCCTGGCCGAATAATCTTATCAAGTTGAGAAAATTTCCTCCTTTCACTCAAACGATTGGACAAGGAACATTTTCCGATGTACTTGATATGTGCATCAGAGACTACTCTTCGCCTAATCAAAAGGTTGCAGTTAGATGGATGCAGAACGGTGAAGTTGTTTGCACTGATACATTGGAATTTGATTGCACCCCTACTGAAACACCTATTGATGATTGCTCACAGGCAAATAATGGCACAATTACCTGTTTACCAAATGGAACCTACTTGTATAAGTTTCGTGTTCAGAACAATTCAAATATAATGTCAACTGGATATGGAATTTATCCAACGACACCCGGAGTTACTTTCTCTAAAACGCTTTTTGAAAATGTGAATATTCTACCGGGTCAAGTTTCACCACTTGATAGTATAATTATATCAGGTATTGGTAGTGGAGAAGAACTTTGTTTCCAAACCGCTATTTTCAATACAGTTGTACCCGGAGAAAGTGTATATAATTACTGCTGTCATAGCGAAATATTCTGTATTACTACACCGGAATGCGGTGAACCAACCGGTTGTGTTGAACCTCCTTCAGGTATGGTTGCATGGTGGACACTTGATGAAATCACCGGTCAATTCTCGTTCGATTTAGCAAATTTTGATAATATGGGTATTCATATGAATAACCCCGTACCCGTCAATGCCAAGGTACTAGGCGGATTAGAGTTCAGTGGTAAAAACTTTGTTGATGTACCTCATCAATTAGAATTAAATTTTGGCACCGGTGACTTTTCTTTTGATGCTTGGATACAAACAAAGAGCGATGTTGGAGTACAACATCTTGTTGATAAACGAGTTAAAGTATCAGGAGGTATTTATGGATATCTATTCTATCTTACTGATGGAAAATTGAGTCTTAGAATGGAAGATGGTACGGCTACAGATTATGTTTCACCGGTTTTCATCGCCGATGGTATGTTTCATCATATAGCTATAACTGTTTCCAGAACAAATCAGAATGGCATAGTATTTTATCTTGATGGTGAGCCAACAATATTTGGTGATCCGACAGCACATCCAAGCTCACTAGACAACCGGGGTATTCTAAGAATCGGGGCTCAATCATTTGTTGAGAATTATCCGTTCCGTGGAATTTTAGATGAGATAGAATTATTCAATCGAGCGATTACTAAAGATGAAGTAAATTCAATATATAAAGCTGGAAGTAATGGGAAATGTAAAACGACAACCGATGTTAACGAGGGTGAACAAATCCCTAAAAAAATTGAGCTATTGCAATCTTATCCAAATCCTTTTAATCCTTCAACAACAATAAGGTACAATTTATCGAAAGCGGGTTTTGTGAAACTTACTGTATATGATATACTTGGAAGAGAAGTAAGGGTGTTAGTTAATGCGCATCAAAATCCCGGTCAACATAACATAACATTCAATGCCGATAATTTAGCTAGTGGAATTTACATTTATACTTTAAGAACCGGAGACTTTTTCCAAAGTAAAAAAATGATATTGATGAAGTAGTAGCATCTAATATTAACTATAAATAATTAGAGGGGATAACTCCCCTCTTAGTTTTAATAAGTTATTGAGTGTGATTTATTATACTTACAAGAATAGGGGAAAAATCATTTACACAAATATTGTGACTGTTGAGATGAGCCAATTCTGAAACTATTTTGATCATGATTTTATTGCATCAGCTTATATTGATGATGTGTGAATGGGAGAGGGGTTTCATGGTTAAAGGGCAAAGGATAAAGGATAAAGGACAAAGTGAAAGTGAATGGGAAGATGTTGGATTTGTAAGAGGTAATGGGACTACGAACTCACCAAAGAATTACGAATTTACGGATTCCGAATTACCGAATTCTGAATCTGTAGATTACAGATTAAAGCAAATTGATAATGACGGTACGTTCGCTTTTTCAAAAACTGTTACAGTTGATTTAACGACAATTACTGCTGTTGAGGATGAAGTAATTTATGAGTTTGCGTTGGAGCAGAATTATCCGAATCCGTTTAATCCTAGTACAACAATAAAATTTACGATATTTCAAGATGTGAGACGTGAGATGCAAGACGTGAAACTTATTGTTTTTGATATGCTTGGAAGAACTGTTGAGGTTTTAGTTGATGGAGTGATGAATGCCGGATATCATGAAGTAGCTTTTAATGCGAGCAATCTTACTAGCGGAATGTATTTAAACAGGATTAGTATAGGTAATGAATTTAATTCAGTCAGAAAAATGAAGTTGGTTAAGTAGGGGGAGAGAATTGAGAATGTAGAATTAGGAATGGGTTAGTGGAGAGGCGTTTCAAGGATAAAGGGCAAAGTTCAAAGGGGAAAGGAAAAAATGGAGCCAGTGAAATAAAAGATGATGCATTTCACGGGTCAAGAATGATGGGTAGATAATTTTGCGGATTGATGTGTGAGTGGGAGATGGTTTTCGAGGATAAAGTTTCATGATGGCTTTATTTTTTTGTTATTGATTCCAATTTTGTAATTAATGAATCAAAGTCCGGACTATCATCATAGATCATTCTTTCGCGCATCTCTCTATAATCATCCCGGTATAAATCGAGGACACTTTTAGGCGGTAAAAATTCAAGATTCTCGAAAGTCAACTTTCCATAATCGATTGTTCCTACTGGTTTTAACGGAGTAAACTTTGCGCGATGTTTACAAATATCTTTAAATAGTTTCAGATTATTCTTTGCTTCATCGAAGTACGGGGTATCAATTATTTGTGCGATATCATAGAGATGGCGCGACATTCTTTCGTACTTAATATTATCAATCGGTTTCTTAAACTCTTCGTGCAGCAGAATGACTTTCTCGATAAAAGTCTTCGGGGGTATTACCGAATTTACTTTAAAACTTTGTTCGCTGAAATATTGGTCAGGGTAAGTTGAATCTATAAGTGAATTAATTTCTTTTTCTTCATAAGGTTCCATTAAAGACCGTGCACCAATTTCAATTTGTACACGTGAAGTGAGATATTTTTCTTCTTCGAAAACGGAATTATAGTTTAGTAAAAGCAGTTCCGGGTCCTGATCAGAAATTTCTTCATTAGGGACTTCAATTTTATAATGCTTTGCCTCAATTCCATAATCTGTTAAACTTTTTGATAATATTTTCGGCAACTCATCTTTGGTAAAATCATGAGACGCTCTTCTGAGTTTTCTTATCTCACCCTTCGTCAAATTACCAGTAAAACCCAAGTACTCTCTATCTAACGAGAAATCGATATCCTCCGAAAATCTTTTTATAAGTCCATAACATTTGCTTAATGACGTACCGCCTTTAAAAACAATATGAGCAGCCAGTTTCGAACCGAAAAGCATTCTTAGAGCTAAAGTTACCCACGCATCTTTTTCAATTGCAAAAGGGGGTAAGCCCGTTTGTAAGCTAACTTGAATGAACAGGTTAGTCTGTTCTTCCTTAGTTAAAGTTAACCAGTTAGTCATTATTAATATTAATTATTTGTAAAACAATTTTTTGTATCCAAACTGGGGCGTAGAGAATTTTCTTTTTCACAAGTTCCACTTCGCCGCTTTTCTCAATTATACTTTTTAATTTTTGTTTGGTAGTTAGTGTAATATTTCCAGGTCCTAATTCTCTCAACCCTTCTATTATCAAGTTACTCAGTCTATGGTTAACCGCAAGATTTTTAGGGCTAGTTTTTTTGAATGTAATTTTTTGTTTGCCAATTTCTATTTTGCGCGGTGATCCATCCGTTAAAAAAACCACATTGAGGGGAATTTGAGTTGACAGCCCTAATTTATATAAAGCAAAAGAGCCTGTAGGAATAATACGAGCCTTGTCTCTTTTGGCGATGGCTTCAGCTATTTGTTCAGTTGAGGGGTAGATTATTCCAAGTAATTCGTCTTCTTTAGGACGGTAATATATACCATGAGCAAGGCGAATAATTTTTTTTTGTTCGCTTAATCTTTTGAGTGACTGTCTGATAACTTCATCACTACCCAAGGAGGTAAAATCTTTAATAAAAATAATTTTACCCTTTGGCATTTTGCTTATTTTCTCAGTTAGTTTTTTTATCACTGTTTCTGCCATCTTCATCGCCACTATTTGTCACAAAAATAGTAAATATTTGTGACAAATCATCAAGTAAATATATTCTAATATGTCCCTAGTTTTATAAATATTCGGGACATATGAAAGACTGGCTACGTCTTATGGGGCTAAAGCCCAACTTTTATTTTTCAAGCTGTAATCCGTCGGTTGAAACCGACGGTAATTATAATTTATGTTTGGTTTTACTAACCTAATTTTACCGGTTAAAAGCTGCTGCATCA
>CAZCLA010000057.1:0-13187 GCA_964499285.1 uncultured Melioribacteraceae bacterium
AATATTCTGCAGCGTTATTCAAGGAAACAAAAGTAGAGGCAGTGATAGGATTTTGTATTCCCCATTTTGACGAAACAGCTCTCCCAGCAAAAAACCCAACTTCTTTGAGAAGTTTGGTTTTTGCATTTTATTAAGTAAAAAGAATAGGAGGAAGTGAAATGATTTTGTTGGATTTGGAGAGGTTGAACTATTTACCGATTATGCGTGTTTTAAGAAACTTAGTAATAAAACTTATCTAGACATTAAAAAAATTGCTAAGCTATCCTGTCAAGCAAGATGTTATTTTAAAACACTAACTCCCAACAGCCTGACTCTTGCGCCTACCGGATTTTCAACGGATGTTTTAATCTGTGAAAGTAATGCTCCAATAGCTCCTTCGTAACTTGATTTAATTTTTTGCCAATCGAAACTTGGAGCGGCAGTTTCTACAATAAAATCTTTCTTTTGTAAATATTTTATTAACCAATCTTCCTGCAGCACATTTATGTCTCCGGTGTTATTAATCAGTAATGATTTTAATTCTTTGTGTTGACCGCCTTTTTCTAAATCAATAATAAAAAGCGTATTTACTATGATACTTGCTTCATTTTCTTTTTGTGACTTAGCAAAAATTGTTACATCTCCGGGAGTAGTTACTTTTTGAAAATATTCTATAACGGCATTCACTAATGGGTGACCGATGCCCATTAATTCAGCGGTTCTTTTTCGCATTGATAATTCTCTATCAAAAGATACGGATTCGTATTTTGCAGCAACATTAGGATAAGATGTTAATTCCTTGGGCGTTATTATGCTATACAAGTCTCCTTTCTGTAAAATAGAACCGCCGAGACGCAGTACTGCAGATTCAATAAATAATTTTATGTGCGAGAGAGAAAATTTCCCTTCTATTTCAAGATAATCTTGCAAATTGAAAGAAGACAAATCCATTGTTAAGTTTTTTAATGCTTCAAGAGATTGAACTGCTTTTCGCATAGCTTCTTCAATTTCTTCAGCAGTGCGGTTGTAATCTTTGTTAACCAAAGCATTTTTATACCAATCGAGATAATTTGGAGAAGAACCCATAAACCCTAGTATTTCCGAGCGGAAATCTTCTATTGGTTCACCTGTTGACGGATCTAGTTTACCAATTTGAACCGCAATTTCTCTTAATTTATTGTTTAATAATTGATAAATCTTCTCCTCAACGGTATCCTCTGCAACCAAATTATAAACTTGTGAAGTTTCTTCTTGACCATAACGATGAATTCTTCCTATTCTTTGTTCAACTGCCATTGGATTCCAAGGAAGATCATAATTAAAAAGTATATGTCCTATTTGAAGATTAATACCTTCACCTCCGGCAGAAGTACAGATAAGAAACTGTGCTCCATTTTCATCCCAGAATTTTTCTTTTGCCTCTATTTTATCTTCAAGAGGACCACCCTTTATTAATGCAACTTTGTTTTTACCATAAATTGATTCTAATTTTTCTTTCAGAAAATTCAAAGTTTCCACATACTGAGTAAAGATCACGAACTTTTCATTCGGATTGCCTCTTAATATAGAATCTATTGCTCTTGTGAGTGTATCAAATTTTCTGTCAACTTCTTCGGGTACAATATTCAGCAAGTCTTTAACTTTTTGAATCTCATCAGGGATATTAGCGTCGGCGTATATTCCGTCTTCTCCCTCCTCGTCACTGTCAAGAGACCATTCAGTTGTTTCTTCAGGTTGATAAGACCGACTAACTCTCTGCCTTGTTTGGGCTACTATTGCATCTATTTCCGGATGGTTTGCCGATATATTTGCAATGCTAAAAATTTCAGAAACCAGTTCTCTGATCTCATCTTTTAATGAGATTAATTCCGCCGCAATATTTTTTGTGTGGTTAGATTTTGCTCTTTGGTTTTCAAGATCAAGTTCTTTTCTGAGTAAAAGCACAAGCATTCTTCTTCTGAGTGCCTGCTTGATTGCTCTAATGCTTGATGACATAATTTTCTGGAATGTTGTCATCACAAAACCGATTGCCCGCTGCTGAGAGGTTGTTCTTCTTTGCCCGTTCCCTACACCTGCAACATTATATCCTTCTCTCAAATACTCTGTTAATTTTTCATAAAAAGTTCTTTCGGATAACGACAACTGAAAGGATTGAGTATGAACTTCTCTTCTCATAAAAATTGGATTGCCATCTTTATCCGTTACTTCTCTTTTGGTTCTGCGAATCATTACTCTGCTTAAAAAGTTTCTATGTTCCATCATAGATTCTTCGGAGTCGAATAATGTTTCATCAAGTAATTGAATTAGCGAGAAAAACTGAAATGCATTTCCTTGGTGAGGTGTTGCAGATAAAAACAATAAATCTTTTGTATGTGACTTAAGCGATTCCCCAAGTTTATAATTAAGTGTTGAGGTGATTTTGTTTCCGTAACGTGTTCTGCTTAGGTGATGCGCCTCATCAAAAACAATCAGATCCCATTTCGGTCCGTTTAAAAGTCTTTCCAAACGTTGCGGACGCTTAATAGTATCAATGGATGCTATAACGCGATTATGATTTTCCCAAGAAGCAAACCCCGTATCATTAAAGTCTATTCCCAATATTTCAAAGTTAAGCCTAAAAGCATCTCTTAATTCGGACTGCCAGTTTTTTATTAAACCTGCCGGTGTAACTATCAAAACACGGTTTGTTTCATTGCGGGTTATTAATTCCTTTATAATCATTCCGACTTCTATAGTCTTTCCTAATCCCACTTCATCTGCAATTAAAAATCTGCGGTATTTTTTGGTAACAATATCACGCGTTAAGAGTATTTGATGTGGGAGTAAATCCGTACGGCTGTTTGAAAGCTGACCACCTTTATTTTGTAAAGGAAGTTGAAAAGCTAACTGTTTTAATAAAAAGTCAATAGGAGAATCCGTATCATTAGTAATTATTCTCTCCCATAAATCCGGCGCCGGTTCGAGTCTTTCAACAGGAAAACTTTGTAAATGTCTTCCATCAGTATCTTCATACATTACATCGGCTTGGTATGTACCAAATACTTCACTTACTCTGTAAATTTCTACTATACCAAGGTCTTCTCTTCCTTTTACTTTTACTTTATCTCCAACTTTTGGTTTGTATTCTATTTTCTGCTCTGCTGTAAACATTTTAAATACCTCAATTTCCGCTTAAATTGAATTGAACCTTGTAAATTTTTTGACCGTTAATTTCATCAGGTATCGGCGATCCAAAGATTAAGTATATTGGTATTTTATCCGTAATGTGTCTGTCTATTAACTTTTCGCCCCGCTCTAAATCGCCGCGAAAAATTATTTGCACATCGCCGCATCCATTTGCAAAAAAGTCATTTGCCTTTAATTGTAGCTTATTTCTTATGATTTTAGCATAATCTTCCATTTGCGGTCTTGCCTGCAAGAGAAGCTCTTCCAAACCGTGGATGCGAAGACTCGAATACTCGTTGTAAGGAAATTCTTCTTGTTCAAGATCTCTTAAGAAATCGGCAAATCCTTTTTGTTGTGTGTTAGCCTTAATACCATTTCCCGAAGGAAGCGGCGGTGAAAGACTTTTTTGTTGAACTAAAACATAACCCGGCATTATTTAATCCTCCTTTTGAGAAGGTTTATTTATTTCTGTAAATAACGTACGCTCGTCTATTAAACCCAAAACTTTTTTTGCCGGAGAAATGAATACTTTATTACACTCCATCAAATGTTCCAACGCAGCTCTAATTTGCGGCTTTAAGCCGCTGAATTTTTCGAGCCAAGGAAAAATATTTTCACCCGCTTCTGCTAAACCAAGCAAGAAATGAACAACATCAACCAAAAGGTGATCTTTCGGTAATATGATTTGCTCGTCAACAAATAATGTTGGCTGTGAATTTGATGATCCGTTTTTAAACTTGTTCCGTAAGTCGTTCAGCCTTTCAAGCGGCTGCTTTACTTCAAAAGTTCTTCCGCGGGTTTCTCTTCCTTTTATTAGTAATCCACGTTCTCTCAATATCTTTGGTTCAATTATTCCCTTACAATTTTTGTGAACTTCATCTACCTTTATTTCTTTTTTAAAGCACAGGGTACTGAAATAAACATAAGACGGTTTATCAATATTTTCTAATTCCGGCGGAAGGGGATTATCCTTTGTAAGTAATTGGTCTATCATCATTCGTATATCGCCGAGAGCTTCCTTTATTGGAACCGGCTTCTCTTCGTGATCTACAATTGCTCCGTAATGTTTGCTGTAAAGCTCTAGGCATTTACCTATTAGAATAATGTTAATGTCTGTAGGCAGCAGTTTTTCTTTTCCGTATTTACCGGATTCAATTAATTTTATTTCTTCACGCGCACGCTGCCTAATTTCTAAACGCACGCCTGCCCAAGAACGCTTTGAAATACCGCTTCCATTAATCCGCTTTTTACAGACGTGAATTAAATCGTATGATATTGCTTCATTGTTCATTAAATGGAGAGAGTTCTCCGCTTCGCCGTGAATCGGATAAACGGCTTCAATGTAATAGCCGGCTTCGCAAACCGCATTCAGTAGAGCATCCCAAGCGGTATCTTCAGAGTGATGAAATGTAAATATTAACGGGGCATCATCTTTTGAATTGAGTTTACACTGATGAAAAACATTTTTTAAGCCTTCTTTGAAATCGTCGGAAGATTTTCCCCGTGTTTTGTTCTCTACTATCTCTTCGCTCTTTGGAGTAACCTCAGGCAAAAATTGTGGATATTTATCCTTCAGCGCTAAGCGCAGCCAAACGTAGAAGAAATCAGCAAGTTCCGAATAATTAACATTTCCTGCGTAAGGAGGATCGGTGATTATAAAATCAACTTTTTCTTTTACTGAATAGGAGGAAGCATTCTGAGTTAATAATTTTTTTTGATCTATTGCGGGGTTTATCTTTTCATTTGAAGGAAAGAGTTCTGTCCTATTTGAGTCTGCTATTATTTTCCTATCGTAAGGCTCATAAGAAAAGCTCTTTGCTTCGAATGTTTTTTCAGAGCAATTTATAAATGAATTTTTACCATATTTTGTTCCCCACAAATTACCTTCCAGTGAGGTTATTTTGGGTTGAAAATCGTGACGCGCAAATACTCCTTCTGATTTATCACCACCAAAGTTGTATCTTGTAAACATATTATATGATTCAGATGCAACAAAAAACGCACTCAACAACATTTCCTTCAAAATTTGGTTGTCCTCTTCACAAATTGCGTTCAGCAAAGTAGAAAGTCCAAGCAACTGTCTTTCATTAAACATTTGGTGCCAATATTTGTAATGGTGCTCATTAAGTCTTCGTGTTTCTGCACCAACTGGTATTTCAGATTTTGGATATGGGAGGTTATCCTTTTCCTTTTCCCAAATCTCTTTTGCTTTTTGGTAATTTGCTAAGTCAGCCGCAGAAAACCGTTTGAAGAATTTGCCGTTATTCTTTGAGAGAAGAGATTTCTGAAAAGTTGTGCTTTCTGCTTCGTCTTCCATTTCAAAAAATTTAGTCTCAATATTCTCCGTATCATTTTTACCTGCACAGGTTTCGCAGTAACCCTCAATTGCGTAAGGTCTAAGCGGCAGTAATTCATCTTCGGGCAGCTGCCGTATTGCGCTTATTATTTTATCAACATTACCGTTGCAGGTTCCCCTGCAAATATATTTACCTTTGAAAGGTATGTTTGCTTCATAAGGATTATAACTAGAATTACAGGAAGGGCAGGTTACTTCATCGGCTTCTTTTAGTTCACCTCTATATTGCCAAACTTCTTCGCAATGTGGACAGTATAAAACACTCAAATCAATTTTTTTCTTGTCTTTCTTTTTTCTCGGCACAATTGGCGTAATAGTTTTTGAACACCAAGGACATTCGACTTTGTTTTTTTCCTGTCCGTAAATCCACCTAACATTACCGCGCCCCTTTCCCGCAGAATGTTGGGTTGAATTAATCATTAATTTTTCATCGCCAACTAGAGATGCCGGCTCAATTTCCCAATCGAAAGTCTTTTTGCATTCGGGACATTCACAGTCTTTGTAATATTTTATACTCGGACTTTTCTGAGCAATTATATAATCTTTAAACAAAGGTGTTTGATGATTACAAACTGCAGTGGTACAAGGAGCCAACTTAACCCAAAACGTATAAATAGTATCGGCATTTTTATTACCGCAGGAAGGGCATTCTGTCTTATACATATCGAGCAATGTTTCTTTAAGCGGTTTTCCTGACCAGCTCACTGTTCTTTCGGCTAATCTTCCAAAAGATTTTTGTAATTCATCAAGATCGACCGGCTCAACTTCTGTTTTTACAATAAACCAAGCAACGGGATTTAAGTCTATTCCAATTACTTTACTTCCGAGTCTAAGCGCTTCAACAATAGTCGTTCCGCCGCCCATAAAAGGATCGAGCACAATTTTTCCGTTTGTATCGGGGTCGTTCGTATGATCTTTATAAAACTCTTCCATAATATCAGTGCCGGCGGGCTTCATTGCCGCAAGTAAAATAGCACGAAAGACCGAAGAAGACCTGCGGGCAAACCATTTGTGCATTGTATAAATCGGCTTAAATGCATTCCGTTCCGGCACAGCCAGTTTGTTTATTTCAACTATCGGGAAATATTCTTCGATTGCTTTTTTCATAATTAATTTCCCACCATATCATATTTTGAATAATTTAATCCGTTTTTATACGAAAAATTTAGGTGTTTATATATCATTGAGTCATTAAATAGATATGAAGATTTATTATTGTAATAAAAACCAAGCTCATTTGTAAAACTAATGCTTCCCTGTGAAGGGCGACTTTTTCTAGTAAATACAGAAAATTGACCATCGGAGAATACATCTATTGTAATTGTTCCCCAGAATCTAGTTGACATTGAAATGTTTGGGTATCTTCTTTGTGCGTCTTGATCCTGTTTAACACCTTCTGAAACAATAGTTAATTTGGGATTCATTATTTTTACAGCTTCGGGATGAAATCCACTTTCTAAACCGTGATGAGAGGCTTTAAGAATATCAATATTATTGATTAACTGAGAGGAAGTATTTAAAAGATGTTGCCAAGCATTAGGCAATCCTTCTTGAGGAAAATTTGAAGGACTTGTTGATCCTTCACTACCAAAAGCATCACCACCTAGAATAATTTTACTTTTTCCATAGGTAATTAATAATATATAACTAGTATTGTTGTATATGTCATTGTCATTCCTATAAACATATTTATAATCAGCATCATCTAATAATTTTTCATCAGGTGATAATATATGAATGCCATCACCATCATTTGACCCATATTCATCAATATTGAAGTATTTATTTTTATCACCTTTCTTATAAGAGCGATGGAAACTCTTGTTTGTCCATTCTTTATAAGTTTCCCAACTTGCTTGCTCTTCATTGGATTTAAATTTCGTTATAACTTTTTTATTGGGCAATGACCAAAAGTTAAACAGCTTTAATTTTTTATTTTCTATTTCTTGTTGTAACCTAGCAAGTCCTGTTAAATGATCACAGTCTGGGTGAGTCAAAATAAAACGAAATATTTTATTCCCAATATGCTCCAAAATATAAACTGCTGGATCGTCCAGCTGTACATCATAATCTTTTGAATTCACATCTTTTTGTTTGCTAAGTAAACCCAGTAATCCACTTGAGTTATTTTCTGATAGTAAATCTAGTAATGAAATATTTTGTTTATTATCAGGGAGCAAAAGGCTATTATTTATATCTACCATTGTAACATTACCAGATGTTGGGTGTTCAATAATGGTGCAATCACCTCTGCCAACATTCAAAAAATGTATACGCACTGGGATATTCATTGTTTCACCGTTATAAATTGAACAAATAATTCTCTTGCATAATGTATTGCAAATCTATGCATTCGATATAAACTCAATGAAAAAAGAATGAGAAGCACAATTATTATTGAAATATTTGTGAACCCATAATAGAATAAATAAATAATTGTTATTATGAGGAAGCTGGTAGCAATACCCCGATTTAAACCGTACAAACCATTAAATACATCAATTCGTTTGCTTTTATTAACAATCTCTATAATTGAATAAATTTGACGAGTAAGCAAATACCATTCATTTTTTGATAACTTCTTTATGCTTTCAAAATTTGATGGTGCTAATTGGTTTTTAATTAATTCCTCTATTTTATTTATTTGGCTGAGAGAAATAACTTTATTATTTCTTGTTCTTAACCAATCAGTCGGCACTCCTCGAAATAATTTCCACCAAACACTTTCAAGAAAATTGCCTAGCCCTTGAATAAGTTGACCGGCTATGTAGGATAAAATGATTCCTAATAAAACTAGTCCAACACTTATTTGAGGTGTCCAAACAAAAGTCCTCAGCGAATTATCAATTAATGATATTCCAGTGAGTGTCAAAAATCCCGGAAGAATAATTCCGCTGAACTCATAAAAATCAAAATCTTTTTTCATATTATTTCTCATCTATTTAGATCGTCCGGTGAATAAAGTATTGTACTCTGAATATCTCTGAAATTTTTATCTGCCGAAATAATAGAAGTAACTCTAAGTCGTTGTGCAACGGCAAGAAAGAGAGCATCGTTAGTTAATAAACCATATTTCCTTTGAATACTCATCGCTGTTAAAAAATCTTCTCTTTGTAGGGTTTCAAGTTGTAACCC
Source organism: uncultured Melioribacteraceae bacterium (assembly GCA_964499285.1). Classification (GTDB taxonomy): domain Bacteria; phylum Bacteroidota; class Ignavibacteria; order Ignavibacteriales; family Melioribacteraceae; genus JAGFIY01. The sequence continues at coordinate 8,636 of CAZCLA010000057.1, forward strand.
TATTGAAAGCAAATCTCGTATTAATTCCTCATAACGATTGAGAGCCTTAACTTTTTGCGGCGCATCGGATAATTGCTTAGCGGGATTGGCTCCATTTATTAGTCCCAAATCCCGAGCCTCTGCAAGCATTAATACGTGAGTAAGTTCTGCAAGTATATGAACCGGAATAATGCCGAATATTTCATCGGACGCACATTTTTGTAGTAATTTTATACATTGTTCGGAACTTCTTTGATTTGCATATACAAAAATGTTTGTATCGATTATAACCGTTTGATTGTGAGGAATTTGTAATAGGTTCATTGTTCGTAATAATCTTCTGTTAATAATTCTTCCATTTCACTTTCTGTAATATTAAATGGCTTGGAACAGAATCTCTTTACCGCTTCTTTCCTTAATTCCAGTTTCGCAGGCTCGGCTCCTTCATATTTTAGAACCGCATCTTGTATTATTTCGCTCATTGTCCTTCCTTCTACAGATGCTCTTTTTTTAATTTTTTTTACAACTTCTTTATCGAGTATAGTCCCCAGTTTTTCTTTGCTGACTGTTTTTTTTGTTTGCTTAATCATTTCATTCTCCTAATTAATAGCTCTTTCTATTACCAGCCAAGGGGTAATCATTTCCATTAAAGACATACCTCCGTGACGAAAAACTTTATTAGAGGAATGTCCCTTTGGTCTGTTTTTAATTTTGCCTCTAAGCAGTGCAAGATTTCTATTTTTGATTAGTTGTAATTTTTGATCGTCCTGGGGATTTTCATTATCCCCGAAGTACCGAAATCTCTCTTGTTGAAGAAAATTCAATGCTGATTTAACATTATCGGCTTTTGAATCAAATCCGGCGCCAAGGTATGCATAACCGTGATCGCTGGTAATAATAATTTTATAATTTTTAGGAATAGAAAGAATAATATTTTTCCAAACTACATCAAATTGTTTTATAATAGTTTCAAAGTGAAGAGCGCTGCGAGCATCAAAATCCGAATAGGTGCCGTCGGGAAAGCTTGACCAAAGCAAAAGTGGATTTTCATCTATCGAAATTTCAAAATGTCGTATAGGTGTGTCATAGTAGTAATATTTAATGTTCTTTGCCTTCAATTCTTTTCTGCTTTCAAGTTGTGAAGGAGCCATTGCTTTTCCGATGAGTCTTTGCTCTATAAAAGAAATTGTATCGCTTGGTAAAGCTGCAAATCTGTACGAGGATTCTAACACGGAAAAACCTGTTGAAGCAGCAAGTTTTTTAAGTAAAGGCACTTCACGAACAGACATTCCATCGAATACCACGAAGGCAACATTATTCTTAAGAGCAGTATTAATAAACAATTTGTTTTGTACAGCCTCAGCAGTTAATTCATCGTAAAAACTATCTGCTGAAGCAAGAGCAATATCTTCAAACTCAGTAATTATTTTTTCTCCGTTCTCAAAGTAATGAGTAACATCATTCGAAGAAAAATTTTTTTCTGTCCAAATTTCACCCATCATCCAATTGTAAACTGATGGTAATCTTTTCCCCGGCTTTGTCAGAAGTTCAAATGTTTTTTTAAATGTACTATTATCTCTCATCGATTGATTCTTTTTCTTTTATAAAGCCTTTTAATGTCGCTTTGTAAAAAGCATTTTGATATACAGGTAGCTGCTCAACTAATTGTTCAATTTGCGCCTTATCAAAATTGCCCTTTTTTGTGATTGTCAATTCGAATAATAAATCTCCATCACCTGTAAAAGTTCCTCTCAAAGATGTCGGTAGTGAGGATAAATCCACAGAATCTTTTTCAAAATGTATATTAAAACGAATTTCGGTTGTTTGAAAGTCTTCCTTATCGTTTAATCTTTCGGCAACATTTTGCCGTAACTCACCAATGGAGGTCGTGTTTGTCGAATGAATTGTATCTTGTTTTGAAATATTATGTGCATTAGCTGTCGTTAGCTCTTCTTCAATGCTAATTTCTGCTTTTTCTTTTTTAGTGGATTCTTGTTGTTCAGAGAATATACCTGGATCAGTTTTTTCATAATAATGGGGTTCAGTTACTTTTACCTCAAGCCATTCATTCGGTTGAAAATATGGTAGTCTTCCACAATAAGGCTCATATTTTGTGTGGTCTAATCCAATAATTCTATTAACACATAAATTTTTAACAGCCCCATAAAAATTATCCTCCGCCAATAAAACAGGAAAAGAAAGTGTTTTTTTATAGTGTTCAAAAATGTTTTTTATTGTATTTCCAATAATCCAATTTTTCCCCGTTTCTTTTCCTTTTTCAATATGCTCTTTAAGATGTTCTTCAAATACTATTTTAGGAAAAAAATTTTTCTTCAAAAAATCTATTATATCTTGCTTTGTGTATGCCTGCCCTAAAGATTCGAGTTCAAATACCAAATCACCATTTGTTTTTCTGACAAGTACATAAAATAGACCAGCAGTTTTGAATCTTTCCTCAATATGTTTAGTATTTTCATTTTCGATTTTCTCATACTGCCTTTTTCGATCGCTGTCATTTGCGGTATTTTTAAGTTCTTCGGCCGCGAGAGCTAATTGTGCCCATTTTATAATATCATGATCATCAACTGTATTGAAATTTTCAGCTTTTGGTTCGAGCAATAATACCAGATTTTGATTTTCTAATCCGCTATATATTTTTTTTCTTTCGCCATCATCAAGTCTGTGTGGGGAATAAATAAAACGGGGGCGATTTTTATCTTTTGTTTGAAGCTCTTGCTTTACCTGAGCAAAATCTCTAAATATTACTGCTTCTTGATCATCAAAAATTTTCTTCCATCTTTTGAAAGCAAAATTTAAAGCATCGTTTAGGTCAACGCGTAATGAACGATATTCAACTTTTGCGTATGGTTTTTCTTGTGTGTCAAAGAAATAATTATCTTCAGAATGCTGAAAATATGCACCTAATTTAATTAAGGCATTTAAAGAAGCCTGAAAGTCGTTATAATTATCGCCTGGTTTTATTACCTGTTTTGCCAATTCGCTTTCATTTATTCCTCTAATATTTCCCGATGAACAAAGAGTTGCAAAAAGGGTTGAGTTAATAACTTCCTTGGATAAAGCTATCGATTGAAGATCGTTAAAATCATTTTCAGCACTTTGCACAAGAGTTTGATTCGAATCTAGGTCCAACAAGAAGTTACGTATTCTCTTATCCGTTAAATCAAAATGCGACAGGGAAATAACATCTTCGTTCTCATAAGTATTTTGAACTACTCGGCTTAACAATCCCAGGGGACCTCGATTGGCTTGAAAATTTCTTGTAAGCGCTCTATTAAACAGCATATCGATTACCTCAGGAGTAAACGGAAATGAATCGTAAAATAAATCGATATATCTTTCTTTTATTTCAATCCCGGTTTTTTTCCAGTGGTTTACAAAACTTTGAACTACCGGATCAATCTTAGATTTATCGAGAGATAAATAATTTGAAAATAATCTGTGCAGCACAACTTTCTTCCTGTCCGTAGATTCGGAAAATTTTATTTCTACTCTCGGGACTCTTTTTAGAGTTGCACCGGGCTCATTATTAGAATTATAAATTGAAGCAAAAATAGTAACGGATGCATTTTGAGTTCTTGCTGCCTCTTCTGAAAGCATTTGTAAAAAACTTAAATTTTGCGCTTGGTTAAATTTGTTTGATAAACTCTCAAATCCCATTTCCAATTCGTCGAAAATCAACACTAACTGTTTCCCACTTAACGCATCCCTTAATTGATCCAAATTAGGTGCTTTGCCTGATTCTATCATTTCACTCGCATCAAGTTTTTCAAACACGATATTCCAAATAGAATCAAAAGGGAAATCCGTAAATTTATGTATGGAAACGATTAAATTTTCAGTTGAGTTAAAATTAATTTTGTTTTCAGCTAACCAGTTCTTGGATTCATCAGAATTCTCTAATAGATGATAAATAAGCAGCTCTAAATGAGATTTACCACTGCCTTTTAATCCTTCCAGTAAAAACAATCCCTCCGTTGATTCACTTGAATTGAACCGATTATTTAGTTTTTTGAGTACATATTTAATATCACTAGTCGGATAAGTAATATCAAAGAAATCCTTGGGCGAGCATTCAAGTGTTTTTTTCTTTTTTAATCTAAGATTTTCTAAGTCTATAACTCCTTGAATACCGGAACCTTTTAAAATTTCTTCTCGGGGTGTAAGTATGCTTGAAAAACTCATTTTCTGTAACCTTTAATTTATTATGGATTGAAGATAGGGAGTAATTTTTAATTAGTCAAGAAGAAAATTCAAGACAACGTCAAGAAATCTTGATAAAATCTTGAAGATTTTTAATACATATTTTATTCTCCTTCTAAAAACTCCTGTGTGAGAGTTAGTCTTTGTGTTTCAAAGCTTATCAATTTCTTCTAATATGGACGAAATCTTTTTCTGCAGTGAAAGCAACTTTAGAGAAGATAATGCATCTTTTCAACTTATATAGCACAAAGGTTGAAGAAGACGAGTAAATATTTAAGTGTTGTTGCTTCCATTTACTATTCTCATTAATTTTAGACAAGATGTCCTATTAAAATTATGAGGTCATTTCTAT
>CAZCLA010000058.1:0-12809 GCA_964499285.1 uncultured Melioribacteraceae bacterium
ATGATATTTTAGGAAGAGAAGTTGCGGTACTTGTAAACGAATACCAACCGGCGGGAAATTACGAAGTTGAGTTTAACGCAAAAGGATTATCTTCGGGAGTTTATTATTACAGAATTGAATCCGGGAATTTCAGCGATACGAAGAAGATGATTTTTCTGAAATAGTGTCAAATGAAAATTAATAATAAAAAATATCCGCTGAAATTAATCTATTTACTTCCGCTTACTTTTGTTCTAATAATAATTTTAGCAGATGTTTTTTTCCCTGTTGCCGAAATGCCGCAGTATTCAAAAACAATTCTCGCAGCTGATTCCACTCTTTTGACTTCATATTTAACCGATGATGAACAATGGAGAATTCCGGCATCTTTAGATGAAGTATCGAATGATTTCCTAAAGTCGATTATAGAAAAAGAAGATAAGTGGTTCTATTGGCACCTCGGCATTAACCCGGTTTCATTAGTAAAATCACTTTTTAGAAATGTCAGAAGCGGGAAGATCGAGTCCGGAGCATCGACAATAACCATGCAGCTTGTAAGAATGCTTGAACCGAGAGAGCGGACATACATTAACAAATTGATAGAAATGTTCAGAGCAATTCAAATTGAGCTGCATTTTTCTAAGAAAGAAATTCTTGAAAAATATATTAATCTTCTCCCGTACGGCGGAAATGTGCAGGGGATTAAATCAGCCTCATATATTTTTTTCAACCGCCCGCCGTCAAAATTGAGTCTTGCACAATCTGTAACGCTTGCGGTAATTCCGAATAATCCCAACGAATTGAGAATTGATAGAAATGTAGAAGCAGTTAAAAAATTCCGGGATGTTTGGATAAGGAGATATATCGAGAATGAAATTTTTGAGAAGCAGCACTTGATAGACGCTCTTTATGAGGTCCTGCTGAGCAGAAGATACGAAATCCCTAAACTTGCCCCGCATTTTTGTCAATATGTAAAAGAAACTTCTGAAACTGCCGAAGTTAATTCATCACTGAATATGAAAAATCAGAATATTGCTGAAAAGCTATTGAAACAATATGTCGAAAAAGTTTTCTATAAAAATGTCACTAATGCTTCCGCGTTAATAATTGATAATAAAAATCATTCTATTTCGGCATATGTAGGTTCCGCGGATTTTTATAACTCTTTAACCTCAGGGCAGGTTGACGGAATTAGAGCCGTGCGTTCTCCGGGTTCGGCACTAAAGCCATTTTTATATGCGATGGGATTTGATCTCGGAATGATAACTCCAAAGAGCAGATTGACGGACATCCCGACTGATTTCGGCGGTTACTCTCCCGAAAACTTTGATGAGAAATTCAACGGAAACGTAACAGTTCAATTCTCACTGCTGAATTCATTAAATGTACCGGCTGTATTTTGTCTTAGGGATTTAGGTTTGTCAAAATTTGTAAACCTTCTTTCTTCGAACGGATTTAAGAGCATCGACGCGAACAAAAACAGACTTGGGCTTTCGGTTATTCTTGGCGGCTGCGGAGTCACTTTATACGAGCTTACTTCCTTCTATTCCTCATTAGCAAATGGAGGCAAATACTGTTCTCTTTCATATAATTCCGAAGACACAGATATAGATTCGAAAATAATTTTTTCGGAAAGTGCTGCTTACTTAACAGCAAAGATATTATCGGGAAACGAGAGGCTTGATATTCCGCTGCAAGTTTTCGAACAATCGAAACTCCCGAGATTTGCATGGAAGACGGGAACAAGCTACGGAAAAAGAGATGCGTGGGCTCTGGGCTTCAATTCGAATTATACTATCGGAGTATGGCTCGGTAATTTTGACGGAAGCGGTTCTCCGCATCTTTCAGGAGCCGAGATGGCTGTTCCGCTGCTTTTTGATTTGTTCAACTCAGTAGATTATGCCTCCGAAAGGTGGTCGCCGTCATATCCGAATAACCTGGGTGAAAGGGAAGTATGTAAACTGTCGGGAAAAATACCTTCAAAGTTGTGCAAGGATAGAGTATTAGATAATTATATTATCGGAGTCTCCTCGAATGAGACATGTTCTTCGCATAAAGAAATTTATACGAATGAAGATGAAACAATTCAGTATTGTACCGAGTGTCTTCCTAAAAGCGGGTACAAAAAAGTTGTTATCGATCAACTAAGTCCGGAACTGGAATTGTGGATGAGCACAAATACTAACGCTGCCGATAGAATAAGGCATAATCCAGATTGTGATGCAAAGTTTAATTTCGGCGGACCAAAGATCACTTCGCCGTCGCAAGATTTTAAGTATATGATCGAACGCAGCAATAGGACTGAATTATTGCTTCAAGCCGCCAACGAGAAAGATATTTATTATCATTATTGGTTTGTTAACGGATTATTTTTGGGTCGCACGGAAGTGAATGAAAAGTTATTTTATCTGCCGGAGTCAGAAAATCTTGAAATAACTTGTGTCGATGATAAAGGGAGAACCGCAAAATCGAAAATAACCATTCAGTTTTATTAATTTTTTCAGATAGAATAAAGTTCAATACTTTTGAAAATATTCAATTCTTCAATATCTTCGCAAAACAACATCACAGAAAGGAAACAAATTGAAAAAAATATTTTATGTGTTGATCTTACTATTTATTATAAATATTCAAGTTGATGCTCAAAGTAAAGGTTTCGGTTTGGGAATTATTGTCGGGGAACCTACGGGATTAAGCGGAAAGATGTGGACAGGTAGTATAAACGCTTTTGATTTTGCGGCGGCTTGGTCGTTCAAAGGTCCAGGCGCTATGCTGGCGCAAGCAGATTATGTATGGCACTCATTTGATTTAATTCCTGTTACAGTCGGGAGACTTCCACTGTATTATGGAATCGGCGGAAGAGTGATATTTTATGATGACGATATGGCATTGGGAGTAAGGATACCAGTGGGACTGAATTACATTTTTGCTGAAGCACCAATAGATATTTTTCTTGAAGTGGTTCCGGTTATGAATCTTGTACCTTCCACAGATTTTGATGTAAACGGCGGTCTTGGGATCCGGTTCTTTTTCAATTAAATAGATCAATCGATCTTCAGTATTCGGTTTTGGATGAAATTGGGGGATCAAACTACATAGTAAATCTTTCATAATTTAAGTATATTGCCCGCCAAGTAAATAACCGGAAAAAATTAGATAAGGCACAAAATGAAAAAATTGAGTTATCTCTTAATAACCGTTATTCTGTTTTCACTTCCTTTATTTCTCCAGGCTCAAACCAACCCGGTTAGAGTTGCACCGACTCATCTCGAAGCTGAAATAAATCAAACCACAGGTGAGGTTAATTTAAGGTGGCTTCATCTTGAGAAGAATGGAAATTTTACGGAAGATTTTAACGATGGTCGCGCAGACAATATGATTCCGATAGACAGGGGCTGGCGAGTGGAAAACGGTGTTCTTAAAGTAACAAGTGCTTCATTTCCGACGAATTCTATTTACAGAATGGGTGAATATGCGGCTTACGAATATGAAGCGACACTAAGAAAAACCTCGGAAGATAGGTGCGGAATAGGGCTGTATTTTAATGCCGATCCAACAAATATTTTGGATCAAGGAATATTTGGAAACGGTCATTGGACAAACGGCTACAGACTTTATATGTGCTATGAAACTGGGAACTGGAATTTAGCTAAGATAAAAGACGGTGAAATATCTTTCCTGCAGCCTTTTACCGAATCACCGAATATTAACACGGCAATGGGCGACTATAATAAACTGAAAATTGTATATGCCGATGGGTTCATGGAAGTTTATTTCAACGATATTAAACAGGACGGAAGTTATTTTGACGAGGATTTTAAGTACGGTCATACAGGCATCATTTTTTACGATGATATTGCCGATGATCCGGGCGGCAATGGTGATATTGATGAAATTAAATTAAATAAGCTGAATAAGAATTATACTTTCGGTAAAGTCAACAATTTGGGAGATCAGGAAGTATATTCCCTCAAATCCGAAAATTTAGGCTGCGAATGTTTACCTGATGAATTACTTCGTATCGAGAAATCTCAAGAACCTCCGGTAACTGAAGGATACACATTTGTTCCGAATGAAGAAAAATTTGCTTTCAGTCAATTCAGAATTTATGAGAATGACTCACAGACAGCAACAACAACTGATCTAGCGTACTCAAAAAATCTACCGGCAAACGGAGATTTTGATTTTCAAGTAAGTGCTTTTTATTCCGAAGGGGAATCACCAAAGGACGGTCCTTTAACTTTAGTATATTCCGGAACTCAGCACTTCGATCCGGTTTGGTCGGGTGCCCCTTCATCACCTATGCTTATATACATTACGGAAGCAAATTATAACGGCAATGATTTACTGCCGGGAGATGAGATAGGTGTGTTTGACGGGGATTTCTGCGTAGGTACTGCAATAGTCACTCAAACCGTAACGCGTATGAATCCTTTACAGATTGTTACTTCAAAAGATTTGACCGGAACTGCGCAAAGGGATGGATTTATTGAGGGCAACAATATTTCATTCAGATATTGGTTGAACGATGAACAAGCATTTATAAATTCGGTTGAGACAACAAACTATTTGGGTGACGGTAAATTTAAGGGGAACGGAAGTGCGGTGATTTATCTCGGTTCAAATGTGGTCATCGATCCGTTTGTTACAATAATCTCACCGAACGGCGGCGAACAGTGGAAAGTAGGTGAAACCTATGAAATTACCTGGGAAGGATACGGATTAACAAGCGTACAATTGGAGTATTCAGTAAATGCAGGCACCGATTGGAATGATATTACGGTAATCGATGATGCATCGGTAGGGACATATGCCTGGACTATCCCGAACAATGTTTCGGATGAATGTATGATCCAAATTTACGATATATCCGGCATGTTCGATGTGAGCGATGACGTTTTCAGTATAATTCCTCCTGATTTAATAGTGCTTGCTCCCAACGGCGGTGAAGTTTGGACGGCGAACACGAACGCAACAATTGTGTGGCAGTCGAACAATGTTGAAACATTGAAAATAGAATACTCGATTGACGGAGGTACTTCGTGGATTTTGGAAGCTTCCGGTGTTGATGCTTCAGGAGGCAGTTATCAATGGCTTGTTCCGGATACTTCTTCAACACAGGCATTAGTTAAATTGACCGATGAAGGCGATGAAGCAACAACAGACCAAAGCGATGAAGTATTCACAATAGATGATCCATCATCAACCGGGGATGAAATTACGGGACTTCCGAAAGAATATAAATTATCCCAAAATTTTCCTAATCCTTTTAATCCGACCACAACTATATCATATCAAATTCCGCAAAGCAGTTTTGTTACGCTGAAGGTTTATGATCTGCTGGGGAAGGAAGTTGCGGCACTGGTTAACGAACAGAAAAAACCTGGATATTACAGCGTTAATTTTGATGCAAGCGAATTATCAAGCGGAATCTATTTTTACAGATTAGAAACAAACGAATTTATAGACGGGAAGAAATTAATTCTGCTTAAGTAATATTTGGGTATAACGAAAAAAGAAAAGCCGGAGTCAGCTCCGGCTTTTTTATTTACTGCTGCAGTAAAGAAGAAGAATGTTGGACAGGCATACCCTCGGCATCCAAAGTGCACAATGCGATATGTGTCTTCAATTCCGGATATTGAGTAAACAACAAATTATCAAGAACGTCGAAATTGATTGAGAATGTAAGAGGATTTTCTAGATCTAAAGGCTGAGGAATAGTATTCCACAATTGAAACTTTACCTTTTCATGATCTACCTTCTCTGGATCGTAATGCTCAAAAACAAAGTATGCTTCAATAGATTTCTCTATTTCAGTGTCGAACATATCCGGATTAGCAAACTGAAACAGCGAAAGAATAGCCCCATTTTCGTCTCTCGTATAAGTATCTGTCGAAAATCCAAAACCGAGACCCGGAACAACAGAGAAACCGCTGAGCGTTCCGTCGCCGGTAATGTAGGGATAATTTTTCTTTATGCAGTAATTATAAGCGGATTGTTTAGGACCCGCTGCGTTTTTCCAAAAGTAGTGTAAACTACTTTTCGAAGTAATTGCTTTTGAGGCTTTGATGCAGGCAAGAAACTTCAAGCGTCTTTCGACACCTTTTGGTGAAGTATCAAGTCTCCTTTTTGATGATTTACGAGCAACAAAGTTATCATCACCTTTTACGATTCCGATGTAATCACCGAAACTACCGGAAAGTTTTCCAAAGAATTTTTCTTTTAAACTTGCCATTTTATTTTTCTCCTATTTTTTAATCAGTATTGATTTTTTTATCGTCGAATTATTCTCGACTGACAAAATTTATTATTGTGATCTTCACGATTAAGTTGAGATTCCTTAGTTGTCAAAAAACGACTCCTTCGGAATGACAGCGATGGATAACCGGGGGTGAGCGCGGGGCGGCACTTGTTCGAGACCGGGACGGCACTGCTACGGCACTGTGACGGCAATGATTCGAGAAGCATTCGACAATTATTCGAGAAATGTTCGAGAACTCTTCGAGAACCAGATATGAAACAGGTATGGAGCAGGTATAGAGCGAATCCCAAAATATTATATTGACGAGCATTTTTCCCTTTGAATTTTCTTTTTCTGAATATGATTTCAACTTCTATTAATAAATATTCTCTCATACCGATTTTCTACCAATGAAGTTTTTAAGATCAATTTTCGTAGATTTATGAAGTTTCGGAATATTTAAAAGAAAGGGGGGATTTACAATAATTGAGGAATATTCTTAATGGAAAAGTTTCTGGTAAATTTTAAGAAATCTTTAGAAAACGGTATTTATGAAGAATTACTGGATTTTGAGCAAAGCTGGCTAAGATTCCAAAAAATATCGCATCATTTTACACCGGGAGAAACAATAGATATGATCTATGAAGGAATTGAAAGCGGCAACATCACGTATAAGCCGGAAATAAATTTTACCGCATTTATGAAAGTGCAGATTAAAAATATGGTTTCGAACAGATTAAAAAGATTGAAAAATAAGTTTAACGGATATTTTGATGAAGAGAAGCTTCAAGATTTAGAAAGATCAAACGGAGAGATGACGGAAAATGAAATTAGGCATATTGAAAAAAACTATGATTTAGAAAAACTTGAAGAAGTATGTTTTGAAAAAATTCTCGGAGGCGATGAGATTGCATCGATAAGTTTAATGGAATTTATTGATGGAAAAAAAGTGAAAGAGATTGCGGAATATTTAGGAATAGAAGAAGATGAAGTATATAGTGGAATAAGAAGAGGAAGGTATAAAATCAAGAAGTATCTGCCGGACGAATTCAAGAAATTAGGCAGTAATTAAATAAATTAAAAAATATCGTGCACCCACGATTACGAGGAGGACTTATGAATAAGCAAAGATTAGCTTTGCTTAATTTTTATTTTTCTTTTAAACCAATAAAGGATAAGGAGGAGTATGTAGAACTGTTCGAAGCTCACAACATTGATAAAAAGTTTATCAATGAAAAGAAAGCAAAGCTGTTAAAAAAAGTAGAGGCTAAACTGAGAATAATCGAAGGGGAAAAGTTCTCGGAAAAAATGAGAGAAGTTTTAGACGGAATTAAAAACAAAACTATTTCGGTTAAAGACCTTGGGTTGTCTGAAGAAGCAAGGAAGGATTTTGAGTACGCCTACAATAATTTCTCGGGGAGCGAGGAAGAGTTATTTGAGGATAAGATAAAAGATCAAACGAGGTTAGAGGTGATCGAGAAAATAAAAAGGGGGTTTATTTAATGGTTTTTAGTAATATCACCGTTTCGCGGTTTGGTTTTTTTGATGATTTGATTTTTTATAATAATATCATCCCTTCGGGATTGGATGGCAGCGAAACTTGATTTGGGAGAATGATTAACATGACGTCATGTATAGATGTAACGCCGAAGGCGTGAAATGATTTTAACTACGAAAGATGGCATTAAGAAAAGAACCCCGAAAGGGTGAAATAGGAGGTGATTATGGCTGGAACATTTACACAAATTTACATCCAAATTATCTTTGCAGTAAAAAGAAGGGAAACCTTGCTTAGCAAAACTTGGAGAAGTGAAGTTTTCAAATACATTGCTGGCTTAATTAAGGAAAAAGGACATAAACCAATTATCATCAATGGGGTATCAGATCACGTACATTGCTTTATCGGTCTAAAGCCTTCAACTGCTATTTCGGATTTAGCAAGAGACATAAAGAATAACTCATCAAAGTTCATTAATGAAAAAGGGTTCACAAAACTCAAATTTAACTGGCAAAGTGGTTATGGTGCTTTTTCATATTCACATTCTCAGATTGACTCGGTTTATAATTATATTTTGAATCAAGAAGAGCATCATCGAAAGAAGAGTTTTAGTGAAGAGTATTTAGAGTTCTTAGATAAGTTTCAAATTGAACATAAACGTGAATATTTGTTCGATTGGATTGGTGAATAATGTCACCCCTTCGGGGTTCAGATGCTGAGTGTTTGTAATGTTATAGTAATATCACCGCTTTGCGGTTTAGTTTTTTGCTGGTTAGGTTTTTTATAATAATATCATCCCTTCGGGATTGTTGAACTTCTGTTTAGCATAATTTTTATAAGTAGAACGCCGAAGGCGTGAAATGATTGTAACAAATAGAAAAGTCATCAAGAAAAAACCTAGAAGGGGTGAAATAATTGTAACTAAGAGAAAAGTTATCAAGATAAGAACCCCGAAGGGGTGAAATAATAACATACATTGAGATAATATCACCGCTTCGCGGTTTGGTTTTTTGCTAGTTAGGTTTTTTATAATAATATCATCCCTTCGGGATTTGGTTAAAGCTGATCAAAATGTAACAAAGTAAGCACAAAAAATGAGATCTAATCATAAGCTGAACGCTTAAGGAGTTATAAGTTTATAACCAAATGGAGATATGACAAATAATAAACGCCGAAGGCGTGGAATGATTGTAACAAAGAAAGAAGTCATCAAGATAAGAACCCCGAAGGGGTGATATTTTAAACGAGAGGAACTATGAGTGTAATAGCAAAAGCAAACGCAAAAAAACTTTTAGATGATTACTGTATTGAAAAACCTTACGATCTCAACTTAATAAAGATCGCCAATGCTGAATTTATTGATGTACGTTTTGAGAAACTAGATCACTGTTATGGGAGAATAAGCTATAAAGATGAATTCGGTGCTATCACAATATCAACAACAATAAAAGACTACGGTCAGAAAAACTTTGTACTAGCACACGAAATGGGACATTTCTATAATGAGAGGAAAAAGTTTCAATCGTTAATATGCGAAGGTGATATAATAATGCAACGGAGCGGAAGAGAATTTGATGCAAATGTTTTTGCGGCAGAATTGATTTTGCATGAACCTTGGTTCAATGAATTTGCAAAGGGAAAGAAACTTTCGTCCGAACTTTTAAGGGATATTGCAGATTATTTCAAAACCTCTCTCAGTTCCGCGGCTATGAGATATGCTGAGTTGGGCAATACTCCTACCGCTATAATATTAACGACCGACGGAAACGTCAAATACAGCAGAATTAATAGCTATTTTCCGTATCAATTCATCAGGAACGGGATGAAGGTCAATAGAAATTCATATACCTATGATTTTTACTGTGGTTCTGAAATTCCGCAGCAGGCTGAGTTGATTCCAATCGACGCTTGGTTTTCGGAGGATTTTAATTATAAGAAAGACCAGTTTATTATGGAACAGAATATACCGATGCCGAGTTATAATTCGTGCCTGACGATTTTGTGGGAAAAGTAAAGAGGATTGAATGATTCACTTAAAGAAGCCCAACTTTTTAAAAAAGTTGGGCTTCTGATATATAATATCACCGCTTCGCAGTTTGTTTTTTGGTGGGGATATTTTTATAATCATATCATCCCTTCGGGATTGTTGAACTTCTGTTTAGCATAATTTTTATAAGTTGAACGCCGAAGAGGTGGAATAATTGTAACTAAGAGAAAAGTTATCAAGAAAAGAACCCCAAAGGGGTGGAATAATGAAGTACATTGAGATAATGTCATCGCTGCGCGGGATAGTTTTTGTTGTTTAGGTTTTTTTATAATGGAACAGAATTTACTCTCACTTATAGAAGCCCAACTTTTTTTAAAAGTTGGGCTTCTGATATATAATATCACCGCTTCGCAGTTTGGTTTTTGGTGGTCAGATTTTTGTAAACACAAAAAACTTACACAACCTCAGCTATTCTGAATTATAGCCTTTTTTGCATTAGAATTAGTTGATTGCGTAAAATTCCTAAATAATAAGATGTATTATTCCCTATTATTTTTGTTTAGTATACTTAAAAATATTTTTATATTTAATTCTCATAATATGAGACAATTTAATTAACAGATGAATCTCAGAATCCGTACCCCCAAACAAGCACTTAACAAAGCTTATCAAAGACAAAAACCTTTCCGTGATGAATTCAACAAATTCAAAGAAATGCTGTTGAAATTGTTAGATGAACTTAATCCGAATGAAAGTGAAGAACATAACAAAAATTATGTCGCAAAATTTTTCGAGAACAGTTTTTACTCAGATAATCTTGTAAACACAAGCGGAAAGATTGACCTGGCGATTTATCTTGGTAAAGATGCAAAAAGTAAAGTCGGTGTTATCGGTGAAGTAAAAGCTCCCTCCGAAAAAAATGATATGCCAGGGAAAGATAACTTGAATGTAAAAGCAATGCATCAAGTTATACTTTATTATCTGCGCGAAAGAATTGAAGAAAAGAATGACGATATAAAAAATGTTTTCATCACCAACGGTTATGAATGGTTCATATTTGATGCTAAACTTTTTGAAAATCTTTTCTATAAAAACAATGAACTTGTAAAACGTTATAAAGCCTGGGCTGCGGATAAAAAAGTAAGTTCAAACACAGATCACTTTTACAAAGAAATTGCTGCGGATTTCTTGAATAATAGTGATGCCGAAATTGAGTTTGTTCATTTCGATTTAAGAAAATATGAAAGAGAACTAAACTCAAAATCGGGTAATGAAACGAAGTTTATCTCGTTATTTAAAATATTCAGCAGACCGTTTTTATTAAAAGAGCAATTTACAAACGACAGCAACTCGTTAGATAAATCTTTTTACAATGAACTGCTTTACATCATCGGACTTGAAGAAGTAAAAGAAGGAAGCAAGAAGTTAATCCGCCGAAGAAATGAAGAGAAAAGAGATCCGGGTTCGATACTTGAAAACACAATCGAAAAATTGAAGTCGAAAGATACGGTTACATATTTCAATGATGCGGATAAGTTCGGGGAAGATGATGAAGAAAAACTTTTCAACATTGCATTGCAGTTAAACATAACCTGGATAAACAGGATACTCTTCTTAAAACTTCTTGAAGCGCAGCTTGTAAATTATCATCAAGAGAATACCGATTATAAATTCTTAGATACAAAAATTATTGTCGAGTACGACGACTTAGATGAACTCTTTCATGAAGTATTAGCCCGCAAGTTAGACGAACGGTCAACCAGCGTTAAAGAAAAATTCAAAAAAATTCCTTACCTCAATAGCTCCCTTTTTGAACGGAGCGAACTTGAGCGAAACACAATTTCAATCGACAGTTTAAAAGACCGATTTAAAACAAGTGTTCATCCTTCAACCGTTTTGAAAGATGAAAAGGATAACAGGTTTAAGGGAGAGTTATCGACTCTGAATTACCTGCTTAAGTTTTTGGATGCTTACGACTTTTCAACCGAAAGCACCGGCGAAGAGATTCAAGAAGAAGGGAAGTCGCTCATCAATGCATCGGTGCTCGGATTGATATTCGAAAAGATAAACGGTTACAAAGAAGGTTCTTTCTTTACGCCGGGATTTATTACGATGTATATGAGCCGCGAAACTTTGAGACGTGCGGTCCTGCAGAAGTTTAACGATGCGTTAAAAAAAGAGTACAAAGATTTTGAAGAACTGAAAAGCGAAA
The DNA here is from genome assembly GCA_964499285.1 of uncultured Melioribacteraceae bacterium. GTDB lineage: Bacteria > Bacteroidota > Ignavibacteria > Ignavibacteriales > Melioribacteraceae > JAGFIY01. The sequence continues at coordinate 11,918 of CAZCLA010000058.1, forward strand.
TTGACAGAACCAAAGAGGGAAGAGAAAAAGCCAACGAAATAATCAACAGTCTCAAAGTCTGTGACCCTGCCGTCGGGTCGGGGCATTTTCTCGTATCGGTGTTAAATGAAATAATAACAATTAAATCTGAACTTGGTGTGCTTTGTTACCGTAATGGGAGCCGCGTGCAGAATTACTCGGTTGAAATAGAAAACGATGAACTGATAATAACCGAGGTTGAGACCGAAGATATTTTCAAATATCATCTTAACCAAAAGGGAAATGTGATTGACGGACTGCAAAGAATGCAGGAAACGATATTCCACGAAAAGCAGACGATAATTGAAAACTGTCTGTTCGGTGTTGATATAAATCCGAACTCGGTGAATATATGCAGACTCCGTTTGTGGATTGAACTTCTAAAAAACTCATACTACACGAAAGAAACCGGCTACAAAGAACTTGAAACGCTACCAAACATAGATATAAACATAAAGCAAGGGAATTCGCTTATAAGTAGGTTCAAAATTGATGATAAGGGATTTTCGCATTTCCCCGGGATATATCAAAAGATTAAACTGGCAACTGAAAAATATAAAGAACAAGTACTAATTTATAAATCTACAAACGATAGAGAAGTTAAAAGAAATGCAGAAAGGAAGATTAGTGAAATAAAAAAAGAATTTGAGACAATTGTAAATCCTAGTGATAAAGATGTGCTGAAGATAAGAGAAATAGAAGATAGGCTTTTGGAAGAAAAGCTGATTTTTTATTCTCCTGAAGAAAAAGAAAAATGGCAAAAGGAAAAAAATAAGTTGACTGAAGAATATACTTTACTAAAACAGCAATATGAAGAAAAATTAAAAACTATATATGGCAATGCATTTGAATGGCGGTTTGAATTCCCTGAAGT
>CAZCLA010000059.1:0-4399 GCA_964499285.1 uncultured Melioribacteraceae bacterium
CTTGATGTTGATCCCGGTGCCGAGATGAACAGAACAGTTGTTACGTTTGTCGGCACTCCGGAAAGTGTTAAAGAAGCCGCATTTTTAGCAATCAAGAAAGCTTCGGAATTAATTGATATGAGCAAACATAAGGGAAGTCATCCCAGAATGGGCGCCACGGATGTTTGTCCCTTTATTCCTGTAAGCGGAGTTACGGAAGAAGAGTGTGTCAGTTATTCTAAGGAAGTAGCAAAACGAGTAGGAGAGGAACTTAATATTCCCGTTTATCTCTATGAAAAATCCGCCCAGATACAGGAAAGACAAAATCTTGCAGTTGTTAGAAAAGGTGAATACGAAGCCTTGCCTGAAAAACTGAAAGATCCAAAGTGGAAACCGGATTTTGGTCCCGCTAAGTTTAATGCAAAAGCCGGCGCAACGGTAATTGGAGTAAGAGAATTTTTAATTGCTTACAATATCAATCTCAACACAAGAGAAAAACTTCATGCAACCGACATCGCTTTTGAACTTCGCGAAAAAGGACGTTCTGCAAGAAGAGGAAACACAGAACCATTTTACTTTAAAGGAACCGAAATTCTCAAATATGAAGAAGGGAGATATCCCTGCGGCGAATGCGACTTTGACGGAAAGTCAATGCAGGAAACAATAGATCATTGTAAAGATTTTCACAATTATGATTTGGTTGAGCTTCTGAAATTGAATGATATAAATCCGGATAAACCCGAAGGCGAATCCGTTAAAAAGAAAGGTATCTTTTCTCATTGTAAAGCAATCGGCTGGCTTGTGCCGGAATACGACAGAGCGCAGATATCTATAAATCTTACAAATTACAACATCACATCTATGCATCACGTTCTTGAAACAACAAGACAGCTTGCCTCCGAAAGAGGACTTGTAGTTACCGGAAGCGAGATTGTTGGACTTGTTCCTTTTCCCGCATTACTTCAAACAGGAAAGTATTATCTAAAACAGCAGCAAAGATCGACAGGTGTTCCGGTAAATGATATATTGAAAACAGCAGTGCAATCATTAGGATTAACGGATGTTTCGGATTTTAATATAGAGGAAAGAGTGCTCGGTCTGCCGCATAATCCGAAAGATGCATTAGTTGAATTAAAGCTAACAGATTTTGTAGACGAAGTTTCACGCGAATCCCCTGCTCCGGGCGGCGGATCAATCGCAGCACTTTCGGGAGCTTTGGGAGCGGCGTTATCTTCAATGGTAAGCAACCTAACCGCAAACAACCGCGGAAGTGAAAAGGTGGATGATATTTTAAACGAAGCCGCAGATCAATGTCAGGAAATTTTGAGCAAACTTAGATATGCAATTGATGAGGACACCAACGCATTTAACGCTTATATGGATGCAAGAAGACTTCCGAACAAAACCAAGGAAGAAAAGAATGCACGTTTCGAAGCGATGCAGAACGGTTTGAAACAAGCAGTGATGGTTCCGCTTGAAACAGCAAAACTTAGTTTCGAAGCAATAAAGATTGCACAGATCGTAGCCAAAAACGGAAATCCGAATTCGATTACAGATGTTGGTGTCGGTGCACAAAGCGCTTTCACTGGAGTGCTTGGTGGAGTTTATAACGTTCTAATCAACTTAAAAGATATTAAGGACGATGCATTCGTAAAAGAAATGCGAGCAGTTTGTGCCGAGTTGAAAGAAGATGCACAATCCGAGTTGGTGAAAGTACTTGACTATGTCGAGGCAAAACTTTAGTATTTATTTAGAATTAAATTTAATCTGATTTTTATTTGAATGATTGGCAGAACATATTGTTAAGAAGTTTAATGATATTCGGGGGCATTGTTTTATTTATTGCATCCGCTTGTTCCGATGCCCCCCCAAAAAATCATCCGCTTAAAGAGGAAGCGAAAGAAAAATCGGAACTTATTAACGAACTTTGCAGAAAGTTTGAAGCCCAGCAGCTCGCTGATTCCGCCGAGTATTTTACCCCCGATTATCAATCCAAAATATTGGAAGGAACCGTAATAATTGATTCGACGCTTAAAGAAATAAAACACGACGAAAGCGGACACTATATTCAAGCCGAGGTTGCATCAAACGAATCTCTTAGGATTTATGCCAGCATTAAATTCGACGATTCGCAGTATGAAGACTATCTTAATTCCAAATCTAACAATGCACTTCTTGTCGTGAAACTTTCGAACATAAATTTATCCGACGACCTTTTTGAATTAAAAGTTCTTGAAGGTGATACTTTGTTTTTAAAAGCAAAGAACAACCTTCTTTTAACCGGCGATTGTCTCGCGTATTATGAATATTCGACCCTCCTTCGAAATGACTTTTAATTTTATTTATGAAAGAAAATAGAATCCAGGTCACAAAATCAGCAAGATATTACACGCTTAACGAGTTGACCGAAAAGACAAGTCGAATATGGTTCGTGCTTCACGGATACGGAGAATTAGTTAAAAATTTCATCAACAACTTTGATGTTTTGAACAAAGAAGAAAATTTTATTATAGCTCCCGAAGCTTTAAATAAATTTTATTTCAGAGGATTCTCGGGGAGAGTCGGAGCATCATGGATGACAACCGAAGACAGAGATAATGAAATTAAGGATTATTTTAATTTTCTCGAAAAAGTTTATGGAGAGACAGTTATTGGAATAGATAAAGAAATAATCTTGTTCGGTTTTTCGCAAGGGACCGCAACAGCAGGAAGGTGGTTCTTAAATTCGAAGCATAGTTTTGATAAAATAATTATGTGGGGCGGATTTCCGCCGGAAGAGTTTGTTTTATCAAAAACCAAAATGCCGGTTTTATTGGTTGTGGGGGAGCGAGACAGGTTTATAGACAAAAATTACTTAAACGAAAAGTTAAAAACCTTGGATGATAATCACATTACTTATGACTTAATTTCATTCAATGGCGATCATGTGATTGACAGCGAAACGCTTACTGCAATTTCATATAAATTAAAATAAACTAACGAAGTATCTTAAGTTTTTCAATATAAACAAGCTCGCAGGCTCCGCCTCCTGTATCTTCCCACGACATAGAGCTTTTCCACTTCCAGTTATCCGTTGCTTTCACTTCAACCAAATATCCTTCAATCTCAATTAAATTTCCTACTATAATTCGATCCAGAATATCCTGAATCTCTTCGTTCGAAGGAATCATATGCATATTTGAGCTGTTGATTATTACAGTTCTATTGTCAGTAGAAGGGTCAAGTTTTTTCCAGTGATACCATCTTCTTCCTTGTGTAATTTCAAGTTTGGATAGATATTCCTCATCAGACATTGGTCCCCAGCCTAATGCAAGATCATATGGGGCTAAGTCGCTTTCTCGATCGAAGCTGTAACCTTCTTTGCCGAGAACCCGCGCTTTAATTTTAACTCCCGCTAAAGATTTGATAACATAATCGTCAATAAGCCGAATCTCTTCGTGTCCTAATTTAAAACGTGTTGGATATTCTTCAACTAAAATTCCGGGAGGATAAGTTATGGGTGTCCCGCGTGGGAAGAAGATAAATGCCAAAACACCCATTGTAAAAATTATCATTCCGACTAAAACATGTTTAATCGTCATACGTTTTTATCTATTTATTTGTTCTCTTTTGCCGGAGGAGTAAATCTTTCGACCGATTTATTAATCGGTTTTACACTTCTAAGATAATAATAAATAGCCCTTAAATCTTCATCCGACATACCAGCGTATTCTGTCCACGGCATTAAGGTATTGAACGTTCCGGGTGCGGTTGCCGGTAATGTGGCGGGATCTTCAAAAGATTTGAATGTTTCCACAAACAAATCAACATCCCAATCTCCAATTCCGGTTTCGTTATCTGGAGTTATATTTGCAGCTCTAACTATTCCGCCGAGCGGCATATCAAATTCTTCACCACCCGCAAACATCATGTTCATATCCGGAACATTATCAACTGTTGGTGTGTGACAAAATACGCAGCCGGCAATTTTGGAAAGATATTCTCCCCGCTTCAACGAATCTGTTATCGTGGAAAAATCAGTTGGTTTTGCTTCGGTCGGCAATGTTCGAAGAATCAGACTAAAGGGAAATGACGCTTCTGATTCCGGCATATCATTTTCAATAGGCTCCAAAGAACGTAGGTAAGCAACAATTGCTTCAGCATCTTCCGGCGCTAGATAACTATATGCTTTGTAAGGCATAAGAGGAAAAAGAGGTTCACCCTCCTTGTCAACACCAACTGTAATTGCTCTAAAAATTTCTCCGTCTGTCCAATCTTTAAGACCGTGCGGAGTAATGTTTGCAGCATAATAATTTCCCGGAAATCCCATCTCTTCAGTATACGCCTCTCCTCCGGCACCTAACGTTGATTCAACTGAGGGAGAAGAGAGTCTGGTCCAGTCGGATTCTGAGTGACAGTCGAAACAGACTGAAACGTGTTT
>CAZCLA010000059.1:4499-7778 GCA_964499285.1 uncultured Melioribacteraceae bacterium
TGCAAGATAAGGGAGCTGCAAATAAGACGCAACGTCTTTTTGTAATTGGGGGAAGCCAATTTCTCTGATTTGAAATTGGTTTTAGATATTGTTTAGAATTTCGGATTTAGGGTTTAGTGCTTCTTCATCAGTGTGCATTCTCTGTGTGATATATTTTCTCGCCGGATTTTACTTCTAAATAAAGATAGTTTTCTTTTGTTGGAAGTGGACACGTTGCATATTTTGAAAAAGCACAAGGCGGATTGTAAGCATAGTTAAAATCAACAGTGATCTTTCCGTTTTTAACCGTGTCTCTTATAACTAGAAATCTGCCGGCGCCATAAGTTTCCACTCCGTTGGTTGCATCGGCGAAGACAGCAAAGAAATTACCGTTCTTCCCTGTGGGTTCGAAAGAATGGGTTTTTCCGTCCCGTTCAAATTCAATTCTTCCATAGCATGAGTCTCTGCTTACTGTACCGATTACCGAAGGTGTCTCAATTATTTTCGGCGGATCGTAAGGAATGTAATCACATTCAATTTTCCATTCAGGGTCAACCGGGTAACGCTCAATACCCTCGAATGAAAGAAGCTCTGGATTTTGCTCGTTAAGTAATCTTATACCTATCATTTCTTCTCTTACAATTACATACCAGTTGTAATTTCCGAACCGGAGAACCGTTGTATTCGGTTTTGTATCGGGAATCATTTCGGTCTCTTTAACAACAGAGCTGTCCAAAATTACATTTATATCATCGTTGATTGTTACTTTAACAACTCCCTCTTTCAAATGAAGTCGTCCCATAAAATCAGGCATGTCCGCAGGGAATATAATTTTATTTTCCTTCGAAGAACCAAAAGTTGATTCGCCTTCTTCCAGCCAGAATAATCCGGCTAAACGCAGCCAAGGCGATCTTTCCTTTAATGCCTCAATTCTCTTTGCATGCCACTCGTTTATTTCTTTTTCGTAAGGAGTTTCTATTTTGTTTTCGTTTGTACAAGAAAAAGCAAAAAATGAAAGGACAAAAATTATTATTATTCTTTTCATTTGTTCCTTTGAGTAATTTTTATAGATCATATTTTTTTATCATCTCCGATGCGGCAAATTCAATTCTTTCATATTCTTTATCTTCAATTTCATCAAGAAGATTTTCCGCTTTTTCGCGGTCAACATCTATGTTCGTATAGATAACGCTTAAAAACTTGCATCCCATGTAATTGAACAATTGCAATTGCGATTTTCTTATCTCGTCAAAAATGGGTTCTGCTTCATTAAATTTTTTCCCGTTGATCAAATAAATTCCGTAATTAAGACGAACTGCTGATTTAACTTCACTGTTTTTCAACGATTTAAGAATTTGTTTAATATCAACCTGCTGGTTTCTATTTATTGCAGATTGAAATTCAATGTACTGTCGAAGTTCATTCTTATTCTTAATCACCGCATTGAGTAAATCTTTATAGGTTTCACCTAACGATTCATCAACTTTAGGAGTTTTGCTTTCAATCATAGCAGAATTTAATGTGTTGGTAAATGCAGCTTGATCATAGAACCAGCGCCAGTAAACTGATTTTTCTTTTTCGATGTTGCTCCAATATTTATCGGATTCGTCATAATTTCCAACCGCAAAATGATATCTCTGTTTTGAGATATCGTCAACTAAGTTTAAACTGTCGTTCTCAATAAAAGTTTTAACTCGTTCAGTCAAATTTAGATCGAGCAGTTCGCGGCAATACCAGTTTATCATATAACTACTGTTCGGAAATTTTTTCAAAAACTTTTCAAAGTAAGGGAAAGCCGGATATTCGTTGTCTTCGAGTCTCGTATAAATTTCGACCAATGAAATAACAGCCTGCGCGAAAGATAAATTTCCTTTATCTGCCGCCCGTTTGATGTATTCAACCCCTAAATCTCTGTCGCCCGAAAGTCCGAGAATTCCCGCAACGAATCCGATAAACCCGCTTAGCCTGTCGGCGAAATAATAAGACATTCCAAGAAGGAGATAAGCATCGTTGAAGTCAGGGTTCTGCTCGAGAATATCTTCCATAATTTTCTGACCGCTTTTCGCGCTTGAAAATGCGCTCATATATGATCGGTCGAGTCCATAAAATCTTGCAAGGTATCCATGAAATCCGCCGACATAGAATTTTTCTTCCAGTGTCTTTGCGTCGTCCTCGAACATATCGAGATATTTTTCTGCTTTTTCGATTGCAAGTTTGTTCAAAGAATCGCGGACTTGAAATTTTCTTTCTGAAGGAACACTATTAACAACAACAATAGAATGCATTATATCGTTGCCGAGTTCGAGGAAATAATATTTGGGATCCTTTGGATAGTTTTTAATTCTTTCGCTAATGAGCTGTGCTGCTTTCGATGTTTCGTTGTTGTAGGTGTAATTTAGAATTTTATTATCAACCGAATCGAGACTGACAGAACCAAAAATTGACGTAGACGCTATAATTAAAATCAATATAGTTTTCATAACTTCCTTATTTACTTCAAATGATCAGGGTGAAGATACAGAAATCAATTTTGATCTTCCATCAAAAGCGGTAGTCGAGTTTAAGTTGCCGGTAGAGGCGGAACGTCCGGCAAAAAATTGACATATTTCTTATTTTGCAATTTGATGATGTGATTTCGATTCGATTATTATATATATAGGAGACGAACAATGAAGGAGAAACGCCCTGTTCAAGCATTGATTTTATTTGTTTTGGTTTTGTTTCAAGGTATTAGCGGAATTTTCGGGGGCATTGGATTAACGATTGATCCTACCGGCAAGTCACTTCAGATACCCATCGAATGGCTGAGCGGATCTCCGTTCGGCAATTACACAATTCCCGGAATTGTTTTACTGTTTCTTCTCGGAATCGTGCCGGTTATAATTGCTATTGGGTTATGGAAAAAAATAGCCTGGAGCAGAAAGATGAGTGTATATCTCGGTATAGCTTTATTGATTTGGATAATTGTTGAAGTAGCGGTAATAGGTTACCAGCACGAACCGCCGCTGCAGTTGATATACGGAATAGTCGGAATTTTAATTTTGCTGTTTTCGCTTTCTTCGAAAGTTAAGGAATATTATAAACCAACTACTGCTCAATAAATATGAAGCAAAATAAAACAATAACAATTCTTGTATTAATGACAGCAGCTGCAGCAATTACTGCTTCTTCATTCGGAATATTCAGCGATGACGGTACAGGTGTTTATGAGTATCAATCAATCCGCGGCGAAGAGGTTTTGATTTACGGAAAAGGAATTTACAAACACATGTCCGCCGATGTTGCTGTTCAAGGAATTGC
>CAZCLA010000059.1:7878-10126 GCA_964499285.1 uncultured Melioribacteraceae bacterium
ATGAAGAATACGGGGATTTTTTTAATAATCAACTCGGTTTTAGTCGCACTTCTTTGGCTGGGAATTATCGTTCCATCTCTTCTCGACGGATCAATTTACCCGAAAGAACTTCAGCATTATACAACGCTTATTGTGCAGGGATTCGATTTGGGATTGCTGCTTCCTATTTCATTTGTGGTTGGTATGCTTGCGGTTAGAGAAAAAGGTATCGGTTATTTGTTTTCATCGGTCTATGTTATTTTTCTTTCGTTTCTGATGGCTGCTCTTACTTCGAAAATATTATTTATGGCTGATGCCGGTGAAAATGTAGTCCCGGTAATTTTTATTATGCCGACGATTGCATTGATTGCAATAACTTTCTCTGTTTTAATTTTAAGGAATGTTAAAAAATTTACTTCTTAATGCCTCCGCGATTATTGAATAACAACCGCTGAGACCTTTCTGCCGACAGGCAGGGGCAAAGAATTATTGACTCACTTCAATCTAGTTTATTCTACACCCGTTTTTTCTTTTATCATTTCGGATATTTTTGAAATTCTGAGGACATTTTTATCAAGCTGAAGCGGCTCTTTAGAATATTTTTTTCTGAGAACCTGTGTAAGTTCAGCGCCGAAAAAGAATATGAGTCCGGAATAATAAATCCAAAAAAGAAGAATCACCAGTGAACTAGCAGCACCGTAAACCGAAGAATAACTTGTAGTGCTCAGATAGTAATTGATTCCGAACTTTCCTATACTGAACAAAATTGAAGTTATGACAGCCCCGATGAAAGCATAACGCCATTCTACTTTTACGCTCGGCAAAATTTTCATTATTACGGCAAACATCAGCGTGACAAGGAGAAATGAAAAAAGCATATCGATAATATGAAGAAGTGGAATTACTTTTCCGATTAAGTCGCTTAAGAAAGAATCGAGCACGCTGAGCAAAGTTCCCGCAATAAGCGAAACTACAAGCAGCAGCCCGATAATCAATAAAATTAGAAACGAAAAAATTCTGCTTATAAAGAAAACCTTAAATCCTTTGCCGGGTTTAACCTCAACTCCCCAAATAGCATTGAGTGAATCCCTAAGCTCCACAAATATTGCAAGCGAAGCCCAAAGAAAAACCGCAATACCCAGAACAGCAGCAGTGATTCCTGTATCGGGAACAGATGCGTTCATTACTAATTTTTGAATAAGCTCTGCCGATTGGGGACCAACGTATTCTTGAATGCCTTCAAACAACTGTCCCGCAGCAGCTTGTTTTCCGAAAACGGCTCCGGCAATGCTCGTGATAATCAGCAACAGCGGGGCAAGTGATATAAGCGAATAAAATGAAAGTGCGGCAGACATTTTGAATGTTTTATCATCCAGCCATTCATTGAAAGTGGTTACAGTGATGTTCGGAATGTCCTTAATACTCATAACCCAATACAAATTCGTTCTGCAGTCTTATTAATGTACAAATAAATTATGAGCTTAAAAAACAAACCCCGCAGATGCGCGGGGTTTAAAAGTTGATTAGTTGCTTGGAGCTGCAGGCGGAATATTAGCCGGAACAACATTCCTAATAGGTGTTGTTGATTTTAAGAAAGCAAACATAGCCCTAAGATCTTCATCTGATAATTTTGCAAAATTCTGCCATGGCATCGGCGGAAGCAGAGGACGGCTTCCTTCCATCCCTTTGTAGAGACCTTGACGCATTGCTCTTTCGAACTGTTCATAAGACCAAGTTCCTATACCCGTTTCATCCGAAGTTATGTTGGCGGAAAAAGAAACTCCCCATGGTCCAACAGCCGCAGTTAACTCGTGATTAAACAATGCCCAGTTCGGAAGAACCGATTCATCGATAGGCGGCAGTTCTTGATCTGCAGGATATCCCATAAATCTTCTCGACATATCAAACTCCGGACCTTTTGGGCCCATAACTTTAGGTGTGTGGCAGTCATCACAGCCGATTGTACTTACGAGATAATCTCCACGGGCGATCAATTGTTCTTGTGTCATTTCCGGTTTTGCTTCTTCCTCCGGTTTTTGATTACAAGCCGCAAGCAGAATAAACAGTGCTGCCGTTGCGCCGATGTATATAAGAAATCCCCTCTTCATTACTCCTCCTTTATATTTGTATGTTATTTGTGAAATAAATGCTGAACAGAAAGTTTATTTAACGAGATGTTGTGTCCCATATTCCGAAAAAATATTTTTTCCCAGAATAGAAATGACCTCATAATTTTAATAGGACATCTTGTCTAAAATTAATGAGAATA
>CAZCLA010000060.1:0-9400 GCA_964499285.1 uncultured Melioribacteraceae bacterium
AGTGATTCTTCGCATAACATTTCTCACAAGATGTTATGGTTCAACATAATAAAAAATGAAGTAAAAATAGAATGCATTAGTACTCATTCCAACTTTTAATTTCCAATTGACTCATGTCGATTCTTGATAAAGCTTCAGCGAGCCTCATGGCAATTTGACGATTTGTGATTAGTGGAACTTTATAATCTACAGCAGTTCTTCTTATGATATAATCGTTTGTCAATTCATCTTCTCTAAAATTTTTGTGAAGATTAATTACTAGATCAATTTTACCTGCTTTAATATATTCGGCAGCATTGGGAGAACCACCTTTTAACGGCCAGAAAAGAGTTGTGACCGGGATATTATTATCCTTCATAAACCTAGCCGTGCCTCGTGTAGCATAAAATTTTACACCCAATCTTAAGAAATGATGTGTTGCTTCAAGCAGTTCGGCTTTTGATTCAATGGCTCCGGAAGATAAAAGTATTGACTTTATCGGGAATCTGTAACCTACGGAAATTAAAGCTTTTAAGAATGCTTCGTCAAAATCTTTTCCCAAACAAGCGACTTCACCCGTTGAAGCCATCTCAACACCCGTTGTGGGATCGGCTCCTTCAAGCCGGGTAAAAGAAAACTCGGGTGCTTTTACACCAACGTAATCTAAATTAAAGGAAACATCATCTTGTCTTTCAACATATTCCCCGCAAATAACCTTCGCTGCCGTCTCGATAAAATTTGATTTTAATGTTTTGGATACGAATGGGAAACTTCGCGAAGCACGGATGTTACATTCAATAACTTTCACTTTATTTTCTTTTGCTATAAATTGAATATTGAACGGTCCATTTATTCTAAGATGTTTCACGATTTTTTTTGAAGCCTGCCTTATCTGCCTCATTGTTTCAAAGTAAGTTCGCTGCGGAGGAAGCACTAGGGTTGCGTCTCCCGAATGTACTCCGGCATTTTCCACATGTTCGCTTATAGCCGAACATATAATTTCACCGTCCTTCGCAACACCGTCAAATTCAAGTTCTTTGGCATTGATCAAAAATTTACTTAGAACAACCGGATGATCCTTTGATATATCTGCTGCACGTTGGAGAACTTGAATCAGTTCTTTTTCATTTAATGCAATTGCCATCGCAGCTCCGCTGAGAACATACGACGGGCGGACAAGTACAGGATAACCCACTAAATTTGCAAAATCAATCGCATCGGAAGTTGAACTCAGTTCTCTCCACTCGGGTTGATCAATTCCCAGAAAATCGAGTAAAGAAGAAAATTTGCTTCTGTTTTCGGCATTGTCAATCGACTTTGTTGAAGTGCCTAGTACTCTAATAAGTGATCTCTCCAATCCTAAAGCCAAGTTATTTGGTGTTTGTCCTCCCATCGAAATAATTACACCTTCCAATTTCAGCTTATCATTTATTTCTCGAATAGTTTCTAATGTAATTTCATCAAAAAATAATGCATCGAATTCATCATAATCCGTGCTTACTGTCTCAGGATTGCAGTTCAGCATTATGGAATTTTTGCCGAGTTTCTTTAAAGTTTTTCCGGTAATAACACAACACCAATCAAACTCAACTGAGCTGCCGATCCTATAGGGACCAGAACCTAATATCAGTGTACTCCCTTCCAACGATTGCTGAATTTCATCATCATCCGCATTATAGGTGAGATATTGATAGTTTGTTTTTGCCGGGAATTCTGCCGCTAATGTATCTATACTTTTAATTGATGGTCTGATTTCTTGTCTAACTCTTTGCTGAAAAATAGAATCAACTGATTGATTTGTGATCTTAGAAATTTGTTCATCCGACATTCCATATTGTTTGGACTTTATGAGCAATTCTTTGGGGATCTTTGAAATAGTGTTTTTCAACTCCCCTTCCAACTCAACAATGTTTTGTATTTTAGAAAGGAACCAAGTGTTGATGTGCGTTTTATTATGAATCCACTCTATCGAATATCCTTTTTTACAGGCTTCCACAACCGCAAATATTCTTTCTTCAGTCGGATCTTCCAAAATCTTTTCAAAATTTTCGGAACTAAATTTGTTATCGTTACCTACCAATCCCATTGCTCCTATATCGAGCATCCGAAGAGCCTTCTGCAATGCTTCTTCAAACTTTCTACCGATTGCCATCACCTCACCGACAGATTTCATTGATGAGCCGATTGTTGTTTGAACTTTGTGAAATTTCTTGAGATCCCATCTGGGAATTTTTACTACAACATAATCCAAAGCTGGTTCAAAAAATGCGGATGTTATCTTTGTTACCGAATTTGTCAATTCAAACAAACCATAACCGATTGCAATTTTTGCAGCTACAAAGGATAATGGATATCCTGTGGCTTTGGATGCTAGGGCCGAACTCCTTGATAATCTAGCATTAACCTCAATCACCCGATAATCCTCAGAATTTGGATCTAGTGCATATTGAATATTACACTCACCGATTATGCCGAGATGTCTAATTGTTTTTATGGCAATTGTTCGAAGCTTGTGAAATTCAGTATTTGATAGAGTCTGGCTTGGAGCAACGACTATACTTTCACCCGTGTGAATTCCCATCGGATCTAAATTTTCCATATTGCAGACTGTAATACAGTTATCGTAGCTGTCGCGTACCACTTCGTACTCTACTTCCTTCCATCCTTCTAAATACTCTTCAACTAATATTTGCGACGAATACGAAAGAGCTTTTGAAGCAAGTTGTTTTAGTTCCTTTTTATTTCTGCAAATACCGGAACCAAGTCCTCCGAGTGCATAAGCAATTCTTATAATGAGCGGGAATCCGTTCTCCTCAGCGAACGAAAATGCATCTTCAACATTTGATACAGCACTACTTTTAGGAACAGATATTCCAATTTCGCCCAACTTAGAATTAAACCTCTCTCTGTCCTCGGTATCCAATATTGTTTCAACAGATGTGCCGAGCACTTCTACATTGTGTTTATCCAATATCCCTTTTTGATAAAGTTCAATGCCGCAGTTAAGAGCAGTTTGTCCTCCGAAACCAAGCAGGATTGCATCTGGTTTTTCTTTTTCTATGACCTTTTCGACAAAGTAAGGATTTACAGGAAGCAGATAAATTTGATCAGCTAAATATTCCGATGTTTGTATCGTTGCAATATTCGGGTTGATTAAAATTGTATAAATTCGTTCTTCTTTTAATGCTTTTATTGCCTGGCTTCCCGAATAATCGAACTCCCCGGCTTCCCCAATTTTTAGGGCTGAGCTGCCGAGTATTAAAACTTTATTAATTCGTTTCATTTGATCTCTTTCAGAAAATCATCAAAAATAAATGAAGTGTCTGTCGGACCAGGTGAAGCTTCGGGATGAAATTGAACCGATCGAAACGGAAGTGAGTTGTGAATTATTCCTTCGTTTGTATCATCATTTAAGTTTGTAAACCAGGTCCGCCATTCATCGGTAAGCGATGTTTCATCTACAGCAAATCCATGATTCTGACTTGTAATGAAACACTTATTCGTACCCTTCAATCTAACAGGTTGATTTTGACTTCTGTGTCCATATTTAAGTTTGTATGTTTTTGCCCCCGCTGCAGATGCCAAAATCTGATGACCAAGGCAGATGCCCAATACAGGTTTTCTTAATTTAAGAAGTTTTTCAACTTTGTCTTTTAGATCATTATAAAGTGCCGGATTGCCTGGTCCGTTGGAAAGAACGATTGCATCAAAATTGAAATCGCTTATTTCCTTATTCCAAGGGTGACGAATTACTGTCGTATTCTCACGAATTAAATTTCTAATTATACCAAGCTTACAACCGCAATCCAGAAGCAGTATTTTTTTCTTTCCGCTGCCAATTACTTCAATTTCTTCCGGACAGACTTTTGAGATAATATCATCCTTATCCGGATCATAAAAATCAATAGATTCGTTATCAATTATAATTTTCCCAAGCATAGTTCCGTGTTCCCTCAGCAAAGAAGTCAACTTCCGGGTATCAACACCAAACATTCCCGGAATTTTATTTTCCTTCAGCCAGCTCGACAATAAATTTTTTCCGCTCCAATGACTGAAAGTGTTAGAAATCTCGCTTACTATTAATCCTTGGATATGGATTTTATCGGATTCAAATTTCGATTTAAGAAGATCATCCGCAACAAATTGAGGGACACCGTAATTTCCGATTAAAGGATAAGTCAATACGAGTATCTGTCCACTGTAAGAAGGATCGGTTAATGTTTCAGGATAGCCTACCATACCTGTGTTAAACACCACTTCGCCGGAGATATTTTTTTTATAACCGAACGAAAAACCACTGAATACAGCATTATTACTTAGTTTTAGAACAGACGGAAAATATGCTGGTTCATTTTTTGTCTTATTTGACATCTAATAATTTTTTGTGGAGTTAGGGTTTGGAAATAGATTTGTCAAACATAAGAATTTGATTTCAACAATCAAATGATTTTTTCTTGTTGATACATTGAGAATTAATCCATAGGTTATAATTTAATAATCGTAAAAATGAAGACACTTTCCCTTTTATTAACCAGCAGGTTCCGAAATGAAATTACATTTTTTCCTATTTCAAATGCTGATTGTCGGCTTAGTAAGCATCTTTGCACAAGATGCATCAAGCTACTTTCCTGATAGAGACGGATATAAATGGAAATATGAGACATACAATCTCGATGTAAATCAGAATCGAGTTCAGAACAGCAAACGAATAAGAATTGACAGTTTGGTAGGAACGGGAAATTTCTTTGATCGAGTTTCAGAACTTCTTGTTTCAAAAATCGCACCTGAAGGTGAAATTCAAAATACAGTTTTCCGCGATTCATCTTTTATATCATTTAACGGATCGATTGCATCACTCTACTTCAATCTTCTTTCGCTCTTGGATTCGGCAGAATTGGGCGGTGTTTCTCTCTCCGATCTTTCACAAAGATATTCCGGTTGGTATGATTTATTCAGATTTGCACAAGCAGTAAATTCTAAGTATGAGTTAATCAAAATTGACACAGTAGTAAATTATGAAGGAATTGATATAAACGTAATCGGCACAATTTCGGGAGTAAGAGCCGAAGATGAAATTATCAACACTCCCGCAGGTAATTTTTTGTGTAAAAAGTTTGTGCTTAGTGTTAACGTTGATGCAAAAGTTCAGCTATTACCACCGCCGATACCACCGTTAATTATTCCTATAATCAACATTCCACAATCTTATTATATAACCGAAGGTAAATGGATTGTAAGAGAATTCAGACCTACAGTTGAATCAGAAGATTTAAGTCTATTGGGAATTGAATCCTTCACAATTTTGGGAGCAGAAACTAATTTGGTAGAAACAGAGTACCCCACCTCCGTTTATGACGAGTTTATTCCTTTATCGTTTGAACTAAAACAAAATTATCCCAATCCATTTAATCCGACAACAACAATAAAATTCACAATACCAAACGTAGTGGACGCAAAATTTGCGTCCACTAAAACAAAATTAGCTGTTTATGACATCCTAGGCAGAGAGGTCACAACTCTCGTAAACAAACATTTGACTCCGGGCAATTATGAGATCGTATTTGATGCGGAAGGGTTGTCATCCGGAGTTTATTACTACAGGTTAACTTCAGGTACGTTTTCGCAGACAAGAAAAATGAACCTGTTAAAGTAGATTATTGTTAATCCGGTTGATGCTTAACATCGTATAACTGATTCATACCTATTCGGAAAATTTTTTTCTATCCGCTTGAAATGCTCTCAGTCCGTATGAGCCGTGTATGACCTGAGCGATACTGTATCGAGATTTGAGCGGCACTACTACGCTTTCATATACTTTTCAAATAGGTTTGGAATAGGTTTCAGATTATTCGTTGAATGTTACAGATTGAAGGTTAAAAATAATGTCATTGCAAACCCCGATTTATCGGGATGCAGCAATCTCTCGAATAAAATACAAAATTATATTGATACTTAAACATTTTTGATTTATTATGGAAATACTAATTAACTCAACTTAATCAGAAATTCAACATTGATTGAAAACCGAAATAGAACCTCAGTAAAACCGACACAGCAATACTCTTTTGCAGCACATCTTTTAGAAAACAGATATGATTTTAGAACAATACAAGAATTATTAGGTCATAGTTCAGTAAGGACAACTATGATTTACACTCACGTTGTTAACCAAGGTGCGGGAGTTATTAGTCCGTTAGATAGGTAGGATGAGTCAACTTTATTATTGCGGAATATTGCAAAAATAAATACTCATTTAATAATAGAAAAATTAATTAACAGATTGTTCTTAAAGTGTTCATGAGTGTTGATTAAATATTAATCAGAATTTAGTTCTGCAAGAAATTGCAATATTATCAGAATGCTACAAGAGCGGTCATTCTAGTTAAGTAATAGTTATGTGCAAAAAAGCTATCAAATATGTTATTCAATTTTATGCTAAATTTAGATTTTATTAAATAAAAATTATACTCTGAATAATGGCAACAAAACATAAAATAATCTTTGGTAATTGTATGGATATGAGTGAAATTGCTGATGAAAGCATTCACTTTGCCGTTACTTCACCACCATATTTTAATGCGCCCTTTGACTATAATGGATTGTTTACGAATTATGACCAATATTTAGGCGTATTGAACAAATTTGCAAATGAATCCTTTCGTGTTTTACAAGAAGGTCGAATATTTGCATTAAATATTGATGATATGTTGGTAAATGGTGAAAAATATCCAATTGTTGCTGATTCAATAAAAATTTTTCAAAATGCCGGTTTTAGATACAGAGATAAAATTGTTTGGAAAAAGCCCGATGGCTATCTGAGGATTAGTAAAAGAAGTGGAGTAATTTTACAAAATCCTTATCCTATGTATTACTATCCAGATAATCTACTGGAAAGTATTGTGATTTTCCAAAAAGGCAAATTTAATTATCGCACTATTTCACAAGAAATACGTGAACTATCAAAAATTGATAAGAAGGAATTCCAAAATAAAAATTGGCACCGTACACTTTGGGAAATAACAAACGTACTACCTGGATCAAAATTAGAAAAAAATGTAGCCGCATTTCCAGAAGAACTTCCCTACCGCTTAATTAAACTTTTTTCATATGTTGGCGAAACTGTGCTTGATCCTTTTCTTGGCAGCGGTACTACAATGAAAGTTGCCCGCCTTTTAAGCAGAAACTCGGTTGGATTTGAAATTATTCGAGATCTTGAAAAAACGATCAAGATTAAAACTGGTTTTGACATTAACAAGGATATGTTTAATAATGAAGACAGTTTGGAAATTATGGAAAGAAAAACTGGTAAATATAAGTATGTCACTCTTGAATATATTGAGAATAAAAAGAAAAAAGGATTATAACCAGATGCATATTACAGCACAAATAACTGGAATAAAATATCAAACTTTTTGTACGGCTGAATTGAAAGAAATTGATTTTAATGAATTTGATATTAATTCTCGCATCACTTATTTCATTACTAAAAATAAAAATTTTAGCTTCAGTATCTCAAAATGGAAATCTCCTAAACGTACTCGCTCTTATCCCTTTGAAAGAGTTTATAATACGTTGGGATTCAACAAAAAAATAACTGTTATTCCTGTTATCAAAGATGAAGGTAAAGATGGAGATCGTGATTATGTTCAATGGGATACTATCTCACTGATGAGTCTGTTAGATGTTTTTGTAATATTCGCTTATTATGATAAAGCTCAAAAAAACCCGAGATACGACAACAAAGCAACTAATTTCGAGTTTGACAATAATTATGTCAAGAATAAGATTATTGAGATAAATAATTATCATTCTTCACCTTTGCATTGGAATTTAAAAGAAATTGAAGAATGTTTTCCAACTGTTTTAGATAAGGCTATAAAAGCATTTAAAGACCTTTCTAAAAAACTTGCCGTTGATTTTCACGGTGAGGATGGAGTACTACAATTTAAGAATAAATTTCTAGAAGGATTAGACGAGTTTATGAATGCTTCTAGAATGAGAGCACAAGATGCTCAAAACAGAGAATTCAAAACAATTCAACCAAAGGAATATTTGGGGACTGAAACAAAAGCAACTATTACTATCAAAAATTACCTTGGTGGATTATATTACCTAACAACCGATGAAATTGATATTAAAAACGATGTACTTTATTTAATAGAGGGCAAACACTCAAGCAATGCCAAATTACCAAGCATTGGCGATATAAAAGATGGGTTATTAAAAATGATTTTGTATTGTAATTTAAAGGACGTCAAAATTGACAACAAAAATTACAAAGTTCAACCAACATTAAAACTAACGTCCAATAAATTATTGCGTAATTTTTACTCGAAATCTGATAATAATATTCAAGAGTTTTGCAAGGATAATGGAATAAAAGAAAGTTTAGAGAAATTTTTAGTATTGCTGTTACAAGAAGCAAAATCAAATAATATTGAAATTATAATTGAAAATGTAAAATGACAATAAAAAGTCCTTTAAGATACCCTGGTGGTAAAAGCAAAGCAATAAAAATAATCTCGAAACTCATACCTGATTTTACGGAATTTCGAGAGCCATTTGTAGGTGGTGGCTCAGTTTATATTTACCTGAAACAAAAGTTTCCTAAAAGAGATTTTTGGATTAACGATATTTATAAAAATCTTTATCACTTTTGGAATGAGTGCAAAGAAAATCCGGTTGCGCTTATAAATACAATAAATAAGTTTCGTTCAGAATTTTCCGATGGGAAGGATTTACATAGATTCTTATTAGAAAATATGGAGTCGTTTGATGAGAATAAAAAAGCTGCCGCCTTTTTCATTTTTAATAGAATTACTTTTTCTGGAACTACAGAAAGTGGAGGTTTTTCTAATGCAGCATTTCATAAGAGATTTACAGACTCAAGCATCGAAAGAGTAAAATTACTTTCAAAGGTTTTGTTTAATACTAGAATTTCTAATCTAGATTATGAAGAACTAATTAATGCCGAAGGCGAAAATGTTTTTTTATTTCTTGACCCACCTTATTATTCCGCTACAAAATCCGCGCTGTATGGAAAAAATGGAACTCTCCATAAAATATTTGATCACGAAAGGTTTGCGAATACAATTAAGCGATCAAAACATAAGTGGTTAATTACTTATGATGACAGTAAATATATAAGAAATCTTTTTTCATTTGCCAATATCAAGTCTTGGGATTTAACATACGGAATGAGGAATGTAAATAAAGATTCCAATCAAATTGGAAAGGAATTATTTATTTCTAATTATTCTCTAGAAGATATTAAGGTGAAACAAATTGAATTATTTTCTCGTCCCAAATTGAATAAGAATATTGCTTACACGTAGTATGTAAATGACCAGTGGCTCAAGCCGAAAGCGTTTTCGCATCCGGCATTTGTATAATTTTAATGGTAGTTGTTCCCACATAGTGG
>CAZCLA010000061.1:0-9355 GCA_964499285.1 uncultured Melioribacteraceae bacterium
CAAGAACAATTATGATAATATCGCCTGTTATTCCCATTAACTTAGTCTATTTTGGGAGGTTATCATTTTTAAATATTCTTTTTCTGTAATGATATTTTTATTCGACTCGATTCTATCGAGAAAGACAATCCCATTCAGGTGATCGAATTCATGTTGAAAAATTCTTGACACAAAATTATTTAATGTTAATTTAATTATATTGTTTTTGATATCGGTAAATTCAACGTCTATTTCTTTTGGCCTTGCAACAAAACCCCTTATTCCGGGAATACTCAGACAGCCTTCCCAAAAATAATCTGTCTCTTCCGAAGCAGATATAATTTTGGGATTAATAATTGTCATTGTTCCATATTCCGGAGCATCAGGATATCTATCGTTTGGTTTTGAATCAACGATAAACATCCGCAGTGATTCAGAAACTTGTGGCGCCGCAATTCCCACTCCCCCAGCATTCCTTAACGTAGAAATCATGCGTCCGGAAAGCTCTATAATCTTTTTGTCAATAACATGAATTGGTTTAGCCGGTTCTCTTAAGACCGGACTTCCGAGTTCAGCAATTTCAAGTATTTCACTCATAGAAGTGTGAGAAATTAATAAAAATTTAACTTGAGTCTCAATTTACTCTTAATTAGATTTTCTCGCTATTAAATTTGGTTTATATATGTCCAATACTTTTTTCAATGTTTGGCTCCCCTTTATTTATCTATATGGTGTTGGGGGTGCATTTTTTACAATTGGTATGTATTTGATAAAAAAAACCGGCGGATACGATCCAAGGAAACCAAAACACCGGTATTGGTATAAAGTTTTATTTTATGGATTCTTTTATTTTATGGTTCTGCATCTGTTTTTTATTCTTTTGGCATTAAGCTAGTATATAAAATTTCTAATCGTTAGTTAATTCTCCAAGACCTGATTTGAATTACAGATCCATCAAAAGGATGTATAAATATTTCCTTCCCGTTTGCTTTATAAAAATCACCGCTCCCAATTTCATTTATTGTCGTTAGAATGTGCCAGACATATTTACCATGTTCAGGCGACCATCTAAAACTGATATCCCATTCGCGCACTCCCTCATCAAGATTGTTCTCCGATGCTATTTCTAAAGCGCTTTCCTTGTCGACATTAAACTCGCAATTTCGGGAATCGCTCCGGCAGTCGGGAATACCAACGACGTCATGATCTTGCAGAACGTTTCCTTTTTTATCAATAAAAAATTGAATTTTCTCATCCACATATTCTTTATCAACAATTTTGAAACGATAGATTAATTCGTAGAAATTTTCGTGTTCTTTGCTGTTAATAAAATCCCTGTAAATATATTCGCCAAAAAATTTTTCGCCTGTTTTGTGAACTATAAAATTATCTCCCACCGCAAAAATCGAATCCGGAATTTGTACTTCAACCGACTCGGAATTTTGTTTACCGCATGAACTGCAGGAGCATCCGGCAAAGTAGATCATACTTACCATAAATATTAAAATTATAAAAAGAAATGCGTGATGTTTTTTCATTGATTATCCTGAAGTTTTCGCAAATTTATTGTTATTTGGTGACTAATAGCAAATCATACTTGCAAATTGTTGTAAAAAACATTTTTTTATAAAACCGAATAGGAATTTTTTACTAAATTACAAAATCGATTGTAAATAAAATTATTTTCCCGGGATAAAAAATGACTGATGAAATACGAAAACCAAAATTGCTTGTAGTGGAAGATGACTACGAAAACCAAAAATTTCTTCAAATTTTTCTGAAGAGGAAATTTGATTTGGAAATATGCGACTCATCAGACACATTTTACCAAAAATTGGAACAGGAAAAGTTTGACATTATTCTAATGGACATCTCCTTGAGAGGGAAAAAAGATGGTCTTCAACTCACAAGAGAACTGCGGGAAAAAGACGAATATAAGAACATTGCAATCGTCGGTCTTTCTGCTCACGCTTTTCAACGAGATAAGGACAACGCGTACAATGCTGGAGTCGATATTTTCCTGACAAAACCGGTCCAAAACGATGTTCTATTAGAAACATTAATCAAAACACTGCGGGATAAATCAGGAATAGAAATCGGCTGATTTTCCATTTCTACCGTATTAATTTCTTATCGAAATTGTAACATTCTTAGTTTTATTTTCGTCTAATCATCAGATTGATTTATATTATTTCATTTGGAGCGATGATGAAAAAATATTTTACTCTTATTTTTATAATTTTATGTTTTAATCAATTATTTTCTCAACCCCAAAATTTTACCAGCACTTCGCGAGAAACTTCCGACTGGGGAAGCAACAAATTCAATTTCGGAAAGTGGTGGGGTGAATCCAGACCCTTTATTGAAGCAAGTTACGGATTGGGAGAAATGAAGCATCATAATTTTGATAATTCATTTGCCAATATCGGTATTATCGATGTAAAACTCGGATACAGTGCAATCGACAGCTATGATAAATCGATACTAGAACTTGATGATCGATTTGTCACTTTTTCAAGCATTGCTTCACGTCTCCACAATGATATTGATCTGACCGGAGTTACCGCAACAAATCTTTACAGATTCGGTTTTGGAAACAGATTTGGTTACGGATATGATCTCGGAACGGTTGCTGTTCTTCCATATAATTCTGGCGGATTTGCTTGGACTAAGCTGGAAGTAAAACAACAGAATTATCCGCGAAATTCATTCGTCCCCTCTTTTGATGGTGAAGTCGATCCTTATTTGGATATGCTTGGAAGATACGAAGATTCGTTCAGGTTTACTCAATATTCAGAAGGGGGAATAAATATACAAATTGATCAGTTCGTTTCGGTTGGGGCAAGTTATGAGGCATCGGTTATTTATCCCCGACATTTATTTTGGAAGCATTTGCTAAGTTATATGATTGAAGAATTTGGTCAGGGTGCCTTAACTTTTTTTGTTGAAGAAATAATGTATAGTTCTCCTACGGCAGGACCGATAATTGGGTTTCTGCTCAAAAATGGACTCGCTTACGGAATTTTCTATTTGCGTCAGCAGGATATGAACTGGCCATTTAAAACCGAAACCCCGTTGACATATGAAACTTTTAAAGTAAATCTTTCTTTTACGTTCTAGGCTTGATATCTTGATTTAATAACTCGGACAATACTTGCTAGAACCTAGAAATTCAAAAATGCCATTGCTTATCCTGCTGTCCGGAGAGGTGATGGCATTCTTATCTTAAGTACAAACTATCAATTTATATGATTATTAGTATCTGTGAAAAGCATTGATATTAATTGTAAATTAATTGATACCATTTTTACGAAATAACTTAATAACAAATGAAAGAATTTTGATGTCACGAAAACCTAATATTGAAATAATCTCGCTCGGCTGCTCAAAAAACACTGTGGATTCGGAACGGCTGATGCATCAGCTTAAGTTGAACAATTTTAATCTTGTTGAGAATTCAAGCCATGCGGATGCAATTGTAATAAATACATGCGGATTTATAGACGAAGCAAAAGAAGAATCGGTGAACACAATACTACAAGCAGTTAAACTCAAAAAAGAAGGAAAAATTAAAAAAGTAGTTGTTGCCGGTTGCCTTTCGGAAAGATATAAAGATGATCTTATTAAAGAAATTCCAGAAGTTGATGTGTTTTTCGGTACTGAAGCTTATGAGGAAGTGCTCAACGAATTCGGTGCTGACTTAAAAAAGGAACTTCTCGGAGAACGGGAGTTGACAACTCCTAAACACTACGCATATTTTAAGATATCCGAAGGCTGCGACAATCCATGCTCGTTCTGTGCAATTCCCTTGATGAGAGGAAAACATCGTTCGTTCGAGAGAAAACAATTGTTAAAAGAAGCCGAATATCTTGCATCCATCGGAGTGAAAGAACTTATCGTTATCGGGCAGGATACAACAGATTACGGAAAAGATATCGAGGGGGAAAGAAATATTGCTGAGTTGTTCCGTGACCTTTCGAACGTTGATGGAATTGAATGGATAAGACTACTTTATGCTTATCCTTCTCATTTTCCCGATGAACTAATTGAAGAGATCGCAAACAATCCCAAAATTTGTAAATACATAGACATTCCCCTTCAGCATATAAGCGATCCGGTTTTGAAATCTATGCGGAGAGGAATAAGTTCAAAAAGGACAAGAATGCTAATTGAAAAGTTGAAGAAAAGAATTACCGGCCTAACACTTCGCACCACTTTTATTGTTGGATATCCCAACGAAACCGAAAAAGAATTTGAAGAATTATGTGAATTCGTAAAGAGCGCTGAATTCGATAGAGTTGGAGTTTTTAATTATTCAATCGAAGAAACGACTCCAAGTTTTATTTTGGGTGATCCTTTCGATCATAAAGAGAAGGAATACAGAAAAGCAAAGCTGATGGAAATTCAAAAAGGCATAAGTGAGAAAAAAAATGAATCCTTCGTTGGTAAAAAAATAAAAGTTATCATCGATTCCGTGGAAGGCGAATATTATGTTGGACGAAGTGAAAGAGATGCCCCTGAAGTTGACGGTGAGGTTCTCATTCAAAAAAATGGCACAGAGTTAAAGGTAGGGAAGTTTTATAACATTGAAATAATTGATTATAATGATTATGATCTCTACGGCAAATATTTAGGATAGGAAACAAAATGAAAAAGCTTGCTGCAATATTTATAATATTATCGGGAATTGTTTTCGCACAGCCCGAGAATTCATCGTTAGTTCTAAATCATTATTCGCCAAATTTCTTTATAGATTTTCTCGACTATAAAAGTAATTTCCCGGGAAAAACAAAGGTCGATGTTTTAATTCAACTTCCTTATTCAAGCGTTCAGTTTATTAAAGAGGGAAAAAGTTTCCTTTCGCGCTACACAATTTTCTTAACCTTTTATGACGGCAATAAAAATAATGTGATGTTCGAAAAAATTTGGAAAGAGAGCATTGAAACAGAGGACTTTGAAGAAACATATTCATCTCAAAATTTCAACATAAGTCACCGATCCTTTGATCTTACTCCCGAAAAGTATGTTGTCGTTTGTGCTGTTGAAGATATGAATTCCGGTCAGCGAATTTTGTTCGAAACCGAACTCCGTGTTAGAAAGTTAGAGGATGTTGATATAAGTGATATAATGTTTATCAAATCAATTATGCAAACAGAAAACGGTTCCGAAATTGTTCCGAACGTTTCAAATGTCCTTGCAAGCAATGAACGAAATGTTACAATGCTTTATGAAATTTACAGTGATAAGGATCAAAGCGTATCGGTCAAACATACAATAACTGATCAAAGTCGGGATATAAATCATTATAATTTTGTAACATTTCAATTAAACAAAGGATTGAACACACTTCAACCAGAACTTAAAGATATACCTTTGAAACTAGGTGAATTTATTATGCTTGTTGAAGTTGAGGATACCGATGAAAACAAAATTTGTTCGACAGGGAAAAACTTTAGAGCAACAATTGACGGCTTCCCGAAAACAATTGTTGATCTCGATGAAGCGATTAAACAAATGAAGTACTTTGTCAACGAAAGCAAAATTGATTCATTGCTTGATATTTCGGATTACGATCAACGGTTGAAAGAGTTTATTGCATTCTGGAAAGAGAAAGATCCATCACCCCAAACTCTCGAAAACGAGCTTCTTAACGAATATTATAGAAGAATAGATTATGCAAATAAAAATTTTAAAGGATTTTATGAGGGATGGAGAACTGATATGGGAATGGTATATGTAACATTGGGACCTCCAAATCAAGTGAACCGCGAACCGGTTTCAATCGATTCAAAGCCTTATGAAATTTGGGACTATTACGACATCAACAGAAGATTCCTTTTTGTCGATCATACCGGTTTCGGGGATTATAGATTGGAAAATCCCCAGTACGGTGAGTGGAACCATTACAGGCGTTAAAATGGTATTGACCGTTACTTTAAATCCGCTTCTCGAACAGAGACTGTATTATAAGAATGTTGTTCTACCAGGAGAGAACAGAAGTTATAAAGAAGAATTTAAAGCCGGCGGAAAGGGAATAAATGTAAGCAGACAGCTTAACCATCTCGGCATAAAAAATTTGGCGCTTACTTTTATTGGCGGGTCGAACGGTAAAATATTTAGAAATCTGTTGGAGGAAGAAAAAATCGATTTCTCGCCGGTTTCCGCAAAATCAAATTTAAGAACATCAACGATTGTGATAGATGAGAGCAGCCGAAAAATCTCATCCTTCTTCTCACCCGATTCCGAACTTGAGCAAAAAGAATTGGATGACTTCAAATCAAAACTGGAGAAGACAATAAAGAATTCGTCACTTGTTGTTTTCAGCGGAAGTGTTCCAACAACCAAAGCCGCGGAAGTTCTATATGAAGGCATTGATATGGCTAACCGTGAGGACAAACCGGTCATTATCGATACCTACGGCAAACATCTCAAGGAATGTTTTAAGCTCTCTCCGCTTGCAGTGCACAACACTATTGATGAAATCAATCACTCGCTTCATAAATCAATAAAGGATGAAAATGAAATTCTGGATTTTCTCGACGAGCTTTATTCGTGGGGAGTTAGACTTGCTTTCTTAACTAACGGTGATAAAACTTTTTACTCCAGCAAGTATGATTTTAAGTACAAAATAACACCTCCAAAAGTCAATACAATAGATGCAACGGGAAGCGGTGATGCATTCACTGCGGGAGTAATTCACGGTTTGGAAAAATCACTTGTTTATGAAGAAATGCTTGCAAATGCAACTGCGCTCGGTGCTCTTAACTCACTTAATTTGGATGCCGCAAATGTTGTAAAAAAAGATATGGAAAGCCTTGTTGATAAGGTTAAGATAGACCCTGTTGGAAAGAAAATGAAATTGATAGATGATTCACCTAATTACTAAAGTTATATCCATATTTTTAGTGCTTGCTCTCCTTACCAAAGCTCAATCAATTAACTCAATAAAAATTTCCGGCGGTTATGATTTTGCCGAATCGGATTATTTATCTTGGGTTGAAATCGGTGAAGGCGCCGTCCCTTTTCCCGGAATGAATGATTCCATTAAAACGCGCATTGCTAGAAATTTAACTGACTACGGATACTTCCATTTCAAAATAGATTCAATTGAAACAGTATTTTCATCGGATTCACAAAAGATTGATCTTACCATATTGATCGAGGAAGGCGAACCAACATACATCAATAAAATATATTTATCCGGACTTGAAAAAAGCGACTCATCATTTGTGCTTAGTTCCATCAAATTTCTCGAAGGCTCGGTGTTCAACAAATACGAAATAGAATCATCTATTTCTGAAATTTTGGGAGAATTCGAAAACAAAACTTATCCTTTTACCTCGGTTATGTTCGAGTCGATAACATTTAAAATTCGTGATGACGAATCAGCAAATCACTATGCGGATTTATATTTAAGAATTGACAAAGGTCCTCCTAGCAGAATTGAAGAAATCGAGATAGTCGGCAATGATAAAACAAAAGATTATGTGATCATCAGAAATATTAGAATAGAAGAAAACGAGGAATATTCGCAAAAGCGGCTTGAGGAAATTCCGCAGCGATTAAACAAGCTTCGTTTTTTTGAACCTGTAGAACTTCCCGATTTTTACTTTAACTCAGAAGGCAAAGGCGTACTCCGAATTAAGATAAAGGAGAAACAAACAAATAACTTTGATGGGATTGTCGGCTACATTCCTTCCAATATTGAAGGCGAGAGCGGGTACTTTACCGGATTCGTTGATGTGAGTCTTCGAAATCTCTTCGGAACTGAACGAGGAGCGGCTTTTAAGTGGGAAAAACTCGACAAAGAATCTCAGTTTCTGCAGATTAAATATCTTGAACCATGGCTGCTGGGAATGCCCTTCAACATCAGAGGAGAATTTCAACAGCGCAAGCAGGATACAACATATGTCGAAAGACATTATATGGGAAAGATTGATTATCTTGCTACGGAAGAACTTTCTGCTTCCCTCATTTTTTCTTCGGGTTCTGTAATTCCCAGTGAGTCGGATAATCAGAATTTTACCGTATATAATTCTTCTATAATCACTTCGGGTGTCAACTTACGATATGATTCAAGCGATGATTTTTATCTCCCGACAAAAGGACTAGTAACCGAAGCTGAGTTTACATACTCGAGCAAAAAAATAAAGGGTCCTCAAAAATTCATCACAAGCACAACAAAAACAAATATCGATCTTCTTAGGATTGCGGTTAACATTGATTTCTTCTTAGAAATTTTCAGAAGAAACATAATAGCATTGGGAATAAGCGGAAGAGAACTGACCGGTGATTTTTTTGAAGAAAGCGATCTGTTTCGCCTTGGAGGAGCAAATTCATTAAGAGGTTATAGAGAAGATCAATTCAGAGGTAATAGGGTATTCTGGTCAAATCTCGAATACCGACTTGCGCTTTCTTCCAGGACATACACATTTCTGTTTTTTGATTCAGGTTATTATTTGAGATCCGAAAATTCCGCCCTCGGAATCGAAAAAATTGAATCATTCAAAATAGGATACGGATTAGGAATAAATCTCGAAACGGCTTTGGGAGTGCTTGGTGTCAGTTACGCACTCGGCAGCGGCGATGCGGTGAACGAAGGGAAAATTCACTTCGGACTAATAAACGAATTTTAATTAAACCATATAAACTTTTGCTACTTCAACAAGAAGTTTTGGATGCTTTGCAAGTGCCGTCATAAACAGTTTGCCTAAGGTTCTTTTGTTCTCGGGAATCTTATGCATTTTATTGCAAATTGCGTTGAACTGATCATCCTTCATGTTAAAAACACCGTCCTTCAATCTGTCGAATATAAGATGATTTTTACCGCGTAGTTTCATCCATTCATCTCTATAGTTTTCAAGCAGAGATAAATTTCCTTTTCGAACTGCTTCTCCGGCAATTCTTCCCGCAATACTTCCGCCTTCCATCCCGCTTCCGATACCTCCGCCTGTAAGGGGATTAACTTGTCTGGCTGCATCCCCTGCCAACAAAATTCCATCAGAAGAAATTTTTTCCAAAGTAAGAGCGCAGGGAACGCCGCCGGCAATTTGTGTTAGTATTGATGCGGAAGGAAAAAGTTTCTGAAGATTATCGTTCAAAAAGGAAAGCGCAGATCTCTTCTTTCCGGTATCGCCGCTTACTCCGAGACCAACATTTGCTATTGTCTTCCCTTTTGGAAAAATCCAAAAATATCCATTGGGAGCATAATTTGAACCGAGATAAAAATATAATGTGTTTGGATCGATGTTCTCAAGATTACCCACTGTTACCTGAAAGCAAGATTCCATTTCTCTAAAATCGATATGAGTTTTTATTCCCGCCCATCTCCCAACTCTGCTTTCAACTCCGTCGGCTGCAATAACAACTTTTGATT
>CAZCLA010000062.1:0-6698 GCA_964499285.1 uncultured Melioribacteraceae bacterium
ACTTTATAAAAACCAGATGACATTTCTTTATTGACTAATTCTGCTACTTCTCTTCCCAGTATATCATAAACTTTTAAAGAGACATGTGTTTGTTGAGGGATTGAAAAACTTATTGTTGTAGTCGGATTAAACGGGTTCGGGTAATTTTGCGATAGAGAAAATTCATTTGTTATAATAGATTCTTCAACGGAGGTAATAATTTCACTATACGCTAATTCAGTTAGTTCTTGACCGACACCATAAATATCAGCAAAAGTCAGATTCAATATAATTGCCACAGTCAATTGAGATTCAGGTTCGTATGCCGAAAAACTCAAATAACCCATGTATTGACCGGTATGACCGAAAAATGGTTTGTCAAATATTTTATATTTAATAATGCCGAGACCGTAGTCATAAGTTGAGTTTCCCTGAACGGTTGTTGTCATTTGTTCTAATGATGACCTGTTAATCACTTCTTCTGAGAATAATTTTTTCAGAAAGACAGCAAGATCCACCGGCGTGGAATAAATATATCCCGCGGCCCCACCGCTTGTGTGCATTGCCAACAGTGAATAATCTTCTAAATTATCCTGTTCACCATCATCATCTATATCAAACCAAGGAGTCATAACCGGACCGGTCGATTCATCTTCAATTGGAGTATACATTGTGGATAATTCCAAAGGAGTTAAAATTCTTTCATATAGAACCTCTCTGTAGGATTTATCCTCAACTTGTTCTATAATACTACCAAGCATCAGATAACCTGTATTTGAATATTGCCATGAAGTTCCGGGCGGAAAATCGGGTTCCCCTACAAAGGCATCAATCAGATCATCCATTGTCCATGCTCTTGATGGGTTCGTTTTGAAGGAATCTACCCATGCATCAGTTGTATAATCTGACGTACCGCTCGTGTGATTTAGCAATTGCCGTACGGTGATCTCGCCATCGATTTTGCTGGATGGTGTTAACCAGTTATCGATCTTATCATCTAAAGAAAGCTTACCCTCCTCAGCGAGCTGTAAAATTATGGCAGATGTCATCATTTTTGTATTACTTCCGATAGAGCCGTTCATATCAATTGTTACTGTATCCTGCGTATGAGGATTCGAATAACCAGCCGTGCCTTTCCATATCAATTCGTCCCCTTTAAGCACTGCCGCCGAGACACCGAAGAGAGATTTTTCTTTCTGCAGCGACTCCAGTTTCCCTTGTAGTTTCTCCTGTAAAGTTTGAGCATTAATTGAGAGTACTAATGCTGCAACTATCAAAAGGGTTTCGACAATTTTTCTCATTTAACTATACATTCCTACTTAACTAACAGCATTTTTCGGGTTTTAAAAAATTCGTTTGCTTTGAGTGAATAAAAGTATATTCCACTTGATAGATTTGATGCATCAAAATCAACTTTATAAAAACCAGCTGACATTTCTTTATTAACTAACTCAGCAACTTCTCTTCCAAGCACATCGTAAACTTTTAAGGAAACATGTGTTTGTTGAGAGATTGAAAAACTTATTCTTGTACTTGGGTTGAAAGGGTTCGGGTAGTTTTGTGAAAGACTATATTCAACCGGAATTGTGTTATCATCATCAACCGAAGTAATCAATGTTTGTAAAGCAGCATGCACATCAACTCTTCCGTACCCAAATTCATTGTTAGGAACTGAACCTGTGATATCATCCGTGATTGAAGAATTCATCAAAACTTCAAAAGCTTCATCATAAGTTAAATCCGGATCTTGCTCCAACAACAATGCTACGACCCCTGTAAAATGAGGAGCTGACATACTGGTGCCCTGTAAGTGAACTGTTTTCTCGTTTAGCAATAAGTAATTTGGATAACTCGCGTCTTTTGAGTTACCCGCAGCTATCCAATGACCGGGTGCCATAAAATCCGGTTTTAGGCGTCCATCTCTTAGCGGTCCCATACTAGAAAAATAAGCCCGCCCGGTAATTGTTCCGTCTCTCTCAAATGGATTGCCGTCAATGTCATTCCAACTAAGTTTAGTAGTAAATGCCCCGATAGAAAAAACATTTAAAGCAGCGGATGGAGAACCGACAGTCATTAAATTATCTCCGGCAATAACATTATCTCCCGGACCGTTATTCGGCAAAAATCTACCGTTGACTATCCATGCATTAAACTCTGCCGATCCGTATGTATACAAACTGAAAAAGTAATCATTGAAATCGGAATCAGTATCATAAGTCAAATTAATAAAAAAGTAATACGGTTCAATCGAAGTCGGTCTTCCATCTATACTCAAATTTCCTAATGTATCATTGTTTACAATAATTGGTAAATTTTGAAAAGATTCACCGTGACCAACAGATTCAGAAGTATAGAAAACTTGAGAATAATCTCGGGAGTAAACTTTTACTCCAACATTAAAATCGGTACTTTTTGGATAACCAAATATAGCTGTTTGACCACTGGTTGAATCGGAAACATGCCAATATGTTTCCGAATCTTCTTCAACCGAATTTCCGTTCATCTGGTACTGAAGATGAATAATTGATGACCCGCTGTTTCCCGCAGATGCAACAATCAATTTACCGGGTTCGACTAAATTTGTTAAGGCTTCTTCATATAATGCCATTCCCGTATTTCCGGTAACAGAACCGAGACTCAAATTTATTACTACCGGTTTGCCCATTTCTTCCGCGCGTTTCATGATATAATCACACCCATTAACAATATCATTCTCTCCAAAATATTGAACCCCTGCTCTGTAACCCTTTACAAAAACAATATCTGCTTCCGGGGCAACACCAACTAACGGATATTCCTCACCACCTGCATTACCGGCTGCAGTACTGGCAACATGAGTTCCATGACCATCATCATCAATCTGGTTTGAACTTGCTTGATCTAAATCGTCTTTTGTATATTCGGTTCCGAAATCAAATTCTGCCGGAGGATTTGAGTCATCGGACATATCCCAAAGATATTTTATACGGTTTCCGTTTTCATTACTGAAAGCCGGATGAGTCCAATCAATACCACTGTCAAATACTCCTACAATTACTCCGTCACCTTTGTACGATCTAGGTAAGCCTTCGCCGGCATGTACTTTGTCTGCATTAATAAATGTTAAACTCGTATCCAATAATGACTTTGTGTATTTAGCCGTTTCTATTTGCAGAACTTGGTCTTCAATAATGATCTCTGCCAATTTATTTATCGGGATTTCCGCTACTAAAATATCCTTAATTATATTGGTTACTTTTCCACCTAATGCTTCAACCTGAATTTTAGTCTGCTGAGGAGAATTCGATTTTAAAAACACCGCCGAAAAAGGCAAATTTTGTTTGTATTTAATTACAGGAGCGTTTTCAACTGCTTTATATCTCCTTACTGCTTTGAGATTATCAGTCAAATTATTATAAATAAAGATCCTGGTTAAAGGATCAGCTTTTTGAAGCTGTTGATCGCTTATTCCGGCATTTTGATATATGTCTGCAGCAGTTTTAACACTTTGTGCGTTAATATTGCTTACAAGCATAATTAGAAAAAGGTAAATATATATGGTAAATCTTTTGGTTATCATTATTAAGCCTCCACGAACTTTACTATTTGATTAGCAACATTTTTTTAGACTGGTAAAAGGTGCCTGCAGAAATTGTGTAGAAATAAATTCCACTCGCCAATTTTGATGCATCAAATTGAATTTTATAATTACCTGCCGGACGGTCCTCATTAACCAATTCTGCAACTTCTTTACCAAGCACATCATACACCTTAAGTGAAACGCTCGTTTGATTTGGAATCGAGAAATTGATTGTTGTGCTTGGGTTAAATGGGTTTGGATAATTTTGTGAAAGTAAAAAGCTTTTAGGTATTTCGGCTAATGATTCTACTGATGTAGTTATTCCAAAATGGGATAATTTTATTCTGCTTACAACAGAATCCGCGTGAGAAACAAAGAGGTAAGTATCATTTGAAGTTATATCATCTATTCTATCTGAATAAATGTCTCCGTTTGTATCAGTCCAGATATCATTTGTTGATTGATTGCGATATGATATTCCCCTTCCTTGAGATCCGAAAAAGCCGACAAATTCTGTTTCACCGACTAAATGAAGGCTGTTAACATTCACTTCAAAAAAATTGTTGTCAGATTCAAAGCTATTAGCAAAATCAGTTGAATGGAACATGCCGCTTTCACCAGCACTGTAATATTTACCAATTGTGAGATCCGAACCAGATTTATTTACCGAAAAGTCTCGCAGGTAATTTCCAGTATAAAATTTACTTAACGAAAATTGGTCAAATGTTCTGCTCAACTTGTACATGTAGTTAGGCAAATTTCCGCTTAAAACATAAAGACCGGATTCACTGGATTCTATCTGCCTAACCACCGAAATTTCTATTTGAATATTAAAAGGAAGTTCAAGAGTTTCCCAGGTTTCACCGTTATCGCTTGAGCGATATATAGCAGCTATAAATCCGGCGTATAGATAATCTCCGTCGGATTCTAAAGAATAGCAATTGGAACTTTTCGTGCCGTCGTTTTTTGCAACCCACGAAGAGCCAAGGTCTGATGTAGAATAAACTCCATCATTAGTTCCTAAAAATACCAACCCATTGTGCCATTCAAGAGAATAAAGACCTGCAACGGAATCAGGAAGATTTGTGCTTATATCGGTAAATGAGGCTCCGTTATCAGTAGATAAAAATAGTTGTGTGGGCGGATAACTTCCATCTTCTGGACCAGCAAAAACATATATATTATTGGCTGCTGAGAAAATATTAAAAACCCTAACTCCACTGTCTACCTTAAAATTTTCCCATTGTGCATTAACTGTCGAGACAGTTAAGAGAAAAAAAACTGTTGAACATAAAAATGCTTTGATTGCTTTCATATTTGCTCACCTTTTTTTTGAAAATTTAAGGATATTATATCTTAATATTTTTGCCTGCACAATAGCATCTTAATGCGACATTGTGTCTTTTGGATAAATATTAGATTTCGCCGCGGAGTTTTTTTGTTATTACTTCGGCTTTTGAATTGACGTTCAATTTGCGGTAGACATTTCTGATATGTTGTCGAACAGTATCAATCGAAATATGATATTTATCTGCGATCATTTTATAGCTTAATCCTTCAACAAGGCCGACGACAATATCATATTCTCTTTTTGTAAGTGGTTTTTCTAATTTTTGTTTCGGCTGGAAATATTCAATCACTTTTCTTGCGATGCGCGGGGACATCGGCGATCCGCCTTCAGCCAATATCGATAAATACTTTTTTATTTCTTCGAGCGGAGAATTCTTAAGTAAATAACCGGAAGCGCCTCCTTGAAGGCATTTAAATATTTTTTCTGGATCATCATGGACTGTAAGCATTACAATTTCTGCATCTGGTAGTTTTTCTTTAATTGAGCGGAGTGAATCATCGCCTTGTTTTCCCGGCAAACCTATATCGGATAATATAATATCGGGTTTATTTTCTTCTGATAGAATTTCAAAGAAATCTTCTATTGAGTTAACACTAATTGCACACTTGAACTCATTTTGATGACTTAAGTATTTAAATAATAACTCACGTAATTCAAAATCATCTTCTATAATTGCTATGTTTTTCATACAGATCAAAGTTGTTTTTTATATTATAAAAGTACAATCGCATAAAAATGCTATTAGAATTTTCACAAAATTGGCGGAGCAATAATTTTTATAACAAATCCATTTTCATGTGTAAACTGACATTCCGCATTAATTTTTTTTGCCCTCATTTCAATATTGCGAAGCCCTTGACCACTATAATGTTCTTTTTTATTAAATGTTTTTCCGTTATCCGAGATTATCATTTTCAGCGATTCTTTATCATTTACCAAAGAGATGTTAGTTTCCGTCGCATCTGAATGTTTCATTATATTATGAACTGATTCCTTTAAAATAAGGTAAAGGTTCTGTCTTAGTTCAATATTTATTTTACTATCTGATTCAATCCCTGATACTGAAAAATTTACTTTAATATCCTTCTCGGTTAAAATTGAATATGCCGTATCTTTCATTTTGGTGATCAAATTATCGAAATCATCATTGCGGGCATCAATAGCCCAAACTATATCCTGCATAGTTGATACGGCTTCACGAGCTTGTTCTGAAATTCGTTTGAGACCGGATAATTCTTTTTCGTCATTAACATTCATCTCCATCATTTGAGCACGCATTGAAACTTTTGTTAACGTCGAGCCAACCTCATCGTGAAGATCACTTGCAATTTTTACACGGAGTCTTTCTAACTCTAGAATTCTGTTAATTCTGTATTTATAAAGTGAAAAAAGTATAGTAATAATTATGCCTGCCATAAGCACGAAAAACCACCAGGTTAACCAAAACGGAGGGGCAATAATTATTAGTAATGAAACTCCGGTCTCATTCCAGAGATTGTTATTGTTAGAGCCTTTCACCGTTAGGATATAATTTCCCGGATCGAGATTGGTGTAGGTCACAAATCTATTGGAAGTCGGTGTGGAGAATTCTTCGTTAAATCCTTCGAGTTTATGTGAATACATATTATTTCCCGGAGCTGAAAAATCTAAGGACGAGAAATAAATAGTAAAAACATTTTCGCTATAATTTAATACCAATGTATCTAATACAGTTATCGGTTTTTCTAAGATTATTCGATCGTTAAAAACTTCGCCAGCTTCTAATTTATTATTGAATAAATAGAAATCCGTAAATGCAAGTTTCGGAAC
>CAZCLA010000062.1:6798-9200 GCA_964499285.1 uncultured Melioribacteraceae bacterium
AATTAGTTTCTCTTTTTTACTATCCATTAAAAATAATCCATGTTGTGAGGAGCCAATCCAGAAATTTCCCTTAGCATCTTTAAGTAATGATGTTATATTTTTTGATTCAACCGAAACAAAATCATTTTCTTGATAAAGAAATTTTTTATAAGAGCCGGATTTTTTATTTATTTGAAATAATCCATTGTAAGTTCCTGCCCACAATGTATTTCCTTCATCAAATAAGGAAAGAATAATATTATCTCCGTAAGAAGAAGTGGAAAAGAAAAAGCTTGAGAATCTTTCGGAAGATAGATCAAATTTAAAAATTCCATCGCCTTCGGTTCCGAAATACAAATATTTTTCGGGCAATAGTTTATCTTCAGTTATAGAATAGGCAATATTGTTTAATGTTTTTCCGTTAACTTTGTGCTCATCATAAAATTGCGTGTACTTATTTGTCTGCGGATTATACCTGTCCAATCCATTATAACCGGAAATCCAAATATTTCCGTATCTGTCTTCAAAAAATGTTCTGATACTTTTAAAAGATAAACCGTCCGTACTCGGCTGAACCAGAGTAAAGTGATTCAAATAAGCACTCATTTTATCAATTCCGCCTCCGTCAGTGCCTATCCAAATAATTCCAGATCTATCCCTATAAATTTTATGTGCAACATTAAAGCTTATAGATTTTTCATTCAGCAAATCATTTTTATATACAACAAACTCTTCCGACTTTTTGTTAAGATAAATCAATCCATATCCGCTTGTTGCAATCCAAAGATTTCCAAAATCATCTTCAGTTATTGAATTGATAATATTTGTTGTAATGCTTTCATTTATAATTCTTTCTATTTCCTTCTTATATATGATGTGCTTGCCGGTTTTATTATCGTATTTATTCAGCCCGGCACTTGATCCAAACCAGAATATACCTTCTTTGTCCTCGTAAACTTCATTTAGCTGAAGCAAAGGGTAACTGCCTGCTTGATCAAATTCTATCTCTTTAAAAATGTCCAATTGATAATCATATCGATAAATTCCAAACATATTGGTAATCGCCCAAAGAATATTGTTGCTTGTTCTGAAGAGCGTAACTTTTACATCGGAGGGAGCATTATCTTCAAGCGAGTTCAATTTATATTTATTAAAAGAGTTTTCTTCGACATTTAACTTATAAACTCCATCTTTAGTTGAGATCCAAATATTGTTTTCGTCAACGTTAATTGATAATATGTTGTTTGATAGACTCTTGTCGGCGAATAAGTATTGTAAATCTATTCGTTTAAATTTCCTTGTTGAATGATCGAATCTATTTAATCCGTTATCCGTAGCGACCCAAATAAATCCATACGAATCTTCTTTTATATCATTAATAAAATTACTGCTTATACTTGCTGTATTGTTTTTAGAATTTGTAAAAACTTCAAATTCATAACCATTATAAAGATTCAATCCGTCTTGCGTGCCAAACCACATAAATCCAAAAGAATCCTGCAATATTGCCCTAACAGATGATTGAGATAAACCATCGTTTATTGTTAAGTGTTCAAACCGGATTTGAGGAGATGTTCCAAACATTAAGATTTGGACAACCAAACTGCCTGTGATTATTTTGCAAAGAAAATTTATTTTGTGCTCCTCAAAAATATAGATGAATTTTTTACATAAAATGGAGTTGATAACTATATAAAACTGTAATGTTGTTCAAAAACAAGTTTCATAAAGTTCTAAAAAATTTTTACGGTCTTTTATTAAGATACGTTAACTAATATGAAATATGAAATGATTTTATTTGAATACAGGATTTCCAAGTACTCAGAAGAGATTGATTTTTTTTATTAGAATGCTTTTTATGAAATAGAGTCTTGATAAATCAAGACTCTATTTTAAAATTATCTTATAAGCACCATCTTTTTTGTGATTGTTTTTCCGGATGTTGTTATTGAGTAAAAATACATCCCGCTTGAAAGTGAAGCTGCATCAAATTTTACTTCATAATTACCCGGCTTAAGATTTTCGTTTACTAGTGTTGCTACTTCTCTTCCGAGGATGTCGTAAATTTTGAGTGATGCTTGGGAAGATTGCTTTGCTCCGCTCGCAATGACAGAAGGAATTGAAAATTTTATTGTTGTTGTTGGGTTAAATGGATTTGGATAATTTTGATACAGTTCAAATTTTGTTGGTTGTTGTTCTTCTATTTCCACTTCTACTATTTCAGAATATTCGAACTTGCCGTCTGTATCAATTTGTTTCAATCTGTATTGTATAGTGCCTCTCATCGGATTTGAATCAACAAAAGAATATTCTTTTGGTGAGTTGCTGTTGCCATGTCCTTCTACAAATCCGATATTATTCCAAGTTGTGTCATTCTGAGCTGAACGAAGAATCTCAAACCCGTAATTGTTTACTTCCGTTGC
>CAZCLA010000063.1:0-9081 GCA_964499285.1 uncultured Melioribacteraceae bacterium
ACGCCTCAAAGCAGTCATAATGCCGTCAACTGTTATTATTGTCCTATCCGTCCTCGATGTCCTTTGTACAAATTGCACATCGATTGCACATTAATTGCACAAATTGCACATATCAAAGATCAAAATTAGACCCAATTGACCGTTATCGCGGTTATTGTGGGTTAAAGCTAGTAACTCAATTGGTTCACAATTATTATTTTGGAAAATATTTACAAAAACTAACTCTATCCTCGAAAATAATTTCAAATTTCATTCAATTTTCTGCTTTTAGTCGAAAATTTTTACAAAACCTATTTCACCCTCTCCTTTGGTAAGAGGGCTGGGGGAGGGTATAACTTGGCGATTTTGGCAATTAGTTGGCGAATAGATATATCGCCTCAATCGCCTCGCAATGGAATCATAATCGCATCAACTAACTTAGAAAAGAAGCCAATAACGCCACTGAAGACAGACCAAAGAAAAATATTTTCAAGCAACCTCTCACGTGGGGTCTCAACTCACATGCCCCTTGAAATAATATGCCTTTTTTCTTAACCTATTTTATTCTCTCCTAAATATAAATATTGTTGCGTTTTGTATCGTTCTATTTCACGGAGACTCAATGGGACAGCCAGATTGACATAAGAAACATTATGCAACTAACTTTGAGCAGTCCCAACGAACATTTTTAGTTCTATCGGGTCGCATAATGTTGGCTTATGTAAACTCGGCACAAAAACACTTATCACCTCACCATTTCGCTTCACTTCAGCGGGTTAAAAAGCATCTGCCCGCTTCCGTTCCGCTCTTATTTTTGTTTTGTAGATTCTAATATATCTCTAATTTTTTTTCCGTGATTGATGATATATTCTCTATTAGGATTATTAAACTTAGTAGCTAATTCAACTGCTTTCTCAATTGATGCCATTGCTTCATTTAACATCCCAGCTTTTTCATAAGCATCAGTTATGCTATCGAATGCATCTGCTGAGTTCAGATTTTGTTTAATGTTGAGTTTGAATACTCTAATTGCTTCTTGAATATTACCTTTATTCAACTCTTCGTAACCAAAATTATTTATTATATCTTCGGGTACATGTATTGTATATCCTACCTCCTTCGATACATCTTGAAAATGCTTTTCGGCAAAACCAAGACCATTAACTAATAAATCATCGTGTAGTCTGTAACCTTTGTATAGTTCACGAAGTGCATTAATTTGTGCTATCAATGTAATGCTGCCGTGTGTTTCATCCGGGTAACCATTTCCCACCCAGCGAAATCCTTTAGGAGATTTTGTTTCGAGTGTCTCAACCAATTTTTGATCGTCTGCTAATGCACCGCCTAAATCATCCGACCAGGCAAAATAAAGGAATGCATTTAAGCTATCTGTTTTTGAAAAAGATTCTTCCAACGACCTTTGCGGAAGCTTATTATCCCAATCAAGACTCGGACTTATTGCAAAATATGCATCAAAAAGCGAGGGTTGATCGGTTAACGTATAAAGGACAAATTGTCCAGCCGCAGAATGACCGGAAAGAATACGGAAACCATTTGTGTGGTAATCTGTTTCAATTTTCGGAATAAGTTCTTTGAAAAGAAAATCCTTAAAATTCTTTGCCCCTCCACCACCAATCCAATGGGACGACCAATCTGTTTGAGTGAAATCCCTAATTCTCACAGTGCTCGTAATTGCCACTATTATTAATTCTGGAATTTCTCCTTTTGCGGTAAGAAAACTTGATGAACCAACCGTATGTAAATAATTAGACTCTCCATCAAGAACATAAAGTACGGGATATTTTCGATCTACAGCCCATGGATAACTTTCCGGCAAATAAACTTGATATGTGCGGTCTTCATTTAGAGTATTTGAGTGAATTACTTGCTTTTGCCCTATTACTACTTTGGTTTGACCGAAGCTTGTATTAATTAAAAGAACAAAAACTAGAAGAAATATATTTTTGTATGTCACTTTACCTCCTTACAATAAATTTAAAGCCCTTTCTTTACTTGAAGCTGCTAAGAAATTACTTACTATGGCTGTTAGTTTTCAAATGGACTTCACTTGAAGTCTCTACTTTTCAGTGAAAGCTCTATTTATTTAGTTAAAACTGTCTCAATACCTTCTTGAATTGAAATCCCAACAACAGATAAATGCGTTTTGTCTTCATAAATCTTAAACCATAAATCCAAATCTGAATAATTTCTGCTTACAAGCTTATCTGTCAATTCTTTGGCATTATCAATCATTCCCTGCGGACCATTTGCTAATTCATTTGAACCGACAGAAATAAACACTTTCTTTTTCATATTTGAATTGGCATTCTCGTAATCTTCTTCCATCTTAAAAATCACTTTATCATCCCACCACAAAGAAGGACTTGCAATTACATATCTATTAAAAGAATCGCTGTGATTGAACAAAACATATAGACCAAATAATCCGGCAAAAGAGTGTCCAACTAATGTCTGATTGTATTTATTTACATTGTAGGTTTTGTTGATAAACGGTTTTACTGTATTGTTTAGAAATTGAAAAAAATCTTCCGCTCTTCCACCACTACCGGCAGTTGATAATTGTGCCCAATCGTTATCTGCTGTAGGAGTGAGATCACGAGTATAATTTGCAAATGAACCAACTGGATTTCCATCTTTGTCGGCAAAACCGATCCCAATAATAATCTCTCTTGAAAGTTCTGAAACGTGTCTCATCATTGCAGCCATCACTGCATTTGGTCTGCTGTTTAAAACATAAATAACCGGGTACTTGGGGAACTGGTATTCAGTTTCTTTTGGTTGATATTCTTTTGGTAAAAAAACATCAATTAAATAATACTGATCTAGCTTTTCCGAATAAAGCAAATGAGTAACTGTGTTCTGTAAAGTAACTTTTTCCTGACATTTTACATCTGAAGCATTTAACCAGAAAATCATAACTATTATAAACAACAATACTCTTTGAAACGTATCCACTTTCAGAATGAACTTGCCAATTGCAGAGATCATTTAGTTACCAAGCTTTGAATTTCGGTTGGTAATTCAAACGCGTTTTCCGCAAGTGGCTCGTAAGAAACCGAATCAATTTGGATAATTGTTTCTACTCCGTTTTGTTTGCTTGTAATTTTATGAGCCGTTTTAATTCCTGCGGTTTCAACATAATTGTTCATACGTATTTGTGTTGGTGTTTTACCTGTCGCGCTTAATTCCATCATATCAATACCGCTCAGCAAACCTGTCTCTTTTGAAAAATACAGAAAACTTTCTTCTCCTTCAGTATCAACAAGTAATACTTTGAAATATTCGCCGTCTTCTATGTTTACTAATTGAATTGTTTCTTGCTTGACGGCGCCTATGCCTAAGTGAATATCATTACCATAAAAATCTGCACGTGCTATCATTTGTTCTAAAGCCTCACCTTCTAAAATTCTGTTGCCCTGCATAGGATCCACGCTATATCCAACATTGCCATCATAACCGGATAAACTTTTTCCGTATTGGCCTAACTCAACTGTCGTTTTAATTTTGTTAGGCGCCTCAGCAACTACATTCATAGTTCCTTCTATTCCCATTATCTTTATAGTCATTTTGCCTTTTATGGTTTTTGTGGTGTGAGCTTTGATGGATTGCTCTCCACCAATTGCCTCAATATGTTTTTTAAATAATACACTTGGTAATGGAAAATTTTCAACTGATGATTCTTCTGCAGATTGGCTGTATAAATTGACTGTAAAGCCAAATGTTAATACAAATATCATAACTGCTTTTATGTATTTATTTATTGTATGCATAATATTACACTTCCTTTGTTAATGAAATAAAAACTAAATTATATCTTTCTTCTTAAACTGAAAAAGAACTGTTAATACTGGAATAATGATTGTTAACATTATCTGAAATATCATCACGCTGAAAACTGTGTTATTCCAAGCTGCTTGGTTTCCCCAAACATAATTACCAACTGATTCTAAGTAGACAATCTTCCATAAATAAACTGAGGTTGCTAAGCTTGCAGTTACCGCTGTTGCAGCAGTGTACCCTATTGATTGAGTTATAACGCATATTGATAGTATCAATGAATAGACCGGTAATATTGAAAACAGCACCAGCACAATCATTGGCAGACTCCCAACTGGGAAAATGCTTTGTGAAAAATTTACATAAATAACTGCTACAGAAAACAATAGCCACATTCCTAAAAACACAAGTATGTTAACCAAAAACTTTGCTGATGAATATTGCTTAAAATTAATCGGCAGACTCAAAATAAAAATTTGTGTTCCTTTTACATTAGCTAATAAAACCGTATGAGAAATCATTTGAATTCCTGCCCCTACTATTGCGCTTACTGTCAAACTAAAACCAATATTTGCTGCTACTAAGCCTGGCATAGTGTATGCAATCAGAATTCCAACTATTGCAGCCAGCAGCCACATTAAGATTGGTTTCCGGTTAATTTTCAAATCATTACTAATCAGTTTGTAAACAATAGAATTATTCAAACCGATTCCTCCTTTGCGTATTTCACATTACTTAAAAAGATTTCTTCAAGTGTTAGTCGTTCAATAGAATCAATTGCCAAACCAGCATTCGTAAATTGTTCATTTATCACCTCGTCATAATCATTGATAATAACGGTGCAAAGTTTTCCACTTGTTTGTATTTCTTTCATATTCGCTAAACTAGGCAAAGGATTATTTTCCAAATTTATCAGCCGCAGTCTTCTCCAACCATCTAGAAATTCTTCCTTATCTCTAGATTCAATAATTCGCCCATCGTAAATGAAAGTGATGTAATCAGATATCTGTTCTACATCTAATGTATTATGAGAAGAAAAAAGAATTGACCTGGTTTCATCTTCTAAGGCATTAATCATTTCATCAAGAACTTCTTTTCTTGCGGCTGGATCTAAACCGGTTGTTGGTTCATCAAATATTAATAATTTTGGACGGCGTGCTAATGCCAATAACAAAGCAGCTTTTACTCTTTGTCCATGTGATAAACCTCTTACAATTTGTTCCTTTTCCAGATCGAAACGACTAAGCAATGTGGAAGCGTATTCATCATCCCATGAATTGAAAATTGATTTAATAAATTCCATTTGGAATGCAATTGTTTCGCTCTCGTACAAACGCATATCTTCAGATACAAAACCAATATTGCGTTTTGCCGCAATCTGTTCTTTTGGTATTGTATATCCAAGCACATTAACAGAACCACTATCCGGTGCAACAAGTCCCATAATTATTCTTAAAATTGTTGATTTCCCCGCACCATTAGGTCCCACTAAGCCCATTACAGTGCCTTGCTCAAATGATAAATCAACATTTTGCAATTGGAAATGCTGATAATGTTTGGTAATTCCCTTACAGTTTACTGCTAATGATCTATTCATTCTCTTTGTCATTACCTTATTGTATACTTTGTACTAGTCAGTTTATTTTTTTTGAATTTTACAGTTTGTTAAAATTGGTTACAACATTGCCTTTAGATCATTCTCAGATATATCTAGGGATTTTGCCAATTCTCTGGCTTTTTTCAAGAGCTGTCTTAATTCTTCTAGTTTAAGCTCATTTAAATCTTGAATTTCTTTTACAAAGCTCCCTTTACCTTGCCGTGTGAAAATCACACCCTCTCGCTCTAATTCCATATAAGCTCGTTTAACTGTTATGATGCTTACTTTTACTGCAGTTGCCAGCTCCCGTATAGAAGGAAGTGGTGTATTAGGCAACCAATCGCCTACGGTTATACGTAGTTTGATTTGCTCCATTATCTGTTGATACATGGGGCGTTTGTCTGTTTGCGAAAGTGAAAAATTATAATCCATAATTAAGTCATCTTAATATACACAGTATATACAGTGAT
Source organism: uncultured Melioribacteraceae bacterium (assembly GCA_964499285.1). Lineage (GTDB taxonomy): Bacteria > Bacteroidota > Ignavibacteria > Ignavibacteriales > Melioribacteraceae > JAGFIY01. Next base: position 5,845 of record CAZCLA010000063.1, read on the forward strand.
GTCAAATAATTCTCTCTCATTTTCCAAATTGATATAAAAAGTTGGGTTAATTGCAGGTGCGAAAAACTATTTTGTTTGTATTTTTTGAAGTATTCTTCATTTCACTTCCATTCATCCGTCCACTTTAGACACAATTTCTATTTCTTTTTCATCGCAATTTGAAACCACATAAATTTCCGTCCAAAACGTCCATTCTTTATTTCGCTTCAATTTTTATCTTCAAGTCAAACAAAGGCAAACTAAACATAAACATCGATTGTTGTTTAAAATTCTCTTAACTCATAATTTCTAAAAAAGAATATGAGTTAATTATGTTTAGCTATCTCACAAAAACATATCATTACTTTTCAAAAATTGCATCATCCTTTTCGCGTACCGGAATACTTATTTCACTCCTTCTTTTTATTTCCGGTAATGTTCATTGTCAATACAAAATGTACTATCCCTACGGCTACACAATCAAAGCAAAAGTAGCTCGCATAATTGACGGTGATACCTTCGTCCTTTCAGATTCACAACGAGTAAGAATGCTGGGGATAGATACACCGGAATTGGAAAGAAATGGTAAACCTGCTGAACCATTCTCAGATTCTGCTAAGAGTCTAACCAAACAATTACGATCTAAAAAAAACAAAAAACCCCGCTTACTCTACTCTCACTACCTGACGCCGGACGTCAAGCTTCAAACAAACCGGGTTCGTTTTCAAAATTAATCGTAGTTTATTTACTCAATCCATTTTTTAATTCTTCTTTCACATTCCTTTTTCGGTAACCTGCTGTTTATCTCTAAAAGTTTCTCCATCTTTTCAACAAGAACCTTCCTGCTGTAAACATTATGTTCGTCAAATAAATCAAAGACCCAAATAATTCCTCTTACTTCAAGTTCCTTTTCCTCAGCAAATTTCCTTAAAGCTCCGTCACCGCTCAATAATATCGCCTTTTCATTCTTAGCATAATAATAAACCGAACTATCGGTAAATGATAATTTTGTCACCTCGTTATATATCTGTTCAATCTCCAGCATCTCTTCCGCTGAAGATTCAATGATATTAATTTTTTTTTGAAGTGCAGCCTGCAAAATAACTGCTTTTTTTACTTCATCTAATTCTACATTAACAACAAAATCCGTTGTTTTTATTTCTAATGGTAGTTGAAACAATCCTTCGAAAACATCAAGCTCTATCAAATCAATAAATATATTCGTATCGCTTATTACTATCTTCATATTACGTATCGAACACTCTTTTCAAGATCACTGATTGAAGTATTTAATAAACTTGCAGCTTTACCGATTGATATTATTTCTTCAGCAAACGCTCGTAGTACTAATTTTTTGAACTTTTCCGGTTTCTCCTCTAACTTAAATTCTCCGGGTTCATTTTGACGCCATTTGTTCTTATTTACGATTATATTGAACCTGGTATAAGCAGAATCAGTTATAATTTTTAAATACTGTAACCGCTTTGCTATTGCTTGAATCGAAATTCCGTATTCTTCCTTTATCGAGATCAATTCACTAAAAGCAATTTTGCTTCTATGTTTTCCGCCTAGTTCTAAATAGATTTTTTCTTTAGGTAATAAGAATGCACCGGCAAATTGATGACATAGTTTTTCTTTTTCCTTAATATCTTTTATTTCACTTAAATTTAAGAGAATATGTCCAAGTTCGTGCGCAATAGTAAATCTTATTCGTACAATGTCCTTTATTCTTTCGTTATAAATAATTATCGGTTTACCGTTAGCGAAATTAGTCAACCCGTCAAAATTGCCATCGGCGTCAACACTTATTATCATAATACCGTAAGTCTCAAGGGTTTCAATCAATTTTATTATTGCATCAGTCCCTAACTTCCATTTCTTTCTAAGTTCTAGAGCAGCTTTTTCAACATCATTTCCATCTTTTATCTCTAGACCTTTTAGTGGATTTTCCCAATCCTTTCCAAACTCTAATAATTCTTCAATCTCCAGATATCTTTCGGCAACGTAGCGTGCTTTTTCCTCAATAATTCCTTTCGCCTTTTCTCCCATTCTTGCTTTCTTTCTATACTCGAAAGCCCCAAATTCTATTTCCTCACTTCTGAGGAAATACTCCGGTCTTACCCCTAAAACTTTTGCAAGTCGCAATAAGGTTTTGCTGTCCGGTTGTCTTTTCCCGGTTTCGTAATAACTGATTGCTTGCTTAGTGAGTTCACCTACTTTTTGTGCTAACTCCTCTAAAGACAATCCAGCCATTTTTCTAGCTGCTTTTAATCTTTCTCCATTCATAATAATTCTTTCATTTTGTGCTGTTGACAAATTAACACCATTTTAGACAATCGTCAACACCTATGAGTTCCATTTTCCATTATTCTTTTATGTCCTTCAACCATTGCACAATTTGCACATCTATTGCACAAGAAATGCATATTGAAGATCAAAATCAAAACTAAATCCTACCAAATGGCGGAAATTGTATATGACGCTACCGTAAAATTTTGCAACAGATTTATTGATAGGCGTTCCAGAACACACGATCAAATGGTTCAGGCAGCACGCAGCGGTAAACAAAATATTACCGAGGGGAGTATGGCTTCGGGAACTTCAAAAAAGATTGAGCTGAAACTTATCGGTATTGCGCGTGCAAGTTTAGAAGAGCTGTTGCAAGATTACGAAGATTACATAAGGCAAAATGATTTGATGCTTTGGGGAAAGGATGATGAGAAAATGCGAAAAATTAGACAAATCGGATCACAAAACGATAGGTCGTATAAGTCATATAGGACGTATGTTGAAAGTCAGTCAAATGAAATAGCGGCGAATACGATAATGAGCTTAGTGCACCAGACCAACTACTTACTAGATCAACAGTTAAGAAAACTTGATCAGGACTTTTTAACTGAAGGAGGTATTACTGAGATAATGTACAATTTGCGCCATTAAAAGAGGCGGTAAAATCAGAAACAAAGACACTATTCCGCATAGAAACGAACCATATCAGCCTAGAGCTCAGAACACTGACCAATTTTTTAATTTACAGAACTCAACCCCCTAATCCCTTTTTCTTTATTCTCTCCGTTCACTGAAGTAAACGGTAATGAATCGGGACTCGCCGTGGCGGGGTGATGTGAGATTGCTTCATCCCGATAAATCGGGATTCGCAATGACAGATTTGGTGATTGAAGCTTGTGGATAAAATTAGAGCAAAAAAAAAGCCCCGCAGATGCGGGGCTTTGAAGTTTTATAACATCTCAATTACTT
>CAZCLA010000064.1:0-9041 GCA_964499285.1 uncultured Melioribacteraceae bacterium
TTCTAAAACAGCAAACTTCTCAAATAAATGTAGAGATTTGATAAATCAAATCTCTACTAACAGCAACAAAAATCTTTGGTATAAGAAATTAAATTAACCCGACACTACTTCTATCAAAGGATTGATTTCGCGTCGCAGAAGATTTTCAATTGCAACAAGAGTTCCCCTAATCGCGCTTGGGCAGGTTCCGCAAGCTCCTTGATAGCGTATTGTAAGCTTGTTGTTGGAAAAATCTAGGATCTGCAGCCCGCCGCCGTCACCCGCAAGAGCCGGCCTTACTCTTTGATCTAAAAGCTGATTAATATGTTGTAATATTTCATTTTCCTCTTCCATAGAAAGAGGTTCTGCTTCTTTTTCCTCGGGAATCAATTCCTTATCGAAATTCTTCATAAAATTGACGAACGGCTTCTGGATTTGACTCCAGCTTGCTTTCGGATCCTTTTCGATAGTAACAAATTTATCCATATAGAATACGGACACAACGCCTTCTATTTCAAATATCCCTTTTGCGAGAGGATCGTTTTGTGCTTCTTCTTTATTGGCAAAATTTCTGGTTTCGCTGCTCAGCAGTTTTTCGTTTAATATAAATTTCAATGCTTGAGGATTCGGTGTTAAATCAACATCATGAACTATTAACATTATATCTATCTCCCTTCATAAATCTTTGTTAAAACATACCGCAAAGTAAAATAATTTCACAAAAAATTGAAACTTAATTTCGCATACCCGAATTCTTGTTGTCTATCAACAACACAAATTCGCCTTTCAAATTACTTTTTTCAACAACCGCCAGAACTTTTGAAACATCTCCCCTAAAAAATTGTTCCTCGTCCATTGTTATTTTATATGCCAATACTATCTTCTGTTTTTTACCGAAACTGATTTTAACGTCGTTCAATATCCGAATAAGACGATACGGGGTATCGAGTAAAACGATAACTTCTTTAATATTCGTTAGCATTTGCAGTTCTTTTTTCCTCACTTCTTTTTTGGGAGAAAGCCAGCCGTAGTAATAGAATTTTTCAGTATCCAATCCGGATGCAGTGAGTGCGGGAATCAGTGAATTTGCCCCGACAACAGGAACAGTTTGTATCTCGGCTTGAATGCAAAGCTGCAGCAGAAAATGTCCGGGATCCGAAAAAAGCGGTGTTCCTCCATCCGAGATGAGTGCAATATTTTTCCCGGATTTAATCTGTTTCACAACCTCTTTTGCTGCTTCCTGCTCATTGTGTTCGTTTAGTGGAATTAGTTCTTTTTCAATTCCGTATTCCGAAAGAAGTCTTCTTGCCGGTTTCAATTCTTCACAAGCGATTAAATCCACTGATTTTAAAGTGTTAAGGGCACGGAGAGTAATATCATCCGGGTTGCCGATGGGAGTTGCAACTAAAAATAATTTACCGCTCATAACTGTTTCCGGTTAAAATTGTTTGAGCAGTTCAGCAAGTCTGGTTTTTAAATTAGTCAGCTCTAAAACTTCTTTCTGTCCGGTTTGTCTGTTTTTAATCTCGATCTTATTTTCTTTCAGGTTTTTTTCACCAGCAACAATTTGAAGAGGCATTCCAAGAAGATCTGCTTCGTTGAACTTAAATCCCGCCTGCACCGAGGTTCTGTCGTCATAAAGCACTTCGTAGCCGTCGTTCTGGAGTTCGTTATAAAGTTTTTCACAAGTTTCTGCAACAAGATCATTTTTCATATTCAAGCCTATTAAATGAATATCGAAAGGAGCAAGCGGCTTTTTCCAAATAATCCCATGCTCGTCATAGTTTTGCTCTATGTAGCAAGCAAGAACTCTTTCGACTCCGATACCATAGCTTCCCATAATTATCGGATGATCTTTTCCTTCCTCGTCAAGAAATCTTGCGCCGAGAGCTTCTGAATACTTTGTACCTAGTTTAAAAATATGCCCGAGTTCAATTGCTTTGAACACATCCAATTTTTCTCCGCATCGTGTGCAGTTTTCGCCGCTTTGTGTGCTTCTAAGATCAAAATATTCTAAACTTGGGACATCTCGTTTTAAGTCTATACCGCCTATGTGATAATCATTTTTATTCGCACCGCTGTAAAGCATATTTGCTTCTTTCAATTTATTATCCGCAACTATCCTATGTTTGAACCCAATGGGACCAATTGACCCGGCTTCAGCTCCGGAAATCTCCATCAGTTCTTCGGGATGTGCGGGTCGCACTGTTCCGCCTAATGCAGTAAGCAGCTTGTTTTCGTTTACTTCTTCGTTGCCGGACATTAAAACAAGAACCGGTTGATCGTTATGAATATATACTCTTGATTTTGCTGTTTCACTTTCGTCGATGCTTAAAAACTCACATAACTCATCAATCGATTTTACGTTTGGAGTGAGAATTTCATAAACTTCTTTGTTCTCATCTTTTCTTGTAATACTTTCTACAATTGATTGAGCCACTTCAATATTGGCAGCGTATCCGCACTTTTCGCAGAAGGCAACCGTATCCTCTCCGGCTTCGGATTTTACCATAAATTCTTCGGACTGGCTTCCGCCCATTGCACCGCTTGCAGCGCCTACAACAAAATAATCTAAGCTGCATCTATCAAATATTTTTCTATATGCTTTGTCGTGCAAACCGTATGTATGATCCAACCCTTCTGGAGTAGCATCAAAAGTATAGGCGTCTTTCATTAAAAACTGTCTGCCTCTAATTACTCCGCTTCTCGGTCTTGCTTCATTCCTGAACTTAGTTTGTATTTGATACCAAATTTGAGGCATATCTTTATACGACTTAACAACTCCCTTTGCATGAAAAGCCATTACTTCTTCGTGAGTGGGTGCGAGAATATAATCGCGGTTTTTAACGTGATACATTGTCTCGCCGAAAGCTTCAACCCTTCCGGTTTCTTCCCAAAGCTGGCGCGGGTTAAGTGCGGGAAGATGAAACTCCTGTCCGCCGATTGCGTCCATTTCTTCACGGATAATTTCTGTTATCTTCTTTATAACTTTATAACCAAGCGGAAGAAACGAATAAACCCCCGCCGAGAGCATTCTTATCATACCCGCTCTTAACATAAGAATATGACTTGGTATTACTGCATCTGCCGGAGTTTCTTTTAATGTTGGTATAAATGCTTTGCTTAATTTCATTTTTGATCCAGTGTGATAAAACAATTCAGCAAAAATAAGAAATGGCACCTCCAAATAAAAATCAACTGATTTGAACTTCGAAAAGGTTTTCTTAGATTTAAAAATTTCTTATGAAAATTAAAGGATCGCAATGAGGAGAAAAATCTTTTTAATCTTTTTTGCGGCATGTTTATTATCCGCAAAGTTATTCGGGCAAACAGCCGATCAATTTGAAACTATTTCATTTACCGGAAAGGACGGAATAAAAATTTCAGCCGATGTTTATCCGAACGAAGATAAATCCGCCCCGGTATTTTTGCTTTTTCACCAGTACCGCTCAAGCAGGGGAGAATACAGAGACATAGCGCCAATCCTTACTGATATGGGATTTAACGCAATCGCATTCGATACTAGAGCCGGCGGAACAGATAGATGGAACAATGTTGAAAATCTTACCTCAATTAATAACGAGGATATACCGATAGAATATTATCCGGAAGTATATCCCGATCTTGAAAATGCACTTCAGTTCGTTATTGACAATGGATATTCCGGCAGGATAATAGTTTGGGGATCTTCTTTTTCATCAACACTTGTTCTAAAACTTGCGGGAGATCATCCTGATAAAATTTCCGCTGTGCTTTCTTTTTCTCCCGGGGAATATGTAAGATCAAACAACAGTCTAGTTTCCGAATGGGCTTCGAAGGTGATGGAAATTCCCGTATTTGTTGCTTGCGGTGCACAAGAGCAAGACAAAGCGAAACCGATTTATGATGCGATCCCGGGCGATCTTAAAAAATTTTATCTTCCGAACAACGGAAATCATGGGTCCTCAATTTTGATTGACGATGCACGCAATTGGCAGCCGGTTAAAGAATTTATTTCAGAAGTGATCTCTAAATAAAAATGTCTGATCGACAAAATTATACGACAAACACAAAGTGGGAAAATTCGGTAGGATATTCCAGAGCAGTCAAAGTTGGTAATCAAATATTTGTTTCCGGCACGACTTCGGTGGATAATGAAGGTAATGTAATCGGGAAAAATGATGCATACGAACAAACTAAATTTGTTCTTCAGAAAATAGCTTTCGTTTTGAGAGACTTGGAAAGTAGCTTGAATGATGTTGTGAGAACTAGAATATTCGCAACAAATATTTCGGATTGGGAAAAGATAGGAAAGGCTCACAGTGAGTTTTTCGGAGATATAAAACCCGCGGCAACAATGGTTGAAGTGAATAAACTAATAAATGATGATCTCCTTGTCGAGATTGAAGTCGATGCAATAACAACTCCTATAAAATGGTAAACTATGAGTTTTAATCCAGTAATACATGATATCGAAAAAACTGATCCGGATTTCCCGCCCGGTATGCTTCCGCTTGCTTTCGAAAGTAAATCCTCAAAATTGTTGGCAACTCTTTTCCAAGCAAACGGAGCGGGACCTCATAAAACGGTTCTTCTTCTCCACGGATTTCCCGGTAACGAGGTAAACTTTGATATTGCACATGTTCTTAGGAGAGCGGGATACAACGTATTCGTTTTTCATTACCGCGGAATGTGGGGAAGCGAAGGTTCTTTCGGATGGAAAAATTCGGTAGAGGATGTTGAAAGTGCATTTAATTTTTTGGACGAACTTTCACAGAACGAATCAAACAGGATTAGTTCCGATGAGTTTATCATTATCGGGCATAGTATGGGCGGATTTGCCGGACTGATGAATGCACATCAAAACACTAAAGTAAAGAATGCAGCTTTTCTTGCCGGATTCAACTTTGGATTATTTGCCGAGATGATAAAACAAAACGATGTGTTCAAGAGTATATCTGTAGAAAGAATGCAACCGAACATAAAGTTCATAAACGGTGCCGATGCGGAAGATCTTCTAAATGAAATGATTGAAAACTCGCGCGAATTTAATCTGCTAAACTATTCTGAATCGCTCTCGAAGAAAAATATTCTCATGATTGGAGCCAAGTACGATCAGCTTGCAATGAACGAAATACATCATGTGCCGTTGAAAAATATTCTTGCACAATTATCCAAAGAAAATATAACTGAATGCATCGTTGATTCCGGACATTCTTTTTCGGATAAAAGAATTCTTCTTGCACAAAAAATTATTGACTGGTTGAAAAAAGTGGATGTCAATTCTTAATTTCTAACTAAGAAATTGAATTTTTTGTTAGGTATCTATTTTTCGACAAAATTGATCAATGAAGATTTTCAAAAAATAAATCCGTCAACATCAACATCGAGGTTGATATGAAAAAAATATTTATACTATTGATATCGCTTGGCTTTACTTTAACAGCTCAAAGTCCTTACGGTAACGAACCTTTTGCTAACACTTATTCCATTGTTGCCCGCGATTCGAAAACCGGTGAAATGGGAGTTGCAGTTCAATCAAATTGGTTTTCCGTAGGAACAATAGTGACCTGGGCGGAAGCCGGGGTGGGTGCAATTGCGACTCAATCGTTTGTTAATCCAGCATTTGGACCTAACGGTTTGTCGCTTCTTATAGAAGGGAAAACCGCCGATGAAGCATTGGATATTTTAATCGCTGGAGACGAGGCAAGAGAGGTCAGGCAGCTTGCTATTGTTGATAACAAAGGAAATACTGCTGTGTTTACGGGTGAAAAATGTGTTCAGTATGCGGGACATATCGAAGGAAACGGTTTTACGGTTCAGGCAAACTTGATGGCTTCGCCGGATGTTTGGCCCGCAATGGAAAAAGCATATAATGAAAATAGCAAACTACCATTGGCGGAAAGAATGCTTGCCGCGCTTGAGGCGGCACAAAATGCCGGCGGAGACGTTAGAGGAAAACAATCTGCCGCTATTTTGGTTGTAGCTGCAAACCCGAGCGGAAAAGTTTGGCAGGATAGACTTGTTGATCTGCGCGTTGAAGACCACCCTGAACCGATTAAGGAAATTAGACGGGTACTGAAAGTTCATAGAGCATACGAACATATGAACCGCGGAGATCTTGCCGTTGAGCATGGAGATATGCAGCTTGCAATGGAAGAATATTCCGCTGCCGAAAAAATGTTTCCCGAAAACTTGGAAATGAAATTCTGGCACGCAGTGACTCTCGCAAACAACGGCAGACTCGAAGATTCGCTTCCGCTTTTTAAGGAAATTTTCGCGAAGAACATGAACTGGCATGGATTAATTCCAAGATTAATAGATCCGGGACTGTTAACCGTGAACGAAGAAGAAATACAAAGAATCTTAAACGTAGTTAAATAAATGATATCTAAAACTTATGAAAGATGAATATGATTTATAAAACAACAATTAAATTTGCCGCATTATTTTTATTGATAATTTCTATTGCTTCATGCGGTGGAGATAACTATGAATTTGTTTACTTCTCGACAAAAGAAGGGAATCCAAATCTTTATATTACCGACACCGACACAAGTTTTTCCAAAAAATTGACCGACAATCCGAATTTTGTTTACTCTCCGAGCTGGCATCCCGATGGGAACAAAGTTTTATTTACACATTTTACAAGAACCGGATCGGATCTTTTAGTGGTTGATGTAAGTACACTCGAGACAATTCAACTTACAACCACACCGCAAAAAGAAATAAGCGGTTCATTTTCGCCGGACGGGTCGCAGATTGTATTTACTTCCGAGATGGACACACCCACTCGGGAAATTTATATCATGAATTCTGACGGCACGAATATCAAGCGATTAACAGTAAACAACGTGTACGAAGGAAGCCCTTCGTTTTCCCCCGATGGTAAAAAGATAATTTTTACTCGTCAATTTATCAGTCCCGATTCTACCCAAACTCAAAACGGCGATCTGGTGTTAATGGAAATTTCGACAGGCGCTGAAACAAGATTGACTGACACTAAAGAATTTGAGGGGCTCGGAGTTTTTTCACTGGACGGTAAAATGATTGCCTTCCACCGATGTTATGGTTCAAGGTGCGATATTTTTGTGATGAATTCTGACGGGTCCAACGAAATAGACCTCACAAAAGGAATAGACGACAACAGGTGGCCTCAATGGTCGCCGGACGGTAAGTATCTCGTTTACACAAGGGTTGCAGATCGTAATTCGGAAATTTGGATGATGAAACCCGATGGAAGCGAAAAGAGGCTTATAGTTTCATCCGTCGGAAGAGATGAGACAGCAGTGTTCAGACCAAACTAGAGCCAATTGCCAGCGATTGATAAAAGATTGTCGGTGTAGAAAAATTTCCATTGATTGATTTATAAATGCACCATGTCAACGGTTAAATATGAGGCTTGTTGATGATCAAAAATTGCCAAGTAAACTTTTCTATATACAAACTAGTCACTGAAGTTGAAGGGAATCTTCGGCATAGGTGTTTTCGGTCTCAAACACTTTTGCTTTAATGCCTGTTATGTTCTCAGGCAAATCAGTTTCTGAAATTCTTTTCAAGAAATATCTGCAAATGTTTTCGGCTGTTGTTTGAAATTCAACAACAGTATGTTTTGAGTCGATTTTTTTAAGAAAGTCTATTATTTCGCTATCGTCGCTTTTAACCATAAATGAATGATCTAGTTCTTCGATTATCGGACCGACAATATCTTTAACATCATAATAATCCATAACCATTCCATTCTTATCCAAATCCCCTTCAAACTCAACCATAATTTTATAAGTATGACCATGAATGTTTTTGCATTTTCCTTTGTGAAAGGGAAGTCTGTGTCCCATTTCCCACTTAAACTCTTTTGCTATTTTCATCATACGCCTCGTTCTTCGGGTTTCCAAATAAATTTATGCATCTGAAGTTGAAATCTTACTTTAAGTCTATCCTCTAAAATCCATTTTACCAATGTGAGCGGTTCAAGTTTTCCGAATACTACCGAGCAGAGAATTTCCGCTTTATTTGTAAGATCATACTCATTTAATTTTTGCTTTGTCCACTCATAATCATCTCTGCTTCCGATTACGAATTTTACTTCGTCGCTTCTTTTTATATAATCTAAATTCTCGTAAAGATTTTTCTTTTCCATTCCGCTTGAAGGACATTTAAGATCGAGAATAATATTTACTCTTCTATCAATTTCTTTTATAGAAAGACTTCCGCCGGTTTCCAGCAGTACTTCGTACCCTGCTTCACACAATTTATGCATCAAATCCAAAGATTTCTCCTGAACCAATGGTTCGCCGCCGGTAATTTCGACAAGATTGCAGCCATATTTGTCAATTTCTGCCAGAATCTCATCGACCGACATATTCTTTCCCTCATAAAACGCATATTCTGTGTCGCAATAAGTGCAGCGCAAGTTGCAGAAGGTAAGGCGCACAAAAACACACGGAAGCCCAGCCCAACTGCTCTCACCCTGAACTGAATAATATATTTCGTTTATCTTTAACATTGCACTCCAAAATGTCCGCAAAAATAACCATATAAAACAATTTTAGAAAGTAAACCGGGAATCAAAAAATCAAAAAATTTGACATAAAATCGAAATAATATTAGTTTTGTTGACTAAAAAAAATTTAAGTAAGGAAAAAAATGGCAACTCATCAATCGGCTAAAAAACGAATTAGGTCAAGCGAAAAGAGACGCGTAAGAAATCAAGCAACAAGATCAGAATTAAACACACTTGTAAAGAAGGTTTATTCTATCGAAGATAAAGAAAAGGCAGAAGCAGCATGCAAAGAAGCTGTTTCATTTATAGATAAAACTGTCGGCAAAGGTCGATTGCACAAAAACACTGCTGCTCGGAAAAAATCAGCAATGACAAAATATGTTAACAAGCTTAGTGCCGAAAAATAAATTTAGATTTTCGATTGTTACAAAAGCCGGTAGAAGTTGTACCGGCTTTTTTATTTTAAGTATTCATTGGCTTTGAAAATCTGTAATCTGAGGGTTTGGCTGTGGATTTTTTGTTGGCAGAGATTTGATTTATCAAATCTCTACATTTATTTGAGAAGTTTGCTGTTTTAGAA
>CAZCLA010000065.1:0-9040 GCA_964499285.1 uncultured Melioribacteraceae bacterium
GCCCATCTCCCAACTCTGCTTTCAACTCCGTCGGCTGCAATAACAACTTTTGATTTTATCTCGTACTGTTTGCCTCGATATTCAGCTTTAACGCCGCATACCTTGCTTCCTTCCAGTATTAAACCGTTGACATAGACTCTAGTCAATATTTTGGCTCCCGCGTGGGAAGCAAGGACACCGAGTTCATAATCAAAAATTCTTCTTTCAAGAACGTAACCACTTTCATCTTCCAAATTCATTGAAACGCTGTTTCCGTTCGGCGCTACGAATTCAAATCTGTTAATTTTTGCGGCGATCCATTTATCGTTAGGTTCTATAAATTTTATTACATTCCTTTTCGAGATCGCTTCGGCACATCTAACCGGATAGCCGACATCTCTATCTTTCTCGAGTACAAGTACATCAACGCCTTGTCCCGCAGCATATCTTGCCGCCACAGTACCAGCGGGACCTGCACCAACAACTATTACATCATATGCTTTATCTAATAGATTCATCCGGCTTTAAGCACTCCTTCTTTGTTGAAGCGAATTACTTCAATAGGACAAGCCCAAATACATTTTGAACAGTTGGTGCAGTTTTCATCTATTATAAATATTTCTGCTTCCTTAAGTTCTATTGCATCTTCAGGACAAACGCCCACGCAACAGCCGCAAAAATCACATTTATCGGGAAGAATCTCGATCATCAATTTTCCCGTTTTTGCCTTTCTGTATTCTTTTGCATTCATATTATTTACATGAAGTTTATTACAAAATTATAATAATTATTAACTTTAACAAGAAAGAAAAATTTTTTGTGAATTTACTTGATATTTTCATTGCTCAAAATAATCAGACCGATTAATATGTTCATAACTGCTTTATCGGTTATACTTGCTTTTTATATTGCGCAAAACGCATTATTATTTTCCTCGCAGATTATTCTCATATCAATTGCTTCAATGTTTTCCTGTGCTGCCGGTAATGTGATTAATGATATATTCGATTTTGATATAGATAAAATAAATCGTCCGGATCGTGAACTTCCTTCCGGTAGATTAACAATTCAACAAGCACGCATAATTTACTTTTTCTTAATTGCTGCATCACTATTTTTGGCTGCCGCTGCAGGATTAAAGTTTTTCATTTTCGTACTATGTGCAAATATTCTTTTATTTTTTTATTCACATTCGTTGAAAAAAATAGTACTAGCTGGAAATATAACCGTGTCGATTGCAACAGCGCTTCCGTTGATTATCGGAGGGATGGCAGCAGATAATGTGAACGATGTAATTATTCCGGCTGTCTTTGCATTCTTTGTAAATTTTATTCGCGAAATAATCAAAGATGTTGAAGACGCTAAAGGTGATAAATTAGGTAATAGCAACTCATTAGCTATAAAGTGGGGTGAAAAGAAAGCGATAAAGATATTTTCAACAGTCACACTTTTTTTTATGTTGTTGACAACATTTCCATTTTTTTTCGACTTATACAGGATAGAATATTTTCTTATAATTATGATAGTTGTGAATCCACTATTTGTTTACATTTTAAAAATATTATTTAACTCTCCCGAGCTTGCTTCTTATAGGAAAGCCAGTAGTTTAATTAAACTGAACATGCTATTTGGAATTGTCGCAATCGTCGCGGGAGTTTAATTTGTTAAAACAATTCGATAAAAATTTATACAACAAAAAAATAAAAATTATTGCCGGAATTGATGAAGCGGGCAGAGGTCCACTTGCAGGTCCGGTTGTTGCTGCCGCTGTTGTTTTTTCAAAGTCAGTAAAAATTAAAGGTATTAACGACTCGAAGAAAATATCAGAACTAAATCGTGAAAAATTATATGAAATCATTCTGGAGCTGGCGGATTCAGTTGGAATAGGTATTGAAGACAATAACAGCGTTGATGAAATCAATATTCTTCAAGCAACTTTGAATGCAATGAAGAAAGCGGCAGAAAATTTGATACTTACGCCTGATCTAATTTTAATCGACGGAAACAAATCGTTCAACAGCAGTATTCCAACTAAAACAATTATAAAGGGAGATTCAAAATCATTTTCTATCGCGGCAGCTTCAATTGTTGCAAAGGTGACGAGGGATAAGCTGATGCGCGATGCAGCGGCAAAATACCCGGAATATTTATGGGAGAAAAACAAAGGTTACGGAACAAAGCAACACATCGAAGCAATAAAAAAATACGGAAAAACACCCATGCATCGAAATACTTTTTTGAAGAAATTGGAAGATCAGCTGCAACATCAACTTAAGTTAAATTTGAAGTCGTAACTTTGTAATATTCTTCAAACGGTTTGATGATCTTTTTCGCTTTAACAGCTTTATACAACATCACGCCAGCAACCGTTGAACACAAAATTACAGCAATTACTGAATTTTCCAATCCGAAACTTCCGCCCGAAAAAAACGAATCGCCAATAAGTCGCACTTGAATAATTCCACCGACATCATGACCGGAAACCGGAATGTTGAAAATTCCTCCTTGTGTTAAATTCCAGCCGAAGTGAAGTCCTATAGGAGCCCACAAACGGTTAGTTATAATATAAACCGTACCTAAAAGAATTCCGGCTTCTATTGTTATTGCCGTACTTGACCATAACGTTGCATTCGGATTTGCTAAGTGGCTGAACCCGAAAAGAAGCGATGAAATAATTAAGGCAAACCAAGTTCCAAACATTTTTTGGATTAATCTGAAGACTAATCCTCTAAAAAGTACTTCTTCAACTACACCCGATAAAATTGCAATTCTAAGTCCATTGTAAATTTCACTAAGTTCATTAATATCGCCGAATCGAAGATAGTCTAACAGATAAAGGATAATCACAACAGTTATTATCATTAAAAATCCTAATGCTGCTCCTGCCGCTGCTTCCTTCAATAAATATGAAAAACTTAATTCAGCCGGCTCTCTTCTTTCTAAATACTTAACAAAGAAATAGTAAGTCGCTGTTGAAGCTAAAGCAACCAAAATACTTTTAGTTAATAAAAAAGCAGCTGTCGTTTCATGATGCAATAATAAGAATGGATTTAGAAAAGAAAATAATGTTTCAACTAAGAATTGCACAATCATTACAGCCAGAATACCGGTAAAAAGAAGTGCAATATTCACAAGTACAAATTTAATTTTCGGGTTAAGGCTCATCGAACAAAGTTAAGAAATGTTTTCAATATTTGGTTTAATAGATTAATTTTTACACGAAAAAATTTTTGATCGAGTGGAAATATATCTGTTTATAATTGCTGTATTATTTACGGCTTCGTTTACACAGGGAATGACCGGGTTCGGCTTTGCTTTGGTTTCGATACCCATGCTTTCGATGCTAATGGAATTAAGAGAAGCCGTTGCCCTAGGAGCATTAGGCGGCTTAGTTGTTAATATCTATTTGATTATAAAGCTAAGATCATTCGTAAAATTTTTTGATTTAAAAAACTTGATCATCGGATCGGTTGTCGGAATTCCTTTGGGAACATATGTCCTTAATTATTTATCCCCGCACATCCTGAAAACAATATTGGGAATTATAATTGTCGTTTTTGTATTTCTTTCAGTATTCAAAATCATAAAACAGAGAAATATTAGTACGAACTGGGGATATTTATTTGGATTCACATCTGGATTACTTGGGGGAGCGTTGAACACAAACGGTCCGCCTATACTGATTTATTTTTATCTAAACGGGTACGATAAATTCAAACAGAAAGCATCAATAACCGGATTCTTTCTTATAGCATCGGTTTTTATTGTTTCCAGTCATGCGCTCACGGGAATAACATCAACATCGACATTAAAGAATTTCGGATACGCGCTTCCGTTTATATTATCGGGAATATCTTTGGGAAGCAGAGCATTCGGGAAGATTTCTACTTTAATTTATGATAGAATAATTTTGGGATTTCTCTTTCTTGTTTCAATCTATCTAATCTTTTTTAGCAAATGAAAAGTGAAGAACTTGAAAATCTGCCTAGAACTTTTATCTCAAGTTTAGGCAAATTGAAAATTGAAAAATTTCTCGGCAAAGGAAAGTCGGGCTACTCACTGCTTGCAATTATAAACGGGGAAAAAGTTGTCCTAAAGCTGATGCACAATGAAGTTTCGACATTTTATAGTTTTAGTGACAACAAAGTAAAATTAGAAAAAGAAGCTTACTCAATTTTGAGCGGAACAAATCTAAAAATCCCAAAACTACTTGAGGCAAACGCAGATAAAAATTATTTAATAAAAGAATATGTTGATGGAGTTGTTGCCTCGGAACTTATCGCAAATAATTTGTTATGTACTAAAATTATTAAGCAGCTTTTTATTATTTCGAATGAGATGGAAAAAATTAATTTAAATATCGATTACTTTCCCGATAATTTTATAGTTAAAGAAAATTCGATTTTTTACGTCGACTACGAATTGAATAAATATGATCCCAAGTGGAATCTTGAAAATTGGGGAATTTACTATTGGGCAAACAATGAGGGGATGAAAAACTTTATTGAAACACGCGACTCCGCATTCATTAATTCAAATCCGGCAAGGGGAATTCCTATAAAGAAACCTTTTTCTCTCAAGGTAAAAGAGTGGATAGATAGTTATTCTAAAAACGATTGTTAATCCATTTGATTTTTTTTACAAATTACTTTGTTAAAATCATCTTCTTGGTTTGACTGTACCCCATCGCATCAAGTCGGTAATAGTATATTCCTGAAGATAATCCCTCTGCATTAAAATCAACTTCATAATTACCCGGGTTCAGGTTTTTGTTTACTAGTGTTGCAATCTCTCTTCCCAGAATATCGTACACAACTAACTTCGCATTTGTAATTTCACTTTTAATGTTTGATGGAATTGTAAACTTGATTGTTGTACTTGGATTAAACGGATTAGGATAATTCTGCTCCAAAACAAAATTATTGGGAGCAGAACTTTCGATTTCGATCGGTCCGTAATATTTATAAGTGCCGTCATAGTCAATCTGTTTTAACCGATATAGAAGTTTTCCGTTGTGCGTTCTTATATCACTGAACGCATATGAAGAAATTTCGGAAGTTGTTCCTTTCCCTTCAACAAAACCAATTCTTTCCCAATGCGGTTGAAAATTATTTTCATCATCGACTGCACGCTCAATTTCGAATCCGGAGTTATTTACTTCGGAAGCGGTCTGCCAAATAAGCTTAATCGAATTTTCATTTAATTCATAATTTAGTGTTATTAGTTCAACGGGAACGGCTTTATAAGCAACTATTGTAACATCGTCCACGTACCATCCATCTTTTTCAATACTTTGATCGGAAACAAGTATGAATCTGATTTTAACCGATTCGCCCAAGTAATTAGCAAGATCTATTGTTTCCCGTACCCAGCTTAATTGGTTTGCGTCATAAACGGGTTCTCCATAAGGCTGAAAACTGCCCATTGCCTCTTGCGTATAATCGCCTTCCATAGCAGTCCAAACTGTTCCGTCTGTTGAAACTTGAACCTGACCGTAATCCCAGTTACTTTCGATTTCCCACTTTGTGAAAAATTTAAGTTCGGCAGCGATAGCATTAGTCAGCGGAACGAATTCATTCATCTCCATTATTGCCGTTGTATTTGATGGATAGTTTTGGTTCGGAGAATCGGTAAACGAAGTAGGCGAACTCATGAAAGATTCTGTAGTTAAATTCCAACCGACTGTTGTTGTCCAGTTATCTATCGAAGAGGCATTATCCACGAAAATATCATCAATATCGGCAACATAAAACTCAAAGCGTTCATATGGGGGATTAAATCCTGGAGGATTAAATCCGCTTCCTCCTTCTGGAAGAGTTGTCATTATTGTCTGTGCAGCATCTTGAGCTGCAAGATAGTACTGAACTGTAGTCCCAAGCGGCTGAGCAGGGATTGTAAAATTATAAGAAGCCGATTCGATCAAGATACCAGCAACAGAATTGAAAGAGGAAAAACCGCCGCCGGAATTTGTCCGGTAATAAAGATGTGGCGCGCCTGAGCCTGAGCCAATTTCCTGACTCGTGATAACATCTGCCGCTAAAATAAGGTCCGTCGTTTGATTTGTTGAGCCAAATGGTTCGTGTGCAATTGCGATTCCCACATTAAGCGAAAAAGTTGTTAGTGTTCCAATTGCCAACTGCGAACACTTTAAGAAAAATTGTTGATCAAAATGAGTAATTATGTCATTTGTTGTATGATAATACGGATTAAAATCACCTGCATCGTCTTCTATCAATAAGATTGCCGCGTATCCTTCGTCCCAAAAAGATTTATGATCGCTGAAAGGACTTCCCGGAATTGCGAGAGTTGTCATCAGCCCGATTGAATAGAGTGTATTGACTTCAACCATTTTATCGGAGAGAACATTTGATAAGCCGTCATTCTGAGTATGAATTCTTACTTTGTTATCACCGTTACCTTCCCATGCAATCATATCGAGATTTATTACACCGAGAATTTCTTCGTTTGCCGAAGCAGCCTGCCCCGCATAATAATCACTTCCGATCAAACCTTGCTCCTCTTCGTCCCAAAGAGCATATATTATTGTATAAGGGAAATCATATTCGGTTAATAATCTAGCGGCTTCAATAACGGCAGCTGTTCCGCTTGCATTATCATCTGCTCCCGGCGCCGTACTTCCTGAAGGCATATCATCGTAATGAGCACAAACCATGTATTTTTTTTCCGGAAATTCCGAACCAATCTGCTCTGCATAAACATTTCGCCCGGTACTGCTGAACCATTGATCGGAAACATTCAAGCCGTACTGTTCAAGTTTTTGTTTAATATAGTCGGCAGCCAGATCGTTATCCGGATTTAATTTATGTCTGGAGTTTATTGTTTCCAAATTACCGTTAATGAAAACATTTCTCTCGCCGGAAAGTTCTTCAACAAATTTAAAAAGTGAATCTACGCTTGTATTATCAATTATTTCTTGAACCGTCGGATGAGCAGATTGCGGAATAATCGGTATGTTACAGAAAAGCAATAAGGCTAGAATAATAACTGAAATTTTTCCTTTCATTTTTAATTCCGGATTTTGTTAATTCAAATTAAGAATTATAAAAGAAACCTGCATAACCGTTTTTATGATTTATGAGTATAATCGCTTGTCGATTACTGATTATAATTTTATCTTAAGAATAAACTCAAAGGAGTTTTTATGAACGATGAATCGAGAAGGGTTATAGCCTTTATTTCTGCGGCACTGATAAATAAGGATGATTATGATTCTTTATTTGATCATACAAACTCAAGGAGTTATAATTTTTCGATTGAACTTTCGGAAAATGGTTTTGTAGCTCACGATTTCGATCTTGACTGTGACGTCGAGGGGAAATTAAACAATAATTTTTATAAAATTTATCACTACGGTTTCAGAAATTTTATTGACTTATCAATTGATGGATTTGAATTCAAAGGCTGCGACAACAAGTCAAAACACAAATTCAGCGGAAAGGTTGTGAATCAAACAATTCAATTTAACGACGAAGAAACAGCTAAGGGTTATCTTTACAATGTATAGAGAATAATTTTATAAACAAACGCATCGCGGGATAAACATGAAGGGACTTTTTATAATTATTTTTTTATTAGCCTTAATAGCTGGTGGGTATTTTTATTTTACCCAACAAGAAGATTTTGAGATTATCGATTCTAAAGTTGAGCTGAAACAAATTGGCGGTGGAATGAATTTCGAAACTCCGAGTGTTACCGCACTTAGATTTTCTGCAGGTGTTAACGGTTCTATAAAAAATATTTCGGATGAAAAATATTCTAACATACTATTAACTTTCAAAATCGGGAACGATCAAGTAAGCGCAAAAATTCGTGAATTAAATCCCGATCAAACGATAAGTTTCACTACAAACAAAATTGAAACAAAGAATAAAACACCGAAACACAGCTTGGTTTCTATTACTCACGATTAGCACATTCGATTAATTGATTTAAACCTGCCTTTTATTTAATGAGAGTCTGTGTTAATTTTACTGTTAATAATTTTTAACCGCATTCTTGGAGGATTTATGTTTTCTGCCGAAACTTATAAGCAAAGACGAAAAATTTTAAAAGAGCATATGAAAAACGGGATTATTTATTTCCCAGGTAACGACGAAGCTCCTATGAATTATGCTGCAAATACATATAAATACAGGCAGGACAGTACTTTCCTGTATTATTTCGGGATAGATTCCGCCGGGCATGAAGCAGTGATAGATGTTGATAACGATTTGGATATTCTTTTCGGAGATGACCGCCAAATTGATGATGTAATTTGGATGGGACCGGAATTACCGTTAGCCGATAGAGCGCTTGCATTCGCAATTTCTGATACACGTCCGTTAAGTAAACTTGCAGATTTTTTTAAGGAGGCAAGTTCACGCAAGGTTCATTTTCTTCCCCAATATCGAGCGGATAATTTGTTGAAAATCGAGAAGTATTTAGGAATTCATAATTCACAAGTAAGTGAAAATGTTTCTGTTGATTTGATAAAAGGTGTTGTAGCACAACGTTCGATAAAAACAGAAGAAGAGTTAATGGAAATCGAAAAAGCTATTGAGATAAGTTATGCAATGAACACGCTTGCGATGAAGATGAGTAAACCGGGGAAAGTCGAACGTGATGTCTTTGGAGCCGTGGAAGGATTAGCTCTCTCGCTCGGAAGCGGAGTTTCGTTTCCAATTATTTTTTCTGTTGACGGCGAACGTCTTCATAATCATCATCACGAAAATATTATGGAAGCGGGAAAACTTCTTGTGTTGGATTCGGGAGCTGAATCTCCTATGCACTATGCAAGTGACATAACTCGTACATTCCCGGTTAACGGAAAGTTTACTGATATTCAACGCGATATTTATAACATAGTTCTCAACTCTCATCTCGCTGCAATTGAAATGATGAAACCCGGAATTCCGTATAAAGACGTTCATCTAAAATCTGCCCTCGTAATTGCAGAAGGATTAACCGAATTGGGATTTATGAAAGGAAACCCCGAGGACGCAGTAAAAGAAGGCGCACACGCGTTGTTCTTCCCGCACGGATTGGGTCACATGCTTGGACT
>CAZCLA010000066.1:0-4776 GCA_964499285.1 uncultured Melioribacteraceae bacterium
CCCGGATCTTCATAAATCCAATCGGGCACAGTGAATTCATCAAGCAGACCGAAGATTTTATCCATAATCATAACAGCATCGTTCCATCTTATATGTCCGTCGTTTGAAACATCACACACTTTAAACATCTGAGTTCTATAATCAGGCTGTGTTCTTATTTTTGCCGCCATTTCCTGAACTATGTATGCATCACGCATGTTTACAGCTGAACTAAAATCCTCGTCGGACAGAAGCAGCTTAATTTTATATTTCCCAACGGGAATGTTCTGAAACAAATACTCCCCGTTTTGATCTGCTTCGGCATAGTAAAAAAGTTTAGAATAGTTCGGAACCGGTTCGAGCATTACTCGAGTAACTGCGGGATATCCGGTTTCGCCGTATAAAATGTTTCCAGTAACGTTTGCGACTTCCACTGCTTTAATTAATTCCCAACCTCCGTCAGTGTGGAGATTCATAGGGTTTGCCATTCCAAGATAAAGTGCATCGTCAACAAGCATTGTTCGGATTCCGTAGTTCATTTGATTCTCAACACCATTAACACTTTCCTGAACAGCAGGCGAATTAGAATCATCGAAACGTAGCAGATCGGCGCCAAAATCATAAGCCGGCAGTTGAATCTGATCTTCTAGTGTTTGATCTATTGTCGTAACTCTTGTTGAATCCTCCGGCAGATACATAGAGGCGAACTGGTTCAAAGTTGGCACTAAAATTTTATATATCAAAAAGACATGATCCATCGTTCCGGTATATAGCCTATTGTTATAACTATCCATAGTCCAGGTGTAGTTATTAAAGAAATTATTGAACCCCGCCATACCGAATAGAGGCATAGCGCCTCCCATATTGTTCGGAACGATTTGCCAGCCTTCAATTGGGTCGAATGCCGGCAGCATCGGCATACCGTAAAGAAGAGAGACTTCCTGAGTCGGTTCCCCAAAATCTTTTCCTTTAAAAATTGTAACTGCGCGCCAAGTGCCGAAAGCCGCTGCAAGTATATCAAATATATCGTCAGGGGGAAAAACCGTCATGTGAGCAACTGCAGCCATTAAAGGAACATGCATTGTGCCCCAGTATAATTCTCCGTTGTATGACATAAGAGCACCGCCGCCGTAAGTGAAAGCGGTAATCATATCCGGTTCGTAATCAGCAACGCTCCACACTTTCTGCCATGCATCTTTATCCGAGTTGTGAAGACCGTCGTCACCGATAAGTGGACTCATCCACAATCCTGATTGTGCCCCGCCGACACCCAATCCAACAGGCCAAGTTGAAATAAATAATCGTCCGTCATGCAAAGCCAATTCGGCGCCTTGAGTATCAAGATTTCCTACAATTTCAAAATTGAATGGTGATTCAAGACTTCCGTTCCAACGGAGAACTTTTCCGTCGGTTGTGGTTCCGATTGCAGTGTAGAGAACATCGTCGACGACTAGCCATTTTCTTATATTATTTGCTTGAGTTCCGTCGGCGAGAACATTTAAATTGTGAGCACCAATAAATTGACCGGTCAAACCATTAAATGCAAAAATGTTAATTCCTCCTGTAAGCGCAGGGCCTGCCATAAAAACAACCCCATTGTGAGAACCACCGCTTCTTATTCCTAGAGTTGTCAACAACATTTGAGTATAAGGTGGAGTTACACTCCATGTTTTATCATACTCGGTTTCGGATTCGCTGTCATACATAAAAATACGCGGAGGACGCCAATCACGGATTGAAGGAGGAAGCTGCGGATAATTGGAGTTTTCTCCGAATTCGCAAACCCAGCAGTCGTTCATATTTGCAGTTGTTGTTTGGAGATATCCACCCATAACCAAACAGTGAACGTTTGGACCGGTTCCCCACCAGATATTTTTTTCGGTTTTTGCCAATCCCCAAACATAGGCTTGGTTTGTTTTGGGTGTGCCTCCGAAAGAAGTAATAAACGGATTATAATTGTTATCAGGATGCCCGATACCGTAAAAATCTTCATCAGGCTGTGCTTTTGCAATTTTGTCCAAGTTAAGTAATGAGGAGGGAAGTTTATCGAGACCCCCGCTGTTTGAGTTATAAGAATCCAGCCAGAACTGCTGAATATCAAGCCACGTTTTTGAACTATCCTGTCCGAAAGTAACAGAAAAGAATAAAATAAAGATTGTAATTAGTTTTAGAATGGGACGTTTGAATTTAACGAGTTTCATAGAACCCCCGAAATAATTTATTTGGAATTGTTAATTATTTCCGGGAATGTTTTGGATAAGATTTAGCTGGAAATTTAACTTAGGAAATAAGGAAAATATTTATTCAAAGTCATCATTTAAAGTAAGTATTATTTGATCAAATAAAATATCTGGAATTAGTCATTCCAAGGATAAGGGGTGTGATTTACAAACTAAATAAGGCGCATATGTAAACATAATTTGTTCTTTTTTTGATAACTTTTCGGTTATGAAAAACTTATTACTTGTCGCGGCTATATTGCTGGGAATTTTTATTCCTGCCGGAGCTTCGTTCTCATTTCTGATTAAATATTTGTTGATGGGTATGCTGTTCTTCACTTTTCTTAAAATGAGTATTAAAAAGTGGAGATTGAATAAAAGTCATTTGTTCATTCCCCTTTTTACATTTTCGCTCTCGTTGATTTTATTTTTACTTCTTAGAACAATAAATTTAGTGCTGGCTCAAGTTGTTTTTCTTTCGATAGCTGCTCCAACAGCAATTGCCGCCCCCTCGATTATTAATTTGCTTAAAGGCAATATTGATTACACTTTTATTTCGGTTTTAATAACAAACTTTGCCTCAGCAATCTTTTTTCCGGTAACATTATCGCTATTAATAATAGCTGACATTTCTATTTCGGTGGTTGATATATTGATGCCCGTTTTAACAGTGATGTTAATCCCTTTTGCAGCTGCAGTTTTATTGAGGTTTATATCCGGCAGATCTAACGGAAAAATAAAATTGCCGAAAGATTTAACATTTTATCTGCTGGTTGTTAATATATATTTGGGAGTAGCGAAAGCATCGGACTTCGTAAGAAATGAAGTGGATATGAACGATAATATAATTTTTGTGATCGCTATAGCTATAGCGGTTATCACAATTTTGAATTTTTCTGTCGGATATTTTTTTGGGGAGAAAGAGTTGAAAATCGAATCTTCTCAATCGCTGGGTCAAAAAAACAATGCGTTCTTAATTTGGATAGCGCTTACTTTTATCAACCCACTGGTTGCCGTAGGGCCGGTTTGCTATATTGTCTATCAAAACTTTTATATTTCCTATCAACTTTACAGAAAGGATAAACAAAAAGTTATTGCATCATCATCTCCTTAACAACGGCAGCTATTTTAATTTCTCCGGCATTCCTAAATTTGAGCACGAAGCTTCTCTCTGCTCCGGGTGCAAGATCTTCGTTTAAGCCGATAAGCATAACATGAAAACTCATCGGTTTCAATTCAACTTTTGAATTTGCCGGAATTTCCAAAAACTCTATATGACGCATTCCCATCATATCATTTTCGGTTTTATACGATTCATGTACTTCAACAACTTGAGCAACGTCTGACTCAACATCATAGAGTGTATCTGCTTTATCAGTTTGATTGTTTATGACAAGAAATAATGCCGTGTTACGGTTCTGTGTCCCGGGACGAATCCATGGATTTTCGATCGTTAATTCCGCCTCGGATATTTTTTTGCTTTCATCAACGGTTTGTTGCTTTTTATCGTCGGTATCTCCGCAACTGAGCAATAATGAAGCAGAAAGTAGAATTGCAAATATTTTAAATAATTTACTCATATTTACTCCGCTAAATCTATTATATCATTAGTGATTTCTTCAATATTAATTGTGCTGCCGGGATAATTTTTTCTAATTTTTCCTTCTTGATCAAAAAGAGAAATCCTATCTGTGTGAACATAAAAGATGATTTCTTTTTCATTTATCATTGTTGTATCGTTCGGAATAGCAAAGATGCCTATTCGTTTCATAAGCGATTCTATTGTTTCTTTTTCTCCTGTTAGAAAGGAGAAGTTTGATTCGTCGATTTTTCTAAGTTCAGCGTATTCTTTCAAAATTTCGGGAGTATCAACTTCGGGGTCAAAGCTGATTGCAGCGAATTCGATATTCTTAATTTTTTGTTCATTGATTTCTTTTTGAATTAATCGAAGGTTGTTTGTGGTAAGGGGACAAATATCCGGACAATTAGTAAATATATATCCTACCACCGCAACTTTTCCTTTAAACCGATCGGGGAATTTAACAGACTCGTTATTTTGATTAACCAAGGTATAGCTTTCATTTGAAAGATCTTCGACAACTCCAAATTTTGATTTGCATGCAAAAAGTAAAAGCAGCAATGTTACCGAGGCATATAACACATTTTTCATAATAACTTTCTCAAATTTGTAACACAAAATTAATATTTGCTTAGCTGATTATCTAATAGTGCTTGTTTTTGTAAACTGATATTCATCCGCATCCACAGCCACACCACATAATAATTATTAAGCAATCGGTTGTTGTAATCTTAAGAATATTTTAAGAATATTTGAAATCTCAAATTATTTTAACAATGTAATGAATCCATATAAAGGATTAAAAGGATTACCTAAAAACGTCTGGCTTATATCCATTGGTTCGCTTATTAACCGGGCGGGTACGATGGTGCTTCCTTTTCTCGCTTTATATTTAACGCAGGGTTTGAATTATTCTGTTTCTGAATCGGGAATAGTTATAGCTAGTTACGGCATTGGAAGTTTAATTTGTGCACCGTTTGCGGGAAGGCTAAGCGATAA
>CAZCLA010000066.1:4876-9016 GCA_964499285.1 uncultured Melioribacteraceae bacterium
TGGGATGATATTAAATCGCTTTTCTTCGGTTGTATTTTAACTGCAGTTGGTTTCGGTGCAATGGCGTTTTCGAGGGATATATTTTCGCTTGTTGTTTCAATTACTATTTGGACGTTCGGAGAAATGATAATTTTTCCCGCATCATCATCTTATATTTCTAGCATTGCGGCTAAAGGAAAAACGGGAGAGTATATGGGTTATTACCAGATGACCGGGGCATTATCGTTTTTGCTTGCACCTGCAATCGGTACGTGGGTGTTTGATTCTTTCGGTTCTTTCAATTTGTGGATTGCATCATTTGTGCTTTCTCTTATCTCAGGCTTTGCGTTAATGGCAAACAAAAAATTATCGATCAACTCAAAATAATTTTATCCGCAAACACATTAATTATTAAGTTTATCGCGTGATTTAATGGCAAAATTTTCCTTTAGTTATTAAAAAATTGTACGGCACTTTCCTTTTAAACCTTTCTTATATTTTAAGTAATCGTTCAGAATTTTATTTTGTATGAATTATATTCCCGAAATATCTTTTGCGGGAGCTGTTGTAGCTCTCTTCCTCCTGCTTTATAATTTATTATCTAAAATTGAAGCCGGCGGGAAAAGGTATCTTTTGCTGATTGTGCTTATTACCTTTTTCTTATTTGTTTATGATTATTTGTTCTTCACCGGAAGAGTAAACGGATCAGGATTAATTTTCGTTTTTTATTATCCTTTAGTCTTCTTACTTTTTCCGCTGCTTTACCAGTATCTCTTATTTATCGCTTCCGACAATAATGACAGAAAAATAATTAAAGTGTTCAACTATTTGCCGGCTGCAGTATTCGTTATCTGCGTCGCCTTTAATTTTTTGGTGAATGAATCTAATAACTTGATAATCACCGTAAATGATTTTTACGGTATCAAAGGTGCAGACCCAAGAATAAATATCTTCAGCAAAATCATTTTTATATTATACTATGTTCAATTCGGTATTTTCGTTGCTGTATTTATCATGATGTATCTACATCATAAAAAAAATCAATCTGAATTGATCAGAGAACAAAAGCCGGTAATTCCGCATTGGATATTCTTTCTGATTTTTGCAATAATCTTTTATGAAGCTATATACAGCTTCGTATTGTTTATTGAACTTTTTGAACACCAAGAATATTTGCTGGGGCAAACAGCAAATTTGTTTCTTCTATTTGTTGTGGGATTCGTGAGCATAAGGCATGATGAACTGCTTCTCGAGATTAAATTGAATACCGCGTTATCAGTAAATGAATCAAAAAAAAATAAATCATATAAAGAGTTTCGGGAAGATAGGAAAGAAGAAATTACAGCAATGCTGGTTGATTTGATGGAAACACATAAAATTTACAGAAATCCGAACATTAAAATTGAGCCTATCGCAAAAAGAATAGGAGTTCCTGTTAACAAACTATCTCAAATTATCAATTTGTCGTTTAATATGAATTTCTCTCAATATGTAAATAAATATAGAATAGAAGAAGCAATTGAACTTCTCAAAGAACCGAATGCAAAAATTGAAAAAATCTTTCAAGATGTTGGTTATTACACGCGCAGCACTTTCAACAGAGCATTTAAAGTTCACACCGGATTAACCCCAACAGAATATCAAGTCAGAAGATAACCAATCCAATTTGAGGCAAATCCCAATTTGCATCATACTGTGTTTGTAAATAATCGTTTTCTTGGTTATTAATTATTTGATAAAATCTAAATGAATCATGTCTTTATTTCTAAGATTGTCTGCACTTGCAGAGCGGTGGATCATTCGCAAATAGAAAAAATATACTTAATAAATTTCAGAGGAAATTATGAAAAAGTCGATTTTAATATTAGCCTTTATGATATCCGGAATTCTTTTGCAAGCGCAGGATGTTAGTTTTTGGACGGGTGAAAAAAATAATGATTGGAACGATCCGGAGAACTGGAGTGAAGGAAGTATTCCCGGTGTAAACACTCATGTTGTGATTCAAGAAGAAGCCACAAATTATCCAGACATTAATGAAGGCACAAATGTTGTCTGTGGTTCCATTCAAAACAGCGGCTACTTGGGAATTTCGGGAGGAACCTTAACTTGTGGTTCATTTTCACAAATTGGCGGGGGACTTAATATCTACGCAGGTCAATTGAAAGTGAACGGGGATGCAAGTCTTGAATTTAACGGATTTATTATGGTGGGAGATACCTCAATTGCTGAATCGATATTTGAATGTGAAAATTTTAATCAGTATTACGGCGGTGGAGATCTAATGGTTGGAATTAATGGAAAATTAAAAGTAAACGGAGTTGCAGATATTAAGGGAAACAATAAAGTAAAAATTAAGGGTGGTACTGAGAATTCTACCAAAATGCTGAAATTAGAAGGTACGCTCGAATTGGATGGAGGAGATTTCTTCTCTTCCAACGGGGTTAATTCGGAGGAAAATTCTGTTATATCGCTTCTTAAATATGAATCGGACTTCCATTTTTCTGGTGATGAAGGGGAAGACTTTGTGTGTAATGGTGATATTAAAATAGAAGCAGGAATACTTTTTTCCTCAAATAACCGGACTTTAATCGGCGGACCGACCAGCTCTATTTCAGTGACCGGAGGAATTCTTTCGGTGGAAAAATTCGACTCACAAGGTAAAGTTAATGTTGACGGCGGAGAAGCATATGTTCAAGATACTGCGATTGATGACACTTTTAGGGTTGTAAGTGGTTTGATGAATGTATACGGGAATCTGGGTATAAACTATGGAGGTACATTAAAATTAGATGGGGGAAGCACAGAAGTGCATGGTACTGACGATGCTCAAGTCCAAAATAATGGAACAATTGAAATTACAGGAGGCTTATCAAATTGGAAAAACGATGTTTACAATAACAATAACTTTTTTATTTTCGATCCCGATACAGGAAGTTTGGCTTCAAATCTATTTGAAGATTTTAATAAAACTTCCGCGGCTATTGTGAGATTCGAAAAGATTATAATAAATAATGGTACTTTTAATCAGAGCGGAGGCACTGCACAGTTTGTTGATGATTTTCAGAACGACAATAGATTAAATTTGTTTTCCGGCAGTTTGAATGCAGTTAATATCTTTAATAACGGAATATTATTTCAAGCCGAGAATCATGAATTAGAATTAACGGGGGAAATCGTAAATGACGGCGCACTTGAAAATCAAATTTCAAAAGAAGTCGGTGATGGAGAAACAACAGTATTTGATCTGGACGGAGAAAATTTCTTGGAATTAACCGCACAAAACACCGGCTTGGGTGCTACGAGTGTGACTTTTGGAAGAGGAACAACTTGTCCTCCAAATGCATTCGGCAGCGGTTGTCCTCCGGCGCCAAGATCTATTAAGAGATATTTTGATATTTCTCCGGAGCAAAATGCTTTGACTTCACTTAGGTTCTACTATCTAAGCGATGAATTGAACGGACAAATCCATGGCAGCGATATGAAACTTTATAATTGTGATAATGAAAACAATATGTGGAGAAAAGCCGGTTATTATGATGAAGGCGAAGATCAATGGATTGATGCGGTTTTGGCAGAGTTCGGCGGCACCGGAACAGTTGGTGATCCGTATTATGCCGAATTTAGCGGAGTCGGAAACTTCTCTCCCTTTGTTCTCTCAAGTGCAGATTCCCCTCAATCAGTTGAATTTGTTTCATTTACTGGTGAACTATTGAGCGATCAAGTTGTTCTTAATTGGGAGACATCAGCGGAAATTGATAATGTCGGGTTCGATGTTGAAAGATCGACCGAAGAATTCCCGAACGTTTGGGAAACTCTAGGTTTTGTAGAAGGAAACGGGACATCGACAGTTGTTAATCAATATTCATTTGTTGACAATAACATACCAGTAACAGATAGATTGATTTATCGTTTAAAACAAATCGATTTAAGTGGAACATTTGTTTACACAAATTCTATCATTGTTGATATAACTACATCTTTTAGTGACGAGGTTATTAATTATAAATATTCTCTCGAGCAAAACTATCCAAATCCGTTTAATCCGAGTACCACAATAAAATTCACAATGCCAACCCCACCCCATCCCTCCCCTTACCAAGGGGAGGGAGCGAGGGAGGGGTTAGTGCTTCTTCGCGTTTATGACATCCTCGGAAGAGAAGT
>CAZCLA010000067.1:0-2913 GCA_964499285.1 uncultured Melioribacteraceae bacterium
CGCTACGATAATAATCCCTCTGGCCTTTTAGGATTTGGGCTTCGGGAGTGAAGAGGGCTTTTTCGTTTGCTTGGATAACGTTGTCGATCTATGTCCGCCTTCGTAAAAAACACTTCTGCGGGTAAATTCCATTACGGCTGTAGGTGCCTATACTATCTATCATAAAGGTTTCACTTAAAGGTTTCATTTTTGTTAACAAAAAAGGTACTTATTTCATATAGGGAAAATATAAGCTACGCTGCATATTGTAAAATTTCTACTTCAGCATTATTTTTAGCAGCAATTTCAGCTTTAGCAAGAATATTGTAAGTAGTTTTCTCATCCAGATAATATTCACCGCAATTTTCACAAATTTCTGCGGGCACATTTTTAATTAATACTACTGTACTTCCTCTTTCAAGTGTTACGGTCACACTTCCTTTTTCTGTAGTACCATTTTTACATAATTGGCATTTCATTTTTCAATTCTCCTTGTAAAATTATCCTTCCAAATTTTCGGATCTGGTTCATAAACTGTAACAATAATACAAATATATTCTGATTTATTAAATGCAATTACAATGTGAAGCGGTCGCTCTTCACTAAAACCAAGAAGTAGGTAGGATGGAAATGGTGAATCTTTCGGATATTCTTTTATTACTTTACCAGTCTTAATCACGTTATCGATTTCAGATTTAGTAATATTTCTTTGAAACATCTTTTGAATTGCATGTCGAGAAAACTTTTTAGTTTTACAATCTAGTTTATTCATAAGTTATGCAATAAAGTATTTACAGATTTGGAGTAAATGGCTTGTTGCATTGTTCAATTGCTAAATTGCTATATGGTTTATATCCTTTGTGATACTTTGTGCTTATATATTTCTTTGTGAAAATCATTGGTCACGAAGTTACCACATCAGAGCCGCCTGCCTGCCGGCAAGGCAAGGCAGAAGACAGATGAAAAGCATAGTTATATTTGTGTCCCGATAAACAACATCCCCGCCAAGTCGGGGCAAGCGCAAAGAACGCTCCACATTGTCTAATGGTTTTAATCAATTCTTACTTAGTCACTTCGTAATAGTATTAATTAGTGAATAGAAAAGACCTTTGCGAGTCCTTCTTTTATTTGATCTAAAATATCTGGTTTAACACTGCCAACAACATGTTTGACAAATCTAAGCTCTGATATCGAACGAACTTGGAAGCAATCTGCTGCCGAAATTTTATTAAAGTTATTTTGATTATCGGGTTCTATTTTAATCATCCAAGGAGCTACGCCATAACTTTCTTTCCAGTCGGTGATAGGGACAATAATTTTCAAAGGTAAGCGTCCTAAAGTGTTATCATTTATAATAACAGCGGGTCTTGTTTTCTTTATTTCGGCACCTAAAGTAGGATCAAGATTAATAAGCCAGATCTCACTTTGTTTCATAAAAGTTCTCGAAATCAAGTTTTGTAAAAGCCGTTAATTCTTTGTTTGACTTGTATTCCTCCATCAATTCGGAAACAGCTTTCGACATTTTTTCTTTTATTTCTTTTTCCCGGATTGATTTAATTGTTCTTTCAACAACGTACATTTTGTCTTCAACCGGGAGTTTATTTATTTCCTCTAGTATTATTTTTTTTTCCATTTTACATTTTATTTTTTTGAAAATATTCTGACGTCCAGTCATTTATCCATTCTCTTTTACTACCCTTTTACAAATACTGTTTCAAAATCGGAATTTGGTATGATTTTTACAAGTTCATTCAACTTGCATTCCGATTCCCATCCAAGTTTTTCGCCGATAAACAACATCGGGATGTCCCCGCTTACTTCGGGGCAGGCGCATACTATGCTCCACGAAAAACGCTCGAGATCTCCGCCACGCTGAGAATCACGGGATGCGAAAAACGCACTTTGCCGCGCCATTCGAGTGCGATTCCGAGTTGGGCGAAGGTTCGAACATTAGTGATTTGGAACATTTTGTATGAGAGTAGCGATTTATTTATTTTTCTTATAAGGTTCTACTATTTCATTAATTGTAATGTTTTCTAATATTTTTTTTCTCTCTTTAGTATAATTTCCGCTTCCTTTTTGGTATTGAAGAAGAAATCTTGTAGCTTCAGCGAGTCCAAGAGAATCAATTAAAGCTTTCCAGCCGTCTATTTTTAATTGATCAATTGTTTTGAGCATAATTGATGATCGGAACTAAGCTACTGAACTTTTTAATGAAACTGAGAGAGGAATTTTATTTAATTTGCTTACTTTAAGAATCGAGAAACCAAGAATATTACCTTTATTATCAACCTTTTCCATTACTGCATCGTTGTTGGTTTCTTTAAAGTAACCTTCTTTTTTTTCAAAAATCACTTCTAAGTAATCTGCCTCTTTATCATACCAGATTTTTATTTCTTTATCCATAATAATTTTCCTTTCTTTATCGAGTCTGTAAAATAAGAAGTAATTATGAAATTGTCATCATTGGTTGATTTAACAATAACGCAAAGATATTTTGCATTGACTGGAGTATTTTCAAAATATTTATAAAATAACTGTACTTCAGAATCTGTTTTAGAAAGCATAATTTGATCTGGAGATAATAAAGCTTCCCTTATTTTACTTTCTTGTTTAACCATTTCAGGATGATTTTGTTCTAAATGATTTCTTCGTTCATCCGTAAAACGTATCTTCCTACTATTTATATCGATAAAATAAAGCATTAATATTTAACAATAGTTTTTTCTTTTTACTTTAATACCCTTTTTCTAATACTTTCTTAAAATCAGATTCGACCATTATCTTTACTAATTCTTGCAATTTAGTCTCCGCGTCCCACCCAAGCTTTTGTTTTGCTTTCGATGGATCGCCGATTAGGAGATCAACTTCGGTGGGGCGGTAGTAATTCGGATCAACTGAAATAATCCCAGAATTAAGAAGCAAGGAGTAAGA
>CAZCLA010000067.1:3013-4411 GCA_964499285.1 uncultured Melioribacteraceae bacterium
CCGGTTTCGTTTTCAGCTTTGCCGCACCATTCGAGTTCTATTCCGAGTTGGGAGAAAGTTAGTTCTACAAATTTTCTAACGGTGTGTGTTTCTCCGGTTGCTAAAACAAAATCTTCCGGTTCTGGATGCTGGAGCATTTTCCACATACCTTCTGTATATTCTGGAGCGTAACCCCAGTCGCGTTTTGCATCCAAGTTACCAAGTCGGAGTACTTTTTGTTTACCGAGAGCTATTCTGCATGCGGCTCTTGTGATCTTGCGGGTTACAAAAGTCTCTCCCCTTCTTGGTGACTCGTGGTTAAAGAGGATTCCGTTCACCGCAAAAAGGTTATAGGCTTCTCTGTAGTTTTTCACAATCCAAAAGCCGTATAACTTTGCCACTCCATAAGGAGAACGCGGATAAAAAGGAGTAGTTTCGCTTTGAGGAACTTCCTGAACTCTACCATATAGCTCTGAGGTAGAAGCTTGGTAAAATTTTGTTTCTTTTCCAAGACCAACTTCTCTAATTGCATCAAGGAATCTGAGTGTACCAAGAGCATCAACTTGCGCTGTGTAATCGGGAACTTCAAAAGATACTTTAACATGAGACTGCGCTGCCAGATTATAGATTTCATCGGGTTCAATTTTTTCTAATAATCTATTAAGATTACTTGTGTCAACAAGATCACCGTGATGAAGAAATAATTTTTTATCATGAACTTCCGGATCGTTGAATAGGTGATCAATTCTTTGTGTATTAAACGAACTGCTTCTTCTGATCACACCGTGTACTTCGTAGTCCTTGGCGAGAAGTTGTTCGGCTAGGTAGCTTCCGTCTTGGCCGGTAATTCCCGTTATGAGAGCTTTCTTTTTTGACATCAAATTATACCGTGATTAGTTATACAATAAATGTTAACGAGAATTAAGAATTAAGGAGCAAGAATTAAGTAGAGGTTCTTGAGTTTTTAATTTTTTGTGAGTAAGCTCCAAGTAATCTGGATACTTCGTCTAATAGATCAGCTTCTTTTAGATCCTCGATATATTCTAAATCCTTTGCCAATATTAAATAATATCTGCATTCGTGAATAGATCCTTCAGCTATATTATAAAATCTCAATTTATCTTTTGCTCCATTTTTAACAAAACCCTCAGCAATATTTGCCGCAATAGAAACAGCAGCTCGTCTAAATTGAGAAGTCAGACCATATAATTCTTCTTTTGGAAACTTCTTAGTAATCTTATAAACATATAATGTAAATCGGTGAGCTTTTTGCCATACGACCAAATCAGTAAAATCTTTTGCTTTCCCCATTCTTACTACTTGCTCCTTAATTCTTGATTCTTAATTCTGATTTTACAGAAACCACTGGTGCATTTTTTAATTGTCGAATTGGCGGATTTTCGCATTGTCGGATTTTCG
>CAZCLA010000067.1:4511-6911 GCA_964499285.1 uncultured Melioribacteraceae bacterium
CGGATTTTCGTATTGTCGGGTTATCGATTTAATGATTGTGCTCAGAAACTATTTAAAAGCGTTCAGCGGTCAGATAACAGCGTCCGGTATGAAGCGCGCTCCGCTTTTTCAATGCTAGGTATTCGATAGAAATTCTTGATTCTGACATTTTTTTTTAATCAGATTGCTTTATTAATAAAATTCGGTGTGAATTCATAAGATAGAAAAGATTTAAGCGGAATTTTTTTGCCAGCATCTAATAGTTCTATTCCGACTATAATACCATCTTCGGTTACATCGAGATTTACGCCTTCTTTGACTTCTATAACACCTTCCGGCTTCTTCTTTGATAGTTCTATATAAACAGCATCAGCTTCTTGATCGTAAGATACTTTCATTTTTTGATTCCTTTCTTTAACAGATAGCAGGTTATTATAATATAATCATTATCATTTCTTTTACAAACTACTTTCAGTGGGAGTTTCTTGCCCTTGATATCGTGAATAAATTCAAATTTTTCATGATTTATTTTTATCTTTTTACCAGACTCAATGACTTTCTCAATTTCGGATTCAGTGATTTTGTATAATTTTCTTCTTCTCTTCGCGTGTCGTGTATATTTTATCATGGTCATCATTTACTTAATTTGAAGAAAAGTATTGGCGGATTTTCGTATTGGCGAATGTCCGAATAAGCGAATTTGCGAATTTGCGGATTATTTTTTCAATTATCTTAATCAATTTTTTGTCAAATGTTAATACATCAGCTTTTTGGATCTTGCGATAAGAAATGATTATTCTAGGCCGGAATAGGTCCGTATTGATTTGTAAAACAACTACGCCGGGACAGGCTGCAAAGTATAGATCTTTGCCAGACTCATAGCTCTTTCCAAATCATTTTTTTTTAGAGCCTCTCTTACATCATCCAATTTATAAGCATCTTGCAAGGATAAATAAGGACTCCAACTTTCATTGGTTTCCAACAGCTCTACACTTACTTCAGCAAGATATTTACCTTCACGAATACTTTTTAATTGTTTGCGCTTTTTCATTTTTTCCTCCTTGTAAAGTCATCTTCCCATCTTTCCGGATCAGGTCTATATGCTGTTACTAATACAGCCGGTGAATTTGAATTTTTAGGAATGCCCCAAACTACATGAACAGGTTTACCTTTTCGATCCTTCTGTAAAACCAGCACACAAGGTCCTTTCGAATAATCCGGATACTCATTTATAACTTCAGCTTCGTCAATTGTTTCAACTATTTCTTTAACAAATATGTGATCATTAGCTAACTCATCATATCCATGAGAAGATATTAAAACATCTCCTTTTTTGATCAAAGTAATTATTTCAGATAACGATCTACTCATTTACTTTCATTAACTAAATGTATTATTACATTCATGCTTTTCTTTTACTGTTATTTCCCAAGCTAGTTTTTCATTATGAAAACGATCTTTATTAGCATATTGTGCAAATATTCCGGAAAGGTTTTTCTTTACCGCTATTTCACTATCTTTAATCTCATTTACATCAAGTTTTATTTCTACGTTCTTACCTTTGAATTTTTCCAATTCTTTAATTCTCAGTAAAGTAGAACTTATTTTTCTTTTGATTTTTATGGTCTTCATAAGAGTTACCTATTATCTACTTTCAAAAAACAAAATAAAAAGTTTAATTATTATTTTCGAATTTCTACACTAGGCAAAAACGGTACCACAGAGTTACACAAAGTTGCACGAAGTTAGATTGCCGCGTCGCTTCGCCGACCTCGGTCGGCAAGCTCCTCGCAATGACAGGGAATTCAAGGACAAAAGATAAAGGATAAAGGAAAAAGTGTAAATTGTAAAGGAAAAAGGAAAAGCATTGCCAAATTGTTTCATGGTCTAATTGCCGACTAACCATTTAGCAATTTAGCCATGCAGCCATTCTTTTTAGTATCAAGCATCAAGACTCAAGTCAAATGACATTCAAAACAGTGGTTTTATGAATATATTTTTAAGTACTCTTCCACTCCCTAGAATTAAGCGTACATGAGTTTCTGTCCTTTGGGTTTAGGGATATCTCTCCCTAATTCTTTCGCTGTTTCAATCCATTCATTTATAATGGATTCAACATTATGTAACGCGTCTTTGTAACTTTCCCCATCGGCCATACATCCGGATAATTCTGGAACTTCCGCGATATATGATTTATCTTCATCACTCCAATATATTATTACTTCATATTTATGCATGATTTACTCCGAAATTAATTTGTACTTCAATATAATATTACGTACTTGTTTTCCTTGGTAAGGTTTTGCCTTACCATCTTTTTTAGGTTGGAGATTAATTATCTCTACAATTCCAGTTTTAGAATATATAAAATGATCTCCTTTTATTCTTTCATTAAAATCAAATGAGAGAACGAGTTTCCTT
>CAZCLA010000067.1:7011-8339 GCA_964499285.1 uncultured Melioribacteraceae bacterium
GCAATCAGTTTCCTTTTTATCCTCTGAGCATTCCCGCTGCAACAGTGTTGTTGGTTGCTTCGTCTATTAATATAATGCTGCCGGTTGTGCGATTTTTTTTGTAGCCGTCAAAAAATAAGGGTTTTGTTGTACGAAGTTTCACACGAAAAACATCATTCATCTTTATGTTTTTATCGTCATTCATTCTGCGAAGTTCATTTATATCCATTTTATAGACAATATCTTTAACCATAGCACGGGCTTCTGAAGAGGTATGTCTTAGAACGAATTTACTTCCAATGGTCAATGGTTTAGTATCGAACCAGCACATCATCGCATCGACGTCCTGCTCAGCGTTTGTCTGATTATTGGGTTTAACGATCATATCACCGCGGCTGATATCTAGATCATCTTCGAGTTCTACACTTACCGACATTGGCGGAAAAGCTTCTTCAACTTCTTGATCCAAGTTACGGATTGATTTAATTTTTGAAGTAAATCCGGACGGGAGAATCGTTACATCCTCACCCACTCTAAAAATGCCGCTTGCAATTCGACCGGCGAAACCACGATAATCGTGAAAACCATCAATTTTCTGAGGACGAATTACGTACTGCACTGGTAATCTTGGATCCTGGTGGTTATAGTCGCTTGATATGTGAATCGTTTCTAATAGATGGAGAAGAGTTCCGCCATTGTACCAGTCCATATTCTTTGAACGTTCAACAATGTTATCTCCGTTCAGCGCACAAATGGGGACAAAGCGAACATCCTTAATATCCATTTTAGCGGCAAAGCCTTTGAAGTCGGCTACAATCTCATCATATTTTTCTTCGGAGTAATCAACAAGATCCATTTTATTTACGCACAGCACAAGGTGTGGAATGTGCAGAAGACTGGCGATAAATGCGTGACGTTTCGTCTGCTCCACAACTCCATTACGTGCATCGACTAAAATAAGTGCCAGATTTGCGGTAGATGCACCGGTTACCATGTTGCGGGTGTATTGAATATGTCCGGGAGTATCCGCGATAATAAATTTTCTCTTTGGAGTAGCGAAGTATCGGTAAGCTACGTCGATTGTAATTCCTTGTTCACGTTCGGCACGGAGTCCGTCAGTAAGAAGTGCAAGGTCCATATCGAGACCTTTTTTCTCGCTTGAGCGTTTGACTGCTTCAAGCTGATCTTCGAAGATACCTTTGCTGTCGAAGAGGAGTCTGCCGATTAGAGTTGATTTACCATCATCCACGGAACCGGCGGTTGTGAAGCGGAGGAGTTCCATGTCGAGATATGTCGATTGGGATGGGATATGTGAATTTTTGTTCATTTGTTGATCCAAGTTTCTTGAG
>CAZCLA010000068.1:0-8136 GCA_964499285.1 uncultured Melioribacteraceae bacterium
GGACAAGCTTTTACAGAAAGCCGAAAAATGATTTTGATGAAGTAAAATTATAGCAGGGAAAGGTTTTGCCTTTCCCTGCTGAATAGAAATAAAAAGTGTTGTAAACTAAAGCAACGAAAAATTAGAATCCCAATCTTTCCATATCTGCAACAAGATTTTTAACTGCCGAAATCGATTTATCCATTGCAGCTTGTTCTTCTTCGTTTAAACTTAGTTCAATAATCTTCTCTACACCATTTTCGCCGAGCACTGCCGGCACTCCCACATAGTAACCGTCAACACCGAATTCACCTTTTAGATAAGCGCAGGTCGGCAGCAGTCTATTTTCTCCCTTAACTATTGCTTCAGCCATAGCGATTGCAGAGGAAGCAGGGGAGTAAAATGCCGAGCCGGTCTTCAATAGTTTTACTACTTCGCCGCCTGCCATTTTTGTCCGCTCAACCATTGCGTCCATAATTTCTTTGGCTTTTGCAGCATCGCCGTATTTTCTTTCCAGCATTTCCATTACAGGGATTCCGTTAACGTTTGCATATCTGACGAGCGGAACCATAGTATCACCATGACCACCGAGAACCATTGCGTTAATATCCTTTACGGAAAGGCCCAATTCCCATGCAATAAAAGTAGAGAATCTTGAGGAATCAAGAACACCGGCTTGTCCAATAACTTTTGCATGATCGAATCCGCTTACTTTTTGGAACAATGTAACCATCGCATCGAGAGGATTTGAAATAATTATTACTATAGCATTTGGTGCGTTGTCTCTAACTCCTTCTGCAACCGCTTTCATAATCTTAGCATTAGTTGTAAGGAGATCATCTCTGCTCATCCCGGGTTTTCTCGGCAATCCTGCGGTAACAATAACTAAATCGGAACCTGCAATGTCTTTGTAGTCATTTGTTCCTTGAAGTTTAATATCAAATCCATCGACTCGTGATGCTTCAGCGATATCCAAGGTTTTGCCTTGGGGCATATCTTCAATAATATCAAATAATACAACATCGCCTAATTCTTTCTGTGCTATTAATTGCGCTAGCACACCTCCGATCTGTCCTCCGCCGATAAGTGCAATTTTTTTCCTAGCCATATTTCCTCCTAGTATTCGTTTAAAACTATAATTAATGATAATTGAGTTCTTGCAACATTTATTAAGCAGTTAATTGAGATTCAGTTCAAGTATGGCTTCGGTTCCGCTGTCGGTAAATTTATAAGTTAATTTATCCAGAAAATTATTCATTATATGAATACCTCTGCCGCTGTCTTTTAAAATATTTTCCGGGATCGTGGGATCCGGCACTTTCGAAGGATCAAAGCCTTTTCCTTCGTCTTTTATCCTGATAATCACTTTTTCGTCGTCAACTTCCATCAGAATAAAGACTTTTTTATTCTTATCGTTCTTATTTCCGTGAAGAATTGCGTTCGAGGCTGCCTCGGCAACTGAAAGCACTACTGCATTTATTTGTTCATCATCCATGTTCTGCTCTTTTAAAAGAGCTTGAATGAAATCTTCAATCTCCGGCAGAAGATCCGGATCACTGATGATTGTTCTTGTGAATACTTTTCTGCTCAAAGGCTGTCCATTATTATTATTGGAAACAAAAACGGATAAAAAATATAATTACCTTTAATGTAATTCAAGTGTAAAGTGAATTAGATGTGCCAATTCACTTCGAGATTCATATTTGCTCTTTCTCTCTTTAGGTTCGATTCATCTTCGATAAATTCATAATAACCGGAAAGATTAACAAATAGAGAATCATTATAAATAATTTTAACTTCCACAATTGGTCCCACACTTTTATACCTGCTCACAAGATATTTGATGTTGCTTTCATCAAAATTAAATGTGGATAAAGTGAAATATCGTAAACCAACACTCAAATTCAAAAAATTCCACCAATATTTCAGTTTTGGTTCGAGATAAATTTCTTCTAAAAATCTGGCTGGTTTGCCGCTGAATTCATCCCAGTTAAAGTCACCCTGCTCGCTTAGTTTTATGTAACCGATTACCTCGGCAGCGGTTCTTTGAGTTAATTTTATAACCGATGAATCCTTAAAAGCATACTGGCGGAATGAAAAACTGTTAAGAGTAGGGATCAGTTTTTCGAAATCGTAGGTTGTGTAGTTCGCTGAAACTTCAGCCGAATTTGCTGACGTGAAATTTTTTCCTGCATAACGACCGCCTGCCGAAAGTTTTATTGCTCTGTTCTTATTGTTGTTTGAACTTCTTTCCGAAAAGAGATATGAAATTTGGTTTAGGCTTCCTTCAAGATTTGCATAAAGATTAAAAAATGGATTTAACTGCTTATTATATGCAATTCTTGCTATCGAGAGGAGTTCGTCACGATCATCATAGTTTTCTTCGCTGGGTGTGTCGTATTTCAGCTTTCTGTGGAAAGCGCTTATCTGAACAATGTCTGTGCCCGAAAGGTAAAATTCTCCGGTGTATGATATTGTTATCAGCTGCGAGCGATTTGTCTTTTGATTTTCAATTCGCTTTTTCTCTTCGAAGATAATTCTGTTTGTATTGGGAATATCCTTAGCAATATGGTTTTCTTCGCGCTCGGTTAAATTCAACTTGAATAGATTGTTCGTCCAAGAGTTTCCGTATGCAGCCATTCCGCCGAAATCCAACTTAAGTTCCTCAATCCTTGTATCGAATGAAGAAGTTGTGATGTTTGTAAGTCTTACGTACCTGGTTTCGCGGTCTATATCCCTTCGGCTCACTTTTCCATCTAACGCAAACGACCAATTTGACTGCGGTGAGTCGAACATCATTCTATCGCCGATTGCATAGTTTCTTTCGGTTCTGCTTTGAATATTGTTTTCAACCTTAAAGTCTTCAAAAACTCCCGGTTCGGCAGCAAAGTAAAAATCTTTCCTCTTCTCTGAAAACTCGCCGGTTATTATGTTCGTAAAGTAATTTTCAAAAAGATTTTTATTGTTAAAACTTAAGATCCTTATAGTGTTTTTCCTTGGTGAAATGTCCTCGTTCTGAAAAATAAATGATGAAGATAAATTAAAAGAGCCGGACTTGAAGTTACTTAAACTTCCTTCGATGCCATACAAAACTCCCGTATCTTCCTCATTTACCTGTGTGTTTTTCGAATAACCCGCGTATGAATTAATATCCAAGTTGTTAATCGGGATAAATCTAAAATAAGCTAATGAGTTAAACACAGAAGCTTGATTGAATGCCAACTGTCTGTCATCGGAATATGAAATATTTCTAATTAAAACTCCGGAATAAAGATTTTTGCCGAATCTATAAGCGGCAGACCAATTTAAGTTTTGTTCGTCTTTAATATTTTTTGCGGCTGATGAAATGATTGTCGAATTAAACTTATAATCGATCCAAGTTTCCCAATCAGTTTGAGAATATCTGTAACTAACGTTTGAATTTAATATCGAAGTGTTTAACAGCTTATCGAAACGTGATGAAAGAAGATTTTTTTTATGAGGGAAAAGGTAATTAAGGGAATCGGAGGATGTCTGCGCAAACAAGCAGCCCCCGGTCAAAAAGATGAAAAATATTATTCCGATTAGTTTTTTCAAGCGGCTGATTTTTGATTTATCCTATATTTCAAATATATCGCCCGGGCTTGGGATTTCCACCGACTGGAAATTCTTCTCAAGAAGTTTTCTTCTAAATTCTGTCTGTTGGTCTTCTTCGCCGTGCACGAGAAAAATTTTCTGCATTCTGCTTTTATCAAATTGATCGCAATAGTCAATCAATTCGTTTGCATCAGCATGCGCACTGAATGATTCCATCACAACAACTTCTGCGTTAAGAGCATGTTCCTCCCCGAAAATTTTTACGATTGGATCTTTCTCTATGATTCTTCTTCCCAAGGTATGCTGTGCGGAATATCCAACCATCAGGACAATGTTCTTCGGGTCTTCAATATTATTTCTGAGATGATGCAGAATTCTTCCGGCTTCGCACATGCCCGAACTCGATATTATGATGTGTGGTTCTTCAAGTGAATTAAGCGCCTTGGAATCCTCGACATCTGTTATATAAATCAATTGGTTGAAACCGAAAGGATCTTTGTTGGATATGAGATATTCTGCT
The DNA here is from genome assembly GCA_964499285.1 of uncultured Melioribacteraceae bacterium. GTDB lineage: Bacteria > Bacteroidota > Ignavibacteria > Ignavibacteriales > Melioribacteraceae > JAGFIY01. The sequence goes on from CAZCLA010000068.1 coordinate 4,076, forward strand.
GTTTCGTTATCGAAACATTCCGGGTGCACTTTAAATACTTCAGTGGCGTTAACCGAAAGCGGACTATCAACATAAACAGGAATTCTCGGTGCAAGTTTATCGTTGAAGATATTATTCAGTGCGAAAACCAGTTCTTGAGTTCTGCCGACACTGAATGCAGGAATAATTATTTTCCCTTTTCTCTGTACCGCCCGTTTTATTACTTCCGCCAGTTTCGGTTCTGAACTTTTGGGAGTTTCGTGAACCCTAGCGCCGTAGGTACTTTCGCATATCAAGAAATCAACGTCGGGAATTTTTTCGGGGTCTTTAAGTATTGGAAGATTAGGTCTGCCGAGATCACCGCTGAAGCCGAGATAAAAAACATTTCCGTTTTCATTTATTTTTATGTGAGTGACCGCAGAGCCGAGTATGTGTCCAGCATCCACGAAAGATATTTTTATTCCAGGCGATATTTCTACGACATGATGATAATTAATTCCAACAAAATGTTTCAGGGCTTTTCGGGCATCATCCATTGTGTAAAGAGGTTCAAAAAGATTCTTTTTCTGTTTAGACCTTCTTTTATTCACCCATTCTACGTCTTTTTCTTGAATATGCGCACTGTCGCGCAGCATAATCGAAGCTAAATCTCTTGTTGCAAAAGTGCAGTAAATATTTCCTTCGAATCCATGTTTAACCAAGGTAGGAATATTTCCCGAATGATCGATATGAGCATGGGATAAAATAAGGAAATCAATTTCGGATGGATCGAAGTGTTCAAACGATCTGTTCAGTTCGAAAGCTTCCTTTCGTTTGCCTTGATAAAGTCCGCAGTCAAGTAGGAATTTTATTCCGTTACATTCTATCAGATGCATTGAGCCGGTTACTGTTTTTGCTGCTCCTATAAATTGAATTTTCATTGAAAAGCCTCAGTAAGGAAAAAGAAAATTAAACATGAGTTTTGATGATTTTATACTTCTTGATGCCTAAATAAATTTCTCGTGTTGCTGTTTTTACAATTGTTGCCGTTGGAACCGCAAGCAGCATTCCCAATACACCCATAATTTTACTGCCGACCAAAATCAATATTATTATCATTAGCGGATGGATGTCGGTACTTTTTGAGAAAACATTTGGCTGGATCAATCCGTTGTCAATCGTATAAACTAAGGTGAACATTATTACGATTCCCGGAAGCATCGATAAATCACCGAACTGAATAAGCGAGATTATTATTGCCGGTAAACCGCCGACGATTGGACCGAAGTAAGGGATTAAATGACCAACTCCTGCAATCACACCGATACTGATGGCATTCTTAATACCAAGTATTGACAATCCGATTGCACTTAACGCGCCGACAACGAAGGCATCAAAAAGCCAGCCGCGCACAAATCTTCCCAACTGCACTCTAATTTTGTAAATAACCAAATAAGTCATCTCAAAATATCGGTTCGGCATCACGTTCACTATTCCCTTTATGATTTTGTTGCTGTCCTTAAGCATGAAAAAAGTCATAAAAGGAACAATCACAGAAATGGCAAGTACTGAAAAAATGCTTGATACTATGTTGCTTATGTTGTCAACAGAACTGAAAATTAAATCTGAGAAGGTTTCAGAAAGTCGGGAAGCAAGATTGCTGGAATCGATAATGGGGATTGAATTTTGAATAATTTCCTGAACATCAACAAAAACTTGATTGACATTTTCCTTCGATAACAATTCTCCGAGCGCATTCAACTGACCTATGATTTTAGGGATGAAAACATATAGCCCAATAAATATCACGAAACCGCTCAGTAGGAAAACAATTATCACCGATGTTAATCTCTGTGTACCTCGCGATTCGATCAGTCTAACCAGCGGATTGAAAATCAAGGACACTAAAACCGAGAAAGCTATCATTATCAGAATATCGACAATGAGATAAGAAATGTACAATAAGATTATAATTCCTATTATACCAAAAAATATTTTTAAGGATTTTGAGAATATTTGTTCGCTGATCGCCATTAAAATAGATACTAACTAATAGTTAAGCACATTTGAAATTAAAATAGCAAAAAAAAATCAAACTATTTGTTCAAAAATTGAATTACCTAATTACGTTATGAAATCGGAATTTGTATATATTTATAAACCAAATTATGAATAAAAATGGAATTACATTATGGCAGAATTAGAATTATTGAACGAAATCAAGAAGAAGGCTTCCGAAAGAAAAAAGACAATTGTACTTCCGGAATCGCACGATGAGAGAGTGTTGAAAGCCGCAGAAGTTTTGCAAGAACAAAATATTGCAAGTGTGATAACATTAGGAAACGAAGAGCAGATTAGAAAAAGTGCTGAAAAACTTTCTGTAAATTTGAAAGGTGTTAGAATCATTGATCCGGAAAAATCTGATATACTTAGTGATTTTTCAAACGTATTTTTTAATCTTAGGAAGAGTAAGGGAATAACGATTGAACAAGCCCGCGAAACCATGAAACGCGATTTGTTCTTCGGTGCGATGATGGTGCGTGAAAATATGGCTGATGGATTTGTCGCCGGCTCTACCGCTTCAACAGCCGATGTTTTGAGAGCCGCAATACAGTGTGTTGGTATGCCCGAAGGTATTTCGATTGTGTCGAGTTTCTTCTTAATGATTTTCCCGGAGAAGACTTACAGCTTTGCGGATTGCGCGGTTGTGCCCAATCCCGATGCTGACCAACTTGCCGATATTGCGATCTCAACCGCAGAAAATCATCAAAAGTTAACTGGCGAAGAACCATACGTTGCAATGCTTTCATTCTCAACCAAAGGCAGCGCTAAACACGAATTAGTCGATAAAGTTTTGGAAGCTCTTAGAATTGTAAAAGAGAAAAAACCTAATTTAAAAATTGACGGCGAACTTCAATTTGATGCGGCTGTAATAGATTCAATAGGAAAGAAGAAAGCTCCGGGCAGCGATGTTGCGGGCAGAGCAAATGTTCTTATTTTCCCGGATCTGCAAGCAGGGAACATAAGCTACAAAATTGCTCAGCGTCTTGGCGGTGCCGAAGCTGTAGGTCCTGTTGTTCAAGGATTGAAGAAACCTCTCTTCGATCTAAGCCGCGGCTGCAGTGTTGATGATATAGTTAATACATCGGCAATTGCTGTTTTAATGTCATAAGAAATATTAAGTATAGAAAGGAGAAATTAAATGTCAGTTAAAGGGACAATAACTCTGTTATTTATCGTTTTGTTTTCTTTAAATTTAACATTTGCACAGAGCAGTGATGAAAGGGGAAAAGCAATGACAAAATCGATATATGAATTTGTTGTAAAGGATATAAACGGAAATGATGTTGATTTATCAACTTATAAAAATAAGGTTTTGCTAATTGTAAATGTGGCGAGTGAATGCGGATATACTCCTCAATATGAGGGACTGCAATCACTTTACGATAAATATAACGCAGAGGGTTTTGAAATACTTGCTTTCCCTTGTAATGATTTCGGCGGACAGGAACCGGGCACCAATGAAGAAATAAAAGAATTCTGCTCAGCTAATTTTAGTGTGACTTTCAAATTGTTCGATAAAATAAAAGTACACGGCGAAGAAAAAGAACCGTTATATGAAATGTTGATAAATAATCCTTCCACAGAAAAGGGTGATATCAAATGGAATTTCGAGAAATTCCTAATTTCAAAAAACGGTGAAGTAACTGCAAGGTACCGAAGTGCTGTTAAACCTTTAAGCGATGAGATTGTAACCGCAATTGAAAACGAATTGAAAAAGTGATCTGTCCCTCAGGGTCCTCCAATGGAGTCTGCCATAGGAATCCCTCCGGGGCTTTGGACCTTCGGGATAATCAGTATCAGTCTCGCAGGGATCCCTTCGGGATAATCAGTGATCAGAGATCAGATAATTTTGGAAATTCTTCGACAAAAATGTTTTTCCGGCTATCCCGGTTTTGTAATTTCTTCTTTCTTCAGAAGCTGGAATTTAGAAGTCAGAATAAAGAAGTAAGAAGCTAGAATTTTTTGAAATGTCATTTAATTTCAGTTACCCACCGATCTAGTATGTGTTGCATAATTCTGAATAGCCCGTGGGTTTAGCC
>CAZCLA010000069.1:0-7756 GCA_964499285.1 uncultured Melioribacteraceae bacterium
TATATTTGTTAGTGAGTGTTAACAAACATTATTTAATGAGAAAATTATGGCACGAGTGACAACGGAAGAAAGACAGAAAACAATTATCGATGAAGCTATAAATATTATTCACGAAAGTGGATATGAATCATTATCCATCCGTGAATTAGCCGGTAAGGTTAAAATCAGCGAACCTGCTATTTACAGACATTTCCTCAATAAAGAGGATATAATTTTAGGAATTTTATCCCGCATCGGAGAATTTGATCATCTGCTTGAAGATCATTTAGCGAGTGGCGAAACAGCAACTGAAAAATTAAAACGTTTTATACAATTTCACTTTGATTTTCTTCAAAAGAACAAAGAAATGACATCCGTGCTTTTCTCGGAAGAGATGTTTAGTCAAAGTGCTTTATTAAAACAGAAACTAATTAGAATTATCAAATACCGCAAAAGTCTTCTGATGACAATCGTGGAAGAGGGTAAAGCCGCAAATGAGTTTAAAAATATTGAAACGAGTGATATTGTTACAATGATTTTAGGATTTATTCGATTAACGGTTTTGGAATGGAGACTGGGCGGATTCAGTTTTAGTCTTGCAAAAAAAGGGGATAGCATATTTAATGCAATTAAAGAAATGATAACAAAATAATTTTTTTGAGCTATATAGTTAGTTAGTGTTAACTTTCTAATAAAATTATGATAAAAGAGAAGACACAAAAATATTTAGGTAAGAGATTTCAGCAAGAAGGATTTTCTTCTATTTCTATAAATGAAATTGCAGCCGATCTGAATGTAAGTAAAAAAACCATTTACAAAGAATTTGGAAGCAAGCACAAACTTATAGAAACAACAATTATGGGTATGTTGAATGAAGCGTATTACAATGTACTTTATATTGTTTCAAACGAATCGCCATTTGTTGAAAAGTTTTACACGATATTTGATACGGTTAAAGAAAACTTAAAAGCTTTTGATGATATATCTCTCGCCGAACTAAAGAGGACGCATACTAAAATATGGATAAAAGTTGCGCGGTTTCGAAAGTATAATATCATTCCATTACTTCGTCTTTTAATAACAAGCGGAATTAAGAAGGGAGTATTAAACGATTATCCCATCGAACTTTACCTAAAATTAATCTATGGAGCAATTTCAGAAGTGACAAAAAGAAACGCAAAACCAATTGCCGGGGAGTTAGACCAGTTGCTTAAAATCATACTAAGCGGCGCCCTCACAAAGAAGGGGAAGAAATTTTTAAATTATAAGTTAGTTAATGTTAACTAAAGTGGGTTAGTTATGAAATGTCCTAAAAACAAACACTTAATCCGGTCTGTTGCAGTTCTTATTATGATTCTTATCGTAACAGCATTCTTCTTTGATAGAATGGTTGAAAATTCCCGTATGGAAACCGACCTTGACGAATATATGCCGTATGATCATCCGGCTTTCGTTTTCAGCGATAAAGCAGAAGAGATATTTAATATAAATGATGGAATTCTGATTGCAATAGAAAATAAAGATGGAATCTATAATTCCGGTACGCTTAAGAAAATAAAAGATCTCACACGAGATCTTCAACAAATGAAAGAAGTTAATAGAGATGATGTTACCTCTCTTTATACTGCCGAAAATATTATTGGTACGGAAGAAGGTCTTGATGTAAAAGATTTTTATACAATAATTCCCAAAACTGAAGAAGCCCTGCAGAAATTACGTAATGATGTAAGAAACAATGAAATGGTATATAAGAGGCTAGTTTCGGAAAATGAAGAGATTACACTTATTGTTGCCGAAATTGATGACGATGTTTTTACGCTTGAGTTTTACAACGAGATACTCGACCTAGCAAAATCATACGAAGGTCCGGAAATACTTCACGTTGCCGGTGTGCCTATAGTTGAAGGAACTCTCGCTTATCTTGCCCCAAAAGATATGATGATAATGGTGCCGATTGTAATAGCAGTTATAATATTGGTTCTTTATTTCGTAATGAGAAGCGTTCGAAATACAATATTCACTCTGCTTGTCGTGTTGTTCAGTACAATCTGGGCTTTCGGTTTGATGGCCGTATTTGGGATTCCTATTTATTCTGTTTCAACAATGATACCTGTAATGCTTATTGCAATCGGTGTTGCAGACGGCATACATCTTTACAGTCACCTCGATCTTTTCTTATTTGAGCATCCCGACGCTGATAAAATCGATGCAGTAAAAGATATGATTAAAGGAATGTGGAAACCTGTTGCGATGACATCAATTACTACTGCAGTAGGATTTGTTTCACTTCTTACATCCGATGTTTACCCGATAAAGTATTTTGGTGTATTTACTGCATTTGGTGTGATGATGGCAATGGTATTTTCACTCGTGTTAATTCCGTCGGCAATAATTGTATTCGGATTACCGAGAAGAAAAGTTCATCAAGAAAAGTCGAAAGAAGAGAGTGGTAAGTTTTCATATAAATTTGCAGAAGGTGCAGTAAAGTTTAAAGCACTTGTAATTTCCGTTACGGCAATTATTTTAGCTTTATCGATTATCGGGATAAACGAAGTCTGGATTAACTCAAGTTTCTTAGACAAGTTTGAAAAAGACAGCGATATAGTTCTTACCGATGCATTTATAAATCAACACTTCGGCGGTACTAATACAATTAATGTTATTCTTGCTTCAGAAGAATATGACAAATTCAAAGAACCGGATGTACAGCGTCTAATCGATAAAATGCAGACTGATGTTGAATCAATTGATGTTGTTGGCAATTCATTTTCACTTGCGGATTACTTAAAAAGAATGAACAAGGTAATGTACGCCGATGATGAAGCTTATAATATCATTCCGGATTCACAAGATTTAATCGCGCAGTATCTTCTCCTTTATGAAATGTCAGGCGATCCTGAAAATCTGTGGAAAGTTGTTGATTATGATTATAAGCAGGCGAACGTTAATGTTCAATTGAAAAGTGATAACTCAAAAGAGATTAATCGTGCAATTGAAATACTTGAAAAATACCGCAGTGAATTTTCCGATTTGGGAGTAAATCTAGATTATGCCGGCTCGGGTTATAAAGCGCTTATTTTCAGCGACTTAATCTTAGATGGACAGATCAAAAGTCTGCTTATCTCCGTATTACTAATAATCATTCTTCTTTCATTAATGTTTAAAAAAATATCGATTGGATTTATTGGCGCAATTCCGATTGTTATTACAGCAGCAATCTCATTTGGTTTAATGGGCTTGCTCGATATTCCTTTAAGTACAACAACGGCATTGATATCAAGTATCGCAGTCGGTATCGGTATAGACTACGCCGTACATTTTATTGAAAGATATAAAATATATGCGTTGGAGTCCGGCGATAAATCGTTAACAATAAAAGAAACAATGCATCACTCAGGCAGAGCAATCAGCTTTAATGCAATAGTAGTCATTGCCGGATTTTTAGTTCTATTATTTTCCGTATTTCCTCCAAACAGATCACTCGGCGCATTGGTATCGCTCAATATGTTTACAAGTTTTCTCGGTACTGTAACTATAATGTTCCTAGTTCTATACAAATCAAATATCTATTTCAAAAAAAAGGAATAGCGCAAAAAATGAAGATGTTAATAAGTAAAAAGGCAAAAAAATGTACAAAAGAATAATTAGAAATAAATGGATTTTATTAGCAGTTATGCAGATACTATTTACAGCAAGTACATTAGCTCAAGTTGAAATTCATAAAAATCTTCCAAATATAGTATTAAGCGGAACTGACGGCGGCAACATTAACGGAAGCGATTGGGAAAGCGGTAATCTTACAAACAAGATTAACCTAATTTATTACATATCTCCAAGTCAACAAAAAGTTGTAGAACCGCTGCTCGAAAAGATTGATAAGAAAAAGTATTCTTTTGAAGAATTATCCACAACTTTAATTATTAACACAGAAGCCACCTGGATACCGAATTCTGTAATTGTAGGAAAAGTGAAAGGAAAAGCTGAAGAAGATACAACAAAAACTTATGTACTTGATAAAAGCGAAGTACTATTAGAAAAGTGGAAACTGTCGGAAGATAACCCGAACATTTTATTGATAAACGAGAAAGGTGAAGTAGTATTTAGTAATACCGATGAATTGACTGTAGAAATTGAAAACAAATTGATAAATCAAATTGAATTACTAATAAATAAAGGGGAATCAAAATGAAACTCACAAGAATAATTATAATAACATTACTGGTAACGGTAATCAGCTTTGAGTCTCAAGCTCAAGAAAAACTAACCGGTCAGCAGATAATCGAAAATGTTTACTACCGTGAAACCGGTGATGATGCAACTTCTGATCTTACGATGACATTAATCAATTCACGAGGCAGTGAAAGAGTAAGAGAGATAAAACAATTCAGCAAAGACTACGGCAAGGAGGAAAAAAGTATAATGTTCTTTCTCTCTCCGGCTGATGTGCGAAACACATCATTTATGAATTGGAGTTACGATGATGCAGGAAGAGACGATGACCAGTGGATTTATCTTCCTGCACTTAAAAAAGTAAAGAGAATCTCAAGCGACAGTAAAAGCGATTACTTTATGGGCTCAGACTTTACTTATGATGATTTAGGCGATCGTCATCCTTCTGAAGATACTCATAAACTTTTACGTGAAGAAAAACTTAACGGGGAGGAATGCTACGTTGTTGAAAGTGTTCCTAAAGAAAAGGGATATATGTATTCTAAAACAGTTACTTGGGTGATTAAAGATAAATGGATTGGAATGAAGAAAGAATTCTATGACCAAGACGGTGACCACTTGAAAACTTTGTCAGTTGAAAGGTATGATAAGATAGACGGTTACTGGGTTATTCTCCATTCGGAAATGCACAACGTACAGAAGGATCACAGAACAATAATGAACTTAAAAAATGTAGAAATCAACATCGGTATTGATGACGGTATGTTTACTGAAAGAATGATGAAGCGAGGTTTATAATGTTTACGAAATTAATTAAAACAGTATTGATGTCAATAATGCTGGCATCTTTGGTTAATGCACAAGATTTATTTTTAAGCGGTTATGCGAGAACTTATCTTGGTGCTTTAACAACAGGCGAAAGCGAGTATTCAATTATACAAAACACTTTCGATCTAAACTTCGAACACAGCCGCGGCGATGTCTATTTTAAAGTAAACCCGTTTCTTTATCATTATTCGGATAAGGATTTGGAATTAGGATTTAGACAAGCTTATATGGATTTATATTTTGATTCTTTCGATATACGAATAGGTAAACAGCAGATCGTTTGGGGTAAGGGAGACGGTGTATTCATAACAGATATAGTTTCACCAAAAGATATGAGAGAATTTCTGCTGCCTGAATTCAGCGAAATCCGCGTAGGAGTAACTTCTCTTAAATTCAATTACTACACCGGCAGCAGCACATTAGAGTTAGTCTGGATTCCGGTTTTTACACCCACTCACACGCTTGATGAAAATTCTATTTGGAGTGTAAAGCCAAACTACCCGCTTCCATACAGTATTGATTATTCAAATTCGGATGTGAAAAATAAATTAAGCAACAGTGAAGTCTTTGCTAAATATTCACTTCTATCTTCGGAAATAGATTTTGAAATTATGGCTGGTTACTCTTGGGATGATGATCCAACTTTTCATTCTGAAAAAATACTAAATCCGGCAACCGGTATTGTTGATTCGGTTATACTTAAACCTGAACATCACCGCTTGGCTACTCTGGGCGGCAGCTTTAGTACAACAATTGGTCCAGCAGTCCTTAGGGGTGAAGGAGCATATTACAACGGAAAACATTTTCAATCTACAAATCCGAATTACTTGGACGGAACAGAAGAGAAAGATTACATTCACTATTTGCTCGGCATTGATTACAGTATAGGCGATTTAAAACTAAGCACACAATTCATTCAACAAGCGATACTTGATTATAACGATTACCTTCTTAAAGATGAATTTGAAAACACAATGACATTTCTTGCTTCAATGGATTTCTTACGTGAAACTCTCAACGCAGAATTGTTTTCATATATCGGTTTAAATAACGGTGATGCCCTGGTCCGCCCTAAATTAACTTATGATTTTGTTGACGGGTTTCAAATTCAATTAGGAGCAAATTTATTTTTCGGTGATGAAGGACAGTTTGGAAGATTCGATAAAAACGATATGGTTTACACGAAGATTAAATATAGCTTCTGAAAAAGGAGTAAGTTGAAATGAAAAATCAAAATCATAAAATTAGATTTCTATTCCTTGTATTTCTATCACTGTTCTTTTTCATAGAAAAGATAACCGCTCAAAGTACTTACTATACTTTGCCTTCGGGTTTATCGGTACATACGAGCATATTTAAGAATGAACAAATTAAAAAAACACCTGAGCCGGATAAAAACTATTTAATACCTGCTGCCGAAATTGTCGGTTTAAATTTTCTTGTCGGAGCTATTAATACATACGTGCGCGATGAAGGATTTGCAAAGATAAGCTGGATGACTATTAAGGACAATTTCAAAACCGGTTTTGTTTGGGATGAAGATAATTATATGATGAATCAATTTTTTCATCCGTATCATGGAGCTAACTATTATAATTCGGCACGATCTAACGGATTGGATTTCTGGGAATCCGCACCTTATACATTCGGCGGAAGTTTAATGTGGGAATTTTTTATGGAAAACGAACCGCCATCCTACAATGATTTAGTCAATACATCGGTAAGCGGAATAACCTTAGGCGAAATTTCATACCGGGTTTCTAATCTTATAATTGATGAAAGCACGACCGGCATCGAAAGATTTGTTCGAGAATTTTCTTCTACAATTATTAATCCTATGCAAGGATTTAACAGGTTAATTAAGGGAAGTATGTGGAAAACCGGTGAAAGAATTACCAAAAGCGATTACAAACTTGTGCTATCGACAGGTGTTCATAATTTATTTTTAGACGGTAAGTTTAATACCTCAATTTCATATTTATCTCTGCGGGCCGATCTTATTTATGGAAATAAATTTTCTACTTCGAAAAACAATGAACCTTTTGATTATTTCTCGCTGAGAACAGAATTTAATTTTGCAGAAGGCGATGATATTCTTGGAATATTTGCAAGCGGAGTTCTATGGGACGGGAAGATTAAGCTTTTTGGAAATTCGAACAGTATAATCGGTATCTATAAGGAAATCGATATTCTCTCCAATATAGTTTATAAACTTTCGGCAGCGAGTTTCAGCGGACAGATTGTTAACATTCACCCTGTATCAAATTCAGTTTCCATCGAGTCGAATTTAAGTGCTGCATTCATTTTAATGGGTGGTACAAATTCGAAATATGCAGCAGAGGAAGGAAAAGACTATAACTTGGGTCCCGGTGCAAGTGGGAGTATCGGAGTAAAATTCATATTTACCGAATTCGGCGAAGTCTATTCTAATTTTAAGAGATACTGGATTCACACACTTGCAGGAGCCGATGGGAATGAATTTATTGGTCTGCTTAATAGCGGAATAAATTATAATATTTTTCAGAATATAATACTTGGATTTGAGTTCCTGCTATACGAGAGATTCGGCGAATATAATAACTATGAAAACTATAGTGATTCGAATACAGCATTTAGAATTTATTTTAGACATATCATATAAGTTGAAAAATCGAATATATCTTCTCGCACTTTGCTTGGGAAAAAAGTTCACACAAAAACCGCCAAAACTTTCTCAGAAAGGACAAAAAAAAGCCCCGCAGATGCGGGGCTTTGAAGTTTTATAACATCTCAATTACTT
>CAZCLA010000070.1:0-7372 GCA_964499285.1 uncultured Melioribacteraceae bacterium
GACTAATTAATCTATTAAATAAGTGAAGTTAATAGGGAAGAATTGTATATTGAATCTTAACAGTTGAAGTAAAATTTGAGAGATAAAAAAAAGCGACTTTCGCCGCTTTAAATGTTTTCACAACGGAATAATCCTTATTGTGATTTGCTTAAAATTGTTGAGTAAAAATTGTAAAGAATTTCATAAAAAGCAAGGAATAAAATTATGAAAAGAATTCTTGGACTAGATTTAGGAACTAACTCTATCGGTTGGGCATTGGTCGAGAGTGATTTTGAAGAAAAGAAAGGAAAAATAATTGGACTAGGCAGCAGAATAATTCCAATGCCTCAAGATGTTCTTGGAAAATTTGATGCAGGGCAATCAATTTCACAAACTGCTGAAAGAACAAACTTCAGAGCAACACGGAGATTATACCAAAGAGATAATTTGCGGCGCGAAAGACTTCACAGAGTATTAAACATACTTGGATTTTTACCCAAGCATTATGCTGAAGCAATAGATTTTGAAAAAAAACTTGGGCAATTCAGGGAAGGAAAAGAAGTTAAATTAAATTATTTCAAAGACAGCAATAACAAATTTGAATTCTTGTTCAAAGAATCTTTCTTAGAAATGGTAGAAGAATTTAGAAAAAGCACTCCTGAACTGTTTATTAAAAACAAAAATGGACTTGAAACAAAAATACCGTATGACTGGACTATTTATTACTTAAGAAAGAAGGCGTTGACAGAAAAAATAACAAAAGAAGAATTGGCTTGGTTGCTCTTAAATTTCAACCAAAAACGTGGGTATTACCAATTAAGAGGCGATGATGAAACTGATAAAGACAAGGAAAAAGAATTTTGTATTCTAAGGGTGAAGGAAATAAAGGACTCTGGTGAAAAAGTAAAAGGCAATATATTATTTGATGTATTCTTTGATAACGGATGGAAATATGATAAACAAATAACTAAACCTGAAAATTGGGTAGATAAAACAAAAGAGTTTATTATTACTACTACAAAAAGAAAAGATGGAGAAATAAAAAGAACTTTTAAGGCAGTTGACTCAGAAACTGATTGGATTGCAATTAAAAAGAAAACAGAAAAAGATATTGAATTTTCTGGAAAAACAGTTGGAAGTTATATTTTTGAAAAAATCTTACAAAATCCTAAACAAAAAATTAGAGGAAAACTTGTAAAAACAATTGAGAGAAAATTTTATAAGGATGAATTAAAATCCATTATAAAGGAACAAATCAAACATCATCGTGAATTGCAGAACCGTGAACTTTATACAAAATGTATAAACGAATTGTATCCGAGAAATGAGGCACATCAAAATAATATTAAAGAAAAGGATTTCGAATATTTATTTATAGAGGACATAATATTTTATCAACGTCCTTTAAAAAGCAAAAAATCAACAATCGCTAACTGCAAATTTGAAACAAGAAATTATGAAAAAGATGGATTAAAGATCAAAAAACCGTTAAAAGCAATTCCCAAATCACATCCGCTTTATCAGGAATTCCGGCTTCTACAACTTCTAAAAAATTTAAGAATACTTCAAAAAGAAAAGAATGTGGACGGAAAGCTAAAACTTGATTACGATGTTACCAATGAATTACTAAAAACAGAAAATCAATGGGTGGAATTGTATGAATATTTAAATACTAAAAAAGAAATAGAGCAAAAACAATTAATCCAATATTTGATCGATAAAAACATTATTCAAAAAGAAGATAAAGATAATTACAGATGGAACTATGTCGAGGATAAAAAATATCCTTGTGATGATACAAGAATTTCTTTTATAACACGACTTAAAAAAATCAAAAGCATTGATGCCAATAATTTCTTGACTCCTGAGATTGAATATAATTTATGGCATATTATTTACTCAGTAAGAGATAAAATAGAATATAGAAAAGCACTTGGAACTTTTGCTGAAAAGTATGGAATTGATAAAGCAGAATTTTTATCAAATTTTGAAAAATTTCCACTTTTCAATAATGAATACGGGGCATATTCAGAAAAAGCTTTAAAAAAACTATTGCCTTTAATGAGGTTCGGTAAATACTGGACGATGGCAAATATTCATAGTTCAACTATAAAAAGAATCGAAAAAATAATTACTGGTGAATTTGATGAGAAAATTAAAGTGCGAACAAGAGAAAAAGCAATAGAATTAAAGAAAATTGAAGACTTCCAAAATTTACCAATTTGGCTGGCTGAATATATTGTATATGATAGGCATTCTGAAACTGGCAGCAACATAAAATGGAATAACCCTCAAAACATTGATGATTTTTTAAATGAGTTCAAGCAGCATAGTTTAAGAAATCCAATTGTTGAACAAGTTGTAACTGAAACACTACGAGTTGTGAGAGATATATGGGATCAATATGGAGATGGACAAGAAGACTTCTTTGACGAAATTCATATTGAATTAGGACGGGAAATGAAAAACCCGGCTGAGAAAAGAAAAACAATTTCACAAAGACAACAGGAAAACGAAAATACAAATCAAAGAATAAAAGAATTGTTGAAAGAAATGACGGAAATTGGAGCAAGAGAAAATTCACCTTCACATCAAGAAATTCTAAAAATTTATGAGGAAGGTGTTTTTCAAAACCCTGATGCAAAATTTACGAGTGTGTCGGAGGATGATATACTAAAAATTAGAAGAAACACTTCTCCTACCAGTACAGAAATCCAAAAATATAAATTGTGGTTAGATCAGGGGTATAGATCACCTTATACTGGAGAAGTAATTTCAATGAGTGAATTGTTTTCGACAAAATACCAGATTGAACACATTATTCCTCAATCAAGATATTTTGATAATTCTTTAAGTAATAAAGTAATCTGCGAAAGCGATATTAATCCATACCCATATAAAGATAACCAAACCGGATATGAATTTATTAAAAACCAAGGTGGTTCTATTGTCCCTGAACTTTCAAAAGGAAAAAAGAAAGTAAAAATCTTTACGCTTGAAGAATATGAAAATCATTGTAAACGATATTTCAGCAAGAATAAAGCTAAGCAAAAGAAACTACTCAGTGATGAAATTCCTGAAAGTTTTATTGAAAGACAGCTTAACGATAGCAGATATATAAGCAAATTTATAAAAGGAGTGCTAAGCAATATTGTATTGGAAGAAGAGGAACAAGAAGCTACATCCAAAAATATTGTTTCGGTTACAGGAGCCATTACATCAGAACTAAAGAATGATTGGGGATTAAATGACAAGTGGAATGAGATAATAACACCAAGATTTGAAAGAATGAATGAATTAACAAAATCAAATGATTATGGTTTCTGGGATAATAACATTAATGCATTTAGATCACGAGTGCCGGATGAAATCTCAAAAGGATTTACAAAAAAGAGAATAGATCATCGGCATCACGCATTGGATGCTCTTGTCATAGCCTGTTGTACAAAAGATCATATAAACTATATCACATCACTTAATACAAATAGAAAGAACTATGGCTTAGTTAAAAAGCTTAGAATGATTGAGGAAGTCGAAAGAAAAAACAAAGTAACAGGTGAAAAGAAAATAATTAAAGTTCCAAAGTCATATCATAAACCCTGGAATGCGCTTCCATCTGATGCAAAAGAAATGTTAGAAAAAATAATTATTAGTTTTAAACAAAATATGCGAATTATAAACAAAACCAATAATAAAACGTGGCATTGGATAGAAGAAAATGGGAAGTTAAAAAAAGAACGTAAAAGACAAGAAAAGGGAGAAAATTGGGCAATAAGAAAACCTTTGCATAAAGAAACCGTTTATGGCAAATTAGAATGGAAAGCATTAAAAGGAAAAGTTATAACAGCAAGTCGAGTTTCTCTAGCGGATATAAAAACTGAAAAACAATTAGAAAAAATAACTGACTCAGGAATTAAAAAAATTCTGAAAAATCATCTTAATAATTACCGCACAGATAAGGATGGATATGATTTTGAATCAGCTTTTAGCCCAGATGGAATAGAGGATCTTAATAAAAATATTATCACGCTAAATAACGGGAAAAATCACCAACCAATTTTAAAAGTTAGATTATTTGAAGAAGGTCAAAAATTTAGCGTTGGCTTAACTGGAAATAAAGAGAAGAAATTTGTTGAAGCCGAAAAGGGTACAAACCTTTTCTTTGCTGTCTATTGGAATGAAGAAAGACAAAAAAGAGAATTTGAAACAATTCCGTTGTTTGCGGTTATTAATCATCAAAAAGAGAGAGCTAAGATTAAGAATAAAAGTGAGCGTGACAAAATCCCTATGATTCCTATTGATAATTTGAAGGGTACTTTTTTATTTTCTCTTTCTCCCAATGATTTGGTTTATGTACCTACTGAAGAAGAAATTGAATATCCGCACTACGTCGATTTTAATAATCTCAGTAAAGAACAAACTAATAGAGTTTACAAAATGGTTAGTTGTACTGGTAATCGTAGCTTTTATATTAAAAGTGAAGTTGCAAATTCTATAAAAAACAAAGAAGAATTTTCAGCATTAAATAAAATGGAAAAGTCTATTGATGGAGTGATGATAAAAGAAATTTGTTGGAAATTAAAAGTGGATAGACTTGGGAATGTTAAAAAAGTAGGGAAGTATTAAGAATTAATGTAAGCAATTCTATTTACTTTATTACTAATAAATACAAAACCATAAGGATTTATCAATGATCAAACGAACCTTATACTTTGGAAATCCAGCATACATAAGTAAAAAGGACAATCAACTAAAAATAAAAAAGCCGAATGAGGGGAATGAAAATTCTATTCCGATAGAAGATGTCGGTATAGTGATAATAGATAATCCTCAAGTAACTCTTACACACGGAGTTTTAAATTCACTGCTTTCCAATAATTCTGCGATAATAACTTGCGATAAAAAGCATATGCCTCAGGGTATGTTCCTTAATTTAGACAGTGGGCATATTCAAAGTGAAATGTACTCCGAACAAATTAATGCATCCGAACCATTAAAGAAGCAGCTTTGGCAGCAAACGATGAAAGCGAAGATTTTGAACCAAGCAGCTTTACTGAAAAGGAAGAAGATACAGATAACAAATATGATTCATTGGGCAAAAAAAGTCCGCTCCGGTGATCCTGATAATTATGAAGGAAGAGCTGCTGCATTTTACTGGAATAATCTTTTTCCTAAAATGCTCGAATTTAAAAGAGACAAGGACGGTGATGCTCCTAACCAACTATTAAATTACGGTTACGCAATACTAAGAGCGATCACTGCCCGTGCCTTGGCTGCATCTTCTTTATTGCCTACACTTGGTATTCATCATTCTAATAAATACAATGCTTATTGTCTTGCAGATGACATAATGGAACCATACAGACCATTTATAGATAATATTGTTTATTCAATTGTTCGAAACGGAGAGGATTTTTATGAATTATCAACTTCTATTAAAAAACAACTTTTAGAAATAGCCGAAGTCGATGTAGTTATAAATGATAAGAAAAGTCCGTTAATGATCGGTATGCAGAGGACAACCTCATCATTAGGAAGATGTTTTTCGGGGGAATTGAGAAAGATTAATTACCCTATGTTAAATTAGAAAGTCATACTATTGGTAAGTAATGTTGTCAACTTAAGAAAAGTATTTTATGTTGAGTACTAAATATGTGGCTAAAGCCAAGTGCCATATTTGATTTTTCCATCCGTTCGCTGAAGCGAACGGCAATTGTTTTAATAATATTGCCGTTGCTTTTAAGCAACGGTTTAAAAAATAAAGCCCTATAACTGGCTTTAGCCACATATTAATTTGCTGAATTTCTTACATTGAAAGTATGTGTAGGAGAGCAGACGAGGCTGAGTTCAATGAGATTAAACGAGTACAGGATTATGTGGACAATGGTATTTTTTGATCTCCCGACAGAAACCAAAAAGGAAAGAAAAGCATATACCAGATTTAGGAAAAACCTGTTAAAAGATGGGTTTTCGATGTTCCAATTTTCTATTTATGTAAGACATTGTTCCAGCAGGGAGAACAAAAATGTTCATGTTAAAAGAGTTAAAAAAAATCTTCCAGAAAAAGGAACCGTCGGGATCTTATCAATTACGGACAAGCAGTTTGGAATGATGGAAATTTTTGAGGGAAGGAAAAGATCTGGTGGATTTGTAGAACCGCATCAGCTGGAACTTTTCTAAAAAATGTGAATTAGCGATTATAAGTATATTTGATATTTAGATGAATTTAATTTAACAAACAAAAATTTACTTTAAATAACTGAGATGATAAAATGCAACTAATAGGTATCGAAGAAGCGATAAAAGTTATTGCCGGTTGTTCGGACGAGGATGCTAGAAAAATTTATAAAATTATGGAAGAAATGAACTGCGATCTAGACAGACCGCCGAAAGAAATCTTTAATGCAGATATTGCCGTTGCGAAAAAAATACTTCGTGAGCGGAAAACCAAAGCTGAGAAATAAAGATTATTGTTGTGATTTGCTTTCAAATTGTACTTTGACAATATTTAATTCAGCTGATTCGGATCCATTCCGGTCACGGTGTTCGTTGTGATTTGCTTTCAAATTGTACTTTGACAATATTTAATTCAGCATGATCTTGATAATCTTATCGGCGGGTTTAGTTGTGATTTGCTTTCAAATTGTACTTTGACAATATTTAATTCAGCTTCAGCGCCGGTGTATAATTAACTTCATTAGTTGTGATTTGCTTTCAAATTGTACTTTGACAATATTTAATTCAGCTAAAAAATGTAACAAGGAAATCATTTTCCTGTTGTGATTTGCTTTCAAATTGTACTTTGACAATATTTAATTCAGCGTACGAAATTCGATTTTGATATAACCGCTAGTTGTGATTTGCTTTCAAATTGTACTTTGACAATATTTAATTCAGCTAAGAGCAAATCAACACTTCCTAATCTTCAGTTGTGATTTGCTTTCAAATTGTACTTTGACAATATTTAATTCAGCACCATCACTTAGATAATCTTCATCAGTTCTGTTGTGATTTGCTTTCAAATTGTACTTTGACAATATTTAATTCAGCCAAGTACTGCCGTTCAATGCAGATAGAACAGTTGTGATTTGCTTTCAAATTGTACTTTGACAATATTTAATTCAGCAAAAAGCAGCATACATACAATTGACAAGCAGTTGTGATTTGCTTTCAAATTGTACTTTGACAATATTTAATTCAGCGACAAGGATAGCGATGTTGATTTCTTAACAGTTGTGATTTGCTTTCAAATTGTACTTTGACAATATTTAATTCAGCATACCTCGAGCTAAGTTATTTTATTTCAATGAGTTAGCTGAATATTAGGATCAAAAAAATCTCTTGCTGAATTTTATATTATTAAGACCGAAAGATATTCTTTCGGTCTTTTTTT
>CAZCLA010000071.1:0-7129 GCA_964499285.1 uncultured Melioribacteraceae bacterium
AAGATGATTTTGATGAAGTGAAATTTAATTATCTGCTGATAAAAGCAATCTCTAATAGTTATTGATGTAGGACAAGTTGGCAGCTTGTCCTACATAATGAATTGTAAAAATTCTAGATCAATTCAAGACTTTAAAAACGCAGAATTATTATTTAGTATTTTTAAGTCTAACAGGTCCGGCAGTTTTAACAGCATCAGTAACACCTTGTTCAAACAACTTAAAATTCTCTATAAATCTTGCGGCAAGAGCATCGTATTTTTTCCAGTATTCTTTTTCGTTGCCCCAGGATGATGATGGATCGAGTACTTCTTTGGGAACCTCGGGACAGCTTTTCGGCACATCGAAGCCAAAAAGTTTATCTTTTCTGAATTCAACTTTTTCTAATTTCCCGTCCAGGGCAGCATTTAAAAGATTTCTGGTATGTCTGATACTGATTCGTTTTCCAACACCGAACGGACCGCCGACCCAGCCGGTGTTTACAAGCCAAACGTTAACATTGTGCTTAAGCATTCTCTCTTTCAGCATTTGAGCATATTCAAATGGATGACGAACCATAAACGGTGCTCCGAAACATGCACTGAACGTAATTTGTGGTTCAATTCCCAAACCTATTTCGGTGCCCGCAATCTTGGATGTATATCCGCTGATAAAATGGTATTGAGCTTGTTCAGGATTTAACTTTGCAATTGGAGGCATAACGCCGGATGCGTCGCAAGTTAGGAAAATAATATTTTTGGGATGCGATTTTGCAAAGCCTTCTTCGACAATGTTAGGAATGAATTCCAATGGATAGGAAGCACGAGTGTTTTCGGTAATTATATCATCATCTAAATCAATTCTTCTTGAGACGGGATCGTAAACAACATTTTCAAGAATTGTTCCGAAGCTTCTTGTGCATTTATAAATTTCAGGTTCATTCTCTGCGGAAAGTCTTATTACTTTTGCATAGCATCCGCCTTCAAAATTAAACACGCCTTCCGAACTCCAGCCGTGTTCGTCATCGCCAATTAAAAGTCTGTTTGGATCGGCAGATAAAGTTGTTTTTCCCGTTCCGCTCAATCCGAAGAAAAGAGCAACATCTTTTTTTTTTCCCATGTTCGCAGAACAGTGCATCGGCAAAACATCTTGGAAAGTTAGCAGAAAATTCAAAACCGTAAACACAGATTTTTTAATTTCACCGCCGTAAAGCGAGTTTGCAATTATTGCAGTTTTTTCAGCAAAGTTTAGTAAAATAGCCGTTTCGGTTCTTGTTCCGTCAATGATAGGATCAACCTTAAATCCATCAAGTGTTATGACAGTAAACTCCGGCACAAATTTTTTAAGTTCGTCCTGATCATAAGTCGTTATAAACATATTACGGGCAAACAAACTGTGCCATGCTTTTTCGGTGATGATTCTTACCGGCAGTCTATGTTCCGGATCAGCGCCGGCATAGCAGTCCTGCACAAATAATTCTTCTCCTTGACAGTAAGCTTGAACCCGAGCCATTATCGAGTTAAACTTTTCTGTTGTGAAAGGACGGTTATATTCACCCCACCAGATATTATCTTCGGTGGTTTCTTCTTTTACAATAAATTTATCAGCAGCAGCTCTTGCTGTATGTTTTCCAGTATTAACAAGAATAGGTCCTTGTTTAGTGATATGTCCTTCGTTTCTGAAAATAATTTCCTCATAAAGTGCTTCGTCGGGAAGATTCCAGAAAACACGATCAAGATCTTTAAAGCCTTGGTTTTTAAGTCTGAAGTCAGAAGCTAATTCCATAGCTTGTTTTGTTGCGGGGGTGTTGAACTCTAAATATTTCATGACCAATCCCTCACTAATTTTCTGTCGCCAATGTAAAGTTCATTAGGTGAATTTGGGTCAAGTGCCCATTTCATTCTTTCTATTCCTTCGGTTATGTCTTTTATTCCACCGCAGTAACTAAGCCTCAAAAATCCTTCCATGCCGAATTCAACCCCGGGAACAGTAAGAACTTGAACTTTATCAATTAAATAACTTGAAAGTTTGGTTGAACTTTTTTCATAATAACTGAAATCCGCAAACGTATAGAAAGTGCCATCGGGAGGATAAACTTTAACGCCGTCGAATGATTTCAATCGCGAAATCATAACATTGCGATTGTTCTCCAAAGTTACTCGTAAATTTTCTACTGATGATTGTATTCCGTTAAGCGCACCCACCGCAGCTTTTTGTAAAAGTACCGATGGACCGGAAGTTTGATGCCCTTGAATGTTTGTCATCGCTTCGATTAATTTTTTATTTGCAACAGCCCACCCAATCCTAAAGCCGGTCATAGCATACTGTTTTGAAACACCGTTTATAACAATCAGTTTGGATGATTCGGTTAAGTTCTTAGCATACTTATAACAGTTAATCGGTTTTCTTCCGTCGAAAATCAAACGGTGATAAATATCATCCATTATTAAATAAAGATCTTTCTTTTCGCAGAACTCAACAATATCCGCAATAAATTCTTCGGAATACATTGCACCGCTTGGGTTGTTCGGACTGTTGATGATAATTGCTTTTGTGTAAGAACCTACTCGTTGTTCAAAATCCTGCAGCCTGGGATAAAATGTTCCATCTTCAGCAGGAACCGGAACCGGAATGCCCTGGCACAATTTTACCATATCCGGATAACTTACCCAATAAGGGGAGGGAAATAATACTTCTTCCTGGGGATTTAATATTGCCTGTAGAGCAACCATAAGCGCCTGTTTTGCCCCGCCGGAAGCTATTACATTTTCGGGGGCAACTTTTCTATCATAAAACTCTTCGGTGTATCGGATTATTGCCTGCTTTAATGCTGGAATTCCGTCTGCTGGAGCGTATCTGATTTCGCCTGAATTAAGGTTGTTAACTGCAGCTAAAATTGCATCCATCGGAGGTTTGCTTTTGGGTTCACCCCCACCCAGATGGATAACGGGATCACCTTTTTGTCTTAAAATCGCCGCTTTCTCGTTTAGAGCCAAGGTAGGCGAGGCTTTAATTGATCGTGCTACTTGACTGAGACTCATATCAATACCTTTGTTTGAATTAATACATTATGCAAATAAATAGCATCTTTATATCCAAAAATAAATTTAAGGTTTGCTACAATCAAGAAGAATAGTAATTAAATCGAAGGTTTTCGATTATTTTCTTTATTTAGAAAGCAGTTGACTAGATTTCTAAGAACTTACTTCCTCGATCGCTCAAGAAGCAGGTAATTCCAAGCCGGAAGTTCAATAATCGTCTCTTCGCTAATAGAAATATCTGTTTCGTTTAAAAATGATTTGTAGTCTCCAAATGCGAGCGGATCATTAATTTTGATTGATTGAGGTTCATCAGAGAAATTAAAAACAACAAGTATTTTATCGTTATCTTTTATTCGGATAAAAGAAAAAACGTAGTTCGGATCCCCGAAGTTTAATATTTGCATTCGACCACCGGCTTTTCCGTTCCAAAGCGCCTTGTTTGTTTTTTTGAGGTGTGACAGTTTTGTGTAAAGCTCCGTCATATGAGATTCCTTCCATTGAATCGGATCTTTCTCAAAAAATTCCAGATCTTTTTCGTTTGCTGCTTCTTGCCCGCTGTAAATTAAGGGCATACCCTGCACTGTAAACGTAAGAACGGTGAACGCCTCAAGTCCGTCACCTAATCTTTTAACCGCAGATGTATGCCAACTGTTTTCATCGTGATTTGAGGTGAAAGTCATTCTGTAATCATCGCGGTTGTAGAAATCCAGTTCTGTAGAATAATATTCTACAAGATCAAATGCATGGCTTTTTCCTTCAGCGATACTATTTATGATATCCTTTAATTGCCAGTTATAAGTCATATCAAATCCAAAGACATGCATTTCAGGTTCAGAGGCTTCCGCCAGAAGAAAAACATCTTTTAGCTTTTTTAGCTGTGGTATTGCGTATTCCCAAAAATCACCCGGAACCATTGCTGCAACATCAACACGAAATCCATCAATATCCGATTCAATTATCCAAAATCTCATAGCATCGAGCATAAACTCCCACATAAGTTTGTTTGAATAATCAAGATCGATAACATCCTCCCAGCCTGAATGCGGTGGAATGAAGTTTCCATTTTCGTCCTTTATATAAAAATCCGGATGAGTAAACGTCCAAATATTATCCCAAGAAGTGTGGTTCGGAACCCAGTCGATTATCACTTTCATATCATGCTTGTGTGCCTCATTTACCAATACTTTAAAATCATCAAATGTCCCGAATTCCGGGTTTATTTCTTTGTAATTTTTGACAGAATAGTAACTCCCCAAGGTTCCTTTTCGATTTAATTCCCCGATAGGGTGAATAGGCATAAACCATAAAATTTCAACACCCATTTGCTTTAATCGAGGCAAAGATTTGGCAAATTCATTAAAAGTACCCTCTTCGGAGTACTGACGGACATTAACCTCGTAAATAACCGAGTTTTCACTCCATTTGGGATGATTTTGTCCAAAAGACAATATCGAAAGTAATAGAATTAGAAATAGCGTAAATTTGCTCAAATAATATGCTTTTCTTAACACTTAAACCCCGTTTTTGAATTATTATTGGAAATAATAAAATAAATATAAGAAACCATTTTTCTTATTCCACCTACACATTTAGATAGAATTTTAAAGAAAAACGACCCAAAGTACGAAATTATTGATGCTTAATATTTACTTTTTTCTTATATTTCATTTAATTAGGTATAATAGTTAATAAATAATAGGATAGTTAAACTGTTGATAAGTCAAGTTGGGCAATTGCTACAAAAGGTTAGTATTCTTGAGTAGAGGAAAGTCCGAACTCCAGAGAACGCGGTGCCGGGTAACACCCGGGGACCGGTGACGCAAGTTACCGGTTACGGAAAGTGCCACAGAAAATAAACCGCCCCGGTTTTCGGGGTAAGGGTGAAAAGGCAGGGTAAGAGCCTACCGCTTCTATAGTAATGTAGGAGGTCCTTTTTATTAAGGAGTATTCGACATGAGAATATCAGGGCAAACCACACCGGGAGCAAGGTCAAGCAGGAGGTTTACCGGCATCTGCCGATTCAAGATTGTTCGTCTTGAGCACCTCCGGGTAGACCGCTTAAGTCTTTCAGTAATGAAAGATTGAGATAAATAATTGCCGTCCCGTTTTTCGGGATACAAAATTCGGCTTACAGACTTGGCGATCAGCAGTTTTTCTGTAGATAATATGCAGAAAAAAAAGTGGAAGCTGCTTGAGGCACCCGATAATAATGAGGTGCTTGCCTTAGCCGATAGTTTAAACATTTCTAACGTGCTTGCAACTCTCCTGCTTCAGAGAGAAATATCAAACTTTTTTGACGCAAAAAAATTCTTTCGACCCTCACTTGATGACCTACACGATCCTTATCTAATGAAAGATATGGAAAAAGCAGCAGTACGCGTTATAACAGCAATTACCGGAAACGAAAAGATTTTTGTTTACGGCGATTATGATGTTGATGGTACTTGTTCTGCAGCTTTAATGTATCTTTTTTTGAAGGAGCTTGGAGCCAATGTTCATGTATATATTCCCAACCGTTTGGATGAAGGATATGGTATGTCGATTGAGAGTATTGATTGGATTGCACAGCAAGAAGCAAATCTTATCATCTCGGTCGATTGCGGAATTACAGCGGTTGATGAGGTTAGAAGAGCCGGAGAGCACAAGATGGATGTTATTATTTGTGATCATCATCAACCGAAGGAAGAGCTGCCTGATGCCTATGCAATCCTCGATCCAATTATTCCGGGTTGTAAATATCCATTTAAATTTTTAAGCGGGGCTGGCGTAGCATTTAAACTTGCACGGGCTATTGGTGATAGAATTGGCAGCAGGGACATGGTATTAAAACATCTTGATTTAGTTGCATTAGCAGGTGCTGCGGATATCGTTCCCTTGTTTGATGAAAACAGGGTTTTGGTAAAACATGGAATCGATCAGATAAATAATAACCCGCGTCCCGGAATTAAAGCGCTTATACAAAATGCAAGAATGGAACCTGGAAATCTCTCAGCGGGAAAAATTGTGTTTACGCTTGCACCCAGAATTAACGCAGTAGGAAGAATGGGCGATGCGATGAGAGCAGTCGATCTTTTTACTGTAGATAACGCTAAAGACGCATTTAATGTCGCAAAAATTTTAGAAGAAGAAAATCAAGAACGTCGTAAAATTGATGAGATGACATTTTCTCACGCTGTGGAACTTGTAGAATCACAAATTGATCTTGACAATGATTTGGCAATTATTCTTCATGATGATAATTGGCATCCGGGAGTTATCGGAATAGTTGCATCAAGAATGGTTGAAAAATATTACCGTCCTGCCGTTATGTTATCAACAATTGATGGAGTTGCTAAAGGTTCCGCAAGAAGCATTTCGGGCGTTGATATTTATTCGGTGCTTGAACGTTGTGAAAATCTTTTAGTACAATTTGGGGGACACAAGGCAGCTGCCGGTCTTGCCCTTGAAATAGAAAAAATACCTGAGTTCAAAAAATCCTTTAACGAAATTTTAAAGGAAAGTTTGAGTAAGGAAGATTTGGTTCAGGAAATAAGCATCAGCACGAAAATTTCACTTTCTGAAATTACGCCAAAGTTTATACGAATTCTTGAACAATTTACACCTTTTGGCCCAGGAAACATGCGCCCCGTTTTTATGGCTGAGGGAATTGAAGTTGTTAACTCCCCGCGAATTGTAGGTGTGAATCATATCGTATCCACTTTAAAACAACCCGGCGGTGATAAAATGTTTGACAGCATTGGGTTCAACCTTGGTTTTTATTATGACTTAATGTCCAATGGAAAATTACTTGATATTGTTTTTACTATAGAGCAAATAAACAGGGATGGAAGATTGTATCCTCAACTTCGACTAAAGGATATTAAACCATCGGAAAAAGACAGATAATAAAATTAGGAGTTTTATATGTCCGGTCATTCGAAATGGTCAACAATTAAAAGAAAGAAAGCAGCTATCGATGCAAAAAAAGGAAAGATTTTTACTAAAATGATAAAAGAAATTACCGTTGCCGCAAGAACCGGCGGCGGCGATCCTGATGCTAATCCTCGGTTAAGACTTGCTGTCGACAACGCAAAAAGTGTAAATATGCCTGCTGATAATATTGAACGTGCAAT
>CAZCLA010000072.1:0-7057 GCA_964499285.1 uncultured Melioribacteraceae bacterium
CACGGAGTTTGTGTCCGTAATGTGGGTGGAGAGAAACGTCTGGGAATTTTATTTTAGTTATTTGGAGTTGCATGATTACAAGTTCAATATTCCTTTGCCTGCATTATCTCTTTTAAATCCAGTTTCAAGATCATAATAAATAGAAAGTTCTTCTTTGGAAACGTATCCTAATTCACCTTCCGTAAACCCATCAGCATAGCTTTGCGGAACGGAAATAATATAATCATTAAACTGTTTTCTGATTTTTAAGAATTCATTTCGTTTTTCGAGCCCTGTTAGATCTTTATCGGATTTTATTTGTTGGTAGGTGCTCAATACTTTTTGTGCATATTCTGAAATTGCAACAAATATATCTACTGTTGGATAGTCTTGTTCGATCAATTTGAATTTTGATAACTCGGAATATCGCAAGGTGGTGACATATTCAAGGATTTTGCGAGATTCATTGTTAGACAACCCTTCTTTCACTTTACGAAAGTAAGAATAAGTGAATGGTAGTAAGTCTTTTTCCTCTATAGTTGTCGATTCATTAGTAAAGACATCTCTCGTTTTCGATAGCAGATATTTATCATAAATTGATTGAGGGAAATAACGGCTTTCATTTTCTTGGCTAAAAATATTAAAAATTTTTACTTGTCCCCGTGTTTTGTTCATATTGAAATTTCTATTGCATCTACCTGCAACCTGATTAATAGAATCAAATGGTGCAAAATCTCTATAGACTATATCGACATCCAAGTCAACACCTGCCTCAACAACTTGAGTGCTAACTATTATTTTTCGTTTTGGAGTATCATTTCGAATTCTTCTTATCAAACACATTCTTAATTTCGGTATTATATTTGTTGATAAATAATAGAGCTTAGAATTTTCTTCAAATAATTCCTTCAGATTTGCATAGACTCTTTGCGAAGACTTGATGGTATTTAAAACTATTAAGAAGTCTTTGTCGGGATTATTATTTATATCATCTTTTAATAATTTTATGAAATCATTTATTTCAATTTCATCAAAATTTATGTGTAGATCGAATCGGTTAAGAGCCGTAAAATATTTTTCCTTATTATAAACTAGTGGTTTAATTGAATCAATCACCAATGGCTGAGTGGCAGTCATAAAGACAAAATACGTATTAAAGTACTTGGCAAAAAAAACAACTATTTCTTTTAATAATAACCAGTACTTATGCGGAATAGCTTGAACTTCATCGAATAAAACTATACTGTTACTAATGTTGTGAAACTTGCGAATAGCACGATTTTTATTGGCAACTATTGAATGAAAAAACTGGTAAAATGTTGTAAAAATGATTTCCGAATTCCATCCTTCAATTTGCAGCAAGTTTTTTCCAACATCATTATTAGTATTTTCATATTGATTTTCTGTCATGGAATAAACTACATCGGAAAGATGGTGATGTTTAAGTAAAACATCTGTTGACGGGTTATCGAGCACTTCATTTATGACCGAGTAGTTTTGATCAATTATGCTTAGAAAAGGGAGTGAATAAATAATTTTTGGAATATAATTTTTTTGCTCAATAATTCTTTGTCGTAATTTTAGTGCAAATGAAAAAGAGGTTAGGGTTTTACCACTCCCGGTAGGTAGATTAAGTGAAAGAATTTTATCCTTCTCTAAATCCAATTCTGAAGTACGAGAAACTACCTCATAATAAATGTCCTGTCTGATGTTGCTTATTTCATTTTGTTTTTGTGAAAAGTTGTCTTTAATAAAATTATCAACACTATCCGAGCTTAATTCATTTCTTGACGATTTGGCTATCTGTGCTGCATCGGTTTTGTCCGAGTCAAGCAGTATTGAGTATAATAATAGGGTGATAAAATAAAATAATAGTGTATTCTCATTATCAATGTTTCTTAATTTTCTTTTGCCAGGAAAAGTCTTCGATTTAAGCGAGATTAAAAATTCTTTCAATAACTTCAGATCAATAGAATGATTAATTAAAGAAAAGAGTTCTCGATAAATTTTGTTAGCATCTTCGATACTTATTGAAGTAAGCTGCTTTTCAATAATAGATAAATTGTCATTATTAATTATTGCATCATCAATAGCATCGTTTAAGTCTCCGTGATGTCTCCTTACAATTTGAAAACATATAACGGGTAAGTATTCGTAGTATTTTTTTTTAAGTAAATCTTTTTGGTTAAGATAGTCCTGAATCACATAATACGTAAATAAGGCAGATATTAAGCTATGATGAGTTTCGGATTTATTTTTTAATTTTTGTTTTATTTGCTCATCTTTTTCTAAAATATAATTTTGGAAGAAAGAAGTAAGTTTCCCAAAATCGTGACATACACCAACAATATAGGCTGAATCCGCAAGAATATTATTGTCGATAAATTCCTTGATATCAAGCTTTTTACTTAGAATTAATTCACGGACGTTCAAACCAACATTACGCAAATGCTCTAATAAAGATTTATTTGGATGAGATAAATATTTATCCAAGGAAGACAATGTTATCAGTAGAATTGTTGTTATAAATTAGTTGATAAAAACTATTTTTTAACACGACATTTATTGGTTTCCCGGTTCTCTCAAAAAGCACATCATCAAATTTTGTAACTACACGTTCTGTTGTTAACTCGAGTGGTAGTCTTTCGCTAAAATATTCTGATTCATAATCAAATATTTTCTGTTCCTCCATATTTATCAAGGAAAGGGGAATAGCAGTATTGATAGAAACATAATCATTGGAAGATCTATCAGATACTTCATATTCACCAATAAATTTAAAATCAGCAAGATTTTCACTTAAACCTAAAACAGGTGTGTAAACAGATTTATGTTCGTTTAAGTGATTCTTTAGTTTTGTATAAAGTTCATCATCACTATGGGTGAAAAATATTCTATACTTGGGAGATTTTAAGTACTCAAAACTTACTTGAGTCCGTTGAGTTATAATATTCATACCAGGCCCGTGTGCCGTTTTAGTATCAATTAAGTTTTGAGCAAGCATTGTTTTCTTTATTGGATTAATTATTCTGACTGCAATTGATAATTTGGCCAGCGTAAAAAATTGCAGATAGTTATTGTTATCTTTCTCTAGTCCTATTATTGCACCCAAAAGTCCGCACAGGGCTGTTCTTGGTGGAACCGAAAATGTGAGTGGAGAAGTTGTCGTATAAAACTTTCTAAAATGTGCATACTCTGCCCATATATCAAAGACTAATATTTTTTTCGGTTTTTCATTCATCTAAATTACCAAGATATTTCGGTTACGTTTATTGAAGAATCTAATTCAGATTTTAGGTTAGTTTTTAGCCTTCCGTCAATTTTTAGATTGATATCTTTTATAACATCTTTTTCTTCATTAATTCTTTTAGCTAACTCGCTTGTGTTGAGAGATAATTCCGAAATATCACGAATAGCCTCTTCTTGCTTCTCACTTTCAATCATAATTAGCCTATCTAGATCTCCAATATGGTAATTATTCTTTTTATAGTTGATTTTTAATAGAAACCTTGGCTCTTGCCCAGATTTACTCCTAGAGATAAGATTCTTAGTTCCGTTCCATAGTCCATCAAGCAATAATTCTATATCATCTTCAACAAGGTTGGTATGTTTTGCTGCGTTTTCATTTATAATGCCGTAAAAAGAAATGAGAGAATAAGGAAGTATATACTCTTCTCTGAGGGTCTTTTGTGTTTTTCCTTCAGAGGATGCAAATGCACCAGTACCCTTTATGTACTTCATCTCTACTCTATGTAAAGAACGGCCCATTCTAAATTGAACTGGACCAGTTAACTTAATTGAACCGGTAACGTTTTTGCTTTTCTCATTCTCTTCAATTTTTAGATCTAATGGAATAGTTGCGCCAAATAGTCTAACATCAATACAATCATTCAGTATTTTATTCTGAATAATTTCTTTTTGTTTATGGAAATCCTTACCAGTTAAATCCTGATCCTCTAAAAAATCTTGTGCTCTTAATTTCGCATCTTGAATTTTACCTTTTTCATCAATTTTTTCTTTTACAAATATATCTTGATCCTTAAAATTCATTAAATAATCGCGCACAGTTCTTTTTAGGCGTACATCGGTAACAATGTTTATATTATTTTCTTCATCTACCCTTGGTTTATTACTATCTAGAGGATCTCCATTAGGGTTATTATCTTTAATATCATAAATGAACAAAATTTCAGAACGGTTACTAATTATCTGACTCATTGTATTCCTCATCATTTTGTTTTTTTTCAGTTTTAAAGTTGCTGCTCAAATTCATACCCAGCACAAAAAAGAAGCTTATTTCATCATTTGTTATTGTCCAATTATTGCCTGCTCTTATTATATAAGCAGCAATTATTTCTTCAAGTTTTCGGTAATAATTTTCACCGTATTCTTCCAACTTGTTTTGTATTTCAGGTAATATTTTTTCTACTTGCTTTTTGTCCAGCTTCAATCCTTTTAATCTTGCTCTGAATGGTTGTGAATTTTTTAGTCTGTTTTGAATGTTTAATAAAAATTGTGTGAGTACTCCAGTAAGAAATACAGCTTTTTTGCTGTCTAGATCAAAGAAATCCGAAAATTCACTGAAGTAATTTTCAATTTTCCTTGATAAGTCATTTTCTGTAAAAACTAATGAACTTTTTTCTTCATTCATTTTGGAAGCCTTTGTTTTAATAAGATTAAGTTTATTAAGATACACAAGAAGTAGAAATCCTTTAAGCGTATCATTAGTAGTCGAATTATTGTTAGAAAATACTTTTTGAATTTTCTTTACAATAAATTTGAGAAGGAAGTTATATGATAAAGGTTTACCTGTAATAATTTTATTAACAATATCTAGAAAATACTTCTGGCTTATCCATTTCTTTTCAATTGGATCATACAAAAAATTTCTTAAGATACCGAAGTTAAATCCCAGGGGGACAGAATCAACAACTTTACCTTCTTTATAGTAAGGTACTAAATGATTAGCAAAAATTTTAATGGTATCAGTTTCCTTCTTGACATCGAACAATTTTTTTAAACGAGATGGAAGAATATTTTGTATGTATTCAAGGATATTAAATACAGTACCATTAAATCCTTTTGGTGCTTCATAAAAAAGAAAATTTAAATTTAGAAAATTTTGAAATTCGCTAAGTATTTCTAATACTTCATTTTCATCACTAGTTAATCTATCTATTTCGCTCTTACGAAAATTCGGGTCTCTCTGTTGTTCAAAAATCTTAAATACTTCATTTGCATTTACTGTTGTGCTTTCGATGATGAATTGAGGTAGTAATAAATATTTTATTCCATAGAAATTAAAATCAAAAAACTTTTCAATATGCTTTTTCCCTTCTTCTAATGCTAAAGCACATTTCAAACATACAGGATAGTTTTTCCAGGCATCACTTTGTTGAAAACCTCCGCTTACAAATCCCCGTTTATCAACTGTGTAAAACTTGAAAGTACTAACAAAACCCAATACTGTTGTTTTTTTATTTTTACAAATCGAACAATGGCAGTTCTCACCTTTCGAAGTTTTATTTCCTTTTGGAAATGAACTTTTGTAATAGAAATTCTCTTTTGCATTTTCAATTAAAATATTTTTAAAGAAATCAAATTCTCCTATATATTTGCCATCAATCTTAATGCTTAGAATATTATTCTCTCGTGAAGAATACTTATTAAGCCCTTCTAAAATGCTATCATAATTTTGCTCAATGGATTTTTTAAGGGATGAAATGAATTCCTCGGATAATTCTTTTTTAAACCAAGCAACAATTTTTCCTTCAAACGTCTTTTTAGGCTCTGTTATCATCGCAATTGGTGTAAGATCTGTTCCTCTTGAAGCTCCTTTCCTATATAAATAGAGAGGTAATCGCTTTTCATCAAATTGTTCTAACTCGATTCCCTTAAATTGATACGTTTTGTTTTCATTGTAAAGGTTAATAAAAAGTATATTTTTTGTATAACGGTTACTTGGGTTATCAATCAGAATATCAATAGGATTATCTACCGATTTTTCATTGCATTCTAGTGCATATTTACCTATTTGATAAATTGATTCAATCACGGTTATTAAGTGAACTATAATTTTTGGGAATGGAATTTAGTTGCAAAATGCTAATAATCGAATCAAGAGGGTCTTTGTTTTCTCTTAACTGTTTTCCGATTCTATTTAGTGAAGTTATCATAGATAGAATTATAATGGTGAACAATTGAACGACAATTTGTTAATTAAATAGTTTAAATGCAAGGGAAAAGTGCTAATTAAAAAGGATTAGGAGTATGTTATTTATTCTCTGAATGATATTCATTCCTCAAACATTTAAGTATCTCAGATTTTTCTTCTCTTGTAATGCGAAGTTCGCTGAGGATTTTTAGGAGGCGTGTTTCTAGTATTTTTATTCGTTGTGTTGAATTGATAAGCTGGCGGAGATCTTCGCGGTGCTGGTTTAATAGTATTTGATTTCCTTTTTTGAATTTATTGAGGAGGTAATTATAGGAAAGAATGAATAGCAGAAGGGATAATGATAGTATGATTATTATATCGAGAAGCATTTAGTTTTCTCTTGTTGGTGACGGAAAAGAACTTCGGGATCTTTACTGATGTAACGTACTTTTCTCCCCATAAGCGGGATCTTCGGCTTGATAGAAAAGTACCCCCGCAGAAAAATGCGGGGCAGGCGCCAGATCAAGGCTGACAAAATATTCCTAAAATTGTTGTTCATCGCTACAGAAAAATAACTTACCCGCCAAACTGCAGCGGTTTCAAACAGATTTTTCTGTTTAACGCTCTTCACTGCCAATTTCTTCACGGAATATTTTGTAGGCCGATTTAAATACACATTTATGATTGGCTGCTTTTCTTTTTCGCCAATTTTTTGAGGTCGACTTTTTTTATATGTGATTATCGTTTTATTCATTTTTGTACAAGAATCAAATTGTTGAATAATTATTTACGGAATATTTTGTAGGCCGAGTTAAGTACATATTTATTATTGGTTGATTTTCTTTATCGCAAATATTTGGAGTACCTTCTTGGATCATTTTATCCGTCCTCTAAATTTCTTTGCTGCGGGGCAATCTGTAAAAT
>CAZCLA010000073.1:0-6494 GCA_964499285.1 uncultured Melioribacteraceae bacterium
GGCAGGCGTAAAAATCCGCCTGTTCGTCAGAATAATTATTACTTTACCAAAGGAAGCTTTAGATTTAAAGCATAATTTTTTTCTAAAATTATCCTATTATATTTATCCATAACCTTTTCAAAATCATTTAATAAGTTCATTATAAAGGAAAGTTTTCTTTGGAATTGAGCATTCTAAATTTACTGTTGGTTCTGCTCGTTGCTTGGATTGGAGGACTAGCTGCAACTAGGCTTGGTTATCCGTCAGTATTGGGAGAACTGCTGGCGGGAATATTATTTGGTCCGCCCCTTCTTGGAATACTATATGGAAGCGAAGCAATTGCCGTTCTAGCCGAACTGGGTGTATTGATGATGATGCTCTATATCGGAATGGAAATAGATCCAAGAGAATTGGGGAAAGCTTCAAAGGGTGGAATACTTGCTGCTCTCGGCGGGTTTATTGTTCCTTTCGCGCTTGGTTTGTGGATTGTTGTTGACGGCGGCGGAACCATTATTGCAGGTGTTTTTGTGGGAATGGCTATGGGAGTTACATCACTTGCCACAAAATCAAGAATTCTTGTGGATCTTAAAATACTGGATACACGCGTTGCACATGTGATGCTTGCAGGAGCTCTTGTTGCCGACACACTTTCATTAATTATCTTTGCGGGAATAATTAGCTTCGCAACTGCTGGTCAACTTGATTTAGTCAATATTTCCGTAATCGCTCTAAAAGTTATTCTGTTCTTTTTTGTTTCATGGTTCTTGGGATATAAAGTTTTTCCGCCGTTTTACAAATGGCTGAAGAAGAAGAACTTCACCGGAAGAACATTTAATGCAACATTGATACTGCTGATCGCTCTCGCCTTTGCCGAACTTGCACACCTTGCCGAATTGCACGGAATACTAGGGGCGTTTATAGCCGGATTGGTTCTCAGAGAAGCTATTGCGGTTAAAAAACTATCTCACGAATTAACAGATCTTGTTAAAGATGTTTCGCTCGGATTTCTCGCACCAATCTTTTTCGTTACTGCCGGATTTCAGGTTTCGCTTGAAGTTATTCAAACAGATACATATTTGCTGATAATGACGATTCTTTTGGCAACGGTAGGAAAAATTGTTGGAACTGCGCTATTCTACTTGCCAAGCGGATTCGGATGGCGGGAAGGAGTTACAATCGGCGCTGGAATGAACGGTCGCGGCGCAGTCGAAATTGTAATTGCAGGAATCGGTTTAAACGCCGGAATTATTACGCAGGAGATTTTTTCAATATTGGTTTTTATGGCTATCATAACCACAGCTACGGTTCCTGTCCTTCTTAAAAGCGGAATCGACTGGCTCGAAAAAAGAAACGAATTGGCGAGATCAACAGTCGGTAAGGACGATATCGTAATCATTGGCGCTGGCTCGCTTGCCAGACTTTTTGCGAAAGCTCTTGTTTCAAAGCGCCCTATTACTCTTATTGATTCGAACGAATGGAATTGTGCAAAGGCAAAAGAGATGGGGTTGAAAGCTATTTATGGCGACGCGCTTGACGACGTTGTGCTTAGAGATGCCGGAATTGATTCTACAGGGATGATAATTGCTATGACTCCAAATGCAGAGGTTAATGTACTTATTGCAAAACGTTCTTCGGAAGAATTTTTTGTTCCGCAAATTTTTGCTGCAATTATGGACGACAGAGAAAAAGGATTGATAAAACAACTGGAATCATTTGGCGGTCAGCTTCTATTCAACAATAAAATAAAAATTTCCGAATGGGAAAATTTGATAAATAACGATCAAATAATGCTCGAGCAAATTCATATTGAAACTCAGTCGAGAGAAGAAATAGAACAGATCTTTCCAAAAGATGCCCTGCCGATGATAATTGTACGAGATAACAAGAAATTCATATATAACGGTATTGAGAGCATCCGCAATGGAGATACAATTTTTACGCTCTTTGTAATAAACAATATTCAAAAATAGATTTATATCATCAATAAAACCAACCGTCAAATATTTTCTCTAATCTAAAAGGTCATAAATCTTTTAACTAGATTGAATTTTAATGGATTAGAAAACCGTACAGAAGAGTAACTATAAAGCAGTCCGCCACTATCTAGCAAATAAATAAAAGAAAACTCAACAACAAATTGCTATAAATTTATTTATAAAATTTAAATATAATTAAAATGATATTGTTAAAGTTTCCCAATAAAATTATTGATTTACATGATAAAGTAATTATGCCCTTTGTGATTGATTTTTTTGACAATAATTCTTAACTAAGACTTAAACATCTAATTAAAACAATTTTTTAATATTTCGACTTGTCGTTGGTTCTCTTTGAGAGTCTAGGGCTAAATATCTACGGACAATATTGAGGTTCAAGATGAAATATTTCTTGTTGATCTTAATACGAAAAAACTTCTTCTTCCATCTTCATACAGTTAAAACAAGCCAAAAATCAATGAAACATAAAAGGATAGATAAATTATTATTAATCCCAATTAACACATCTGACATGTTTTTTTTACTAAACACAGTGTTTTATTTCTACGTGCAAAAAGACGTACAGTAAAGATAAATGTGCTAAATAATAACGTATGGAATTCTACTATGTCGCTTTATAACTATAAAGATGATGATTAGCGACAAAGATGGTTTAATAGCTAGTAGCTGTGCTTAAAACATGGATAATTATTTGAGAGGTAAACAAAATGAAAAAGATTTTATTTCTCTTAGCTATCTCTTTTATCACTTCGACGGTTTTTTCACAAACAGCCGGAGACTTTCAAAGTAAAGCTAGCGGAAACTGGACATCAACTTCTACTTGGCAGACTTATAGCGGCAGTGAATGGCAAGACGCGGCAACAGCGCCCAATAGCGGCTCAGGTATGGTGACCATTCTGAGCGGTCACACGGTCACGTACAGCTCCGATGGTCTTGTCATTGATCAGACTGTCGTGGATGCCGGAGGAGTACTAACAATTAATCTTAGCAATGAATATTATGAATTGACAATAAACAACGGCAGCGGGGATGATTTGACGGTGAACGGAACACTGAATTTGTCAGGTGCTCTGAGAAATGAGGGGGAAGGATTAACCGGAACCGGAAAAGTTATTATTAATGGCACATGCAACTGGAACAGCGGTCATATTACCAACACCGATTTCAATATCGCTTCCGGCGGTGTGATGAATATGGAAGGCAGCGGGGAATGCAGGATAAACGAGAATGGTATTGTTAATAATGCCGGAACCGTCAATTTTGCAAAGACCAGTGTGGCGTTCGTGATGTATTATAATGGTACGTTTAATAATTTGAGCGGGGGTGTATTTGAAGCAACTACAAATGAGTCAATATATTTTAGAAGTGATTTAAGTCCTTATAATACACCTGTGTTTAATAATGCTGGCACTTTTAGAAAAATGACCGGCACGGGCACGACCACCATTTACAAAATGAATTTTAACAATACCGGTACGGTCGATGTACAAAGCGGCACCTTGAAATTTACGTCTTTCGTCGACGGGACGCATACCGGAACCTTTACGGTTGCCTCGGGAGCGAAGATTCTGACGGAAGATAATTCCGACCATAATTTCAATGAGGGTTCCGTGATCAACGGCGCCGGGATCTTTGAGATCACCGGCGGCGATATCTTCGTGAATGGTACCACGAACGGGACGGTGATCGGTCCCGACCTTACTTTCAAACTTTCAGGAATTAGTGACGTTGTCAAAGGCGAAATCTCCGGCGCCGGAAAACTTACCATCAACGGAACCTTTGAATGGACATCGATGGGGAATTTCAATACGGGAACCATTATCGTCGCCGAAGGCGGCAATATGAACATCAGCGGTGATGATAGAAAAACGTATTATTATTCAAACGGAGCCGATCTTCTCGAAAACTACGGTACCATTACCTGGAGCGGAACCGGAGATATAGGGGGTGGGAACAAAACCATCCGAAATAAAAGTACCGGCGTGATCGATATTCAGAATAACGCAACCTTGGATGCCAACTCCGGGGCGTATACGGTTATCAACGATGGCTTGATCAAAAAATCCGCTGGAACCGGTACGTCAAGTTTCCGTGCCAATTTAACCAACAACGGAACATTACAGATTGATACCGGAACACTGGATTTGTATGTAGCAACATTAGCCAATTATGATCATAACAGCGGGCATCCTTGGCTCAACGGGGGTGTATATGATTTAAAAGGAAAGTTCAAATTCAAAGCCCAGTATGATGTTCCCATTGAAGTCAATAATGCTGAAATAATTCTCGACGGATCAGAATCGGGCATTCTTTTATACGATGGCAGCAATGCTCTTATAAACCTAGCAGCAATTACTTCCCCGGGAATATTGACGCTGAAAAATAGCCGCGATTTTTCAAGCGGAGCCGCAGCATTTACAAATTACGGTACCCTGAACTGCGCAACGAATGTATTTTCCAACAGCGGAACATTTCTTAATGCGGATTATGCCTGGCTGATCCTAGGGTCAACGGACGGCATTAGCACATCAGGCAGCACGGGAAATATTCAAAGCAGCGGAACACGTACATTTCACACCGATGGAAAGTATCACTATAACGGAACTTCAGCGCAAATCACCGGCAACGGCTTGCCTGCAACGGTAAGACATCTAAAGATTGAAAACAGCGCAGGTGTAACATTAACTTCCGGAGTAAACGCAACAAGCGACCTTACTCTCAGTGAAGGAGCTTTAACTACAAATGAAAATATTTTGACGTTGGGAACTTCCGCCGGAAGTGTCGGAACTCTCACTCGCACAAACGGAAAGATAATCGGAAATTTCAAACGGTGGGTTGCAGCCGCAACAGCAAATGACATTCTGTTTCCAATCGGAACGGCAGATAATTATAGACCGGCTAATATTAGTTTTACAACAGCTCCAACGACCGGCGGAACATTGACAACTTTCTTTACTTCAAGCAATCCCGGAACAGCAGGGCTGCCTTTGAGTGACGGCGAAGTAAATATTCAGAATGTTGGTCAGGACGGATATTGGACAATTACCCCGGCTGATGGCTTTAACGGTGGAACATACGATATTGATTTAACTGCTGATGGTTTTGGCGGAATAGTAGATTATACAAAACTTCATTTGTTGAAGAGAGCTAATAGTAGTAGTAATTGGACTTTACCGGGCACACATAGTATATGTTCTGGCACAAATGATTGTCCGATATTACATAGAATTGGGTTAGATTCATTTTCCGAATTTGGAGCCGGCAGTACATCAGACAATCCATTGCCAGTTGAACTAGCTTATTTCAATGGTGTTAATACTGAAGACGGCGTTCTGCTTAGATGGGAAACTGCAACTGAAGTAAACAATTACGGATTTGAGATTCTTCGCTCCGCTCAGAATGACACAACTTGGAATAATATTGGTTTTGTAGAAGGGCACGGGAACTCAAATTCACCAAAACAATATTCTTATATAGATGAAAATCCTGGGAGCGAAACTTTAAGTTACCGTTTAAAACAGATAGATACAGACGGCAAGTTCGAATATTCAGACATAGTAGAAGTGGAAATAGAAGGGCAGCATCCTACAAAATTTGAACTGTATCAAAATTATCCAAATCCTTTCAATCCGACTACAAAAATAAAATTCACAATACCAACCTCAACCCATCCCTCCCCTTACCAAGGGGAGGGAGTGAGGGAGGGGTTAGTGCTTCTTCGCGTTTATGACATTCTCGGAAGAGAAGTCGCAACACTTGTAAACAAACACTTAAATCCTGGAGAATTCGAAGTTGAGTTTAATGGTGAAGGATTATCTTCGGGAGTTTATTACTACCGACTCAAAGTCGGAAACGAATATCAATCAGTAAAAAAGATGCTGCTTTTGAAATAATAAACAGGGACGGAGTTTTTACTCTGTCTCAGATTTATTTTGTATTAAAAAACCCCTAAAAAATGGATTAAAAAATTAAAGTCCCAAAGTTTTTTGATCCACCGACAACTTGTCCGAATATTTTTCTGCTTCTATATTCTAATATTGTTATCTTTAAAATAAATTGACTAATCATAACAGGTATGATTTTGAAATTCATATCTAAGTATTTGACTCTGCTTCTAATCGCTAACTTTTATATCTATTCGCAGGATGAAATAAGTTTTGAGAGATTTTCACTTGAGGAAGGGTTATCTCAAAGTGTTGTTCTCGACATCGTTCAGGATTCAAAAGGGTTTATTTGGATTGCAACACAAGACGGACTGAACAGGTTTGACGGTTATGAATTTAAAATCTACAAGAATAATCCAAACGACTCTAATTCTATTTCAGAAAATTGGATAAATGTTTTACATCTTGATGCTGAGGAATGCCTTTGGCTCGGAACAGAATACGGAGGATTAAATAAACTTGATTTAAAAACCGGGAAGATAACGCGGTTCATTTCTGATTCAACTAATCTTAATACCATTCCACATAACACAATACGTGACATTAAAGAAGATGTTGAAGGAAACTTATGGAT
>CAZCLA010000074.1:0-5975 GCA_964499285.1 uncultured Melioribacteraceae bacterium
GGAAGAATCCATCCTGCAACATTTGGTTTACCCGGCTCAACTTTATCTTCTTTTTCCCACGCGTTTATGTAACCGAATTCATCAACAAGCTGCTTGCTGTAAACAACATAATGACGAATTGCCAAATCAGCACCGATTGCAAAATAAGGTACGCGAACGTGAAGAAGCGATAAATAATATGGATTAACAAAAAACGGTATGCCTTGCTTTTCTGCATCATATAAAATTTTCATCGTGTCGGGGTCGAGTGAAAAACCAAGCATTTCATTCAGCAAATCCGCGCTGCGTACGGCAAACCTTAAATGAAACGCTGACTCCTGCCACCATTCTAAAACTGTGTTAAACTTTTCTTCACGCGATAGATGGTTTTCAAATTTGTATTTTGAATCGTTTATTTCACCCTCATCAATTTTATCTATTATGATATTAATTATTCTATCACGGTTTTCTTTTCGCAGTTCGACAATACGTGGATCGAGTCCCGATGGATAA
This sequence comes from uncultured Melioribacteraceae bacterium, assembly GCA_964499285.1. Lineage (GTDB taxonomy): Bacteria > Bacteroidota > Ignavibacteria > Ignavibacteriales > Melioribacteraceae > JAGFIY01. The sequence continues at coordinate 493 of CAZCLA010000074.1, forward strand.
CGTTCCATCCATTCAAACAATTCTTCTTTGGAAATTTGTCTGCGTTCATCCACTCCGGTTAATTGACGAAAAAGATGCATCATATCTTCAAAGAAATCCGGTTTTGCCCCGCCGGTACCTTTGTTAACGCCAAGCCATATTAGTTTGATGGGATTACTTACCGCAAGTTGTCCGCGTAAATTTAAGTCGATAAATTTTCTTCCGGCATTATCTATATAATCCAAAATTCGTATTGCGGCAATACTGCTCCATTTTAAATCTTTAAATGAGACACCGCTTTCCGGTCTTTTTTCATAATACTCAAGTGCTTTTGGATGATCTTTCAAATATGTTATAACCCATTCTTTCACACCGATTAATGCTTCAGTTTCATTTTTTGCCGCGAACATTATCTCTTCAAGTTTGGGATTTTCCTTAAGAAGCTTTTTTAATAACCTGTGTGACTTAACAGAAATAGCAATCCTGTCGAGGTCTTCGTGGTAAGGCATTGATTTCCTCTTTTATTTATGTAACAACTTATGTGGCGTGTTTTTTTTAATATACAAAATTTTTAGTGGAGATGAAGAATTGTTTCGACAAGCTTAATCGGATATAGTATCGATTTATGATGGTATTTAAAATTATTTCTTGTATCAGTACAATATTTTTACTTTTTTGAATGATACATTTAAAACAAGGAAACAGATTTTCGATTTACAAAAATCATCTATTCGAATAATCAATCATTTCAATTTAGTAATTTCGGCTTCAGGAGAATATGAGCATATCATTAAAAGAAGTAAAAACAGAGAAGGAGTTAAAACTTTTTGTCGATTTTCAGTTTCAAATTTATTGTGATAACAACTACTGGGTTCCCCCGTTAAAAAAAGAAGAACTCTTTTTGCTTAATCGGGACAAAAACCCCGCGTTTGATTTCTGTGAAGCAAAATACTGGCTTGTTTATAAAGATGAAAATATTGTAGGTAGAATTGCCGGAATAATAAATTACAAGTTCAATAAAAAGTTCAACAAAAAAATCATGCGCTTCGGGTGGATCGATTTCATTGATGATGCCGAGGTTTGCAGCTCTCTCTTAGCAGCGGTTGAAACTTGGGCAAAAGAAAAAGGAATGAACGAAATTCACGGTCCGCTAGGTTTTACGGATATGGACGGTGAAGGAACTCTTATTGAAGGGTTTGAAGAATTGAGTCTGCTCGGAGCTATTTATAATTATCCGTACTACCCGAAATTAATTGAGCAAAACGGTTACATTAAAGATATCGATTGGGTTGAGTTCCAAGTTACAATGACTTCAGATCCGGTGCCGGAAAAGATTAGTAGAATAAGTGAAATTGCTCTCAAAAGAAATAAACTTAATGTCCTTCGTGTAAAAAAATCGAAAGAACTTCTTCCGTATGCAAGAGAAATGTTTTATTTGATCAACAATGCTTATAAAGATTTATATGGCTTCGTTGAATTATCGGATAAGCAAATTGATATGTATGTAAAACAATATTTCGGCTTCATAAAACCGGAATATCTGCCGGTTGTTTTGAATGAAAAAAATGAAATGGTCGCATTCGGAATTACGATGCCTTCGCTTTCAAAAGCTTTTAGGAAAGCTAACGGTAAACTTTTTCCGTTCGGGTTTATTCACATACTAAAAGCAATGAAAAATAATCCCGGCTTGGATTTATATCTGACTGCTGTTCGCCCTGATATGCAAGATAAAGGTGTGAATGCTGTTTTGATGAATGAAATAAACAAACTAATCATCGACAAAAAAATTACAACGGTTGAAACGAATAGAGAACTTGAAGACAATTCAAAAGTTCAAGCCCAATGGAGATTTTTTGAAAACCGGCAGCATAAAAGAAGAAGATGTTATAAGAAAGAAATTTAAGAGATCAGCCCTTAAGTCTTGAGAGCTGATCCCCAAAGTAATTTTAGTATGTCTTTATTCAATCTTTTCAAAATACAAGTCGTTAAAATGGAAATCCGGGTTGGGTAAATCGATTTTGAATCCGGTTACTTCTCCTTTGGAATCAAAATCAAATGTTATAAATCCTTCGGGCAGATAATCATCCAGTTCTACTTTAAATGTATCATAATGCCAATATTCCAATTCGCTTACAAAAGTTTTCGTAGGGAAACTTACAACTAATTTATTACCTGTTAATTCGATTTTTGCTTTACCATAAGAGTTGTCATTATAAATTCCGGTATAGCCCTCAAGCTTAAGTGAAGGTGAAGTTCCTTCAACTCTGCTTTCAGATTTTTCGTCTTCATTTTCCTCATTCATTATCTTATATCTTTTCGCCCTTTCGTTAAAATATCCGGCCCAATCGCTATCGTTCTTGTCAAGATATTCATCGACAATCTGCATACTCAAAGCTTGCGGAAGAAAATTCATACTATTAGTTAATAATACCATTCCCAAATTTTCTTGTGGAACGAGCATTACTCTTGCAATGTAACCTGGCATTCCGCCATCGTGAAAAATTACTTTTCTGCCATTATAATCATACATCTGCCATCCCAAGCCATAAGCTTGAAAGTTTGCCCCAAGATTTCGGAGTGAGCTTCCCACCCACAATAGTGTCCTAGGAGTAAACATATTATTAATTACATCTTCGCTTAAAATTTGCTCACCGTTAAATTTTCCTCCGTTAAGCAGCATCATAACCCAATTACTCATTTCGTCAACATTTGAGAAAACAGATCCGGCAGCGTTGGGTTTTTCCTCGGCAAGTGGATAACGTTTACCGTCAATATGAGGATAAGCAACGGTTTGTCCATCATTAAGAAACTCGCTGCTGATACGTGTCTCTTTCATTTCAAGCTTATCATAAATTTCTCTCTGCAGATATTTCCACCACTCAGTCTCTGCAGCGTTGCTTACAATTTCTCCGGCAACCATAAACATATTGTTCTGATAACCGAATTCACTTCTAAATTCTCTTTCTATCGGGAGATATTTCAACCTTTTAATGATTTCTTCGTTAGAGTAACCGGTTTGATACCAAAGAAGATCTCCCGCAAAGGTTTTTAATCCGCTTCGATGACTTAAAATATCAACAAGATTGAGCTGTTTAGTTATCCACATATCACTTAATTCAAAGTAAGGAATGTGATCGACCACTTTATCATTCCAATTTAATTTCCCGTCATCGACTAATTTAGCAACTACTGCTGCGGTGAATGCTTTTGTGCAAGAAGCAATATTAAAAAGACTTCCTGTAGTAAGTGGAATCTCCTTTTCAATGTCTGCATAACCATATGCTTTAGAAAATACAACATGGGAATCCTTCACGATTGCAACTGAAAACCCGGGAGCTTCCGCATCCTTTACGGCATTACTTATATATTTATCGAGTTCAACAAGATTTGGCTGTGCAAGAATTCCTGTTGAAAAAAGAAAAAACAGAAAAATAATTTTGAGATATTTCATAACTCTCCTTTATTTTAATATGAAGCTGCGAGTTAGACGAAGCCAAAAGAGAAATGTTTGTAATACATTTTTAACTATGAACTGTTACAAGTTCCTTAAACTTTTCGATTGAAGGATAGTCCCCTATAACTCCAACCATATTATTAGCGGATAATCTACAATCGGGTCTTGGATTTGTAATCATTTTCCCATTTCTAAATACGGCAACAACCGAAACTCCCGTTTTATTTCTTATATCTGCACCGGAAATAGTTGTGTCGTCGAGTTTTGAATTTTCTTCGATCTCGAACCAATTAAGATCCAATAAATTCGCAGTGTTTTCCATTTTTTTGATTATCTCGTAAGAAAGCTCGGAAGAATAAAGAGGAGTGTAATATTTATTTCGTATTTCTTCTGTGAATCTTTGGATTTGACTGACTGGAATATTTAAATGCAGAAGTGCTTGCCGATTGAATTCAAGACTGGCTTCAAGTTCCGGCTGAACAACTTGATAAACTCCCTTTTCGTGAAGTTGATTTATGTGTTCTATGGATTCGGCTCGCGCTACGATATGAATTTCCTTTTCCAGATTAATAATCAAATCGGAAATAATGTTTGTAACAGTCATCCATGGAATTGTAATTAAAAATAATTTTGCGGAATGTAATTTTGCGGCTTCAAGAACAACCTCTTGTTCCGCATCACCGAAAATTACCGGAAATCCCGCATCTTTAACATTTTCAACAACACTGTAATTTTGTTCAATGATAACAAACTTTAAATTCAGCTTTTGCAGCGTCTTTGCTATGTTGAACCCAACTTTCCCTCCACCAGCAATTATAATATGATCTTTTAATCCTTCTTCCGGCAGATTTATTGTTTGAACAATATCCAGCTTTTTTCGCTTCCGAACATATTGATAAATAGGATCTGAAAGCCTTGTCATAAATGGAGTCAAAAACATTGTAACAACTGCCGCCGAAATTATCATCGAATAAAGCTCTTGCGAAATCGAGTCGGTTGTTATACCAACCCTGGCAAGAACGAATGAGAACTCCCCGATTTGAAAAAGACCCAGCGCAACAGCAAATGGTATAATGTTTCTATATCCGAACATAAGACTCAAGGAACCAAAAATCAGCCCCTTTCCGATTATAACAATAATCACCAGGACAAGCAGCAACCCAATATTTTCTAATAAGAAAGCTGGATTTAGAAGCATGCCAACAGAAGTGAAGAACAACAATCCAAATACATCTCGAAGCGGAATTATATCACTTAGAGCTTGATGAGCGTAATCAGACTCGCTTATAACAATGCCGGCAATAAAAGCTCCGAATGCAAATGAAAGTCCGAATTCATGAGTTCCATAACCAATACCTAATGCGGTTGCTGTAACTGTAAGAAGAAACATTTCTCTCGAGTTCCATTCGGAAACTTTTTTGAAAAGGTATGGAAGAATCTTTGTGCCAAGGAAAATCATTCCGGCTAAAAACAATACAGCTTTTAAAGCTGCCCAACCCAGTACAACAATCCCGGAGGATAAATCATTAAGCTTTGGAAGAATTACCATCATCGGGACTATCGCTAGATCTTGAACTAGGAGCATTCCTATCATAACTCTGCTTGAAAGAGTGCCAAGCAGCCCGGCGCTCATAAGGGTTTTTAGTGTCACCATTGTACTTGATAGAGAAATCAATGCACCAAGCCAAATTGAACTTTTCCAATCAAGTCCGAAAAGCTGTCCGATTGCATATCCTAACAGAATTGTAAGTATTATTTGCAGAGGTGTTCCGATTAGCGCGATTTTCCTAACAGGCTTCAATTCTTTAAGCGAAAGTTCCAAACCCAACCCGAACAGAAGCAGTGCAACGCCGATTTCCGCAAGCATTTCAATCTGAGCATAATTTGTTATTTGCTTTCCGAACGTATTTGGACCGATTATTATTCCGGCTAATAAATATCCCAGAATCAATGGCTGTTTCAGCAGTTTCGCCGCAATAGCCCCCGCCATTCCAGCAAGAACAATTATGATAATATCGCCTGTTATTCCCATTAACTTAGTCTATTTTGG
>CAZCLA010000075.1:0-3650 GCA_964499285.1 uncultured Melioribacteraceae bacterium
CCGGTTTGCGAAGTTGAAATTGTTGATGAAAAGAAAGTCGCGCAAGCCCAAAAGAAAATTGCCGATACTGAACAAGTTCTCGAGATGGCGGAAATTTTCAAATTACTTGGGGAACCAACTCGTTTGAAAATTGTTCTATCACTTATTAACAGCGAACTTTGTGTTTGCGATCTTGCAGCGGCGGTGGACTCAAATGTTTCAACTGTTTCGCATCAATTAAGATTATTAAGAAATGCGAGATTAGTTAAATATAGAAAAGATGGTAAAATGGTTTTTTATTCCATTGACGATAAACATATCAATGATGCGATTGAAAAAATTAAAGAACATACTGAAGAGTAATGAATTACAATTTTATAAATAAATCAACCCACATACTTTTACTACTGATATTCATCAGTCATCTGACATTCGCTCACGACTTGATGTCCGAGTATGTTTTATGCACAGGCAGTGATGGTCATATAGCAATAGAAAAAGTAGATGACTGTACCGAATGTAATAACGTAAATTATTTTGATCAGACCGATGGTGTAGAAATAAAACAACAATCTTGCGAAGATGTATCTTTAGAAGAAAATTGTTTTGAAGAAGAGCAGTTCCTCCCCAAAAGTAAAATTGTATTAACGGTTTGCATTGCTACATTTACTTTTATTCCAATAGAAACTTATAACAATAAAGACAGATTCTATTCAAATAATTTTTATCAATTAATAGATCAACCCTTAGAGAATTACACTACCGTATCCCTCATCATTTGATACCAACCATAAGCTTTATTTAACCTAAAAACATTCTAAAAAATTATTAGAGTAAAAACTAAAGGAGTTTTTATGCACAGAGTAATGTGTATAGTATTCGTACTGTTTAGTCTTCTGTCTTTATCTACAAACGGACAAACAAGCGGTAAATTAACTATTGAAAAAGCAGTTTCATTAGCGGTTCAGAATAATCCCGAACTAAAAACTTTACATTATGAAATCGATGCGCTTGGAGCAGCAAAGATCCAGAGCGGTTTAATGCCTAATCCCGAGTTTGAAGTTGAAGCCGAAAATATATTAGGAAGTAAAGACTTCAACGGTTTCGACAACAGTGAAATAACAGCGGTCTTGAGCCAGGATATTTTACTTGCCGGTAAAATAAGTAAACGGGTTAAAGTTGCCGAAACGAACATCTCGCTGGCTGAATGGGATTATGAAACAAAGAGAATAGAAATTATTACGGATATAAGAAAAGCTTTTCAACAAGCTTTAGCCGTACAGCTTCTGATTGAAAAAAACGAAGAACTTATAAAAGTATCGAAAGAGTTTGTTGTAAATCTGCAGAAACGGGTTGATGCCGGGAAAATTTCTCCGGCTGAGGTATCCAGGGCTAAGATAATTCTAAACTCTCTACGGATTGACTTGAACCGTTTGAAATCGGAATATGAAAATTACAAATCGGAGCTGCTCTCGCTGATTTATCAGCCGGATTTAACTATAGACGAACTCATTGGCGAACTTGAATACCCGGTTGATGTTCCGAGTTACGACTCACTCTTAAACCAGTTGACGAATAACCCGAAACTCAAGAGATATGAAAGTGAGTATGACAAACAAACCGCAATTGTAAATCTCGAAGAATCGAAGGCAGTCCCCGATTTAACAATAAGCGTTGGATTCAAAAGATTAAATGACGCAAAAGCCAACACATTTTTGGTCGGAGCATCGATACCGCTTCTTATCTTTGATAGAAATCAAGGCGCAATTCAGGAAGCAAAAATTCGCGTAGATCAAAAGCAAAGAGAATACTTTTCTGTTAAAAACAGATTAACTCTGCAGTTAAATGTTCTTTATAAAAGGTTGAACACATTAATAGAGACCGCTGCTCAGTTAAACAGCGAGTCAATCCCGGAAGCGGAAGACGCTTTCCAAATAATTAAAGAAGGAAATCTTGTAGGAAGATTTGCCATTATTGACGTGCTGGATGCCGAAAGAACATTGTTTGAGCTTCAGAATCAGTATCTGAATATTATCGGGCAAATTCATTCAACTCAAATCGAAATTGAAGGACTAATTGCAAAGGAAATAAATTAAGGGATTAACGAAATGGAAAAGAAAAATAAATATATATTCTTAATTATTGGTATAGCTGTTGGAGTAGTTCTAACCCTTGCGGCGGTGACATTTTTTGGTAAAAGTAGTGAAGATGTTCATTTGGAAGAAGCCGGGCATACCGAAGAAGCAGGAGAAGAACATACCGAAGAAGAACTTGTAGCTCTTTCCGATACCGAAATTAACGAACTCGGAATTAAACTTGATAAAGTCGGTTCAAAAAAATTACAGATGCATACCGATTTAACCGGCGAAATTGTACCCGACCCGGATAAACTTGCTCACATTGTTCCGAGGTTTGCCGGTGTAGTGAAAAGCGTTTATAAAGAAATTGGTGATAGAGTTAAAAAAGATGAAGTGATTGCAGTTATAGAAAGTAACGAAAGTCTTGTTACATACGAAGTTAAATCTTCAATCGACGGAGTTGTTCTCGATCTTCATATGACACCCGGAGAATTGATCGGAGACGACAAACATATTGTTACCGTTGCTGATCTAAGTTCTGTTTGGGCTGAATTGACCGTATATCAAAAAGATATTGATGATATTAAATTAGGGCAGAGCGCTCAAATTTATTTTAACGATATTGAAAATGCCATAAATGGAAAAATATTCTATATAAGTCCTACCGTAGATGAACATACCCGCACGGCAACGGCAAGAGTACGTTTGAATAATTCGTCCGGTTACTGGAAACCCGGTATGTTTATAACGGGGAAAGTACTTACCGATTTTGTTGAAGTAGATCAAGCCGTAACTCTCAACGCAATTCAAAACTTCGAAGGACAGAAAGTCGTGTTCGTAAAAGATGGTGAAAGTTTTAGACCGCAGCCGGTAACTATTGGAAAAACGAATACAAATTACGCCGAAGTGTTAACCGGTTTGAATGCCGGGCAAACTTACATTGCCGAAGGAGCTTTTGTAATTAAATCGGAATTGTTGAAAGAATCGTTCGGCGGCGATGACGATCATTAATTTTAGGAGGACTTAAATGAATAGAATAATAGATTTTGCGTTAAAAAACCGGCTGCTGATCTCTGTTCTAGCGATAGTTGTTTTTGCGGGCGGTTATTTTAGCTATAAAAATTTACCGATTGATGCATTCCCGGATGTATCTCCTTCGCTTGTTCAGGTCTTTACAGTTACCGAAGGACTTGCGCCCGAGGAAGTTGAAAAGTATGTAACTTTTCCTATCGAAACATCAATGAACGGGCTGCCGAATTTGGAAAACATTCGTTCCGTTTCAAACTTCGGTTTATCCGTAGTTAATATTTACTTCGAGGATGGGACGGATATTTATTTTGCAAGACAAGTTGTAAACGAAAGACTGCAGGAAGCTCGCGAGCAAATACCGGAAGGATTCGGCGACCCGCAAATGGGACCTATCTCAACCGGAATGGGTTTGGTTCTTTTTTATTATCTAGACGATACAACCGGCAAATATTCACTTACCGAACTTAGAACCATCCAGGATTGGATTATTAAATACCAGCTTCAAACCGTTCCCGGCGTTACCGAAGTACTCGGTATCGGCGGATGGGAAAAACAATTTCACGT
>CAZCLA010000075.1:3750-5536 GCA_964499285.1 uncultured Melioribacteraceae bacterium
TCGTTGATCTTTGCAATGCTTTTAGCCCCGGTGTATTCTTCATTCCTATTAAAAAAGAAGAAGAAAAAATCTACCGGTGATAAACCTAAAGAGAATTTAATAATCCGGCTGCTGCTAAAAATTTATAATCCAGTTATAAAGTTTTTTGTAAAGAACCGGATTGCGGCGGTGGTTCTGGGAGTAATAATTATTATTGCAGGAATATTTCTTTACCCACGGCTGGGATCGGAATTTACTCCTCAACTTCAAGAAGGTACTCTGATAGTAAAAATTACTATGGCTCCGTCCATATCCCTTAATGAAAGCAAAAAAACAACAATGCTTATTGAAAAAAGAATAAAAGAGATTCCAGAAGTTGACGAGACGATTACAAGAATTGGGCGAGGCGAGGTAGGAGCACATACAGATCCGATTAACAGCGCCGAGTCATTCATTGTGTTTAAGGATGAGAGTATGTGGCGAAGCGGTATAACACTTGAAAAACTGGAATCAGACATACGTGAAAAGATTGAAGGTTTTCCAGGCATACTTGTTAACTTCACACAACCTATTCAAATGTCGGTTGATGAACTTCTCGAAGGCGTTAAAGCTGAACTTGCCGTTAAACTTTTCGGGGAGGATTTAAAATCTTTAAAAAGTAACGCGGAAAAAATAGCCGGGGTTTTACGAACAGTTAGAGGCGCGGAAGATTTACAAATAGACCAGGTAACCGGAAAACCGCAGCTTAAAATTACTGTCGACCGCCACGCAATCGCGCGCTACGGTTTAAATCTTGCGGATGTTCAGCAGGTTATTAAAACTGCAATCGGCGGAGAAACTTCAGGACAAATTTTCGAAGGTATTAGACGGTTCGATATTTTTGTCCGCTTAGCGCCGGAATACAGAAATAACAAAGCGGTTATTAAAGAACTACTGATAAGCACGCCGACTGGAATGGAAGTTCCGTTAAGCCAGGTTGCCGATATTGAAGAAATAGAAGGACCGCGTCAAATTACACGCGAGCAGAATCAACGTTTTATTACAATTCAATGTAATGTTGTCGGGAGAGATATCGGGGGTTTTGTTGAAGAAGCTCAGCAGGAAATTGACGCAAAGGTAAACTTACCGGTTGGTTATTACACAACCTGGGGCGGGCAGTATAAACTGCAGCAGGAAGCGAACAAACGTTTTGCAATTGTCATCCCGATTACTTTATTGATTGTATTCTTCTTGCTCTATTCCAGCTTCAATTCAATGAAGAATACCTTGCTGATATTTATAAATATCCCGCTTGCTCTTGTTGGCGGAATCATCGCGCTTTGGTTAACCGATCAAAACCTTTCAGTGCCAGCTTCAGTCGGATTTATTGCGTTATTTGGTATTGCTCTGCAGAACGGAATGGTACTCGTTACATATCTGAATCAATTGCTGCGCGAAGGAATACCAATTGATGAAGCATCGATTGAAGGTGCGAAACTTAGACTACGCCCGGTATTGATGACGGCTCTTACAACAATGCTGGGTTTAATGCCCTTGCTTATTGCAACCGGCACCGGAAGTGAAGTTCAAAGACCGCTTGCTACGGTTGTTATCGGCGGGTTGTTTACTTCTACTATACTTACGTTGATTGTTTTACCGGCATTGTATAAATGGTTCCCGGTTAAAGTAAGAACAGGTGAAATGTAGACACTAATTTCACTAATTAACACGAATACTAAATATATAATAAACCTCGAAGGTAACTCCTTCGAGGTTGCTCTAAGTAAGAAGTAAGATAGAATAATGGGAGAATAAAAATGAAAGAAAT
>CAZCLA010000076.1:0-5444 GCA_964499285.1 uncultured Melioribacteraceae bacterium
GGACACGGTATGAAAGCCGGAACAATGGTAACCTCGACGAAAAGTTTATTTAACAGTTATGCTGAAGAAAGTAATATTACTAGAATATTTAACGAGATGACGAAATGCATAAAGAAAATGCGTTTTGAAAATTTATTTATGTCATTCACGATGCTCAAAATAAAGGACAGCCACTTATCAATGTCCGCAGGAGGAATGCCGCCGGTTTATATTTATCGTTCTGAAAAGGATTCTGCTGAGGAGCATTTGTTCAAAGGAATGCCCTTAGGTACAATCAACAATTTTCCTTATGATATTAAAGAGCTGAAATTAAATAAAGGTGATGTTATTTTACTAACATCAGACGGTTTACCCGAATTACAAAATGGAAATAATGAACAGTATGGATATAAACGTCTGCGAAATAAATTTGAAGAGTATGCAAAGTATGAACCCCTAAAGATTATTGATCACTTTAATACGGACGCAAATCTTTGGCTGAATGGTCATGAAGCCGATGATGATGTTACATTTGTCGTAATCAAGGTGATATAATAAACCGATTTGATTTTTCAGGATGTGGATTTTCCCGAAGATTATTTATCAATTAACAACGATTTGACTTGATGGGGCTAATGCCCAAATAATTGTTGTTATTATTAATCCGTTGCTTAAAAGCAACGGCAATAAAGTTTAATTTGTTTTTCAAATTGCCGTTGGCTTCAGCCAACGGAATGCAAGTGAAAAAATACTCAGGGCTTTAGCCCCATTTAAACCTACTTACTTATTGGTTCTCTTTTTAATCGGAAGTGTAAAATATCTTTGCTTATCAAACTGGTAGAACGCATTTGCAACTGCACCTGCGGTTGGAACTAAACCTATTTCACCAACACCCTTTGCACCGTGCGGACCAATTGGATCAGTTACTTCAACTCCAATCACTTCAACTTCCGGCATTTGTCTTGCGCGCAGAATTCCTAAATCTCTAAAATTTGTACTTACAGGTATTCCGTCTTTCAACACAAGCTCTTCTGAAATTGCATAACCTAATCCCATATGAACCGAACCTTCAATCTGTCCTTCAAATAAATTCGGATTAATAATTTTACCGGCATCGTGTGCAGCAATCACCTTTTCAATTTCTCCGTTGTCATCTAAAATCACAACTTGCGTTGCATAACTGTATGAGTAATGAGTAATTATATCTTTATCGGTTGCACCGGGTTTTGTGGTCCAATCGCAAACCCATTTGCCTTCGTAAATATTTCCGGTTAGCTCCGATAAATTTGAATTCTCTAAATCCTCTTTCAGTTTTTTTGATGCATCAATAATCGCATTACCTATTATTGACGTAGCACGTGAGGCGGTTGTCATTCCTGCTGTTGCATTAATTTTTGTATCGACCTTTACTTCGATTATACTTGGATCAATTCCGGTTTCATTACATAAAAATTGAACAGCCATTGTGTTAACGCCTTGACCCATTTCAGTCCAGCCGTGATGAAGTATAACTTTATCCTTTGATACAATTTCAATTTTCACAACACCGTCATCAGGCATTCCATTTCCGATTCCTGTGTTCTTAATTCCGCAGGCAATTCCGGCATACTTTGCATTGTAGAATTGATCTTTAACTGCAAGTAAAGTTTCTCTTACTCCCGTTCCCCCTTTTAATATTTGTCCGGTTGAAGCGACACCGCCGTCAACTAAAGCATTGTTATATCTAAACTGCCATCTATCAAATCCACCTTGCTCGCAGAGATCATCAATGCAGTTTTCAATAGCAAACGTAACTTGGTTGACTCCGAATCCGCGCATTGCTCCGCAAGGTATGTTGTTCGTGTAAACTGCTTTACTTATTATATCGGCATTCGGAATGGAATAAGCTCCGGTTGCGTGTCCAGCAGCTCTTTCCAAAACTTTCATCCCAACCGAAGCATAAGCACCGGTATCGCCAATTATATCGGCTTTAATTGCGGTCAACATCCCGTCTTTATCGCAAGCCAATGTGTAATCCATTATTAACGGGTGACGTTTGGGGTGCATCTTAATTGATTCATCTCTACTTAGTTTTACTTTGACAGGTTTATTTAGCAGAAAAGCACAGAGCGCTGCGTGATGTTGAACGGATAAATCTTCTTTACCGCCGAAACCACCGCCGTTGGGAACAAGAATAACCCTAACTTTTTCTTCAGGAAGATTCAAAACTTTTGCAATTTGTTTTCGATCTTCGAAAACACCTTGACCTTGCGAAAGAATTTCGACTCCACCGTCTTCCGGTTTTGCAACCGAACATTCTGTTTCAATATATCCGTGTTCTATCATTTGTGTTGTATATCTTCCTTTTGAAACAAATGCAGATTCATTTATTGCTTTTTCGGTTTCGCCGCGATGAATTTCCGTTTTTGATAAAATATTTCCAGTTGTATGAATTTGCGGTGCATCATTTTTAATTGCTTCGAAAGGATCGGTTACCGGGTTTAAGATTTCATACTTAACTTCGATAAGTTTTACGGCTTCTCTAGCAATCGCTTCTGTCTCTGCAACAGCAAGAGCTAAAACATCTCCGATGTATCGCGTATCTTCTCCGACATCAACCATCATCGGCCAATCCTGCACTATCAAACCAGAATTCCGTGTGCCGGGAATATCTTTTGCCGTTAATACTTTTTCCACACCTTCTAATTTTTCTGCCTTAGATATGTCGATTGATAAAACTTTTGCTCTTGGATGATCACTGAATTTTAATGCGCCGTGAACCATTCCCTCTAATTTTACATCTTCTACATATGGACTAAATCCCAGAACCATATTTTCAGCATTGTACTTCGGATATTTTTTACCAATTCCAGTTTGTTTGATTTCGGGCTTTGGAATTTCTTTTAATTCGCGAATCGCTTCTGCTGCGTATTCAACTGCATCAATTATTTTTGTGTAACCGGTACAGCGACAAATGTTCGCTTGAAGTCCTTGCGCAATTTCAGTTCGAGTTGGATTTGGTTTTTTATTTAGCAGTGCAACCGACTGCATTACAATTCCGGGAATACAAAAACCGCATTGTACTCCACTTTTTTCAACAAAAGCATTTGTGAATACTCGTTTTGTATAATCATCCAATCCATCGGGAGTTACAATTTCTTTTCCTTCCAAGCGTTCCATAAAAGTTGTGCAGGACAATCTACCCTTACCGTCAATCAAAACCGAGCAGGCACCGCATCCGCCTTGGGGAGAGCAGCCGTCTTTTACTGTTGTTATTCCTTCTTCATTTCGGAGATAACTAAGCAGTGATTGCTTTGGATTGCCATTGTATTCTTTTTCAATTCCGTTTAAGTAAAATTTCATTTTATGTCCCAAACTTCTTAATTAAGTAAAGGTTTTATCCTTATTCACTTACTTATCATATCAATACATCAACATTTGTCATTCCGAACGAAACAACGAGGAGTGAGGAATCTCATAAGTTTTACAAGGTGAGATTCTTCAGTCGTCCGTTAGACAACGGACTTCTTCGGAATGATATTTTAGCTGTTAACAAATGTCTTGTCTAAATTTACTAAGTAATAATACATCTCGATTATTTTTTTTGTGTTTAACTCTTTACTGTGTTCAAATTTTTTCGACACATTTACTGGATTCATTTCCAAATCGAATTTTGATTCAAAGTATCTATCATTGTATAGAATTTGATCGTCGTTAAAAATTAATTCGTGTACTTCATCTTTTTCTTTATAAATTAATTTATTTCCTTCAAGCAAATATCCTCTGCTGATTTCGTCGAAGCTTTCTTTACTTAATGCAAATTTGGGTTTTACTTTATAAGGCGCTCCGCTAGTTGGACAAAATGTATCGCAGTTTCCGCATTCATTACAGAAATCGTTTATGTTTATTATCTGGTATTTTTGATTGACTTCAAACTCATCCCAACTTGTTATTTTAAAATCACCATTCTCAAAATTGATATGAGGGTATTTCTTTTTAAAAGGCGAAATTTCATAATAAACGTTTGCCAGATTAGGACAAACACTCACACATATGTTGCAAATTTCATCACAATACAAACAGCGGGATGCTTCTTCAACTGCAGAGATTTCATCCATTACCGGATTAACTAGGTCGAATGAATTGCGCTGCTCCAAAGGAATAGATTGCAAATCCTTTCCGTAAACTCGTTGGGATAATTTATGTTGGTAATTTCGCAAATCTATTTTTTCGAGTTCAGGCTTTAGTGCATTATACTCTTGTTCAATCTTAGATAAAATTATTTGTGCCGCATCTTTACCGTCTCCCATTGCATTGATTAATGAATCCGCACCGCGAACCGCATCACCACCGGCAAAGACATTTTTAATTTCCGTTTCTTTAGTGTGTGAATTCACTTCCAATTTTTTATTCGGAAGAAAATCTAAATTTACTTCTTGTCCTATTGCGGTAATAATCGAATCAAACTCCAACTCATAATCAGAGTTTGGAATTTCAACCGGACGTCTTCTCCCAGAGTCATCTTCATCGCCGAATTTCATCTGCACACAAGTTAATCTAAGTTTCCCATCAACTTTTTCAATTTGCTTTGGTGCTGTTAGTTCAACAACTTTAATTCCTTCGTGGATTAATTCTTCAATCTCTTCTTTATCGGCAGGCATTTCGTTGATAGTTCTTCTATAAAGTAAAGTTACACCTTTACCGCTCTTAACTAATCTTTTTGCGGTCCGCGCTGCATCCATCGCGGAATTCCCTCCGCCAATTACTGCTGCACTTTTACCAAGTTTAACACTTTCTCCGAGTTTAATTTTTTCCAAAAATTTGATCTGATCAAAAACATTTTCGCTTTCTTCTCCTTCAATCTCTAGTTTCTTGCCTTTCTGTGCACCGATCCCCAAATAAACAAAATCAAATTCACTTCTGATTTCATCAAAATCGTTTTTTGTTATTATTCGATTATAATGAATCTTAATTCCGAGCGATTCGATATTTTTTACATCGAGTTCCAAAAGTTCATCGTCTATTCTAAACTTTGGAATAGTTGAAGAGGCCATTCCTCCACCGAAACCGTGTGCTTCGAAAACTTCTACATTCACTCCTTCCAACGCCAAAAAGTAAGCGGCTGAAAGCCCGGAAGGACCGGCTCCGATTACTGCAACTTTTTTAATAATACTTTTTGAAGAATGTTTATCAAAATGATTTGATTCTTTCTCAGCAGCAAATCTTTTTAATTCTCTAATTAACAATGAATTATCGATATTCATTCGTGTGCATTTAGTTTGGCAAAGATGATCGCAAACCATTCCGGTTATATTCGGCAGCGGATTTTCTCTTACAATAGTTTCGTATGCAGCAGAATAATTTTTATTGCCGATATGATATAAATATTCCGGTACATCTTGATCAATAGCACAGGCTTCAACACAAGGTGGATGAATGCAGTCGAGTTCAGTTAACTCTCTGTTTGTTTTTATGTTTTGATGCTT
>CAZCLA010000077.1:0-2048 GCA_964499285.1 uncultured Melioribacteraceae bacterium
TCTGCTGAGGGGTTACGTTCATCGATGGCGCAGATAGTGTTGTTCCTTCAACTACGTTGGACATTGCTGAGATGTTGCCAAAGGTGTCGAACGCTTTAATAGCGTAGTGCTTTGTATCGTTAAAATTCATTCCCTCAATTTCAAGTTCTTCCGTTTGTCCGGCTTCGGCGGGTGAGCCGAAGGGAATTTGTTCGGCATTATTGAACTGTGTGTCGTTAGTAATCGGATTATTTGAGCGTCTAATATCATATCCGACAACGCCATTTCTCGATGTATCGAGAGGGGCAGTCCATGTAAATTTATATCCGTTAGAAGAAACATCTGATACCGATAAATCCGTGATAGTGGTCGGCGGAATATTATCAGGCGGGGTCGAGACAAGCAGAACAGAATTATAAACATTCAGCCTTCCGCCGGTAACGGTAATTCCATCAAGGGCAGCGATAGGATCAACTCCGTCGAACAAATGATCTCTGAACAACAACGCAGTTGCCCCGGGATTAGTTTTATATGCTTGAATTAAAGATCCGTTGGCCGCGCTTACTATCAAACCAATAGCGCCAGCTACATGTGGAGTTGCCATCGAAGTTCCGGTTAGGTTTCCGTATGAATTTCCCGGAAGGGTTGCGTAAATGCTTGTTCCAGGAGATCCTAAATCAATAGTTGTTGCACCGTAAGCGGCCCCGCTGTTTTTATTGTCCGAGCTTGTTGTGTTTGTTACTGCTACCATATATTCGCTTGGGCATGCTGTCGGGACATCGCCTTGAACATCAACATTAATATTTAAGTTTGCTGTTGCACCGCAGCTCAATATTCCAACTTCACCGAGATCATCATAAATTCCGCACCAAAGCGGATAGTTTGCGGGATTACCAAAATCCACACCGAATGACGCATTAGTAGAAACAATAAAAGCTCCTTCCGCTCCGTTAGTTTCATTATATCTCGTTCTCATTTCAAGTATATAGCTGTAAGCTTCAACAACTGTAGCTTCGTTTGAAGACGAGCCTTGAACAGGCATTACTTTCACCCCCCAGTTAACGCCCGAAACACCCTTCGAATTGTTTCCGTGTGCGGCGGCTATTCCAGCAACGTGAGTTCCGTGGCTGTCGCTTGTAATATTTCCGCTGTGGGAGTAAGCATTCCATCCATCATAATCGTCTATGTAGCCATTTCCGTCATCGTCTATCCCGTTGTCCGGAATTTCGAGCAAGTTTTTCCAATAAACAATGTCTTCGTGATTAAGGTCGAATCCACCGTCAACTATTGCTACAACTACATCGTCTCCCTGTGCGGATGTTCCTCCGGTTGCAAAGTCCCATGCCTCGGGGGCATCGATATCTGCATCATCAACGCCGCCGGTTTGTCCTGTGTTGTTCAATCCCCACTGCTGACCGAAACTCGGGTCGTTTGGAAATGTTGCACTCATCCTTAGGTTATCAATTGTTTTTTCTTGAACACCAAGTCTTCTTTGAATTTCATGATTATGCTGTACAACCTTAACTCTGTTGTTGTCCATAACCGAATAGAGAGCCTCCGTTGCATTTAAATTTTTATCGTATTCAACAAGCCAGATGTTCAATCTTTCTGAAAGAAGTCGTTTTGCATTTATTTTCAACGACTGCATTTCTCTTGTAAAGTGTTCAATGGATTCATCAGGTTCTAGTCTAACAAGAAGTTCACCGTGAATTATTCTATCATCTGTTTGTGCAAAGAGAGGGATTGAAACAAACAGTAAAAGAAATAATAACTTTTTAATCATTTTTGCCCCGCAAATATTAATTAATGTTATGAAAGGTGAAAATAAAATTTATCTCAGTAAATTTCACAAAAATTTTGATACGATGAATTGTTTGAATTATCACAAGTATTTTTACAAATTGCATCGTTACTTATAAAGCGAGGAAATATGGAAGCCGGAAAGATTGAGATTTCAACCAAGGATAAAATCTGCACCATCACATTTTCACATCCCAAAAGTAATTCCCTGCCCGGTAATCTATTAAGGAATTTGGCGAAGCAAATAACATTATGCGGAGAATCAGAGG
>CAZCLA010000077.1:2148-3955 GCA_964499285.1 uncultured Melioribacteraceae bacterium
ACAGAAGTTTATGACACTATCAATGAATTAGAGGACGGAGTGGAATTAATAGCATCAAAGCTTGCTTCGAGCAGCCCTGACGCAATGAAAAAACTGAAGCGAGTTCTTTGGGAGGGGACAGAAAATTGGGATGAATTTTTAGAATTGCGGGCGGAAATAAGCGGTAAACTCGTGCTCTCCGATTTTACCAAAGAATACATAAATCAATTTAAGAACAAGTAATTCTTGAGGGAAAAATGAAGCAATTAACTTTTTTGTTAATGCTGTCAATAAGCTTAACAAGTTTATCCGCTCAGAAAAAAATAACCGAAATAGACTTTCTGAATTCGCTCGAAATTAAAGTTAATGCGGCAGGACCTGTTCTTATTCGAGTGGACAACGAGCGGAATAGAATTGTTTGTGCAAATGCTAACTCATCAAGCATCACTTTGATAGACGGAACAACAGAAAAAGTAAGAAACATTCCAACAGGAAAAAGAGCACTTCAGCATTTAAAGGATGAATCATTTTATTTGGATGAGTTGACAGGCAACGCTTATTTAATCGGGGATAAATGTATAATTGCTGTTTATCCAGATAAAAATATTTCCAACGTAATTGAAACCGAACATCAATACGAATCAGTTACCGTTGATAAACGCGGGATAGTTTTTCTGGTCGGAAGAGAAAGCGAAAACATTGCCATAGTTGATATAAACAACAATCAAATCGATTATATAAAGTGGGTCGATTTTTCAGAGCCACTTGCAAATCTAAACCAAACTCCGCCGCCGCCGATTAGAAAAGTTATCTATTTACCGGGAGTTGATAAAATTGCTGCTATCGACGGATATAAATCTATGTTATATCTAATTAATCCCGAAACTTATGCCGTAGAAAAAGTTAGAACGCTTAAAACAGTTTCCGCCGCCCGCTGGCATTTTGCGGGAATCGATAAAATCAAAAATCGTGTTTATTTGGTTATCGAGACAAAAGATAGAAAAGTGGTTCAAGCCGTTGAACTGGACCCGGAAACGGGAAAAGATGTTTACGTCGAGCTTCAGGGCTTTACCGAAGGTGTCGGTGTTATTTACAACCAAAAACGGAACGAAGTATATATTCCCTACGACAATCATGCATCAGTTCATGTAGTTGATTTTAATAAGGACGGCGGAAATCTTTCTGAAATAAAAATTCCTCTTTACGGAAATGACGGCTCAGCTTTGGATATCAATAATGACCTCCTATATATCGCAAGTTGGGCTTTCGGTGAAATTGAGATTGTGGATTTGAAAGAAAAAAAATTTGTTGATCGCATTTCCGGACTGGGAATAATTCCTCATATGTTTTCAATGGAGTTCAATCAAAACAATGGAGAAATTTATTTGCCGCTCGGAGCAACTGCGGTAAACGGCGTTTTCGGTTCGGCGGTGACTTCAGTTAATCCCCAAAACAAAACTGTAAAAAAGATTTACACCGGCTGGAGCCCTGTTGAAATGATAAAACGAAAAGGATCTGACGAAGTATTTGTTTTTAATACGGAGGACGAGTTTGCCGTTGTTGACGCAAGTGGAAATTTTGATCTTCACAAATTACCATTTGACTATCCCCACAAAGCCATATTTAACAATGAAGGAAATATTTATCTAAGCTACGGACCTCATCAATCATATTGGCCAAACGTTTACATTTGGGGAGCAAAGAACGGTATTCTGCAAATTGATCCGCATAATTTAAACATAACTGATAGAAGAATTCCGCGACTTGCTCAGGATTTGATCTTAACCGATATCGGAATTCTTTACGGACTTCAGAACAGTTGGGGAAA
>CAZCLA010000077.1:4055-5262 GCA_964499285.1 uncultured Melioribacteraceae bacterium
CCGTTAACTTTGATTCAAATTCATTGTTGAAAATTGATAAAACTGATTTTTCGATTGAAGCTTTTTCGACAGAGACAAATCCGCTGAAGCTTGAACTAGTCGAAGGAGTTCCTTTTGTTATCAATCATGGTTCAAACTCTTTACAGATATTCGGAGAGGAACTTACGACATTTAACCTCCCGAGAGAGGAATCCGTTGATAATTTATTATACGATAAAGGCAGGCTTATTGTTACAGGGCATTCTGCCAACAATTTGACAGTTTATGAGTTTGATCTTATTGCTAAAAAATTTATTGAACTTTTCAATTATGCATATCCGTTCGGTGATACTTCATTTGACACCAACAACAATTCGTTTTATATCAGAGGGCAATTTGCAGATACAATTTATGAATTAAACAAAATTATTATCGATAATGATAAGATCTGGATCACTGATTTTCTGGCGGGAAAATTATTTATAATAGAATAGATTGATGATTTTAATATTCGGAAAGTGCTTTTTTCATAAGCATTAATTGTCCTAAATGATATGTGTTATGACTTGCAAGCATTAGCGCTTCCCTGTAAATGGTGTACTGCGGCGCATGCGGTATCCGAGCAAAAATATCGACATCCTTATTCTTAATTAACCGTTCCATCTCGTCTATTCCATCAAAAAACTCCTCGACAAGTTTTGTCCAATCGTTTAAAGAAGCATCTTCTTCGTCTGTCCACAATCCTTTCGGCCATTCGGGAGATTGATGTTTAGGATTATTAATAAATCCAAGAAAATCATCTTGAGCCCGTTTCATATGATTCAAAAGTTGAAATGGCGTGTGCTCAATTCCGTGGACTTTTTGATTTACAATTTTTAGAGGATAGTTTTTAATCGCACGTTTAATAGGAATATGCGTATTGCCTCCCCGAAGAAGAAATAAAATTTGTTTTTTAATTACTGCATTCTTTCGTTTCATATTCTCTGAACTTTAAAAATCAATTTGCAATCAGGACATTTGTCTTTATTTCAGAAGTAACATTTTCTTAACGGAATGATGTTTATCCCCAACATCTATTTTGTAAAAATACATTCCGCTTGAAAGTCTGCTGCCGTCAAATTTTACTTCGTAACTGCCCGCCGATAGATTTTCATTTACGAGTGTGGCGACTTCTCTTCCGAGAACATCATAAACAGCTAACTTTGTGTAAGGTGTTTCATTTTTCACA
>CAZCLA010000078.1:0-5027 GCA_964499285.1 uncultured Melioribacteraceae bacterium
CTCTTTTGCCTTTATCCTTTGTCCTTTGTCCTTGAACCAGCTTTCCCTCAAACGCAGATTTAAGAACCGCTTGCCGGTAAGTTTTTATCTGCTCCTTTGATTTTTTGAGGTTTTCAATTCCGTTGTCCAGTTCGCTGAAGAGTTCTTCTATTTTTTCCACTATGCGGTGTTGCTCTTCTAGTGGTGGGAGAGGGATTTCTAAGTTCTTTAAAGTGTTTGCTGAAATTGCTTTGAAAGTTGTTCCTGTTCCGAGACTATCTAATTTCCTTTCTATAGATCTAAAAAAGTAGAACAAGTACTTTGGACATTCAGGATATCGAACTGCTGCTAAACCACGACCAATACAACATTCTTGATTTGCGATATTTGTCGCACCCACTGGCGCTCTAACTGAAATTAAAATGTCATTTTTCTTAGCAATTTTTTTTGGTTCTGAACACCATTTCTTTGGAATCGGATGCAAATCGGTAAATTCTGATTTACCTTGAAAAAATGGCAATCCTTCCCCACTCTCATTATAAGTTGAAGAAGGCGGAGACTGCCCCATATTTATATTAAACTCAGCACCAAGTCTAGCCCAAAACCAGCCCGCCTTAAGGGCGGGTAAATTGGGAGGGAGAGGTTTCTGCAACATTAAAAAGTTACCTCTATTTCAGGCATTTCATTATAAGTTTGCCCGTTAAGGATTCGACCGGCTTTTTTCTTGTTAGTACCGCCCCATTGTTTGAAGAAGAATTTTACTCCGGCTTCATCACATTTGTCATGTATTTCATAAACCCATTTAGGATCCATCGGCCGTGCTTTTGGTCCGCTTTCACCACCAACTATTACCCAATCTATTTTACTGAGTCTTAGCTTTTTTAATGAGCCTAGCAAGGGTTCACAAGAAAGGAATTTAGTTTTGGCCCTAGTTTTTTTAAGATCTCGAACCCTCCAAAGACTTTCTTCATCTTCCACAGAAACACCCATCCAGATATTATGTGTCCACTTTAGTTCTTTGTGATACTCTAATAATATATCAGCACGCTTTGTTAGCACTTGAAAAACATGTTGAGGATTGTCGTTCATTACCTTGAAAACACGTTGAATAAATTCAAGCGAAATATCTTTATGAAACAAATCACTCATTGAGTTTACAAAAACGATCTTTGGTGATTTCCATGTGTAGGGAATTTTTAAGGCATCTTTATGCAGAGTAAGTCTAAAACCATTTTTATACTTCTGCTGTCCCATGGCTTTTAACCTTTTTGCCATACGCTCAGCATAACAAAATTTACATCCTTGCGAAACTTTATTGCAACCTGTTGTTGGGTTCCAAGTTAATTCAGTCCATTCTATTTTTGAATTTGAAGCCATTATTTCCTTTCTACATTTTTGTTATATAAAATTGATTCATCGTTGAGTTTACCTGTTTTACGAATATCATGATAATCTAGCTTATTAGGTATCAACTTTTTCAGCACTTTGTTAAAGCTTTTTTGATCATACTTCATAAAATTTTTATCAACTATATTCTTCCATAATTCAATCCTTGAAATTCCCGCTTCATTAACCAATGATAGAATATCCTCCTCAAGGTTATCATAGAATTCTGAGGGAAGATTATCACTCCAATCCAATTCCCCAAAGAGAGTGTCCGAGTAATTTCTTTTCCAAATGTATTCAGAATATGCGTTAAACATAATATTGTTCATTAAAATTTTTGCATCCGGATGCCGGGAAGCAAAAAATATTGCATATTTCATTTTACTATGTTCGGTTCTTTCGTAAACAGGACAATAGCCAACCTCAGGGAGATATGTCATCAGTTTTTGTTTATATGCATCTAAAAACTTGTTAATTCTTTGCTCAGTCGATAATTGATAATCAAGAAGAGAAGATTTCCAAAATTCACCGCCCAAAACTTTTGTTAAAGTATATTGCTTTGCAAGAATCTGTGGTGTCTCACCCTTCTCCGCAATTGAATTTATACAAGATAGTCTTAATATTGTTGGTATACTTAGATTGATAATTAACTCAGTACTGTATTTTTTTGATCTTGAGAGATACGGTTCTAATAAACTGAAATTTGTCCCCAATAACCCAAATGGATCAAGGTAAATAAAAAGTACTTGAGTTGAAATAATTCCATGCATTTTTTGTAACAAATCTTCGGCTTTACCACGCAGAGCAAAGGCCTTTTTTGCATCAATAAATTCTTTAATATTTTCTTTAAGCTTCTCATGATGCTCAATGTTTTTATTTGCTAACACCGCAAGAAACTTATTTGGTACGTATTGGTTTGCTAATTCACAAATATAAATAGGTGAGCCGATTTCACCATCTTCGTATTTACCTGGACCGGCAAAGGTATCAACCAAAATAATACTTTCGTTCAACCGATTTACTTTTTTTAGATATGGGGGAAGATAATTCTTGATCACTTGATCTTTCAATTTTGACCAAGCACGTTTTCCTTCAAAAAAATTACTTTCAATTTCATTCATAGTATTATTTATGCGGCTAATTCCTCATTTATTTCTTCAATAAGTTTTTCGGTTTCGTTGCCAAACACCTTCCAGAATTTTCCTAGCCCACCCTTATCAACAAACGGAGAAAACTCAAAGTCTTTTTTATCAATTCTAACGGATGTAACAAGATGTTCTTTTATCATGCGAAGCCATTCAACTTGCTCATTAGTAAACTGTACCGGACCCGCGTTTTTCTTAAACATCCAGTCTCTGTAATTGCGGTTAATAATATCACCGTATGGAATAAGCATATCATCAATCTTTAATTCAAAACGTATCAAAGAGATAATATCAGTCAGCATTCTTGCTGCTGTCGTACCTTTCACCTTTGCCGGATAAACTCTCTCGTATGCGTTCCAAATCTGCTCAGTAGACAAATGATACGGAGCGTTATTCAACACTTCTTTCAATTCCTTAATCATTTTATAGTTCAGTTCTTTCCTTCGCTCGGGCTGACTGTATAAAATCTTAAGAGCAATAATCTCATCTTTATTCTCTTCAATAAACTTTCTGAAAGAACCGATAACCGCTTCAGCGTTTTCCTTTGCTTGTGCATCAAATCCGGAGAAAGTTACTTTATCAATATTAACCGTGTCTATCACTTGGTAAATTTTCTGCCGGACTGTTTCTACAAAGTCACGCAGTTTTGGGTTATCAAATGGTTTAATTGCCGCATAGTTAACTGGCTGCATTGCTTCGTGGATTTGTTCTGCTGTCGGTTCAGCATCTTCAGGCAAATTATATTTCTCAATTGCAGCTTTGTGTTGAAAATCGGGATCGTAAAGGTCGGCAAGTTCATCCGCCACTTCTTCAATTGATTTACCGCCGCTCAGTTCCTTAAACTTTTCTCCATCACTCTCGGAAATCTGCTTTGATAATCTTGTCAATCGAGATGAAAGAGAAGTAACGGTATCTTCATCCGGCTGCAGCATTACCATCTTCATTAAATCCTTCAACGGTATAGATGGTTTTTTATCGACTACAGGATAATCCACTTTAACGGATTTGAAAACACCGACTGCATCTATAATATAAAAACGTTCCTTATTAACTTTTGCGCTGTTGGTAACCCTTCTCAGATCATCTCTTGAAAGAGAGCGAACACCTCTTCCAATCATCTGCTGAAAATAATTTCGCGATCGGACATCACGCATAAATATCAATACTTCAATCGGCTTAACATCCGTACCGGTGGCAATCATATCAACTGTGACTGCTATTCGAGGATTATAAGCAGTTCTGAACTGCTGAAGTACAGATTCCGGATCTTCATTCTTTACATTGTAGGTAATCTTTTTACAGAAGTCATTCCCCTCGCCGAACTCTTCTCTAACTATATGAACAATATCTTCTGCGTGACTGTCGGTCTTAGCAAAGATGAGAGTCTTAGGTACTTCCTTGTCATCTCCACGTTCCGGGAAGAATACTTCTTTTTGGATTCGTTTGAATTCACGGATAATATTTCTAATCTGACTTGGATTAACTATATCTCTATCAAGCTGATTGCCTTCATATATAATTTCATCATCAAGCTGCCGCCATTCTTTTTTTCGTGTCTGTTTATTGCGAAGATCCACATATTCCTTTGCCTTAATCTCTGCGCCCCGCTGGGTAATCTCCGTTTCAATAGTATATACATCATAGCCAACATTTACCTTGTCAGAAATAGAATCTTTGAGTGTATATTCACTTACAACATTTTCATTGAAGAAAGCGAATGTTCTTTTGTCGGGAGTTGCGGTAAGACCTATCATAAAAGCATCGAAGTAATCGAGTACTTGCTTCCATAAATTATAAATTGAACGGTGGCATTCATCTATTATAATGAAATCAAATGTCTCAATCGGGACTACTTCGTTATAAACTACTTCATCAATCTTATTTTTAATAAGTTTTGATTCATACGGAGAATCATCTTCTAAACTTTCGTCAAGTTCTTTTCCTTTTAGAATCGAATACATTCTTTGAATTGTGCTGATGCATACTTGAGATGATGGATCAATAAAATTAGAACGGAGTCGTTGAACATTGTATAGCTCGGTGAATAATCTTTTATCGTCATTCGGCTTATATGCTTGGAATTCTTGTTCTGCCTGTTTGCCTAAGTTTCTAGTATCAACAAGGAATAGGATTCTCTTAGCCTTTGCAAATTTTAATAATCGGTAAACAGAAGTAATTGCCGTAAATGTTTTACCTGCACCGGTTGCCATTTGCACTAAAGCTCGTGGATGGTTTTCTGCAAATGAATTTTCAAGGTTAGTGATAGCGCTTATCTGGCATTGTCGTAAACCATCATAATTTAATTGCGGAAAAGTTTTTAATCTAGAGCGCAGTGAAGTCCCTAGAGTAAACATTTCATAAAGAGTTTCGGGTTTATGGAAGTGAAATATTTCTCTTTGCCTTGGTGATGGATCACGCGCATCAGTAAAGAAGGTTTCAGTACCGGTTGATTCATATTGAACGGGGAGGTCTTCTTTTTTACCGATATATTTTAATGTATCGGTTGCATATCGCTCT
>CAZCLA010000079.1:0-5012 GCA_964499285.1 uncultured Melioribacteraceae bacterium
CCCGGAAAATTGCTTGATCAGAACAGAGAAGGAAGTGATGCTAATCTGGTAATTAGAGCAGATAAAAAAGTAAGTATTGAAACGGTTATAAAAGTTATTGATGCAGCGAAAGGTGTTGCCATCGACAAATTCACAATCGAAACGGAGAAGGTATCGTTTTGATGAATCCTAATTATCAGAGGAAAATATCATATCTGATTTCGATTGGTCTGCATTTGCTGCTTATGATATTGTTCGTGTTTATCAATTTTAGTTCTGAACAAATGGATGATGAGTTCGTGACCATTGGTTTCGGCACATTTGGAAATGTAAGCACAGCGGGCGTTGAAGGAATTACTCCGAATGAAAAACAAAAAATTCCTGATGTAAAGAAAGAAGAGAGCAAAGAAAAAACAGAAGAAAAAGAAGTAGATCTTCCCGATGTTGTCAACAAATCTGACGAACCGGTGAAGACAGAAACTGATGATAACGAGGAAAAAGAAGTTACATTTAACGAGAATGTTAAACCAATTGTTGAAAAGAATGAAACTTCTGAAAGTACGGGTGCTGAAAAAGTCGGAGACGGAACAGGTAATTTTGGCTTTGAGATCGATTTTGGCGGCAAGGGTATCAGAAAAATTTATAGCCATATATTACCCGAATATCCGGAAGGTGTATCGAAGGAAATAGATATTAAATTGCGATTTACAATTCTTCCCGATGGCACAGTTGGTAATATATTTCCTATGATAAAAGCTGATGCAAGATTGGAAGCTGCAGCAATAAATTCACTTAGGCAATGGCGGTTTGAACCTTTACCCGAAAGTGGAAAGGATATTATTCAATCTGCTGTAATTGTTTTTCCTTATCGGCTTAGATAACTACTCGTAATGAATGATAAAGTGGACTAATTTTATAATTCATTCTAAATCACACCAGCATCAGAAGTAATTATGAGAAAATTCAAACTCATCTTAGTAAACATTTTGGTTATTATCACTCTCTTTATTCTGTCGGAAATTTTTTTACTTCTATTTTTCCCGGAAATTCAATTAAACGGAACGGATCATCAATTATTGAAAGATAGTGTTTATTATGATTCTCCAGGTCTTAATCCCAAGGCTAGTGGTAAAAGTAACTCTGTTGAAAAAGAAACAAATAATAATGGGTTTTGGAAATTCTCCTCTAGTTCTGAAAAAGAAAAGAGTGTATTATATCTTGGGGATTCTGTAACTATGGGAATTGGAGTTGAAAATGACTCAACTTTTCCCGGACGAATAAACAATTATTCAAGCAGTGATCAGATCCTCAACATTTCATTGATAGGCTATTCAATTTATGATTACGATAACATCGTTCGAAAATTATTTGTTGAAGATAATCTCTTGGAAATCGATGAAGTCAATATGTTTTGGTGTTTGAATGATATATATTCTGTTCCTCTCGGGTATGAATCTCCTGAAATGAAAAACTCTTTTTTACTAAGTGATATGCTTCAATTTCTTAGAACTAATTCAAGAATTTACCAACTTCTAAAAGCTACATTTACCGATAGACCAAAAACTTACTTTTTGTATGATGTGCAATACTATAAAGAGGACAAAACGGAATTAATCGATGCTGTGAAAAAAATCTTGAGTATTCGGAGAACTTTATTAGAAAGAGGCATTGGGTTCAAGTTATATCTTCTTCCCTATGAGTACCAATTAAGAACGGGATTAATTGATAAAAAATCACCAACCAGTATATTCTATAAAAAAATAAAATCCGCAGATGATTCACTTTTAGTTACTGATTTAGCACCAATTTTATATAAGCAAATGAGTAATTCTACAAACGATTATTTTTTATATGGTGATGGGATCCACTTTTCGATAAATGGACATAAGATTATTTACGAGGTATTAACGGGGCTAAATAATTGAGTGTGATATAGGAGTGTGGTGTTATAAAATATTGTGAATTTATTTTACGGAATATATATCCGCATAATAAAATCTAAAAAAGAAATACTCGATAGTTGATAGAATTGTAAGTGTAATTGTATCGCGGTCGAACCAGATACCGAAACCTTCAGCCTCGAAGAAAAGTTTTATCAGCATTGTTACAATAGACCAACCAACAGAAAATAGAATAATTATTAATGCAATATTTATGAAAGCTGCAGATAAAGATTCATTCTGCCATTTCTTCACAAATACAATTAATCCAAAAAGAAAATGAATAAAAAAGATAAGTGAAATTATCAATTACTATTCCTCAAAATTATTTCGCTTCAATTTCGAATTGACATACTGAGCGCCGATCGCACCGCCAATCATTCCGAAAATTGTGTTGGTTAAAAAATTATTAAAAATAATTGTGAATGAATAAAGCAGCGAAAATCCTGTGGTTTCAATTTCGGTTTTCATACTTCCCATCAAATCGATAACTTGCTGTTTCAATGCTGCATCAAACGGTAGTGAATCCATGGTTTGTATCAATTCATTGTATGTTAAAACCAAATCGTTGCTTTTTGTGACGAGAGTTATAAAAATTTCAAATAGGCTTGTAAATACCGCTGCAAAGACGCCGGTTAAAAGTCCGAGTACAATTCCTTTCGAGATTCCGATTTTATTTTCCGAACCGGTTGATTTTTGGTAGAGCGTGACGGAAAAAAATCCGGCAAGCGGAATCAGCAGACAACAAGCAAAACTTTTCAAAAGTGGTACTATTTGCAGCACCCCAACTGCAAATCCCGGTACAAGTGCTGGTAAAATTTTCTTCAATTTGATTTCCGTTTTTTACTAATCAATTCAATCAAAGCATTGTAAAAATATATAAAAGAGACTGAACCTAAAAGAAACCCCGTCGTAAATGCCGATATTTTTGAATAATTAATAAGTCCCAATGTCGAAAGCGATACATCAATAATTACTATTACGATAATTGTTGGAAGTAATAATTTGTGTTGATAAAATTTTTCTGCTATTACTAAGAAAATAATGGAAAAAATAAATGCACCGAAATAAATTCCTGAACATCTTGCACAGACAAGAAGGGGATAGTTGTTTACTTCTAAAGTTTTTGCAATCTCCTGGTGACAGACATTTCCATAAAGATCTTTTAGGAATGGGAAAATAAAAACTGTCTTTTCTAGAAATTGAAACAGAGGTAGAAAAAAAATTCCAATAAACCAGAAAAGAATAAATAGAAGAATTAAAATTTTGAATTTTGGTGACACTTATTCGGCACTTAAATCATATACGAAAATTGTTTTGGAAGTAAGCAAATACAATTTGGAATTAAAGATTATTGAATCATTTATTAGTAATCCGTCCAACTCATCTTCAAATGAAATTGTCCTGAATTCTGTATCTCTTTTAGACAGATCGATATACTTTAATGTGTAGTCGTTATTAATTGATAACATCGAAAAAGTTACGTTTATATTCTTTGGTTCAATGCCGGCTTCTAATTTTATTAATCCGGTTCCGTACTGGTCGAATACGAAAATCTTATTTTCATCAATAACAAATATTTTACCGTCGTTCGAAACTGCAAAATGTTTGGGATCGTTAAGCGTAAAATTACCCGCATCGGTTCCGCCAATTTCGAGAAGGAAACCGCCTGTCATATTGTATTTTAGAATTCGCTTATTGTCGCTGTCCAGAATAAAAAAATCTCCTTGGTTTGAAACTCCGCAGCCGATTGGATAAGCGAAGGTGATAAATTCGCTTTCGGTCTTTTCGCTTGTCAATTCGTATCGGAAATTCAAATCCTTATCAAATACCTGAATACGATTATTGTTCTTATCCGCAACATAGACTTTGAGGGTTTGGGCGAAAATATCCGCCGGAAAATCAAACGCCGCTGGATTCCACCCATAACCCCCGATTCTATTCAACTCGTTTCCGAGTGTATCCAATTTGATAATCTCATTTTTGTCCGCATCAGTGATGTAAATGCTGCCCACTGGATTTATTGAAAAGGAAACCGCATTGCTGAATTTGCCGAACATATCGACATACTGCTGGGCAAAATTGTGTGTTGTCAGAATTATAAGTATGATTATCAACTTCTTCATAAGGTAAATATATGAAGATAGGCACTTTAACGAAAGTGCAGAATTTTCTATGCAGCAGTGAGGTAGTTTAATTGTTTCCTGTGTTTACGGATAAGTTTTACTATAAATTCGAATGCTACTACTCTTTTTCCCGCACGTAAGATAAGCAAAAGTTTTTCCCGTTCCTTATCACTGATTTTCGTTAACAGTTCCGCGAAAAGTAGTTCCTCATTCATAATTTTACCTAATTTTGTTTTCCAAAATTCTATCGTCAGTTAATTACAACCGATTTAAGTGCTGCGATTTTGCTATATTTATACCCATCAAAACCGGAAAATTTTTCTATGAAATCCATTATTTTGACGCTTTATCTTCTATTAAGTTTTGGAATTGCTTCTTTCGCACAGTCGGATCCGAAAAATAATTCTCAGAAAATTGATTCATTGATAACAGTTATTGATAGTCTTAAACTTTCTCAGGATGAATACAAAACTGAAATAGACACACTGAAGGCACAAATTAAGCGGCTCGAAGCGAAAATGATCCAGAAAAAAAAGGAAGAGTTAGAAAAATGGCGCAATCTTGAAATGTATATGTCGCAAGCTGAAGTAAAAAAACTCCTTGGTGAACCTACTTCGATTACAAGAACGTCGACTTATACTATTTTCTGGTACGGAAACGGATTTGTGGAGTTTAATGCTTTTAAGAAAGTGAGCGAATGGGCTGAACCGAAAGAGGAGAGACTCGAAATAATAGAATACTAGTTTTTGTTTGAATAAGTAAAAAGCAATAACTAATTTTCTGAAATAAAAATTGTCCCGTGGTGTAATTGGCAACACGTCTGACTCTGGATCAGAAGAGTCCAGGTTCGAACCCTGGCGGGACAACATAAAACCGAAACCAATCTGTTTCGGTTTTCTATTTTAAATCCGAATTTTTGAGAATGCAAATTATTGTATCAAAGAAATCTTTGCATCTTCATGAACAT
>CAZCLA010000080.1:0-4438 GCA_964499285.1 uncultured Melioribacteraceae bacterium
GGAGCAGCTGAAATATCTTCGTCGGAAATCGGAATACCAAACCGTGTACGGAAATGTTTTAGTTCCTCTTCATTTAATTTTTTCTGTTGGTGAGTAATATTTTTTCCTTCGCCTGCTTCACCGAGTCCGTAACCTTTCACTGTTTTTGCAAGAATAACTGTTGGTGTGCCTTTATGTTCAACTGCTGATTTAAAAGCCGCATATACTTTTTCCGGATCGTGACCGCCGCGTTTCATCTTTTCAATTTGTTCGTCTGAAAGCTGCTCGGCAAGTTTTAGCAGTTCAGGATATCTTCCAAAGAAATGCTGTCGCGTGAAAGCCCCGTCCTCAACAATATATTTTTGCGATTCGCCGTCAATCATTTCGTTCATTCTTTTGATAAGAAGACCGGTTTTATCGGCTTCCAGCAGAGGATCCCAATCGCTTCCCCAAATTACTTTTATTACGTTCCATCCTGCTCCGCGGAAATTTCGTTCGAGTTCTTGAATAATATTTCCGTTTCCTCTAACAGGACCGTCAAGCCTCTGAAGGTTGCAGTTTATTACAAAAATTAAGTTATCGAGTTTTTCTCTAGCAGCTAATGAAATTGCACCCAAGGTTTCCGGTTCGTCGGTTTCACCATCTCCGAGGAAAGCATAAACTTTTGAATCGGATTTTCGTTTAAGTCCCCGGTCTTCGAGATAACGGTTAAATCTTGCTTGATAAATAGCTTGGATTGGACCAAGTCCCATAGAAACCGTTGGGAACTCCCAGAAGTCCGGCATAAGCCATGGATGCGGATATGAAGATAAACCGTTTTTCGAATGAATCTCTCTTCGGAAATATTCAAGCTGCTCTTTAGAAATTCTTCCTTCGAGAAATGCACGGGCATAAATTCCCGGAGAAGCATGACCTTGAAAGAAGATCATATCACCGTCGCCTTGTTCGTCTTTTCCGCGAAAGAAATGGTTGAAAGCTATTTCGTATAGAGTAGCAGCCGAAGCGTAAGTGGATATGTGTCCGCCAATTCCCGGTTCCTGTTTATTCGCCCTAACAACCATAGCCATTGCATTCCAACGGACTATGCTTTTTATTCTTCGCTCAATTTCTCTTCCGCCCGGAAAATGAGGTTGTTTCGATTTAGCGATTGTATTAATGTAAGGAGTGTTAGCAGTAAACGGAAGCTCAACTCCCGCTTCGTGTGCATATACATCAAGTTCGTGAAGGAGCTCTTTTACTTTTTCGGGTCCGCCGGATTGCAGCACATATTCCAATGATTCAAGCCATTCCCTCAATTCAATTTCATCAAGCCGGTTGCTTTTGTTCTTATCGTTATCCATATATTTTTCCTTTATAAACCAATTTTCTAAATAGACAAAATGTATTATTAAGACTACAAATCTAACAAAAAAAAAGGATTTTTGATTTATAAGCCTGCTTTATCTTCCTAACTGTTGATCTACCCATCGGTTTATTTGGATTTTATCGTCCACAGATAATTGAGCACTTGGATGAAGGTAAATATAAATGTCTAAAGGCATTTTATCGTCCCGGACCTCTTCCTTTATCTCATCCAATTTCTTGCGTTTTGTGCGAGCTTCGTAAAGACTCCACTCGGAAAAATTAAGATGTTTTCTACCGTTTTTAACGTCCGATTCAATCAACCAGCTTACCGGTGCAACGCGACTGTACCAAGGGTAGTTTGTTGTGTTCGAATGGCAGTCATAACAGGAGCGTTTTAATATTTTTTGAATGTTAGCCGGAGCTTTTATTTCACCTTTTATAGTTGGATTATCCAGGTTAACCGGAATAAATTGGATGCCAAATATTGCAAGAAAAAATATTATTAGAATTATTTTTATTGTTCTCAACTTTCCCTCCTATAAGAAATATTCTTCGTATTGCAGAATAAAAACATTTTGAACTCTATTTTATAAAAAAATTGATCAATATTGGAAAAAATATAAATAATAAGTGAATGTGAATAATGAAAAGTACTTTATAACCCTAAAATATAAGTTGAACAATTATCTTACATCATTGTAAGAAGAATTACTCAAATGAAATAATAACCTCATTAATTCATAGAATAATTCCATTATAATATCTAGTCTTTCCAATTTTCCTTATCTTTAATTGAAATTCTTTTGAAACTCGGGAACGACTAAATATAATATCTTTGCAGTGTTTCTAATAGAGAACAAAAACACAATACTCATTAAGCTACAATCAAAATTATGATTGAAATAATAATAATATTTCTCCTTATTCTGCTGAACGGTGTATTGGCAATGAGTGAAATTGCATTTGTTTCAGCAAAACGGTTTAAGATCGAAGAGGAAGCAAATAATGGAAACATATCTGCGAAGAAAGCATTGTTACTTCTTGAGGAGCCTGAGAAATTTCTTTCAGCCATTCAGATTGGTATCACTATGATTGGTATTCTTGCCGGGGCATTCGGCGGTTATTCCATGGCTGAGGACTTAACGCCTTATATAGATCAAATTGAATACTTAAAAAAATATTCGCTCGAGATATCATTCGCCGTTATTGTTGCAGGAATTACGTACTTTTCACTTATAATAGGTGAACTTGTACCCAAAAGTATTGCGCTTAACAATCCAGAAAAAATTACAATTCTCACAGCTCCTGCTATGTTTCTTCTTTCAAAAATTTTCGCCCCGTTTGTTTGGCTATTAAGTATATCAACAAGATTCATAATTTTTATTCTCGGCATAAAAAAGCGTAATGAGCCGCATGTGTCGGAAGAGGAGCTTAAATCACTGCTGGAATTCGGAAAATCCAAAGGAGCATTTGAAAAAGAAGAAACAGAGATGATAAAAAAGATATTTAGTTTCAATGATAAACGGGTAATGGAAATAATGGTTCCGAGGATGGAAATTGAATGGATTGATACTGAAATGTCACACGATGAGATTTTAAACTATATTTCGACTCATCACTACTCCAAATACATAGTTTGTAAAGGAAATATTGATAAAGCTTTTGGAATTTTGGATTCCAAAGAATTTTTAATTCAATATCATTTTGATCCTGCTTTTGATTTAATTGATATTATTAATGATATATTAGTTGTTCCTTCGTCCATCTATTCGATAGAGCTTTTCGAGAAGTTTCGTATTTATAGGACAAATACAGCTTTAATAGTTGATGAACATGGCGGAACGCAAGGACTGATAACTCTTCACGATTTAATAGAAAACATTGTCGGCGATATACCGGAAAAATTTGATAAAGACGAACAAGAAATATTTGAAAAGAAAGATAAATCTTATTTGATTAATGGTTCAATTGAAACCAGTAAATTGTCTGATTTGCTTAAGATTGAATTTGACGCAAAAGATTACATTACGCTGGGAGGATTTTTAATGAAAAAGTTGGGAAAAATCCCATCTGCTGGTGATAAATTAGAATATGAGAACTATGATTTTGAGGTTTTAGAGATGGATGAAAAAAGAGTGGGTAAAGTCCGCATACAAAAATTGGATAAGGAATAAAAAATTGCATAGCGTCAAATGAATATTAAATTTATATTATTGTTGGCAGTATTACTTGCCCATACATTATGTGCTCAAGATTTGACATTAAGAATTTCTTTACAGAAAGAAATCTATCTTGAAAAAGAATGTATTCCCATTGTAACAGTAATTCATAATAATACTGAAAACGACATAAAATTTTATCCTCAGCATTATTTAAGTTCCGTTTTTGAGTTAATTATAATTGACAGCACTGGCAATCACCCAACTAAATTGGTTCTCCCTCGTCCGCCTAATTTTAAAACAAGTGATTTTGTCTTACCCCAAGATGAGAATTATATTTATTCCTTTTTTATTAATACCGGCTATGCCAATGTTATTAATAAAAATCTGAAATTAAGAAAAACTTTAAGCTATCTAAAATCTGGTAAATATAAGATTCAAGCAAGATACAAGTACTTAAAACTAACCGAAAAAAAGTTTAGTCCAGAATACTATGACTATCATAGAGTTTCACCCGGTATAGAAGTAGTAGACTCGATTTATTCAAATATAATAGAGATAGCAATTGTTAAGCCTGACGCAAAACAATCAAAAATATATAATTACATTGAAAACGAATTTTTATCATATAGAACGCGTAGATTAAATTCTAACTCGAAAATAAAAGAATATTTAAATTTAGTATATAAGTATCCAGATTCCCCCTATAAGAATAATTTATTTTTTTATATAACTCAACACTATAAGGTCTGGTATCTTCAGTTAATTAAAAATTTTAACCAAGAATTTTCAGATCTAATCTCTCAATTTCCCGATGAATTTGGAACACTGATTCTTTTTATAAATAACCCGGAATTAGTTGAACTTATTGACCTTAATGGAAAGAAGTTCTCAGAAGAATTCCGAAAGTTTGCTAAAGAACTTATGGTAACAAACACAAAAATTTCTAATAACTA
>CAZCLA010000081.1:0-4346 GCA_964499285.1 uncultured Melioribacteraceae bacterium
ACGGATCGATTTTTACAAGAAATTGAATCTGTTGTGCAAGAACAAAATTATGTTGATAAATATTTCACTCTTTCCGGCGGTAAGGTTTGGGGTTTGGTTACTTATGAAATACCAAATGAAGGACAAATTGATATTGAACTCGATCAAAAATCTGAAAGAGATATTACAACTGTTGAATGGATTGAAAACGCGCGTCCGCAAATAATGAAGAAGATGATTCCCGGGGCAAAAATTGTTATGCAGCAGGCAAAGATGAAAGGAATAAGAAGAACCGGCGAATCAGATGTTGAAATTAAAGTACGCGGACTTGAACTCGAAAGGATTCAGCAAGTCGCTCAGCAAGTTGTTCAGCAAATGAACAGCGTTGAAGGTCTGACAAATGTTAGAATAGGTACGCAGATTAATAAACCGGAATACCAGATTGAAGTTGATAAAGTCCGGCTCGCCGCACTCGAAATGCCGACAGATAAATTTGCCGCAACTGTTCGAACTTATGTTGACGGCAGCGTTGCAACTCAATTACGTGAAGCCGGCGAATATTACGATATACGCGTACTTGCGCCGAAAGAAAAAATAACATCAAAACAGGATATAGAAAATTTACAGATAGATATTTCAGGCAGCAATAAAGTACCGCTCCGCACAGTTGCAAAAGTAAATGAACGACTCGGTCCGGTTGAAATAATTAGAGAAGATCAGATAAAACAAATTGTTGTTTCAAGTGATGTAGTTAAAGGAGCCGATGTCGGAACAACTGCACAATTATTACAAATAAAACTTGATGAAATAAACTTGCCGGAAGGTTATTCTTTTGAATTTGGCGGACAGGTTTATCTCCTTGAAGAAAGTCAGAATGTAATGCTTAGGATTATTTTGTTCGCCCTCTTTTTTGCGTATGTAATTCTTGCGATACAATTTAATTCATTCAAACAGCCGTTAATGATTTTGCTCGGCGTTCCGTTTGCATTGATCGGTTCATCATCAGCTCTTTATCTGGCTGAACTTCCGATGGGCGCAACTGTTTTGATCGGTATAATAATTATGTCCGGCGGTATTGCCACACAAGGTGTTGTTTTGATCTCGGTTATAAATGATTTTCTCAAACAAGGGTCCTCGATCAAAGAAGCAATATTAACTGCAGCGCCGTTAAGAGTCCGTCCGATTTTAATGACTCAGGCAACAACAATTTTAGGATTAACACCGTTAGCAATTAACTGGGGTGAAGGCGGCGATATGCTTCAGCCGATGGCTATTGCAGTAATCGGCGGATTGTTTTTCTCGTTGTTTGTTACGCTGTTGCTGCTTCCTAACTTGTATATGATTTTAGAGAAAAAACAAAATATTCAAGGAGTGAAAAATGAATAACAAATCACCTATGGAATTATTAAAAGAGTTCGCGCCCGAATTTGTAAAAAATCAAATGGATGAAAAAGCTCTTATTTTTGAGAATGAGAAGTATCAAAAAGTGCCGAATAAGTATAAAATGTTAATTGGAATAGGAGTTGCTGCTGTATTAGGTAGTGACACTTGCACTCAAATGTGGACTAAAATAGCTAAACAAAATAATGTAACAAATGAAGAAATTGTTGAAGCAATGCAAGTTGCACGCTATATGAAACAAGCAACGGTAAATGATACAATCGCTAATTCGCTTAAAATCTTAGAAGGAGATAAATAAAATGATTTCAGTAAAAATACTCGGAAGCGGGTGTAAAAAATGCCAAACACTCGAGGCAAAAGTAAGAGAATTGGTTGAACAAAACGGTATTCAGGCAAATGTTGAAAAAGTTACCGATATAGATGAGATGATTAATTACGGCATAATGATGACACCGGGATTAATTATTAATGGTGAAGTAAAAAGCGTAGGTATTGTTCCTAAAGAAGATCAGTTAATAGAATGGTTAAAAAATTGACGGTATTAAAAAAAGTAATATTTCTGTTTCTGATTTCTATTTCATTAACGGCACAAGATAAAGTTATTAATGAACTTGATTTATTTTCTGCATATCTGAAAAAGTTCGATTATAATGAACGCAAAGAAATGAAAATTAATATTGAATCACTTTTAAAACTGATTAAAGAAGATAATGCTGAAGTGATCGATATTCGTTTCCCGGAAGAAGTTCAAGCGTGGAGAGTAAGTTTCATCAAATCTATTCCACTAAATGAATTACCCGATCGACTTGACGAACTTGATAAAAGTAAAGTTATAGTTGCTGTTTGTCCACATTACGATAGAGCAGCAATCGCAAGACATTACCTCACACTTAAAGGATATACAAGCAAGTATTTAGTCGAAGGTCTGCTTGGATTGACCGAATATCTTAGGGGAGATAAAGCAAGAGATTTTATTAATTCGATAAATAAAGAGTAAGGTTATCAAAATGAAAAAAATATTATCCGTTCTGTCAGTATTAATGATTTTTACGAATGGCTGCGAAGCTCAAAGTGGTAAAGATGTTGAAGAAGGAAAAAGTGAAACGAAAGCAAAAGTAACTTTTGTTGAACTCGGTTCAGTAAATTGTATCCCTTGTAAACAAATGCAACCTGTTATGAAAGCGATTGAAGCAAAATACGGCGATCAAGTTGAAGTAGTCTTTCACGATGTATGGAAACCGGAAGAGAAACATTATGCGCAGGAATACGGAATCAAACTTATTCCTACTCAAGTATTCTTAGATGAAAACGGTAAAGAGTTTCACAGGCACGAGGGATTTTATCCGGAAGAAGCTATTGATAAAGTATTACAAGAGAAGGGCTTAAAACCTACTAATAAAGAAGGATAATTATGTTCGAAGGATTATTCACAACACTTTACGAAGCGATGACCGGCGCTGTTTGGGTTGCTCTTCTCGCATCTTTCGTTTGGGGAATATTGTCGATTTTACTTTCGCCTTGTCATTTATCAAGTATTCCGCTTGTTGTTGGTTTTATAAGTTCTCAGGGAAAAATTTCTGTCGGCAGAACATTTAACATTTCGCTTATCTTTTCTGTTGGTATTTTAATTACTATCGCATTGATCGGAGTGATAACCGCATCATTAGGAAGATTAATGGGTGATGTTGGTGTTTTTGGAAATTATTTTGTAGCTGCCATTTTCTTTTTAGTCGGACTTTATTTACTCGATATTATCAAAATTGATTGGAATAGTGCAGGGCTAAAGCAGACCAAAACCAAAGGACTGCTTGCAGCTTTAATACTAGGATTGCTATTCGGAATAGCTCTCGGTCCTTGTACATTTGCATATATGGCTCCGGTTCTCGGGGTTGTTTTTCAGACTGCTCAAACTAATTATTTTCTTGCTGTGACCTTTCTTTTAGCGTTTGGTATTGGTCACTGTGCTGTTATAGTCGGTGCCGGAACTCTTGCCGGAAAAGTCCAGAAATATTTGAATTGGAGTGAAGAATCGAAAACCATTGTGTGGATAAAAAGAGTCTGCGGTGTATTAGTAATTCTTGGCGGAGTTTATTTAGTATACACTACATTTTAATTGAAACAAGAAAGGAATATGATGCCGATTATAAATGAAGTTGAAGCAAAAATCATTCAATTGAAAAATACTTTCGAATTGATACCTAATGAACGGAAGGAATTACTAAATCAATTTGCTGAATATATTTCACAGAAACTGAAAGATGGTAAAGAAGTAAAATTAACTTTCATCTGCACACATAATTCCCGTCGTAGCCATATTAGTCAAATTTGGGCACAGACTGCCGCAGAGTTTTATGGAATTTCTAATATTAATTGTTATTCCGGCGGAACTGAAGCAACTGCTTTTAATCCGCGTGCAGTCAACTCAATGAGAAATGCCGGATTCAAAATAGAAAAGAAAAATGATTCGGATAACCCTGTTTACCTTGTCTATTATTCCGATGACAAAGATCCAATTGAATGTTTTTCTAAAGTTTATTCAGATAAGTTTAATCCGCAAAAAGATTTTGCGGCAATTATGACTTGTTCCGATGCAGACGAAAATTGTCCTGTAGTTTTTGGTGCCGAAGCCCGGTTCCCAATTCGTTATGAAGATCCAAAAGAGTTTGATGGAACCGAACTAGAAGAACAGAAATATACCGAACGGGTTGAGCAAATTGGAAGAGAAATGATTTATTCATTTGCTAATGTAAAAAAATCTATTATCTAGTTTGACTCCAGCCAATTAAGAATGTGCTCACATCATTTTTTTATATATGCAGTATTCTTCTCAATATTAGTATTGAATTATTTTAAGAAAATTATATCAAATTAACAGCTTCTCTCAAATTAGCGTTCTGCAAA
Source organism: uncultured Melioribacteraceae bacterium (assembly GCA_964499285.1). Classification (GTDB taxonomy): domain Bacteria; phylum Bacteroidota; class Ignavibacteria; order Ignavibacteriales; family Melioribacteraceae; genus JAGFIY01. The sequence goes on from CAZCLA010000081.1 coordinate 4,282, forward strand.
TGGGAATAAATTTGAGTTGTTTTAATATTTCCGTGACCCATCAATTCTTTTACTGCATTCCGTGA
>CAZCLA010000082.1:0-4192 GCA_964499285.1 uncultured Melioribacteraceae bacterium
TTCACAATTGAGGAGTTTTTGAATGTATTTAGAGCTTACAACCAAAGTGTTTTCCCAATTCAAGTTCTCTTTTATCTGTTAGCTTTTTATTGTCTCTATTTAATTTTTAAACCAAACAAAAATGCTGGTAAAATAATAACTGGGGTTCTATCATTTTTATGGTTGTGGATCGGAGTTGTTTATCATTTGATTTTTTTTTATACCTATTAATCAAGCGGCTTACTTCTTTGGAATCATATATATAATCCAAGCATTCTTGTTTTTCTATTTTGGTATTATTAAAAGCAAAATATCTTTTGAATATCGACGAAATATATTTAACTACGTTGGATTTATATTTGTTTTTTATGCTCTTATCGTTTATCCTATATTAGGTCATTTATTAGGGCATCAATACCCAAGTTCGCCAACTTTTGGTTTGCCTTGTCCAACTACGATTTTCACCTTTGGAATATTATTATTTTTACAAAATAGAATATCCATTATTGCACTAATTATACCTCTATTGTGGTCAGTAATTGGTTTTAGTGCTGCATTGAATTTATTAATCTATGAAGATTTTGGTTTAGTAGTAGCTGGGATTATGGGATTTATTTTAATATTGCTTCAAAACAAAAATGAAGTTAATAGTAAAAAAACCGTATAACATCTTTAATAAGTAAAAAGTCAAGGGTGATTCGTAGAGTGTTCTTATAAAATATGAACTAAAATAGAATCAATCCCCGTTAAATATATTTATTTTTCCTCCCCTTCTTTCCAAATCTCCATGCCTCTTCTATCTTCAAAACACTTTGGAGATTTTACACTCGGCTAATAAATTTCTGACTCCTTTTAACCTATTATTCTCTAACCTTTTCTCCTCTTGAGCTTTTAACGTATGGGCCTATTCACCTTTTTAACGGCAATAGAAGTGTGAATGTTGTTCCTTCTCTTTCAACGCTTTCAAATGATATTCTTCCACCTAACAATTCTGTGTTCTTTTTGACAATCGCAAGCCCCAAGCCTGATCCCTGAAACTCTCGTGTAGTACCCTCACTTGCTTGCCTGAACTCCATCCAAACAATGTCTTTCTTATCCTCTGGTATTCCAATTCCCGTATCGATTACTTTGATACAACAAAATTCTTGGTCCTCATTTCTGTGCCTTTCGGCCGTCAACGATATTTTTCCTTCATTTGTATAATTAATTGCATTGTGGATTAAATTGGATAATATATCAAGCAATATTGATTTATCGGTGTTTAGGTCTATGATATCATCTTTTACAGTTGTTTCTAACTTAAGATTTTTTTTCTGCGCAGCAGGAAGAAAATTATTATAAAGTGTGTTCATAATTGATCGTATATCTATTTTTTCTAGTTCAACATCCTCATCGTGAATTTCTAATCTCGTTAATTTTAATATCTTCGTAAGCGTGTCCATCATTCTGTTTGATGTAATAAGAATTCCTTCTGCCATTTCTTTATGTTCTGGATTCTCTAATTCATCGTATAATAATTCTGCATATCCCATAATTCCCACAAACGGCGTTCTTAATTCATGACTCATATTTGCGAAGAAAATGGTTTTCACATTATTCATTTCCTCTGCTTTTTCTTTTGCGTCAATCAATTCATTCTCAAATCTCTTACGTTCGGTTATATCTCTGCCGATTGTGGAAAAATATTCAACTTCTCCTTCTTCAGATTTATGTGCAATTATGATCTGAGAAATCGGTGTTTCATACCCATCCTTGTGAAGCAATGCTGTTTCACCTTGCCATATTCCTTTTTTTGCAGCTGTTGGAAGTCCTTGTTTTAACACAATTTGACTTGCCCACTCCGGGTGAGACCCTTCAATTGACAAATTAGATACTTCAACCTCGTCTTTCAATCCAAGCAATTTTTTGCCGGCGCTGTTTAAGAAAATTGGCTTTCTGCTGCTATCTGCAATAGCTACGAAATCCGGTGTTGCATCAAGAATTGCGATTAGTTGTTTTCGCCTTTCCTCTGCTGTTTTTCGTGATGTTACATCGCGCTCAATTGCTAAATACCCTATTATTTCACCGGCATCATTGTTTATCGGACTTATTGATGCTTCAATATGGACTAATCTGTTATCTTTTGTTTTGTTTATTATTTCGTGACTAACGGGTCTATTAGATTTTATTTTATTCCAAAATTTTTCGTAATAATCCGGTGTAAGTGTGCCCGACTTTAATATTCGTGGAGTATTTCCTACAGCTTCTTTTTGTGTATAACCAAAAACTTTCTCAAATGCGGGGTTCACATAGGTAATTATACCATCTCTGTCGGTTAAAAATATTGCATCCCCCGATAATTCTATCCCAGCTCTGAACTTCTTGATAATTTCTTGTGCAGTCTTAAATTCTGTGATATCTTCCGATAAAACAAATAGTCCTTCTGCAACCGGCTCAAAACGCAAATTGAAAATTTTCTTACTACCATCCGGATATGTAAACACATTTTCTAAATTTTCCGGTATTCTTGTTTCCATAGAATGCTTTAGTTTTTTGAACATATCCGTATTTTCAATCCCCGGATAACACTCCATCATCGTTTTTCCTATCAACTCATCGCTTGAAAGTCCGGCGCTTTTTATCGCTGCTTTGTTCAAATACAAATATTTATAGTCAAATCCGATTATTTGACATCCTTCAATTAAATCATCTAAAGTGGATCGGAGTCTCTCTTCACTTTCTGTAATTTTTCTTTCTGTCTCACGTCTTTCTGTTTCATCTTGAAATACGATAGATACGCCTATGATGGATCCATCAGTATCATATACTGGTGCACCAGTATCCATAACGGGAATTTCTTTCCCATCCCTTGATATTAATATGGTGTGATTTGCTAATTCTTTTACCACACCATATTTGAATATCTTGTCCAGTATGTTGTTTTCCTTCTTTCCTGTCCGTTCGTTTATAACCGGATAAACTTCGTGCAGATCTCTGCCTCTAGCATTACGTAACGACCATCCAGTTAAATTCTCCGCCATTTTATTCATATATTGAAGTTTTCCATTTACATCGAGTGTCAATACACCTTGCCCCAAACTATCCATCGTCACTTTAAATTTTTCACTCTGCTGCCATAATTCTCTATCTTTTTCATGTAAACTATTGGTCAGTTTATGTTGATTTGAAGTATATATCGAATAAAGACCAATCCCAGTAATAATCATTAACAAAAGTATAATTACTCCCACCATTACCATTTTTGATGACAATCCAGCAAAAAGTTCTGCTTCGTCCGTTTTTGCTATTAAATACCAGTTAGTCCCCGGAATATCTGATAGGTAAGCAATAACATTTTCTCCTCGGTAATCCTTTCCTCTAAAAAGTCCCTTGTATCCTTCTGATGCTTTACCTGCAGGCAAATCTTCAAGTGATTTCGGCAGTCGAAGTTTTAAAGCGGTTCCTTTTTTGTGTTTTAAATCGTTAAGGTAAATAATGCTGTCATTTTCCTCTTTAAAAAGGAATGTTTCTGATGACATACTTGGTACGGGCCAGTTATCCAAAAGTGGATATAAATTGTCTTCTGGATCCATTAAAAAAGTTATTACCAAACTATGATTTTGAAATGATATCGGAATTGGAGCAGCAAAACCCAAAAGAATTTTATTGCCTGTTGAAGTTGAACGGAAAAAGTCAATAATAAATGTATCCTTTGTTTTTGATGCTTCTTCTATTCCTGTTCTTAAAGTGCCATTTAATAAATTTAGCGACTGATCTGTCGATGCGATTAGTTTTGCATTGTTGTTGGTTAAAAGTATTTCCGAATAACTATGCTGTTCTTTAATTGCACGTAGGTTATCAATTAAATCTTTTTGTGTAGTTGAATCGTTTTTTAATAGTGCCTTACGGATATCTTCAACAAGAATGGTGTTATGAGAAATTATTGCAGCGTCTTCCATTTCATCAAGATACCAATTTGATATCTGATCAATTTTTAATTTAGCAATTGAATTAAGCTCACTCTCTTTTTGTCCTATTAAATTACTCTCTTCAAAACTATAATAAAAGTAACCGGATACGAAAAATATGATTGCGACAGTTATAAATAATAATATCAATTTCGAACTAATGGAGGGAGCATTTTTATTAAAATCGTTCATATTAACCACCAGTTAAGATAGGTTTAAAATTTGTGTTTCTAATTATATTTTTTTATTTGTGAGATTAAGATATT
>CAZCLA010000083.1:0-2173 GCA_964499285.1 uncultured Melioribacteraceae bacterium
ATTTCCGTACACGGTTTGGTATTCCGATTTCCGACGAAGATATTTCAGCTGCTCCGTTTTACAGACCGGGTGAAAACAGTCCCGAAATAACATATCTTAAAGAAAGAAGAAAAACGCTCGGCGGTTATGTTCCAAAACGAATTCTAAGAAACCAGCCTATTCAAACACCTTCAAAAGAATTGTTCGAAGAATTCTTTAAAGGGACTGAAGGCAGAGAAGTAAGTACAACAATGGTGTTTGTAAGAATACTTACAAAACTTCTCAAAGATAGAGAAGTGGGTAAACTGATTGTTCCTATCGTTCCCGATGAAGCACGTACTTTCGGAATGGAATCATTGTTCAGACAAATCGGAATTTATTCTCACGCCGGTCAATTGTACGAGCCTGTTGACCGTGACAGTCTTCTTTATTACAAAGAAGCAACAGACGGACAAATTCTCGAAGAAGGAATTACAGAAGCCGGATCGATGTCATCCTTCATGGCTGCAGGAACTGCATATGCTAATCACGGAATAAATATGATTCCGTTTTTCATTTTCTATTCTATGTTCGGTTTTCAAAGAGTCGGCGATCTTGCTTGGGCTGCTGCCGATATGCAGTGCAAAGGATTTCTTTTGGGAGCAACTTCGGGAAGAACAACTCTTGCAGGTGAAGGACTTCAGCATCAGGACGGACATAGTCATCTCCTCTCCTATCCGATACCGAATCTTGTTGCTTATGATCCCGCTTTCGCTTACGAACTTGCGGTAATAATTCGTGATGGCATTTACAGAATGTATGAAAAGCAGGAAAACATATTTTATTATCTAACTGTATTAAATGAGAACTATGCTCAGCCTGAAATGCCTAAAGGATGTGAGGAAGGTATTCTTAAAGGAATGTATAAATTCCGTGCTTCAAAGAAAAAATCAAAAGCAAAAGTAAACCTTATGGGAAGCGGTTCAATAATGAATGAGGTTATTAAAGCAGCCGATATATTGGAATCAAAATATAATGTGGCTGCAGATATTTGGAGTGTGACAAGTTACAAACAGCTTCATCTCGATGCAAAAAATGTTGAAAGATGGAACAGGTTGAATCCGACAAAAAAACCTAGAGTCCCATACGTAACAGAAATAACAAAAGATGAAAAAGGAATTTTCGTTTCAGCTTCGGATTATGTGCAGATTTTAGGCGATTCAATTTCAAGCTTTCTGCCCTCGCCTATTACAACGCTTGGCACATTCGGATTCGGTAGAAGCGATACTAGAAAAGCCTTGCGTAACTTCTTTGAAGTAGACGCAGATCATATAGCTTACGCAACGCTTTATTCACTCGTACAAAACAAGGAACTTAAACCTGAAATACTCAAAAAAGCAATGAAAGATCTGGACATTGATCCAAACAAATTAAATCCTATGACCGATTAATTGATTATTAAATTGGAAGACAAATGATTGTAGAATTCAAATTACCAGAACTAGGTGAAAATATTGAGTCGGCAGATATAACTAAGGTTGCCGTTAAGAAAGGCGATACAATAAATGTTGATCAAACAATTGTCGAAATCGAAACGGATAAAGCAACAGTCGAAGTTCCTTCGGATCAGGAAGGTGTTGTGTCGGAAGTTTTGGTTAAAGACGGAGATAACGTAAAAGTCGGTGCAGTTCTGATAAAAATAGATGCTGGTGCATCAGCCGCAAAAGAAAAGACAGAAGAAAGCAAGGAAACTAAGAAGGATGAAACACCGGAACCGGTAAAGGAAGAAAAAGCCGAACTCCAAAAAGAATCAAAAGCAGAACCGGTAAAAGAGAAATCATCCAAAACTTTTTCTGCAAAAAGCAGCATTTATGAATTTAAACTTCCCGAACTTGGAGAAGGAATTGAAACTGCCGATGTGACAAAAGTGCTGGTTAAAAAAGGTGATTCAGTAAATGTTGAAGACTCAGTTATTGAGATCGAAACCGATAAAGCTACCGTGGAAGTACCGATCGATGCTGCGGGAACTGTTAAAGAGGTAAAGATTAAAGACGGAGAAAAAGCAAAGATCGGTGAAACGATTATCGTTCTCGAAACTTCCGGCGAAACTGCATCAGTACAAACGATCGAAAGTGTTGATGACGAACATGTAAAGGAAAAAGTTGAAGAAAAAGATACGTCCGAACCTGATGTATCATCTGAGGTAAAACAGCCG
>CAZCLA010000083.1:2273-4179 GCA_964499285.1 uncultured Melioribacteraceae bacterium
GTTGAGTTAAGTGAAATTTCCGAAAAGGCAAGAAATAAAAAAACAACAATTGAAGAGATGCAGGGCGGAAATTTTACTATAAGTAATTTGGGAGGAATCGGCGGAACAGGTTTTTCGCCCATTGTAAATACTCCCGAAGTTGCAATACTCGGTGTATCACGAGCATCTTTTGAGCAGGTGTATATTGACGGTGAATTTGTTCCAAGATTAGTTATGCCGCTAAGTCTTTCTTACGATCATAGAATTATTGACGGTGCTGACGGTGCAAGATTTTTAAGATGGGTTTGCAGCGCACTCGAACAGCCTCTGCTCCTCGCACTTGAAGGATAGTAATAAATTTTGAACTTGGAGAAAAGAATGTCTTCTAACAAAAAAATAGTTGTGTTAGGTGCCGGACCCGGTGGTTATGTTGCGGCTTTTCTTGCTGCAGATTTAGGAATGGATGTAACATTAATCGACCGTGAAAAAAATCCCGGCGGTGTTTGCCTTTATCGGGGATGTATTCCTTCCAAAGCTTTGCTGCACGTTGCAAAATTATTGCACGAAGCAGAGGAAGCAAAAAAATGGGGAATAGATTTCGGCGAACCCAAGATTGATCTCGATAAACTCCGAAAGTTTAAGGAGAAAGTTGTAAGGAAATTAACAGGCGGAGTTGGAAGTCTTTCGAAACAGAGAAAGATAAACTACATACAAGGAAATGGCTCATTTATAAATTCAAATACAATAAAAGTTGAAAAAACGGAAGGTGGTTCCGAGGAAATCAGTTTTGATAAAGCAATTTTAGCTACAGGCTCGGTTCCAACCACAATTCCCGGAATTTCAATCGACTCGCCAAAAGTCTGGGATTCGAACTCTGCGCTTGATCTTCCTTATGTGCCTAAAAAATTATTGGTGCTCGGCGGCGGATATATCGGACTAGAAATGGCAACTGTCTATTCAGCTTTAGGCAGCAAAGTAACAGTTGTTGAAATGATGCCGTCACTTCTACCTGGTGCGGATAAAGATCTTGTTGATGTTTTAAGTAAAAGTATTTCAAAAAAGCTTGATTCGATTTTACTTAATACAAAAGTGGTCGATCTTAAAGAACAAAAGAACGGAATTAAAGTAAAGTTTGAAGGCGAGAATCTTAAAGAACCCGAACAGACTTTTGATCAGGTTTTAGTTTCCGTCGGAAGAAAGCCGGTAACCGAGGGACTGGGATTGGAAAATACAAATGTAAAAATAAACGAGCGCGGATTTGTTATAGTCAACAATAAAATGGAAACCGATGATGCTTCTATTTATGCAATCGGGGATATAGTGGGCGGTGCAATGCTTGCGCACAAAGCTTCTGCCGAAGGAAAAGTTGCTGTCGAAGTTATAGCGGGACATAAATCCGCATTCGAACCAAACGCAATTCCCGCGGTTGTGTTTACTGATCCCGAATTAGCCTGGGCTGGTCTAACCGAAACGGATGCCGAAAAACAAGGAATTGAAGTTGAAGTTCACCGATTTAATTGGGCTGCAAGCGGACGTGCAACAACTCTTGACCGTTTTGACGGACTGACTAAGCTAATCATCGAACCCAAAAGCGAACGTGTGCTTGGAATGGGAATTGTTGGTCCCGGCGCAGGCGAGCTGATCTCAGAAGGAGTGCTTGCGGTAGAGATGTCTGCGCTTGCAAAAGATATTTCGTTAAGCATTCATCCTCATCCTACTCTTTCCGAAACTGTTATGGAAACTGCTGAGATGTTCTACGGACTTGCAACACACATATATAAACCTAAAAGGTAGATGCACTCAATCTAATGATAAATTTTGGATTAGAAAAAGTGATCAATATTGATTGCTTTTTTTTCTAAAATGAATTACAAAAATAGAAATCGATTATCTCAACAGCAGCATTTTCTAGGCAACTATATTTTCG
>CAZCLA010000084.1:0-4011 GCA_964499285.1 uncultured Melioribacteraceae bacterium
GCCTTGAACTATACTTTGAATGCAGCGAAACGGAATGTTCTCGTTGAATAGATTAATTTAATATTGCTATTATCCTAGCCGGTCCGCCGCTTCCGCCTTTAATCTTAATCGGCAAAGCAATTACCTCAAATCCTTTGTGTGGAAGAAGATCAAGGTTAGCAACGTTCTCAAAGATCGGTATATTGTTTCCGCAGAGAAACACGTGCGACTTAAAAAATTTCGATTGACCGTAATCTATACTTGGCGTATCAATTCCAACTGCTTTTATGCTGCGTTCGTTAACCAGCCACTTTGCGCCTTCCTCGCTAAGTCCGGGAAAGTGAAGTTTTGCAACAGCGGCTTCGCCTCGTTCGTCAGTTCCCATATATTTTTCTCTATCGGGCCAATACTTTCCATAACCGGATTTAAGTAACACAATTGAACCTTCGGGAATTTTTCCGTTCTGTCCTTCCCATTTTTCGAAATCAGTTACCCCGAATAAATAGTCGCGGTCTTTTTCACACTCTTCCGAAGCATCAATAACAACGGCATTTCCTATAAGACTTTCCAACGGGATTTCATCGGAAGTGAACCTGTTCTCATAAAAATGATTCGGTGCGTCAAGATGAGTTCCGCCATGTTCTGCGGTTTTAAAACCATAAGAGGAATAGAAATATCCTTTCTCGGTTACTCCGTGAAAATCTTCAATTAGTTGAAATCCTTCTTGAGTGGGCCAAAATATAGTGTTCTCGTCAAATGCATAAGTTAAATCTATAATTTCTTTTTTCTCTTGAGCGGATAAACTCAATAAGAGAGAAAAAAGATAAATCATTGTTAAAGAAATCAGTTTCATTCTTCCTCCATTGGTTAAAATGTTTGGTGAATATAAGAAGTTTTTTTAAAAGGACAACGAATCTTTTTGGGGTGGGAGTATAATTAAAATATTACTCTCAGTAATGTAAACTGTATTGAAAAACGGAGCTGACTCATAAATAGTTCTTTAATGACTTATAGCAGAGTGTAATTACGAAGTAATCTTAGTACTGGCAAAAACTAAAAGATTCTTCGTTTTCTAGTCAGCCCCAATAAATTCTAATTTGAATTATCAAGAGGGTAAATCGTCTTAGATTTTTCCAATCGAATTACCGATTCTATTTTTGCACATTCAATAATTTGCTTTCTTGTTCCGGATGCGGTAAAAATATCTTTTATGACAGATTGGATATCTATCCCTGTCTGTTCTAATTCAGTTTTCAAATCAGCAGTTATCTCAGTTTTGCATTTGCCCAGAAACTGAATTGTTTCTTCAGATTCTATTTTGTTTTCATTACTTAATTCCCTGCTTAAATCAGGATCGAGTTTATTTTGATAAGTATCATTCATAGTGCCGCACCCGATTAGTAAAACTATTATTAGTAAAATGAACCAAAACTCTTTTTTCATACAAATTCCTTCTCATAATTTAATAAACACTTTTCAGCCGCAGCATCGCCTCAGCGAAGTAGGATCATTTTGCGAACTTCTTGAAAACTACCGGCTGATACTCTGTAAAAATATACTCCGGATGATAAATTACTTGCATCAAATGAAATTCTATATTTTCCGGCTGATTTATTGTCATTCACGAGAGTTGTTATTTCGTTTCCTAAAACATCATATACTTTTATTTTTACAAATTCCTTTGCAGGCAGACTATATTCAATTGTGGTAGAAGGATTAAACGGATTTGGATAATTTTGTGAAAGGCTGAATTCACCCGGAATAAAATTATCATCTTCTGCCGAAGTAATCAATGTTTGTAAAGCAGCATGCACATCAACCCTTCCGTAACCGAATTCATTATTAGGAACGTTTCCGGTCATTTCATCTATGATTGCTGTATTCTTCAATACTTCATATACTTGTTCATAAGATAAATTTGGATTTTGTTCTAAGAGAAGTGCAACAACTCCTGTAAAATGAGGGGCGGACATGCTTGTCCCTTGCATTAGAACAATTTCATCACTTAATACAGTTGTTGGATTTAATTCGGCATCAATCGAATATGCTGCTGCTATCAATTGTCCTGGCGCAGAAAAATCCGGTTTAATTCTTCCATCGCGTGTAGGTCCGATACTCGAAAATGATGCTCTATCAGTAAGAGTTCCATCAACAGAATAGGAAGTGCCGCTAAAATTCACCCAATCAGTTCTTGTGGTAAACGCCCCAATCGAAAAAACATTAAAAGAAGTTGACGGGGATCCCACTGTCATTTGATTATCACCTCCGAAATGATTTCTCTCAGGTTCTGTATTTGCATCAAACTTTCCATTTGCTATCCAAGCATTAAAAATTGCTGTGCCGAATGTAAACAAATTGTAAGTATATTTTTTCACATCAGAATCAGAATTGAAAAACATAATTACCGAAAAGAAATAGGGATCAACCTCATCTTTTGATAGACCGGATAAGGACAATGTTGCCAGCGTGTCACCATCTATAACAATTGCTTGCTGAACATCCTCCTCGGCAGAGATAGTTGTGCTAATAAATTTTGAATTTCCTTGATTATCCAAAACTTGAACGCCAATATTAAAATCAGCGGTTTGAGGATAACCATAAATAAGCGCTATTCCTCTTGTGCTGTCGGATACTACCCATTCTGTATTTGATCGACTTTCGAAATCATTTCCGGACATTCGATACTGTAAATGTATGTTAGAAGATCCGCTGTTGCCTGCCGATGCTACTATCAATTTCCCGGGTTCGACCAGGTTTGATAATGCTTCTTCATATAACGAGTAACCCGTATTACCAAGGACTGAACCAAGACTTAAATTTAAAACAACAGGTTTGTTCAGCACTTCTGCTCTTTTCATAATGTAATCGCAACCATTTATAATGTCTGTTTGCATTAGGCCCGCTGAACCTCTTGACCCTTTTACAAATACTATATCAGCATCTGGTGCTACACCAATTAACGGATACTCCTCTCCGCCGTAATTACCTGCGGCAGTACTTGCTACGTGAGTCCCGTGTCCATTGTCATCAATTTGACTGCAGTTCTGTTGATCTAAATCTGATTTTGTGTATTCTGTACCGTAATCAAACTCAGCAGGAGGATTCGAATCATCAGATACATCCCAAAGATATTGAATACGGTTCCCGTTCTCATTTATAAATGCGGGATGAGTCCAATCAATACCGCTATCAAGTACCCCAACAATAACACCATTGCCTTTGTATGCTCTCGGTAATTCTTCTCCGTTGTGAACCTTATGAGCATTTATGAAATACAAACTAGTATCGAGAAGTGAGCTTTGATAAACGGCGGCTTCAGCTCGTATGATATCCTTTTCAAAAAGTGTTGTTTCCAATTTTTCTATCGGCAGTTCCACAACTAAAATATTATCAATTATATTCGAAACTTTTCCGCCGCCTGATTCAATCCGAATTTTTGTCGATTGAGGTGAGCTTGATTTTACAAATCCGGCGACATATAGTTTGTTATTTAATTCTTTAACAACAGGAGTTCCTTCCCCATATTTAATTGATTTGAGTACGCTTACATTATTTGTCAACACATTGTATGTAAAGTTTTGAATTATATGATCAACTTTTGATAATTGCTCAGTTGTGATGCCGGCTTGTTGAAAAACTTTAGTTGGTTTCATTATCTCTTGTGAAAAAACATTCAGAGATAGGACGGAGATAATAAATAATGTTAAAAAATATATCTTAAAATTTTTCATTTGTGCTCCTTCGTTTGTTTTCTTGATTCTTATAGATAGCAATTATCATATAATGTTATTTTAATAACAGCATTTTTCTAGTTTTAAAAAATTCATTTGTTCTAATTGTGTAGAAATAAGTTCCGCTCGCAAATATTGAAGCATCATAATCAACTTTATAAAAACCAGATGACATTTCTTTATTGACTAATTCTGCTACTTCTCTTCCCAGTATATCATAAACTTTTAAAGAGACATGTGTTTGTTGAGGGATTGAAAAACTTATTGTTGTAGTCGGATTAAACGGGTTCGGGTAATTTTG
>CAZCLA010000085.1:0-1798 GCA_964499285.1 uncultured Melioribacteraceae bacterium
ATCAGTAATTAGAAGAAAGAATTAAGAGATAAGAAATAAGAAGAAAGAATTAAGAAATAAGAATTAAGAAATAGGAATTAAGAATTAAGAAATAAGAATTGAGAAATAAGTGGAAATGGTTAATAGGAATAGTGAATGAGTAAGAAAAAGAAAAAATTAACGGTGAAGCAGGAAAGGTTTGTCGAGGAATATTGCAAGGATTTTAACGCAACTCAAGCGGCGATAAGAGCAGGATATTCAGAAAGGGGAGCAAGGAAGACAGCCAATAAATTGCGGACAAAAGCGGACATCAAAAAAGCAATTGACGAACGAATTGAGAAGCGGAAAGAGAAACTAGAAATAACTGAAAAAGAAATCATTGCTGAGTTGGCAAAGATAGCTTTCTCGGATGTTGCAAAAATATACGAACCAAACTTTGAACTTAAAGATATAGCAACATTACCGAATGAATTAACAGCATCAATAAAAGAAATCGTAAAGATCAAAACAAAAGAAGGATCAAGAGTAGCGGCGAAACTATATTCAAAAGAAACAGCGCTTGAATTGTTAGGTAAGCATTTAGGAATGTGGAAAGCGGACCAGGGAAGCGGTATGGTTTTGGTTAAAATAATAGATGAAACTGATGGAAAGGAGAAGCAAGCGAAGGCATAATTTTTGCCAGATGGAGCTTGCGATTGGATGAAGGAACGAAAGAGCAAGGCGGTTACTTGCGACTGAGAGACTGAAGGAGTGAGCAAGAGGAAAGCAAAAATAGTGAACTGAGCGGGAAAAATGAACATTGTAGAATACAGAATAACATATTACGGACCTCAAAGAAAAATCTTCTTCGAAGAAAAAGAGAAAAGATTTAAGGTAGTAGCGAAGGGGCGGCGGTTTGGTTTAACGCACGGATTGGCGAAGCACGTAATACATCAAATGTTAAAAGAAGTTTCGCCGGTGTTATGGGTTGATACAATCTATGGAAATATCGAAAGATATTTCCGCCGTTATTTTGAACCGGACTTAAAAAAGTGTGGAGCGGAATATAGATTCAGATCAACTCAGAATGATTTAGTAATAATGAATTCTATTTGTGATTTCCGGTCGGCGGACAAACCGGAAAACATAGAAGGATTTGGATATAGATTGATCATATTGAATGAAGCCGGAATAATCTTGAAGAATAAAAATCTATGGTTAGAATCGATTTATCCAATGACGTTGGATTACAAAGATTCGAAAGTAATAATCGGCGGAACGCCGAAAGGGAAATATCACAAGAACGAAAAGCATTTGTTTTATGAACTCTTTAGAAAAAATCATCCAGATTGGAAATCTTATAATTTCTCGACATATGACAATCCGTTAATAGACCCACAGCAAATAAAAGAATTAGAGAACGACATCCCGGTACAACTAAGACGGCAGGAAATATATGGAGAGTTTGCTGACAGAAGTGACGAAGGAATAATAAAATCTGATTGGTGGAAATATTATACCGATAAAGAATATGCAAAAGAGAAAGTAATAAAAAGAGTTGCGATGTGGGACACGGCATTTAAGAAGAGTCAAGAAAATGATTTCTCTGTCTGTGGGATTTGGGTTATTACAAACGCCGGATATTATTTGGATTATGTTTTCCGCGACCGCTTAGAATTTCCGGAATTAAAAAGTGTTGCTGTAGATATTTACGATAAGCACAAAGTAAACGAGATTTGGATTGAAGATAAAGCGAGTGGAACGAGCTTAATACAAGAGCTTCAAAGAGAGACGAGAATTCCGGTAAAGGCGATAAAAGCGAACAAGGATAAGATTGAAT
>CAZCLA010000085.1:1898-3596 GCA_964499285.1 uncultured Melioribacteraceae bacterium
GGAATTTGCGAGTCGGAAAAAGATGAGTGAATTCAAACGTATGTTCGGGATATTACCGGATCCGGATAAAATTCTCGCAGAAAATAATTATGATTATTCGATATACAGGGATCTGTTGACTGATCCGCACTTGGCTGCTGCAGTTCAACAGAGAAAATATCAGATAATGCAGATGGAGATAAAATTATTCGGTACTGCAGAACAGAAAAAGCGCGGGGTAAAAGTGCTGAATCGAATCAGTACATACAAACTGATCAACGAATGTCTGGATGCTTTGCTGTTTGGATTTTCACCGCTGGAGATATCATACGATTATGATGAGGAGAACAATGAACTCCTCATAAGCGATATAAGTGAGAAACCGCAGGAATGGTTTATCTATGACGAAAAAGGAGAATTAAGATTAAGAAACAAAGAGAGAGGATTTTACACTTTCGAACCGGGAGCTAGACTGCCGGACTTCAAATTTATTATAGTAAGAAATATGCCGAGTTCCGAAAATCCATACGGACAGAAGTTACTGAGCAATGTTTACTGGTCGGTGGCATTCAAACGCGCCGCAGTAGAGTACTGGCAGGACCGGGTGGAACGCTACGGACTGCCGTTTCTTGAAGGAGAATATCCGGCATCGGCAACAGAAGCGGAGATAAAAGAATTTGAGGAACGAGTCGAAGAAATGTTAGAGACAAATCTGCTGATCAAGAAAGAAGGTTACAGTCTGCATTTTCGTGAACCGGCAAAATACGATTTAGGAAAAATATTTGAATACCTTATCGATTACCATAACAGTGAAATCTCAAAAGCCATCCTTAGTGAGACGCTTACAGTTGAAATCGGGAAAGCGGGTTCGTACAAAGTCGCGGACATACACAGAGAAATGCTTGAGGTGCTTGGTATTGCGGACAAGCGACTTGTAGAAATAACAATAAACAGATTGCTGCAGTACGATCAATACATAAACTTTGGAAAGATTGAAGCGGCGAAAGCCGAGTTAAGCGACGTGAAAGGATTGAAGACAAAAGGAAGGATTGTTTTATGATGCATACGAGTGCTAAACAAAGTTTAGAATTGATGAAATTCTTTTTCTCGATAATCATTTCAATACTTCTAGCGGCGTTGGGTTATATGGTCACAAAGAAGCTTGAAGCGATTGAGGAACAGCTATATAAATTGAACTTAGCAATAAACAATCAGATGGTTATAAATAAGACTTTAGAAATGAAGGTTGAGGATCACGAGAAGAGGATTGGAAGGATTGAGGAGATGGGGCAGAATTCAGAAGTCAGGAGACAGAAGTCAGGAGACAGAAGTGATCTGTGATCAGTGATCAGTAGAAAGAAATAAGAATTAAGAAGTAAGAAATATGAAATAGGAAGTTATGAGATAAGTATTGGGAGCCGGATTGAACCGATCTCCCAATTGTTATTTATATGAGACCTCAATAATAAAATATAAAAGTATACCATTAGAATCAAGTTAGTCAAGAAAATAATGATCAAGATCGAAAGATTGTGGGCTATGCCAAATAAATGGACATTTCAGATAAAGCCAATCAAAGATTTGTTGGAGAAATATTCAGTCGGACCGGGCTGGATTGATCCGTTTGCAGGGAGCAGTAGATTTGCGGAAACAACAAATGATATAAATCCGGATATTGATGCGGATTACAATTTAGAGGCGTACAAATTTTTAAGAATG
>CAZCLA010000086.1:0-3446 GCA_964499285.1 uncultured Melioribacteraceae bacterium
TCCACGTTTATTTTTCTTGTGGTTTTCTTTTCTACAAATTCGCAGTTGATCTGCTTAATTGTTTTTTCTTCAATTTTGGTGAGATAATAATCATCCGTATTCAATGAATATTTATTCTCTTCAGATATATTTATGGCATTAATTCTCTTCAATAGGTGATTCTTTAAAACTTCATTCAGCATAGAACAATACCCGTTGTCTTTTAATCTAAAATAAGACGTGATCTCCATTGATAGTACTGTACTTTGGTGCAAATTGTAGAAAGTTTCTGTGTTTTCTGATGGGATAAACTATACTTTAGTATAGTTTACGGCGAATTTTATAATAATTGCTCTTTTAAAATTTTTGAAATTGCTTCGGCTTTTGAACTTACTCCAAGCTTTTTATAAATATTGGAAAGATGAAATTTTACAGTAGTTGTTTCTATGAAAATTGTCTGTGCAATAGTTTTTATAGATGCACCGTTGATTAGTTGTTCAATGATCTCCATTTCTCTTTTGGAAAAATTATAGTCTATTTTTTCTTTTTGAAGTGATGTTATTACTTTGCGCGCGACTTCATTACTCATCGGTGCGCCGCCTTCCAGAACGGTTTTGATTGCATCAATAATTTGTGTCGCGGTAGAATTCTTCATCAAATAACCCGCCGCTCCTGCTTTCAACGAATCAAAAATGTGATTATCGTTATCGCTTGAGGTCAACATTATGATTTCAGTATTCCCACAATACGATTTAATTTCTCTGACACATTCGGTTCCAAGTTTATCGGGCAAATATATATCCAGTAGAAGTACATCCGGGTTTACGTTTTTTAGTTCACCAAGAGCGTTAGAGCAGTTGGTATAAACTCCTGCACATTCAAATCCTTCCGAAAAATTTATAAGATGTTTTAATCCTAAAGCCACGTCAGGATTATCTTCTATTATTGCAACTTTTATCACGTGTATTTTTTTCTTGTTAATTATTATCTGTGTGAATAATTTTTAGACAATTAATCCTTTTACAAAATTTATTTTATGTCAATAAAAATTGCAAGAATAAATATCACCTTGATTGTAATTCTGATTTCAAGTATTTATTCAACTGATGCACAAGAATTACACAGTTATGATCATTTATTACAGACTGATTCAACCTTTTCATTTATTTATAGTGATGCTATCGACCCGGAAACTAAGTTTGACCTGATTTACAAATACAGCAATTCACAGTTCTATCCATTCCTGACCATTCCAACGAAGGAAGCACTAATTGCAAAAACGCGTGAACTATCCGAAAAAATTTCCGATAAATTAATTGATATAAAAGCTTTGTCGTTACAAGCAGAATATCTATTTGAAACCGGTGATTTTGATTCTGCAGATTCGCTTTTTCTTCAAATCAAAAACACACCGGAAATAGAGTCAATAGAAACCGTACTATACAAAACATATAATGCACTATATAAAATTGAAGAACGCAGAGGAAATTTTGAGAAATCTTTTGAATATGCAAATGAAGGATTGAATCTCGTACTGGAAAATAATTATAAAATTGGAGAGATCGTTTTAAGAGATGCACTTGCGGGTTTTTATGAACGAATAAGTATGCTGGATCATGAGTTGAGCGAATTACTTACGGCGCTTGAAATAGCAACAAAGTTGAACAATTATGAATGGCAATCTCAAATCAACATTAGAATTGGGAGAGTATATCATATATTAAAAGATTACGATAATTCATTAGAATACCGATTAAAAGGATTAGAATTTGCAGAACTATCCGGGAATGTAAGACAAATAGCAACGGCAAAACATAGACTTGCTGGTTCCTACATTCAGTTGGGTGAAACGGATAAAGCTTTACCGCTACTTTTAGAAGCAAAAAAAATCAGAAAAAATCTTATACGAAAAGATAGATATGCTCAAATACTTTTAGTGCTTGGCGATTATTATAGAATGTTTGATCAATACGATTCTGCTGCAACTTATTATGACCAGGCTCTTCAGAACTTTAAAATTATGAATCACCTTGAATCAGTTGCTGTAATTCACATGAGATTTGGTCAAATCTATACTTCACAAAATAAATTTCTTTTAGCAAAAGATAGTTACAGAAAACTTTACGACTCTATCCCGAATGAAAAATACTTTTATATGTACAGAGCTTATTATTTGGGAATGTCAAAAATAGAAGAAAGGATGGGAAATTATAAATCCTCGCTCGAGTATTATAAAAAGTATAAAGCTGCCGATGACAGCACCAAATTACAAGAACAAATGAGACTAACGAAATTTTCGGAATTGGAACACAAGTTCGAATTGGAAAAAGGCAAGCAAGAAGAAAAATTCAATGCGACGTTAAGTGTTCAAGAAGAGAAAATTAGGATCAGGAATTATTTGATCATCGCATCTATATTAATATCTGTGATCATTCTGGGTCTTCTTATTTTATTGATAAGAACACTACGAAAACAAAAACGATCATTAGAGATAATTAAAAATCAGAATGATGATATAAAAGACAAAAACAGAGAATTGGTAGAACTGAACAAGGTTAAAAATAATTACTTTGCAATCTTAGCTCATGATTTAAGAACTCCATTTAGTACAATACTTCAACTTTCGGAAGTAACTAATAAATATATTTCAGAAAATGATTTAAATGAAATTAAAGAAGTAACTTCTCTCCTTGAGAGATCAAGTAAGATATTTAACAATCAATTAGACAATACTCTGCAATGGGGAAGACTTCAAATGAACGGCATTAAAGTTTATAAAGAAAATCTGAATCTTTTTGAGCAAGTCGAACGAACAATAAACATGATAAACTACTTTGCCGAAGAAAAGCAAATATTGATTAAAAATGAAGTGAAGGAAAATATAGTTGTTCAGTCGGATAAAGAAATTCTCAACACAGTTATCTTAAACCTATTGACGAATGCTATAAAGTTCAGCAAAAGAAATGAGAACATAACAATAACAAGTGAACTGGAAAACAACAGCAAAGTTACTGTGACGATCAAGGATAACGGAATCGGCTTTGACAAAGCGACTCTTGAAAACATTTTTGTAGCTGGATTTACTTCATCAAAAAAGGGAACCGAAGGTGAAGCCGGATTCGGGTTTGGGTTGATAAATTCAAAAAAGATGATAGAACTTAACGGCGGAGTTCTATCAATTGAAAATAACAACGGTAAAGGCTCCAAAGTAGGTTTTACTTTGAACCTGGCTTAGGATAAATATTATGTTATAAGAATAAACTGAATTTATTTCAATAGAATCATCTTTTTCACAGATTGATATTCGTTGCCGGAATTAATTCTATAAAAATAAACTCCCCCTGAAAGTTCTCTTGCATCAAATTTTACTTCATAATTACCAGACTTAAGATGTTCGTTTACTAGCACTGCAACTTCTCTTCCGAGGATGTCGTAAATTTTGAGTGATGCTTGGGAAGATTGCTTTG
>CAZCLA010000087.1:0-3166 GCA_964499285.1 uncultured Melioribacteraceae bacterium
AATATCATACTCAACATCTCATTTCACAATCCCACCTTTGGGGGATGTTCATAATTTTCTTTTCGGTTGTGATTTGAGCTACAATTTGAGAAGTGCACCGCTGTATGATTTAGGGAAGCTAAATTTCTCCGCGGAATGATTTTGCAATTACTTCTGCTTTTGAGTTGACCTGCAATTTCTTGTAGATGTTTTTTGCGTGGGATTTAATTGTGTCGAGCGTGTTGCCTAAGTTAGCGGCAATCATCTTAAAGCTTTGTCCGTCAACCATACACGCCACTATTTGTTTTTCCTTTTCCGTAAGAGGACTTTCAATATTATTTTTCGGCTTATCGAAAAACTCCAAGACCTTTCTTGCAACCTCCGGGGAAAGGGAAGTTCCACCATTGTATGTATCCACGATTGATTGTTTTATTTTATCCAGAGGAGTGTTCTTAACCAGATATCCAACTGCCCCGGCTTGTATGGCGGCAAAGATTCTATCTGAGTCATCAAACACCGTTAACATTATGATACTTACGTCCGGCAATTTATCTTTAATCAATTTTATTGCATTAAGTCCGGATATACCGGGCAGCCCAATGTCCAACAAAATTACATCAATCGGAACATCGTTTTTGCTTAATTCCTCTAAAAACTTTTCGACAGACTCAACGGCAATATTGCAGAGAAATTCATCGCGTGATGAAATAAATTCAAACAGCGGTTCTCTCAAGTCTTTTATATCTTCTATTATTCCAATGGATATCATAAAACAAATAAGTTGATAATTAAATTGATTTTAAATACCACTTTTGTGGGGTTACTTAATTTTGACCATAAAATCTACGGTCAATCCATTATCGCTTCTGAAATTAATTTGTCCGCCGATTTCCATAGCACGGGATTTCATATTCTTCAAACCGCTGCCTTTATCAAAATCTAATTCATCTATTCCGCATCCATCATCAGATATTATGATTTTCAATTTTTCCCCAGATTCATATATATTCAAATCTATTTTATTTCCACCGGAATATTTAACCGAATTATTTACTGCTTCTTTAACAATTAAAAAGATGTTCTGCCTTAAATTAACATCAAGCTTTTTGTTTGGGTTTGATAACTTTTCTCTAAAATTTAGCGACATTTCTTTCGATGTTACAAATTGACTTGCCATTGATTTCAATCTTTCAATCAAGCTATTAAGATTATCTTTTCTTGAGTCAATTGACCAGATTACATCATTCATTGTGTTAATCATCTCGCTGCTTTTTGTT
This sequence comes from uncultured Melioribacteraceae bacterium, assembly GCA_964499285.1. Taxonomy (GTDB): domain Bacteria; phylum Bacteroidota; class Ignavibacteria; order Ignavibacteriales; family Melioribacteraceae; genus JAGFIY01. The sequence continues at coordinate 1,257 of CAZCLA010000087.1, forward strand.
CTGATCAGTTCGCTTCTGCCTTTTATCTTATCCAATTCATTTTCATAATTTATCATATCGGCATTCAAAGAAATTTGGGACAACGACGCACCGACATCATCGTGAAGGTCTTTTGCTATTTTGAGTCTTAGCATATTCATTTCGTGTCTTTTCTGAATTTTTAAATAATAAAATCTATAGATAACGAAGCCGACAGTTAAAGCAACCAAAGCATAAAACCAATATGTTCTATAAAATGGCGGAGTTACCACAATGCTGAGAACAGCCGGTTCATTAACCCAGACTCCATCATTGTTTGAAGCAATAACTTTCAGTTTGTAAGCACCGGGATCCAGGTTTGTAAAAGTGGCGTAACGAAAATTGCCTGCATCTATCCATTCTTCATGAAAACCTTCGAGCAAATATTTGTATTGATTTCTAACGGGATCGGTAAACTCAAGCGCCGCAAATGTAAACGAAAGTATGTTTTGAAAGTATGTTACTTCCAAAGTGTTGTTCTCTAATTTTCTGAGATCAATTTCTTTGTCGATCACTTTAATTTTTGTTATTTCTATCTGCGGTTCGTTCATATTATCATTTATTTCTTCCGGCTTGAAATAATTAAATCCGTTTATTCCTCCGAAGAAAAGAGTTCCGTCCGTTGATTTATAACATGAAGCTTGATTAAATTCATTACTTTGCAAACCATCTCGTTTAGTATAATTTCTAAAAATACGTTTCCCGTTTTCGATATAGGATTTTGATAGACCGTTGTTAGTACTAATCCATAGACTTCCGTAATTATCTTCCAGAATTCCGTAAATTAAATTATTCGCAAGTCCATCTTCCTCAAGATAAAAAGTGATTTCGCCGGTTTCGGGATCGAGTCTGTTCAATCCTTGGTTTGTGCCTATCCAGACTATTCCGTTTTTTGCAATACAGATGTGATTGATTTTGTTATCGCTGATGTCGTTTTCAGCATCACCGCTTACGTATAATTGAATGTCTAACGGAATTATATTTTTTTCATCTTTATCAAAAGTCATTTTATACAACCCATCAAACGCCGTTGCAACCCAAAGATTTTCCTGTTTATCAAATATCATAAAGTTTACTTGTTTATCGAGAATGTTTTTTCCCATTTTTGAAATGTCATTATTGTATTGAAATTTGTTGTCCTCCGGACTGTAAATTCCAATACCACTTTGTGTAGCAAATAACAAATGACTTTTAAAAGGAAGTATTTGCTTAATCCGTAGTTTGCGATTAGTGGGCGAATAAATTTTTTCATCAAACGAAATTTTTGAAGTTCTTTTTTGGGATACATTGTATTTATAAAGACCGTCATCAGTAGCAATCCAGACTATGTCTTTGTCTTCATGCATAGAAAAAACAGTGTTCTCGCTCAATCCGCTTAAATCAATCTTAGCAAGGTTCCGATTTTCTTTTGAAGTGAAGTTTTTGTTGAAAACATCAATTCCTTTGCCGTGAGTTCCAACCCAAATATTTGAATCCTTATCAACCATAAATGATCTAACGTAAGGATAGGACAAACTTACTGTTTGTTTTTTATCTGCTTTTATGTGTTTGAACTTTTGTGGCAGCGGATTAAATTTATTAAGTCCGGCTCCCCAAGTTCCAGCCCACATCGTACCGCCTCTATCTTGATAGATTTTTCTAACATAGTTTCCGCTGATGCTTTTAGGATTTGTATCTTCGTTGCGAAAAATTTCATAAGGTAGATTGGAGAAATTTTCCGAGAATTTGAATTTGACAATTCCATGAAGGTAAGTAGCAATCCAATAAGTTGAATCCTTATCTTGAAAAGTGTTTAGAACAATATTACCCGGGAACGAATTTGGATTGCCGGGATCGTTTACAAGTCTATAAATTTCATTGATTGCCGGATTAAAATAATTCAATCCTTTGCG
>CAZCLA010000088.1:0-2972 GCA_964499285.1 uncultured Melioribacteraceae bacterium
GTGGTTTTTCGGGCGGCTTTGGGTTTGTGCTGTCACAGCTAATAATAAATGAAAACAGAAAAGATGAGAGAAATAAAATTATTGAAATGTTTTTTAAGCGGTTCATACAACACCTTTTGCTTTTGATAATGATTTCTCTCCCGGTTGAAATAATTGTCAGTTTAACTTATTTCTCTTTATAAAGTAAAAATAAATAGTAATAATTACTAGGAAGTAATCTTTTTTTTGTAGTTATTCGACAAGTATATATTGAATCCAATTTTTTCTTCCTTTGTCTGTTAACGGTGCTCCGGATGTGAGTACTACTAAATCACCTTTTGAGACAAGAGTTCTCTCCTTTAATATTTTTACTGATTCTTTAACACAAATTTCTTGATCATCACATTTTGCAAGAAAGAAAGGCATTATACTCCGTGAGAGATTAAGGTAGTTTAATGTTTCAAAACTATCAGAAAAGGCAAAGATAGGCGCGTTAGGTCTAAACTTAGAGAGAACTTTAGCTTTTCTACCGTGACTTGTAAAGACAATAATCGCCTTTGCATTAATCTGATCGGCTATTCCTACAAATGCTTTTCCCGTAGAATCAAATAAATTATCAACCAGATCATCAGGTACCGAAAAGTTAATTTTCGGCATAAGGTTTTTTTGAGATTCGGCATTCATTAATATTTTATTCATCATTTTTACAGCTTTTGCCGGATATTTCCCAACTGCGGTTTCTCCGCTCAGCATAACAACATCCGTTCCGTCAAGCACGGCATTTGCCACATCCGAAGCTTCTGCACGAGTTGGTATTGGGTTTTCAATCATCGATTCCAACATTTGAGTTGCGGTGATTACAAGTTTTCCTTCTTCATTGCAGCGTCGTATAATATTCTTTTGAATTACCGGTACTTTTTCCGGAGCAATTTCAACTCCCAAATCCCCTCGAGCAACCATTATTCCGTCAGCTACTTTTAAGATTGATTCAAATTTTTCAACAGCCTCCGGTTTTTCAATTTTCGCTATAACAGGAATATCTTTTTTCTTCGACCTTAGCCAGTCTTTAAGTCCGGCAATATCATCGGGGTGACGAACAAAAGAAAGCGCTATATAATCAACTCGTTTACTAAGCGCGAATTCAATATCCATCAAATCTTTTTCTGTAACCGAAGCAGCGCTTAATTTCATGCCGGGAAGGTTCATTCCTTTTTTTGTTCGAATAGCTCCCCCTGAAATCACTTTGCAAATAACAGAGTTGGCGGATTTAGCAATGATTTCAAGACTGATCAAACCATCGTCGATTAAAATGATATCTCCGATCTTCGAATCCTTAGGGAGAGCAGTGTAAGAGGTCGGAATAACTTTTTTATTACCTCTTATAGCTTTGGCAGTAACTTCAATTTCATCTCCATCCTCAACAAAAACCTCATTGTTCTCAATAGTACCTACTCTTATCTTTGGTCCTTGCAGGTCTTGAATGATTGGAATAGGAAGAGAATTTTTTGTACACACTTCATTAATATTATTAAAGATTGATTCAAACTCATCGTAAGTTCCATGCGAAAAATTCAGCCTGAAAGCGCTTGCACCTGCTTCTACTAGTTTGTTCATCTGTTCGAGAGTTGAGGAAACAGGTCCGATGGTTGCAAGTATTTTTGTTCGTGTCATGCTTTTTTCTTTCCTTTATCGACTGCCGATTTTTTTGCATGATGATGTGTCTGACTTTTCGGTTTTGATTTTTCTTTAAACTCAATAAGTTTCTTTTCTACCTCACCGAAGATCGTATTTTTTCTGTAATGACCGGTTTTGAGAATATCGCCTGCTTTAACGCCCATCAACAATTCGGCTGCATCGTCAACTGTTGAGACCGCATAAATTTTAAATTTATTATTCTTAACTGCCTCAATTACTTTGTCGTCAAGCATAAGATCCTTTACGTTCTGCTTAGGAATTATTGCGCCTTGTGTGCCTGTCAAGCCTTGTTTCTCGCAAATGCTGAAGAACCCTTCGATCTTCTCGTTAACTCCTCCTATTGGTTGAATATCTCCCTTTTGATTAACCGAACCGGTTATAGCAAACGATTGCTTTATCGGTATCTCTGAAAGTGAGGAAAGAAGAGCGCATATTTCTGTGATAGATGCACTGTCCCCATCAATCATACCATAACCTTGTTCAAAAACAAGACTAGCCGAAAACGACAGAGGAATTTTTTTACCGAATTTTTCTCTAAAGTAACCGCCAATAATTAATACTCCTTTGTTATGTGTGCTGCCGCTTAATCCCGCTTCGCGATCAACGTTTATGATGCTTCCATTTCCGATTCCTACAGAAGCGGTAATTCTCGTCGGTTTTCCGAAAGCAAACTGGCTGCCTCCATAAACTGCAAGTCCGTTAACCTGACCCACGCGCTTTCCCTTTGTATCAATAAGAAGTGTTCCTTCTGTAATCATCTCGGTTACTTTGGATTCATAAAGTCCGTGCCTTTCTTTCATTGCATCATATGCTTGATCTACATGATAAGCGCTTATTATTTCGCTTCCGTTATCTTTAGCCCAGTAAGATGATTCTCTTGCAAGATCGGCAATGTAAGCGAACCTGGTAGTAAGTTTATCCTTCTCCCCGGCATATCTTGCTCCGTGCTCGGCAATTCTACCGACTCCGCTTATATCGAATTCTAAAAGTGATTCTTGATCAACTAACTTCTTCAGAATTCTCGCATATTCTACAAGAGCTTCGTTTGTTCTTTTTATCTCGTAGTCGAACTCCGCTTTAATCTTAAATATCTTGTTAAAATCGTTTTCGTAACCGGAGAGAACCGAATAGATATAATTGTTTCCGATCATAATTACTTTAGTTGTTATTAGAATTGGTTCTGGTTGAAGAATGCTTGGAGAGAACTGATAGAGATTTGCAATATCCTGTATTTCAAGCTTTCCGTACATTAGAACACGTTTCAATGCTTTCCAAACTCCGGGTTCTGTAAAAGCATC
>CAZCLA010000089.1:0-2870 GCA_964499285.1 uncultured Melioribacteraceae bacterium
TGCCGACTCACTTCAGGAAAAGCTGACGCAGATTGAGCGTCTAGATCAATTCATTATCCTCTCAACATATAATATACTTTCGGTTAAACTCACTTCAAAAATTGATATAAAAAAACACACAACTATTTTAGAAACTGGATCCGAATTACCTTACGATGAAATAATTGAGTATCTCAACGAACTTAATTATCAACAGGAAAAGCATGTTGAGATTCCCGGGGATTATGCTGTGCGCGGATCAATTATTGATTTTTGGTCCTACAGTGAAAAACAACCGGCAAGATTGGAATTTGACGGAGATTTTCTTGAATCAATTCGTTATTTCGATTCCGAAAGTCAGCGGTCTTCAGGAAGAGTTGATTTTGTGACCCTTGCACCGCAATTAGATTTTTCTTCTGCAAGCAGTTCGACAATTTTCGATTACCTTGTTTCTCCTTTAATTATTTGTTCAAAGAGCGAACTTGAACATTTTATAAGACCCAAGCAGCAAGTTAATGAAAAGCATTTAAACGACATCGATGATGAACTTCGCGATGAGTTATTCGATTCCGATGGAACACAAACATCAGAGAAAGAATTTAGTGTTGAAGATAAAGTAATTTATGAAAACTTAGATCAAATCTTAAACGTAGATGCAAATTGGTTGATTGAAGAGGAAATAAAAGAAAGCCCGAATAGATTTGAACTTCACTTGTTCGAACCGCCGAAAATAAATTCGAATTTTAAATTGCTTTTCGATACACTTTCTAGTTACACCGCAAAAACATTCGATATTTTTATAACCACCGAAAACGAATTACAGTCAAAGCGGCTCTTCGAACTTCTTTCCGATTATAATGAAGAACTAAAAAATCTACTTGAAAGCGGAAAAGTAAAAATTTCCGTTCTTCCTATTAAAGAAGGGTTTTTGTCAAAGCAAGAAAAACTTCTCGTCTTGAGTGATTATCAAATCTTTAATAAACCATATCGCACAAAAAGTTCATTAAGTAAAAAATATAAAAAGAGCAGAGCAAAAGATTTTGCCTCGATTAAGAAAGGTGATTTTGTTGTTCACGAAACCTACGGCATCGGTCAATATGCCGGACTTGAAACAATAAAAATCGGGATGACCGAACAAGAAAGCATAAAGATTCTATATGCAGAGGGCGGTGTAGTTTATGTTAATTTAAACTATTTATCGCTCGTTAAAAAATTCTCGTCAAAAGAAAATGCACAACCAAAATTATCTGTTTTGGGAAGCGGCGAATGGAAGAAGACCAAGAAAAAAGTAAAATCGAAAATAAAGGAAGCAGCAAGAGAATTAATAACACTTTATGCTAGACGGAAATCGGTTCAAGGAATTTCTTACAGCGCAGATTCACTTTGGCAAAAGGAATTGGAAGCATCTTTCTTTTATGAGGATACTCCCGATCAAACAAGAGTTACCGAAGAAGTTAAGACAGATATGGAAAGCGAGAGTCCTATGGACCGGCTTGTCTGCGGTGATGTAGGTTTCGGTAAAACAGAGATTGCTGTCCGCGCAGCTTTTAAAGCAATAAATGACGGAAAGCAAGTTGGGCTTCTGGTTCCCACAACAATTTTAGCCGAGCAGCATTACAATACTTTTAAAGACAGACTTTCGCAGTTTCCCGTAAGCGTAAAATCTCTTTCGAGATTTTCTACTAAAACCGAACAGAAAAAAGTGGTAGAAGATCTTGCCGAAGGTCAGGTTGATATTGTTATAGGTACTCACAGGCTTCTTTCGAAAGATGTTAAATTCAAAGATCTTGGTTTATTAATTATTGATGAAGAGCACCGCTTTGGTGTTATGGCAAAGGAAAAGCTGAAACGTTTTAGGATTAACGTGGATACATTAACTTTAACAGCAACACCCATTCCAAGAACGCTTAATCTTTCTCTGCTTGGTGCTAGGGATTTATCAATAATTGCTACTCCTCCGCCGAACCGTCAGCCAATCCACACAAAAGTAGAAACTTTTGATATAATAAAAATCCGCGGTTGGATTTTAGATGAAGTAAAGCGGGCGGGACAGGTTTACTTTGTTCACGATAGAGTTCAATCAATAGATAAACTTGCTTCGTATCTTCAAAAACATATTCCCGAAGTTAAAATTGCCGTTGCGCATGGTCAGATGAAAACTTCGCTGCTCGAAAAAGTAATTCATGATTTTTTGAACAAGAAATTCGACGTTCTTATTTCTACTAAAATTATCGAATCAGGTTTGGATATACCAAATGTGAATACAATTATTGTGAACCGGGCAGATAGGTTCGGGTTAGCAGAGCTTCATCAATTACGCGGAAGAGTAGGCAGATCCAACAAACAGGCATTTGCATATTTTATTGTTCCTTCTATAAACACAATAACAAAGAAGGCGATCAAAAGGCTGCAAGCGATTGAAGAATATACTGATCTCGGTGAAGGATTTAATCTCTCGATGCGTGATCTTGAAATCCGCGGTGCAGGTAATTTGTTGGGAACGGAGCAGCACGGCGCTATCGATTCGGTAGGATTTGATCTTTATGTGAAACTTTTGGATGAAGCTGTTGAAGAACTTAAGAAAGATGAATTCAGCGAAGTATTTAAAGATCTTCCAGAACATGTTGATAGAACAGAACCGGCAATTGATGCTTACTTTGAGTTGGGAATACCGAATGAGTTTATGCCGGAACAATCGGATAGATTAAGTTACTACACCGCACTCTTCTCGGTCGCAAATATTGATGAGATTGAGGAGATAAGGGAAGAAATGATAGACCGTTTCGGCAAATTACCGGAGATAATTGAGAGACTTATCTTATCCGCAAAACTTAGATATTTCGCTTCGTTTGCTATGTTTGAGCGTGTTGTGATTCAAAAGAAAAAAATAT
>CAZCLA010000090.1:0-2724 GCA_964499285.1 uncultured Melioribacteraceae bacterium
ATACAACCAGAGTTGCAAACACTTCTCCAACTGCGGCAAGCAGCGCAGCGGATCTTAACGGAAATGCACTTCTTTTTGCTTGCAACAGCTTGTTGACTCGTTTGAAAAAACACGCTGCAGATTTAATAAAGTTAGATGTTGAAAGTAATATCGAAATAGTCGACGGAAAAATATTATACAATGGAAAAGTAATTGAACTTGATTGGAATAAATTAATTCGATCTGCAAATCAACATAGAATTAGTTTAACGGCTCAAGCATTTTATGCAACGCCTGATATTCACTTCGATAAAAAGAAAGAACAAGGTCACCCGTTTGCATATCACGTTTATGGAACGGCAATAACTGAAGTAACAGTTGATTGTCTGCGCGGCACATATGAAATAGATTCCGTTAAAGTTGTTCACGATTACGGCAAAACTCTAAATCACGCAATTGATTTGGGACAGGTTGAAGGTGGTATCGTTCAAGGCATCGGATGGATGACTGTTGAAGAACTTGTGCAGGACAATAAAGGCAGACTTAATTCGAATTCATTATCAACATATAAAGTTCCCGATATTTATTCTGCACCTAAAAAACTTGAAACATATTTTCTAGAAGATTCGGAAAATCCTTACGGACCTTTCAAATCAAAAGCAGTTGGAGAGCCGCCATTGATGTACGGCATCGGAGCTTACTTTGCGATTTCAAATGCTGTTAAAGCTTTCAATCAGAATGTAGAATTAAAATATTCATCTCCAATTACTCACGAAAAAACTTTGATGCAGTTGTATCAAGGAAAAGAAGCATCAAAAGAAAAATCAAAAATTACTTCTACTGAATTAGGATAGGTGACCGTTTGAATGAAAAAAGCTTCTGGCAATTTGCGAGAGATAATATAAAAGAATATGATAAAGTTCTCCTCTTAACCGTAGCTGATTCTTCAAACCATTCTCCCGGCAGACAAGGATTTAAAATGTTGTTGACGCAGAGTGGTTTAACAAAAGGTACTGTCGGCGGTGGAATTATGGAGAAGCAGTTAATCGATTACGGACTTGAACTTCTTTCCGGTAAAGTTGAAAAGCAAATCAAGAGATTACAACATTCACCTAAAACTGATCTTGAAGAATCCGGCTTAATTTGTGGTGGATTTCAAACCATCATTTTTTCTATACTATCGAAAAATGAAATTAGCACAATTGATAAAATATTAGAGAATCTTAATAAGCGTGAAAACGGAATACTAAAATTGTCATATAACTTGTTTGATTATGATTCAACTCAATCTCAGAAAGATGATTGCTTTTTTAATTATGAAAATGAAACAAAGTATTTATACAAAGAGAATATCGGTTTTACTGATACAGCTTATATAGTCGGTGGTGGACACGTTGGTCTTGCGGTTTCACAAATTATGAAGTTCATCGGTTTCTATGTAATTGTGTTCGATCACCGTGAGTATGTTTTTACTATGAATCAAAACACTTATGCAGATGAAAAAATTATAACCGATTATAAAAATGTAAATCAATTTATAAAAGAAGGAAGTAAATCTTACGCAATAATTGTAACACCGATGCATATGGGAGATAAAGATGCGCTCGGCTCTGTGATTAATTTGGATCTAAAATATATCGGTATGATGGGAAGCGCCCGTAAAATTAAAACTGTGTTTAACAATCTTGTGAAAGATGGAGTTGATAAGAAACTTTTTGATAAAGTTCATACACCAATAGGATTGGAAATTGAAGCCGAAACTCCGGAAGAAATCGCAGTAAGTATTGCATCAGAAATAATAAGTATAAAACGGAAAACAGAATAAAAATTATGCAAGATAAATTACACATCTACCCACTTGAAAATGTTTTGAAATGGATGCTGTCCGAAGAAAAAGAAGGAAGGATTTTTGGTTATTACAATGATCTTTTCTTTAAACCGAGCAATAATGATCCGTTCAAAGTAGAAAGATATAATCAGCCTCTTGCCACACCGATTGGAGTTGCAGCCGGTCCGCATACTCAACTTTCTCAAAACATTGTGCTCTCTTGGTTATTTGGAGCTCGTTATATAGAGCTGAAAACAGTTCAAGTGCTTGATGAAATTGAAGTCGCTAAACCTTGTATCGATATGTATGATGAAGGCTATAACTGCGAATGGTCTCAAGAATTGAAAATCGAAGAGAGTCTCGATCAATATATCGATGCTTGGATTTTACTACACATTCTTTGCGATAAATATCAGTATGATTTTGAAACGATATTCAATATAAGCGTTGGTTATGATTTAAAAGGAATCAAAAGTGAAAAAGTAAATTCATTTTTACGTAAGATGAAAAATGCATCGAACGAGATTGAGGAAAAAATTGAAAAGTTAAGGAAGATTTATCCACGCATTACTCAAATTAAAATACCGAGCGAGATAAGCAACAATGTTACACTTTCAACAATGCACGGTTGTCCACCTAATGAAATTGAAGCAATAGCAAAACATTTGATGAGTGAATATAAATTTCACACGGCCGTAAAATTAAATCCCACAATTCTCGGTAAAGAAAAATTAAGAGAAATCTTAAATGAAAAACTTGGTTATAAAATAACAATTCCGGATGAAGCATTTGAACACGATTTGAAATTTGAAGATGCGAAGACTCTTATCAATGAACTTCTCTATTGTGCAAATGAAAACAGTGTTGAGTTCGGATTAAAATTAACTAACACACTTGAGTCTTTAAACCCTTCTCAG
>CAZCLA010000091.1:0-2716 GCA_964499285.1 uncultured Melioribacteraceae bacterium
GATATGTAATATTGCCTGGATTAACCACTTGACCGACAAGAGTTATATAATTTTTAATTTCAGGAACATCAATCTCGTCGCCACGCTTCAGGATAATATCTTCCGAAAAATCATTTTCGTTGAACAACTTTTCGAAATTCACAACCATTCTTCCACGTTTTTCACGGGACTTAGCTTTGAAATAATCGTACTCATCGTCTGTCATATCAGCACGTGGAATAGTTTTGAGTCTTTCATACTCGGGATCAATTTCATCAACTCCGACGTTTCTTGTTACAGACGAATTCCGCAATGATGCATTATCCAGAAAACCGCCTGCTTCATTTAAGATAATTTGACTAAGGGTGGTAGAGTCTTCAACAATCTTATAAATTCCCGGATAACGAACAAAGCCTTTCACCTCAACAACTTCTTCCATCAGATATTTCGGTTTAACTCTAACAACAATCTTATCATAAACATTTACTTTTGGTTTAGATTGATTTATTTCATCAATCGAATAGTATTGACTGAATAATTTTCTGTAATTATCCTCATATCGAATAATTTCTATGCTGTCCAATTTTGCTTTGAACGTTGTTCCGCCGGCTAACCGAATCAATTGATCTATAGTTTCGTTTTCAACATACTCGTAGGTACCAGGATATAAAACACTTCCGAACACTTGAACGTACCTATCATTTTTTGAAATAATTATGATGTCGCCTTCCCTGAGATAGGGATTATTCTCTGCATCGGCAAGTCTCAATACAGAAAGAAGATCATAAAATTTTTCGGCTTTATCGACCGATACTATTTTAATATTTCTCAGATCGGCAGTAGGTTTGAGTTCAACGGCGTTCACCATAAAATCGATAAGTCGCGTGTTTGCCGGAAGCACAAAACTAATCGGTTTATCGACATATCCGCTTAATCTAACCTTAATTTTTCTTACATCAATAAGTGATATTTGAATTTCAACAGCTTTAAAGTACTTAAGAAGTTCATTTTTAATCGAATTTTTAGCCTGTGCTAAAGTCAGATCGCGCAGATCCAACTGTCCTGCCTGCGGAACAAGCAGATACCCCTCTTGATCGATTATTAAAGTATGGTAGTAAGTATTTACACCCGCTATGGAAACAACCAGTTTGTCTCCAGGACCCACAAAATATTCTTCATCATTGATCCATCCCTCAGATGCCGAAATAGTCAATGAATTAATTCGCTGGACTGAAGCAAGAGAATCCTTTTGAAGAAAGAATTCTCTTTCGGAATAATTAGGGATGGGCTGAGCCTGAATTGACTGTAAGCCGAGAACTATCACTGCTGCCAGACAGATACTCGTCAAAAATACTCTCGATTTTTTTACTAAACTAAACTCCAACTTTCTTTTTTGCCTTATCGTTAGAAGGACGAGAGTAATAATAATAATATTTATAATAAGATCCGTAACCGCTCTTATAAGTAAAGTTATTTAAGAGAACACCGAGGAACGAGCCATGCTGGTGCTGAAGCAGTTCGGCAGACTTCTGCATAAGATCTACTTCCGTTTGATCGGCGGAAACCACCAATATTGTTGCATCAACCAGGCTCGACAATATTTCGGAGTCAGTAACCGCAATCACAGGAGGAGAGTCGAGAATAATCATCTCAAATTCATTCTTCAATTTCTTAAGAAACTGCTGCATTTCCACCGATCCTAAAATTTCGGAAGGATTTGGAGGAATTGTTCCAGCCGTTATGTAGAATAAATTTTTAAGATCTGATTTTCTTACTATCTCTTCATATGTTGCCTGACCGAAAAAGTAATCAGTAAATCCGGGAAAACGTTTATCTTTAAATACTGTGTGCATTCTTGGTTTACGAAGATCACAATCAATAATAAGTGTCCTCTTATTTGATTGGGCAAAACTTCCGGCAAGGTTCACGGAAACAGTAGTTTTACCTTCCTTTGGTGTGCTTGATGTTACCAAAATCGATTTAATAGAATCTCTATCCAACTTAGAAAACTGGATCCTTGTTCTCAAAGCACGAAATGCTTCGCTTGGGATGGAATCCGGTTTTTTAGAAACAATAAACTCAAACTCTTTATTAGAATCCGATATTTGGAACTGAGGAATCCAAGCCAGCACATTAAAATTGCGTTTTTGAATGTCGTCCGGAGTTTTAATAGTGTTGTCAAAATAGTTTCTTACAAACGCATATCCGAAGCCCATTCCAAGTCCAAGAATTAACCCAACAACTATTATCAAAGGTCTGTTTGGTCTTGATGGTTCAGAAGCAATTCTACCACGATCTACAATAAATACGTCTCCAGGCTGTGATCGTTCATTAATTATCGCTTCCTGGTATTTTTCTTCAATGAGCAGATACAATTTTTCGAAAGAAGTCTGCTCTCTTTGGAGTCGAGCCAAACCAATTGATTGATCCGGAAGCTGATTAAATCTTGATTCATAATCCCTAACGATTCTACTCAATTCATTGTAGGAAGCTAAAAGACTTCTATACTTCACCTCCTCCTCAAAAACTTTTTGAGTAAGGGATTTTATTTCTTCCGGTGAACTTGCAAGAAGTCCGGCAGTGCGTTTTGAAATTTCTTCGTTTAATTTTCTACGAAGTTCTTCGAGTTTGTTATCAATCTCTTTTATCAACTCATTATTGCTTCGAGAAAGACTACCGCTCGCCAGCACATTATCCTTTTTAGTCTGCTCTTTGGCAATCTGTTCCTGCAGACTCT
>CAZCLA010000092.1:0-2587 GCA_964499285.1 uncultured Melioribacteraceae bacterium
GACCTTATGCTACACAGTCTAAAGTGGACAGCAAACAAAAAGAGGAACAAATAAAATGATATTGCCGTTGACTTTTCCCAAGGGGATGCCTTCGGTAAGTCAACGGACTAAAATAGAAAACAAAAACATTTGGGCTTTAGCCCCATCACTTTTATATTTGCTAATAAAACATTCATAATAAATTAAAATAAAATGAGCTGGATTAGAATCTGGATTCACCTTGTATTTTCAACAAAAAACAGAGAAGCATATTTTTTCAAAAAAGAAACTAAAGAAAAAGTAATAGACCACATAAAAACCAATGCAAAGAAAAAAGAAATTTGGCTTGAAGAAATTGATGGAGATAAGGACCATTTACACTGTTTGATTTCACTTGGTAAAGATCAGGCAATCAGCAAAATCTCTCAGCTAATAAAGGGGGAATCCTCAAAATGGATTAATGATAATAAATTAACAAAAACAAAATTCTCTTGGCAGGATGATTACTGGGCAGTTGGTGTAAGTGAATCACACATTGAAGGTGTTAGAGAATATATTCAAAATCAAGAAGAACATCATAGAACAAAAAGCTTTACAGAAGAAGTAGAAGAATTTATGAAAAAGTATGGCTGGAAGTATGTTAGGTGATTAAATGGGGCTAAAGCCCTTTTATTTCTGTAATTTCCCTAAACCGTTCACTGAAGTGAACGGTAATAAAAAAATGAGTAAAGAAAATGAAATTGCCGTTGGCTTCAGCCGACGGATAAGAGATAAAACAATAAACACTAGGGCTTTTCCGAAGGAATCCTTTGGAGAGCCCTATAAATTAAGTCTATTATTAAATATAAAACGACTATGCAAATGAAAAAAACACTATTTCTGTTCGTATTTATTCTTTCCTTGAATTATGCAAATTATTCCCAAAGTGTAGTACTAAGTATTAACAACACAAATTCTAAATCAGCTTCTCTTTTTTCCTTAAACGGTGAAAAACTTACTTTTCTTGATTCGATCACGACTTCAATTCCCGGTCAATTCTCTTTCTCAAATCAAAATATGCAAACCGGATTTTATCGATTCTCATTCGATAACCATAAATCAATTACATTTCTTAATGATGGTAACGATATTGAAATTACTGCGGATGCAGAAAATATCGCAGAATCTATTCAAGTAATTAACTCAGAAAGCAACAAAATTTATTATCAATTTGTTCGGCTTAATCAAAATTATAAAACAAAAACTGAACTCCTTCAATTAATACTTACCCGTTATCCACCGAATGATGATTATTATGAAATAACCAAACAGAAATTGAATGAACTGCAGTATGATTACAATCAATTTGTAAATGTTACTTCACAAAAAGAACCGGAATCATTCATTGCCCGGTATGTTAAATCATCCCTGCTTCCGGTTATCAGTACAGATCTTCCATTGGAAGAACAATTAGATTATCTCAAAAAACATTCACTCGATAATGTTGATTTCAACGATGATGAACTTATTAACTCCGATTGCTTTACAAATAAAGCAATAGAATATCTTACGTACTTCAGAAATCCTCAATTACCTTTGGGATTACTCGAAAAAGAATTTCAGAAAGCAGTTGATACTTTATTAACCAAAGCAAGTGTAAATATTTTTGTTTATCAACACGTAGCAGATTATTTGATTGACGGATTTAAGCAGTTCGGTTTTGACAATGTTGTTGACTACATAGTTGAAAACTATGTAGTAAAAGATGATCTCTGTCTTGACGAGCAGACAGAAAACTCAATTCAAAACAGAATAAACCAGAGTAAAATGTTGACAATTGGTTCAAAGGCTCCTAACATTTTATCGCCGGATGAAAATGGAAATGAAGTAAATTTAGCAGATATAAATTCAGGAAAAATCTTGTTGATATTTTACGCAAGCTGGTGCCCGCACTGCAAAGATTTACTGCCGGAGATTCATAAGCTCTATAAAGAAACGAAAAGTTTTGAAGTTGTTGCTGTATCATTGGATGAGAATCGAGAAGATTGGCTGAATTTTATCTCAGAAAACAATCTTGATTGGATAAACCTTTCCGATCTGAAAGGATGGGAAAGTAAAGCCGCACAGGAATATTATATTTATGCGACCCCGACAATGTTTTTACTCGATTCTGAATTAAATATTATTGGTAAACCGACAAATATTTCCGAAGCAACCCTTCTAATAAATTAATTTTATCTTGATGATGATAACCCTAACTAATTCATAAATATAAACTCAGTTTATACTAAATGTAAAAAGAGTTTATATCTACGAATAACCAACCGCCAGTTTCCTTCAAAAACGAACAAATAAAATTGGTATGATATCTGCATATATCTAGTATGATTTGGATTTTACTATTATCTGGGATTTCTATCGCATTTCTTGTGATCTTTTTCTTTTGGTATAAAAAAAATATCAAAATGTGAAAAGGTAGGTGATAATAGAAAATCACAGATCAATTACCTCCAACAGTTGTTTTTTGTTTTGACTCATAGGAGTTACGTGAGAAATACTCCTAACTACACTATTATTCTCCCCCCTCCCCGGCAGTTGTATCCCGAGCAGCTGCCGGCTCTCCTCTATT
>CAZCLA010000093.1:0-2369 GCA_964499285.1 uncultured Melioribacteraceae bacterium
GGATAGATCTTTTTCAACTTATCAATTTTATATTCAATTTCACTCGATGCATCTTTCATCTTGCGTAAAAATGAATCCACTTTTTCACTTTTGATTCCTTTTAAATCATAGCCAACGCTTATATTAAAAATCGTTTCAAAATCATACTCAAATTTATCGCAAAGTATATGAAGCAATATCCAAGCATCAATATATTGATCGAGACTCTCTTCAATTTTTAATTCTTGAGACCATTCGCAGTTATAGCCTTCATCATACACGTCTATACAAGGTTTTGCGACTTCAATTTCGTCAAGCACTTGAACTGTTTTCAGCTCTATATAACGAGCTCCAAATAACCAAGAGAGCACAATGTTTTGAGAAAGTTGAGTATGCGGACCGGCTGCAACTCCAATCGGTGTGGCAAGAGGCTGATTATATCTTTCTACTTTGAACGGATCATTATTGCTCGGTTTAAAGAAAAGATCATTGTAATAACCAAAAATCCTTCCTTCTTTTTCTTCGGACAGCATCCATTTCAAAACATTTTCAAGTGGGTAGATGTGTAATTTATCTTGCATAATTTTTATTCTGTTTTCCGTTTTATACTTATTATTTCTGATGCAATACTTACTGCGATTTCTTCCGGAGTTTCGGCTTCAATTTCCAATCCTATTGGTGTATGAACTTTATCAAAAAGTTTCTTATCAACTCCATCTTTCACAAGATTGTTAAACACAGTTTTAATTTTACGGGCGCTTCCCATCATACCGATATATTTTAGATCCAAATTAATCACAGAGCCGAGCGCATCTTTATCTCCCATATGCATCGGTGTTACAATTATTGCGTAAGATTTACTTCCTTCTTTTATAAATTGATTTACATTTTTATAATCGGTTATAATTTTTTCATCTGCATAAGTGTTTTGATTCATAGTAAAAACATACTCACGGTGATCGAACACAATTACATAGAAACCGATGAACTTCATAATTTGTGAAACCGCAAGACCAACGTGTCCACCACCGATTATATAAGCTGTATCAGTAAAACCGATATTCTCTTTGTATAAATACTGTGTGTCATTTTCATAATTAAAAAAGCAATCATCTTTTTGAGATTGAGATGAATCATAATCAAATAAGTTATATGATAATTTTAGTATTCCGTTCTCACGCTTATTAAGATTCTCTAATATTCTATCAATTGCATTAACTTCATTTGATGATAGTATAGAAAAAATAACTGTTTGAAATCCACCGCAAATTAAGCCGGACTCTTCAAGATCTGTTTTAGGTGAATGTTGTAATCTCTTGATTTGCTTTTCAACTTTACCGGAAAGAAGTTCAAGTCCGTAATCGATTAACTGCTTCTCCATAATTCCACCGCCGACAGTACCTTTTGTTAAACCACTCTGCGTCAACAACATTTTAAATCCTTGTCTGCCGGGAGAATGGTTTGAAGAATCAGCTACGGTTAAGAGGAGAACTTTATCATATTCTTTTATATTATCTCTCGCAAATTGCCAGAAGCTTTTTTCATTCAAACGGTCACCTATCCTAATTCAGTAGAAGTAATTTTTGATTTTTCTTTTGATGCTTCTTTTCCTTGATACAACTGCATCAAAGTTTTTTCGTGAGTAATTGGAGATGAATATTTTAATTCTACATTCTGATTGAAAGCTTTAACAGCATTTGAAATCGCAAAGTAAGCTCCGATGCCGTACATCAATGGCGGCTCTCCAACTGCTTTTGATTTGAAAGGTCCGTAAGGATTTTCCGAATCTTCTAGAAAATATGTTTCAAGTTTTTTAGGTGCAGAATAAATATCGGGAACTTTATATGTTGATAATGAATTCGAATTAAGTCTGCCTTTATTGTCCTGCACAAGTTCTTCAACAGTCATCCATCCGATGCCTTGAACGATACCACCTTCAACCTGTCCCAAATCAATTGCGTGATTTAGAGTTTTGCCGTAATCGTGAACAACTTTAACGGAATCTATTTCATATGTGCCGCGCAGACAATCAACTGTTACTTCGGTTATTGCTGTTCCATAAACGTGATAAGCAAACGGGTGACCTTGTTCTTTCTTTTTGTCGAAATGAATGTCAGGCGTTGCATAAAATGCTTGTGCGCTTAAACTAATTCTATGTTGATTTGCTGATCGTATTAATTTGTACCAATCGAGTTCAGTTACTTTTCCATTGTATAATATTTTTCCGTCAAATATTGCAATACTATTTTCATCTTCTGACTTTAGTAATTCGGCTGCGTGCTTTTTAAGTCGGGACAACAAACTATTGCAGGCAAAAAGAAGTGCGTTTCCGTTTAGATCCGCTGCGCTGCTTGCCGCAGTTGGAGAAGTGTTTGCAACTCTGGTTGTAT
>CAZCLA010000094.1:0-2240 GCA_964499285.1 uncultured Melioribacteraceae bacterium
ATGAATCCGGAAAAGTCGAGATCGTCAGAACTACAGATAATTTCGATGTCAAAATTCTCGGTGCAGAAGCCGGTTATTTAATAAACGACACGAATGAATAACCTATTAACAATTATGCAGACAACCCGGCCTACAAAATATTCCGTTAAGAAATTGGCAGTGCAGAGCGTTAAGCAGAAAAATCTGTTTGAGGTCCGACGTTTTTCTGTCGGGGTAAGTTATTTTTCTGTAGCGATGAACAACAATTTTAGGAATATTTTGTCAGCCTTGAATTTTGCCTTAGCATGCCTTTGGCATTGGTTCTTTTGTTTTAAGACAAAAGAACAGTGCAATAATGTATCTACACCCTTTTATCTGAGGGGATTCATTTCTATCAAGTCAAAGATCCCGCTTACGGGGAGAAAAGTACATTACATTAGCCATTATATAATTAATGATCATATCTCCGGCATAACCAAATTATTTGTTAATCAAAAACTTGGAGTTATATAAATGCTAGTCAAAATCCATAAATCAAACTTCCGCTATCAAGGTAAAGTTTACTATGAAAACTCAACTATTGATCTTCCCCAAAGCGAAGTTGAAAGGTTCCCCGATATTCTGATACCGGTTAAGGAAGATAAAGTTGCCCTTGAAGAAGAAAAATCTCTTTCCCCGGAGATTGAACAAGAGGAAGTTTCAACTCCGAAACCTAAACGAAAATCACGTTCAAGAAATAATTCGAGGAAATAAAAAATGAAAACCGAACAACCAGTTTTAATTACTTCTGTTACCGCTCAAGCCGATACTTTGCCTTATCTCTTTGTAGGCTTTGACGGTGCTGTTTTATCTTCAGCTGTTAAAGCTCTCGGCGTTTCAAATGCAGAAACTCCGCAAGACGAGCAGCTCCCGCTCCTCGCTGTTGGTATCGCTCTTGTTACTTCCGGCGATGCTGTTTCCGTTGGTGATCAAGTCGAGTCGGACGCGAACGGCAAAGCTGTTCCGCTTGATGCCGGAGTTTCTAATGGTTATGCTCTCGACCAAGCAACCGGAGCAGATGAAGTGATTCGTGTTTTGTTGAAATAATTTTATCCCGTTAAATGCTTCACTAATTATTTAACGGGATTATATCTCTAGTCTATAAATATATTTATGAGGTTTTGTAATGCGTAAAATTACCCCAACCTTGCAAGGCGATGGTTTTAGTTCTTTCAAAGAAATGCTCCCCCGTCCTTCTAATATTATAACTGTCGGTCCGCAAAAGTGTGATTTCTCATCTCCAATTGATGCACTTGCAGCAGCTTCTCCCGGTGATCTAATTCTTTTTTATCCCGGCACTTACGATGTTGGCGATCAGTGCATTATTCTTAAAGACAATGTTAATCTTTTCTGTTTCCCCGATGTCGTTTTTACTTCTTCAAATTCTGATGGTACTTTCGGGGATAATAACTTAGAAGTCAATTGCTCTATTCAAGGCTTCCCGCTTATCCTTAATACTTCAGCAAATAAAACACCTTTTAACTTGGAACACGCCGACTCTCGAATAAATGATTTTTATTTCTATTACGAAGCCTATGTCGAGAACGTATTAGGAACATTGTACATAACTGTTCTTTCCAATACAATCGGCGGCGTTGCTTGGACTCAAGAGTCTAGTTCTTGGACTGACATATATTCTCATTTCGTCCTTACTCTTGACCACGATCTGTTCAATGCCAAGAATACATCGCTTGTAATAACTCCTTTTAATGATATGGACAATAAAGGTATAATTCCAATGTTTGCTCTATCCAGCGCAAGTGTTATTCGTATTAAAACAGTTCTTATGGATACCGATGCGGGTTCGACTCCAGTAACTAATACTACACCTTTTCATATTTCGCTAAAAGTTACCCCATTATAGTTGTGTTCCGTTCTTCATAGTTACTCCGAATCTGTCCGGTCCGACCAACCGGACAGATTTTTTTCTACATAATTTTAATTTGTTATGAATAAAATAACTCTCGAATGTAAACATACAGAATCAAATCACTCCGATAAAAAATATTTGTCGGACGACAATGGGAATAAATCTTCTATGCGCTTAATGTCGTTCATCGCTTTATTCGCTTCACTCATTATTTCCGGTCTGCTGCTATTCTTAGATCGTATCACTCCCGAATCTGTTACTCTCGTTTCTCTATTTATCTTCGGTGCGTTCGCTCCCAAAGCTTTACAGAAATTTGCTGAGGTTAAACAATGACTTGGAAAAATATACTTCC
>CAZCLA010000095.1:0-2165 GCA_964499285.1 uncultured Melioribacteraceae bacterium
GAGAAGTCTGAATAAATTCCAAAATTGCTTTTTTGTCCAAAGCAATTTCGTTGCTAAAATCTGCAGCGCTGCCCTCAAACCAACCATTTGAGGTTAGGTGGTCAATAATAGCGGATTCGAAAGTCGATTCATTAATAATACCGGAATTCATAAACCTCACTTCATTTTTTTATTTTTTATGGACATAAGCTCTTCAAGAAATTTATAAATACTAGAAGAAGGATTCTTGAATTCAGTCAATTCTTTAGCTCTCTTAACTGCCGTTGAAACTTGATTAGTCAGTTTTTCTTCCAATTCGCTATTGAGCTTTCCCTTTTCATAAGATTTATTCAACCCCTTCAAGACACGAATACAATTACTCGAATCGATATGTGCTTTCTGCTGTCTGTAATGAAGCAAAAACCATAATTCAATATTCGGATTTGATGCTAAAATGATTCCACTTGTTATACTTAATAAACGATCTTTGAATTCTTCCGAATCGAGATCGTACATCAAATAAGTCTTATCTAATGGGGAAGAAGTACCTCTTCTAATTTCATTAACGTGATTCTTAATAAATTTATCGGAAATATTTTGTCCGGTTACTTTTGTTTTAATTTGAATAGGTACGCGATAATTTTGACGCAAAAATGTAGAATATGCTTCTTCAGATTCTCCTTCGCAAAAAACGAAGTAAACAGGATTAATTTTTCTCTTCGGATTTTGCTTTCTTTTTCTACTCATTAATCAGCCGTTCAATGTTTTCTTCGGAGTCATCCATAAAAGGAATGGCATCAAATCTTCCTTGAAGATAAGCTTTTTCAACATCCATTGTATCACGGAAATCACTGTAGTCATATAAAGAGTATAGCTCTGTGGAAGCATCTTCTTTTTTATTGCAGAAATTAATCTGATCTTTTCTAAGCTTCTTAAGGTCGAGTAAATTAGTATTATGGGTTGCATAAATTATTTGAGCCGAGTTACTTTTATGAAATAATTTCAAGATAAACTCAACAATTTGAGGGTGAAGATTATTTTCAAGTTCGTCAATAATTAATGTTTTGTTCTTCTTCGTTACATCTAATATCGTTAAAAGAGATAGCAATAATTTTTTTGTACCGGCTGATTCCTCAATAAAAAAATCGAAAGGTTCTTTCGGATTTTTTTTGTGAAAACTTGATATGAATACTTTTTCTTCAAGATTTTCACTCACACTAGAAGACATTTGTTTCGTTTTACCATCTCTTTTGAAATCTACACGTGTAACCGGGACGATATCTTTCTTTATTAATAAATCAACAATATCACTATCAGCAATTTGCAACGCAGTTAATATTTCTTTTTTATAGTTTTTAAAGTAATACTCAATTCTCAAATCGTTCGGAAGCAGAATATCTAGAATAAAATGCCGATCAAAAAATGTAAAAATATCTTTTGGAATTACTCTATCCATCTGGCTGGCACGCGAGATAAACAGAGTTTTGGTTGAAGTACTTTCAGCAACATCTAAAGGGCGGTTAATGTAGCTGCCAAATGAGTACTTCTCTTGCTTAGTCTTTCCGGCTTTTTCATCCCTTTCGAATACTTTAGCGATTCTTCCCTTGGGGTAAAAGTGAAGCGCTTCTTTGAGAATCTCCGTGCGTGTCAGTTCAAATGAGTATTCGTACTCAATCTTATTGTAAACAAAACGTATAAAAAATGAACTTGGTTTTTTGGAATAACTATCAAATTTGAATGGAATAAAGTTGAAAATGGCGTCCTCATTATGCGTATGTGAATTTAAAACCATTAATGCACAAAAACGGATTGCCTTGATAATATTTGATTTGCCCGAAGCATTTGCACCATAGAGTGCAAGGGATTTGAGTACGTTAATTTTATCATATTTGAAGATATTATCCGATAATTCTTTTGCTTGTTTCGATTGAATATTTGCAGCTCTCAAGTCAAGAATTATCTCTTCCTTTATAGAGAAGAAATTAGCTATGCGAATTTCTAAAATCATTATATCACCATTATTTGTAAATACTTTTCAAATATGGCTAATAAAAATATATTTAGCAAGTTATATAATGAGGTATTGCGAAATATTTGCATATATCAAATTACTTTTATTTTGCCCGTCACTACTTCACTGATTAATTGTCCAAACTATGATTTATTTGATTATTGTGATTTAATGA
>CAZCLA010000096.1:0-2049 GCA_964499285.1 uncultured Melioribacteraceae bacterium
CTTGAAGTTAAATATGCAGATCAATTCAACAGAACAATCAATGGTAGTTTTTATGCAGATCTTTTAAACGCGGGAATATTGTTGAATAACAGAATAAACAATTTTCACTGGAGCCTCGCAGGAAGATACTCCTACCCCGATGCCTTTCTTAAACAATTACAGACAACAGGTGATTACTCGCCTTCGTTTTCCGATATACAATTTTCCGGAAATTATTCTTTTGGCGAAAATAGAATAGAACTGTTGGGTTTACTTGCCGAAAATAAATTCTTCTTTGAACCGGAATCCTGGACTGGTAATTTCGGTGGATTTTCACGAGGAGATTACAGAGAACTAAAAATTGATTATACTGGCAGAAATGAATATAAATACGTTACGTCACTTATCGGTATAAAAAGTATTAATAAAATTTTTGAAAATACTAAGTTGTTTATATCCGCGGCATATTATTCAACGGATGAAATCGAAAAGAAAAATATTTCGGGTAATATTTTTTATAACGAAAATCCGCATCAAAGCAATCCTGTTTATGAATACGTTAAGGCAAGAGACGAAATTGTTGATAACAGACTCGATCTTTCATCCTACAGATTTTCGCTTGGATTGGAATCGGAGATTGGTAATCATATTTTGAGTGCCGGTGCTGAGTATAGAATAGTGGATCTAAATAACAGAGTCAACGAAAAATTTTATGAACTTGGTGATTCGACTTTGCTGCAAACACCTTTTGAAAAATATGCAGACCAAACTATTAAATTGAACAGTCTAAGTGTTTTCATTGAAGATGAAATTAAAATAACCCCAGAGTTAAAAGCAGCAGCAGGATTGCGATATCTTCATTATAACTATTCAAATGAGAATCTTTTTTCGCCGCGGTTAAATCTCATATATGAACCAACACCGCTAACTACATTCAATCTCGGTTGGGGTTACTATTATCAACCTCCGTTTATAAATGAACTGAAAAATCCAAACATCGGACAACTAAAATCTCAAAGAGCAATCCACTACACTCTGGGAATAGAACATCTCTTTCGTGAAGATTTCAAATTTGCAGCAGAAGTTTATTATAAAGATCTCGACAATCTTATTCCATTTTACTTTGACGAACTTAAGATGGTTTATCTTAACGGTAATACACGCGAAGGATATGCATACGGATTGGATTTGCAGATTGATGCCGAGCTGGTTGATGATATGAGAAGCATCATTGGTTACAGCTATCTTGATTCAAAAGAAAGAGATAAAGGTTCAACAAATTATCAAAGACGTCTGTTGGATCAAACACATACGATTCAAATCTTTCTTCAGGATAAGTTTAAGAAACATCCTAATTGGCAGTCGCACATAAGATTTTTATTCGGAAGCGGACAGCTCTATTATAACAGAGTTGCTGTTACCGATCCGGTTACTGGTGATTCTTACATTGATGTTGCTATTAATAATCCTGCAGAGTATTTCCTCTATTTCAGAGTGGATATGGGGCTATCAGCATCGTTTGATATTTTTCAAGATTATAAACTTCTATTTGTTGCGGAAGTTCTAAATGTGTTTGATCATCTAAATTACGGTAGTTATGACTGGGTTGAAGTGTTGGAAGAATTTAATGCCCCTGTCAGAATTCCAAGAGTATTAAGTCAACGCTTCTTCAATATAAGAATTGAATTTGAGTTCTAATCGTTCCGAGTTCGGAATCGATTAAGTTAACTTGTAAATCTAAGCTATGAGCTAAAGTATACTAATCTTATTTTATCTTCATCTCTTACCCTCCTTTTATAAATGAAAATAAGTGCAAAAAACAAGTACTACTCTTTTAATGCATTTAATTTGAAATTCAATTATTGCATTATGATATCCACACGGGAGAGAATTTTTGAAAATAAAAATAGGAGAGGTATATGAGTAAAAGACTTACCATTCTTACCTTTTGTCTTTTGCCTTTTATTGTTCTACTATTCTTGGCAGCAAGAGGTGATGATGATATCAGGAAAGTGAACGTCAACGATAATTATGCCTACATAGCGATCAACCAGTGCTTTATGTGGGTAT
>CAZCLA010000097.1:0-1782 GCA_964499285.1 uncultured Melioribacteraceae bacterium
GGCTTACGGAATCAACGAACCCTTCGACGGTTCATTAAAGAACGAGAATATTCTTGAAGCATTTCTAAGATTTCAATTGAATGATTGGATTTACTTATCCCCTCATATTCAAATCTTAAATAATGCTTTCGGACAAGCGGACAACTATTTTTTGACGGCATTTAGAACCCAGATAAATTTTTAGAAATCATAATATTATTACGGATGCATCATAACTTCGTGTCTTGTTTTTTCAAGAGCAGCTCTGATGCTGTTGAAGTTTTCTTTCAGATCGCTAAGCGGAATTTTTTGTGCATCCTCCTTTGAGCTTCTAAATCTTTCATACATGATTTCTAAACTTGATTTTTTTGCCTTCAAATCCTGAAGTTCGTTTAGCAAGTCATAAGGAATAACATTTGCGGCATTAATTGCCTGCCCCTCAACTACAATGAAGTCGTCATCCCATTTTTTCATATTAGCGGCAATTTCATCAAGGTAGTTGATCTTATTGTCCATAACCCTTCTCCCGTTGTTGCGGTTATTAATTATAGACAAAAATCGAATGAAAATGTTCCTAATTATTTGCCGAATATCAAATGATTGTCTAAGAAATCCCTCCTACTCGTCCCTATGCACAAGTTTGGGTGAAAATGCAGGAAGGCAAACCGAGATGTAGTCGGCTCCTTCATCCCCGGGAGTAAAATATTGGATCCATTCTCCTTTTTTGGTGATAACAGCTTCACCTTCTTCAACAATTATTGTCCCCGATTTTTCGGTTTTTACGTGAAGTTCGCCTGCAAGAACCAGCGTATATTCATCAAATTCCGGGCGCTGCCCGGGCTCAATCCATCCTGCCGGACTTTTCATCCTTGCGATACTGATTTCAGAACTCCCGGAATTAACATTTCCGATATACTCTCTGATTATTTTGGGTTTGCTGCCGGCAGCTTCAATAACCGACGAAGTATTTATTTTAATTGGCATTTTATTTCTCCTTTCCATGAATGATCCAATTGCCGTTCTCAAGTCTTGCCCTTCCTCCCCGCGGAAGAAAATTATCAAGAACATTCTTCGGTGCTTTTTTCATTCCGATTAAACATGCAAAAAAGGTGGCATGGCCGACAAGAAGCAAGTTCTTAGTTTTTGAATATTTTTGATATATAGTTTCTGCTCTTTTAATTACGTCATTGTAATTTTCGCCTTCAGGGAAGCTTTTCGACCGGTCTCCGAAAAACCAATTTCCCAACGTGTTGTGGTATAATTGAAGATTTCCGTTTTCGCTTTCCGGTTTCCCGTCAAGGTTTCCAAGATCAACCTCCAGCAATGTTTCGTCGATTGAGATTGGAATAGACAACCTTTCCGCAATTATCTCAGAGGTTTGAATCGCACGTTTTGAGGGACTTGAGATAATTTGAGTAAGATTTAATTTACTGTAATACTCAATTTGCGAAAGAATCTGAATTTTTCCGTTTTCTGTTATTGGCGGATTATAAGTGCGGCATGCAAAAATATGTTTTGCATTAGCTTCACTTTCACCATGGCGCTGTAAGTACATATTTTTTCCAATTAACGAAAAATGATTTTTGAAAGTACGATATTAACTTTGTTTGCGCAAATTAGAAAGTGGTAAACATAGTTAGTAAAGTTAATAAGAAGATTAAACTTGTTCGCTAATTTGGACATTATCTTACCCAGATGAATTTAATAGAACACAGATAACGCTGATCTATTTTGATATTCACTGATTTAAATAAGAAAATTTCAGCACGTTCATTCGATTGAGACAAGAACTTCGTTTTAGGA
>CAZCLA010000098.1:0-1662 GCA_964499285.1 uncultured Melioribacteraceae bacterium
ATGCCTGAACAACACAACATAGAATACAAAACCAGCTGGCACGAAGACCACTTAAAAACAATCTGTGCTTTTGCTAACTCACAAGGCGGTAAGCTTTACATCGGTAAAGATGATAAAGGAATAACCGTTGGTACTCCAGAATACAAAAAATTAATGGATGACTTACCTAATAAAATCAAAAATCATCTCGGAATCACTGCGGAAGTTAATTTATTGACAGATGATGAAAAACATTTTATTGAAATCGTTGTTCCTTCATACTCTGTAGCAATTTCATTAAGAGGCAGATATTATATAAGAAGTGGAAGTACAACAACAGAACTAACCGGCAACTCTCTAAATGATTTCCTTCTCAAAAAATCCGGTCAAACTTGGGATGATATAATTGAAGACAGAGCTTCATTAAATGATATTGACGAGAACAGTATTTCTAATTTTCTGAAAGCAGCAGAAAAATCCGGTAGGCTTCCTGATTCAAAAGGTCTCACAAAAATTCAACTTTTACAAAAACTTAGACTCGCTGATGATAATAAGCTAAAGCGCGCAGCAATTATTCTTTTCGGTAAAGATCCCGGTCGTTTCTATCCCAACATTTCAATTAAAATAGGTCGCTTCGGTAAAGACGATACCGATTTGAAATTCCAAGAAGTTATTGAAGGAAATCTACTTTACACATTGGACGAAACACTTTTACAACTCAATAGAAAATTCCTTACCCAAAAAATTGACTTCGAAGGAATGCAAAGAATTGAAAAAGGAGAATATCCTATTGCGGCATTACGCGAAATGTTATTAAATGCACTTGTACATAAAAACTATTCCGGAGCTACAATTCAGCTAAGAGTATATGATGATAAAATCAGTATATGGAATGTAGGAACCTTGCCGGAAGGATTAACCTTTGAAGCATTAAAACAAGAACATCCATCACGTCCACGTAATCCTATAATCGCAGTCGTATGTTTCTTAGGCGGTTACATAGATGCCTGGGGACGAGGAACCCTAAAAATAATTAACTCCTGCAAAGAAGCCGAACTCCCCGAACCTGAAATGAAAGCATCCGCCGGTGGTTTTCAAGTTACAATATTCAAAGATATCCTAACTGAAGAACACCTAAAAAAAATCGGCTTGAATGACCGCCAAATAAAAGCAGTACTTTTCGTAAAAGAACACGGAAAGATTTCGAATAAAGAATATCGAAATCTAACTAACCTTTCCGATGAAGGTGCGAGAATTGATCTAAGCGATCTTGTAGATAAAAATTTACTCACTTCCAAAGGTAGCGGTAGAAGTACTCACTACATACTAAAGGAAGTTGGGGATTAGTTGGCGATTACTTGGCGTTCTTGGCGATTATTTGGCGAAAAAATTCCTTTGCACAAATTGCACATCTATTGCATAATAATTGCATATTAAAGCCCAAAATCATAACTAAAATAGACCGAATTGGCCGCCATTTGACCGATAAATGTCGATTATGTCCGTTATTTGGCGGTTAAACTAATCGCCTCAATCGGCTCACAATGGAATCATAATCGCATCATTTGCATCATTATTGCTTCATAATCGCATCATTTTCTACTCCGGTTATTATAAAGACGCCAAAGACGCCTCAAAGCAGTCATAATGCCGTCAACTGTTATTATTGTCCTATCCGTCCTC